>NZ_JBHVDH010000074.1:0-1065 GCF_042802855.1 Streptomyces sp. NPDC057445 | reverse complement strand
TCGCCGACGCCGAGGGGCAAAGGCGCGCCAAGGCCGTATGCCTGGGATGTCCGGTGCAGACCGAGTGCCTGGCCGAGGCACTGGACAACCGCATCCAGTTCGGCGTCTGGGGCGGCATGACCGAGAAGGAACGGCGTGCCCTGCTGCGCCGCAGACCCGATGTCACTTCCTGGCGCACTGTCCTGGAAACCGCTCGCCGGGATCGTGAACAACAGCGCGCCAGCTGAAAACGATGCGACCCGCCAGCGGCAGTTCGTCATGGGTATGAGACGGTGCACGACCCATGGTCGTCAGCGTGCCCAAGTGCTGTCCCGTAGGCGTGGTCGCAGACAGCCACAGCCCTATCAGGTGGCCGTTTTCCTCCACAGATGCCTCGACGAGCGCCTTGACGCAGGCCGCGATGCGCGGCGCCGGACCCGCGCCACCCGCACGGGCGAACGGTATGTGCGCCGCGGTGCACAGCAGCGGCGGCGGGCCTCACGGCTTGGTGCGGAACGCGGGGTGAGAGGCTGGGGTGGAGGCCTGGCGGTGTCCCATCATCCGAAGCCGATGCCACCGCCAGGCTTCCTCGGCCTGTGGCTCGGGCCGCCACAGAGTTTGAGCCGGGCTCGGCCCCACGGGGAAGGCGCCGAGCCCGGTCGTATGGTCAACATATCGGGTCAGGCAGGGCAATGAGCGCGATTCGCGTTCCGAGGCGGGTCACGCATGAAGCGCCGACAAGCCGTGCCCCAGCGGCAGGCCCGAGCGTGGAACACCAGCCGGTCCGGATGCCGCTTGCGTCCCGGATGCCGGGCCCGACGCTCGACCTTCGGCAGCAGTGGCATGATCACCGTCCACAGCTCGTCGTCGACTGTCCATGGCTTCGACCGCGCCACCCCGCACCCCCAGATCACCAGTCCCGGAGCGATCCAACCATCTCGAAGATCATTTTGTTAGGAGTTCTAAAACGTTGCCTCAAAGAGCGTTTTGTCCCTGCAGGGGTGTTTGGTGATGGTTTGCCGGGCGGGCTGGTCTGGGATTGCCGGGTCGAATGTGGCTTGACGTTTCTCGCGTGACAGCGGGCAT
>NZ_JBHVDH010000073.1:0-1086 GCF_042802855.1 Streptomyces sp. NPDC057445 | reverse complement strand
CCCTGCAGGGGTGTTTGGTGATGGTTTGCCGGGCGGGCTGGTCTGGGATTGCCGGGTCGAATGTGGCTTGACGTTTCTCGCGTGACAGCGGGCATTGTGAATCAGCCCGTTTCCGCCAGTTCGCTCCTGTCTGATCCCAAGGCGCCCCCGCTTGGCACCGTTTGCGCCCTGGGGAGACACCGTGCCTGGCGGTACTACCGAAACATGAAGCGACACCGCCCCTATCCCAGCGACCTGTCCGACGCCCGCTGGGAACTGCTGGAACCCACTCTCTCAGCCTGGCGGGCCGAGCGACGAAGCAAGGGCCTGCACATCGGACGCCCACCCGGACACGACCTGCGCCGCATCATGGACGCCGTCCTGTACGTCGACCGCACCGGAATCCCCTGGCGCTACCTCCCGCACGACTTCGCACCCTGGGAAACGGTCTACGGCTACTTTGCCGCCTGGCAGAAAGAGGGCGTCTTCGACCAACTCAACGGCCTGCTCCGCCGACAGGTTCGGCAGGCCGAAGGGCGGAATGCCGAGCCCAGTGCCTGCGTGCTGGACGCACAAAGCGTCAAGACCTCAGCCAACGTGCCCGCGGCCGGCCAAGGCATCGACGCAGGAAAGAAGATCGCAGGCCGCAAACGCCATCTCGGTGTCGATGCCCTCGGTCTCCTGCTCGCCGTCTGGGTGACCGCCGCGAGCGTTTCCGACAACGCCGGCGGCATCCACGTACTGTCCCGCATCGCTGCCGAGAACCCCCGCGTCACCAAGGCCTGGGCCGATAGCGGCTACCGGACGAAGGCCATCGATCACGGCGCCCGCCTGGGCATCGATGTCGAGGTTGTCCAGCGCGACCCCGGCGTCAAAGGATTCACGGTGATCCCCCGACGCTGGGTTGTCGAGCGGACCTTCGGCTGGCTCATGCACCACCGCCGCCTCGCCCGCGACTACGAGACCCACCCCCACCGCTCCGAAGCCATAATCCACGTCGCGATGATCAACCTCATGAGCCGACGACTCACCCGAGAATCCACCCCGAACTGGCGCGACACCTGAACCTCGAACCAAACACCCCTGCAGGGGCAAAACGCTCTTTCA
>NZ_JBHVDH010000072.1:0-1114 GCF_042802855.1 Streptomyces sp. NPDC057445 | reverse complement strand
GGAGGCGTAGCCGAGCTCGCACTGGCTGGCGAGGTAGTGGGCGGGCAGCCGGATGCGGCCGTGGTGCCCGGTGTTCTTCACGATCGCGTCCCCAGACGCAAGGATCTTCTGGATGGTCCAGGTGTCGCCGTTCTTCACGAAGTCCCGCCCGCCGCGCAGCGTCATGCGGCGCCGGTTGAGACGGGTGACGATGACATCACCGACGTGGGCCTGAAGACCTGCGCGCAGCCGGGCGGTGGAGCGGGTGTCGACATCGCGGGCGGCGATGCGTGAGGCCTGGGCGCGCAGGTTGAGTGCGGTGACCGTGGCCGTGTCGGCGGCCGTCATCAGCGAGGTGCGGCCCCGGCCGGTGTCCCTGTCCCAGGCCGCGAACACCGCGTCGCACATCGCCTCCAAGTCGCCGGCGACGATGCGGCCCCCCGCCCGGTACCAGCTGAACGCCTCCCGGTGGTCGTCGCCGTCGCGCAGAAGGAGGGAGGCGTCGGCCTCGCCCGGAACACGGAAGCGGTGCAGGCGGTCCAGTTCGACCGTGCCGCCCGCGCGGGCGATGAGGCGCAAGGCTCCCCCGGCCTCGACGGCGGCCAGCTGGTGCGTATCGCCCA
Organism: Streptomyces sp. NPDC057445; assembly: GCF_042802855.1. Taxonomy (NCBI): domain Bacteria; kingdom Bacillati; phylum Actinomycetota; class Actinomycetes; order Kitasatosporales; family Streptomycetaceae; genus Streptomyces; species Streptomyces sp. NPDC057445. The sequence goes on along the minus strand of NZ_JBHVDH010000072.1, from coordinate 512 downwards.
GCAGCCGCACCACCGCGCCACAGGCGGCGGCGTCGGCGAGGATCTCATCGAACAGCAGGGTGCCGGCCATGCCCCCTTCGTCGACGAGGACGACGTCGCCGCGCCGCAGCCGGAACTCCTCCCCCACCGTCTTGCCCTCGGCAGCCCACCTGCGCTGGTGGAGCCAGGAGTGCAGGGTGTGGGCGGGCCGGTTCAGATCGGTGCCGAGGACCTTCGCGGCGCGTGAGGACGGCGCGAGAGGGATCAGCCGGTGCCCCGCGGCGTCTGTGGCGGCAGCCACCAGCCGCATGGCGGTGGTCTTTCCGGCACCGGCCGGGCCGAGCCCGGCGAGCAGCAGCCGCTCCGACAGGGCGAAAGAGCGGGCCAGTTCCCGCTGCCCGCTGTCCATCGGCCCGCGGTGCAGAGCCGCAACCCGGCTGAACGTGGAACGCGACACAGACGGCACCACGAGGGTGCGGGCGGCGGCCAGCAGCCGCATCTCGGCGGCCAGCAGCGTGCGGGTGGTGTAGGTG
>NZ_JBHVDH010000071.1:0-1135 GCF_042802855.1 Streptomyces sp. NPDC057445 | reverse complement strand
CGGTGAAACTCGCCATCGCCCTCGACCGCGCGATCTCCCTCAAGGACATCACCCGCCACCCCGTCCTCACCGACCTCGCCACCCTCCTCGACAGCACATCCGAGGGGCGATCCGAGCTCCTGCAGTCGCTGTCGGAAGCGGACGGTACGCAGACCGGCGCGCTGGTCTGCTTCCCGTATGCGGGCGGCAACGCGGTGAACTTCCAGGCCATGGCCAGGGCGCTGCCGGGGAGCGGGCCGGCGGTCTACGCCGTCGAACTGCCCGGACACGATCCGACGGCCGGGAGCGAGCCGTTCGCGCCGATCGCGGGCGTGGTCGAGCAGGTCGTCGCGGAGATCACCCGACGCGGCCTGACCGGGGTCCTGCTGTGGGGTCACTCCTCGGGCGCCGCTCCGGCGGTGGAGACGGCGAGGAAGCTGCAGGAGCAGGGGGTGCACGTACAGCGGGTGTTCCTCGGCGCGCAGTTGCCCGGTGACGCCGACGACCGGCGCGCCGCCGTCGCCGCGCTGGCCGCCCGGAGCGACGCCGAGATCGCCGCTGGACTGAGCGCCGACACCGGCTACACCGGGCTCGACGAGCTCGATGCGCGGCAGGCCGAGCACGTCGGTGCCGCCTACCGGCACGACTGTGTGTCGGCGCACCACTATTTCGCCGAAGTCCTGGACACCCCTCCGGCGGTGAAGCTGTCCGCGCCGGTGACCGTGATCGTCGCCGCCGACGACCCGATCACGGCGGAGTACCCGCACCGGTACCGCGACTGGCAGTTCCTGGCCGAACACGTCGACCTGTACGAGCTTGCGGACGGCGGCCACCACTTCCTGCGCACCCGTCCGGCAGAGGCGGCGAAGGCCGTTCTGCAGGCAGCCGAATGGCCCTCATCCTCCTGAGCCGCGACCGAAAGGAAAAACGAGATGTCGTCCTCATCCCCGACATCACTTCTCGATGTGGAGTCGGAACCCGGCAAACCCCCGCTGCTGCGGGTCGGGACCCCCGGTGACGTGACGAGCTGGGCGGCCGAGCAGCGGGACGCGCTGCGCGCCGTCGTTGCCGAGCACGGTTCGGTCCTGGTCCGTGGCCTGGGGCTGCGTGACGCGGAACAGGCCGGTGCCGTCTTCCGGCAACTCGCGCCGACCGG
>NZ_JBHVDH010000070.1:0-1237 GCF_042802855.1 Streptomyces sp. NPDC057445 | reverse complement strand
CCTAGTGCTGGATTCCGCTTTCAGTGGGTATAGATGCTGGTGGCGGGGTGGTTCGGGTGCTCGGGGGGCGGGTGCTGGGCGGATGGTGTTACGAGCACGGCCAAGCCGTGATGCGGATGAGGAAGCTGTGGTGCGTCGGCTGGCCAGGGCGCGCAAAGCGCCGCGGGATCTGGTGATGCGGGCCCGGATGGTGGAGCTGAGCTGGCAGGGCATGCGGGTGCCTGCGGTCGCGGCCGAGGTGGCCTGCGATCAGAAGACGGTGCGGCGGTGGCTGCACCGCTTCAACCGGACAGGGTTGGAAGGGCTCGAGGATCTCGGAGGCCAGGGCCGCAAGCGGCGGATCACCGAGGCTGAGCGGTCGAGAATCATCGGCCTGGTCAAGCGGCCACCGCCTGGCCGGCTGACCGTGCAGCCGGGCGGCGAACTCGTCGCAGAAGACGAGACGGGGCCACCCGAATGGACACTGGACGCGCTGGCTGAACAGGCCCGCAGGTTGGGCATCGAGGTGGGCCGCTCCCAAGTGCGCCGGATTCTGCTGGCCGAGGGCGTGCGCTGGCGCCGTACCCGGTCCTGGGCCCGTTCGAAGGATGCGGACTTCGAGGGAAAAGGACACGGATCATCAGCCTCTACACCAGCCCGCCGGACGGTGCGACGGTCGTCTGCGCCGACGAGCTCGGACCGGTGATCCCCCGATCCTTCCCGCCGGCACCGGGCTGGTCGCCGGACGGACACCGCATCAAACACGTCATCGACTACTCCCGAGGGCCGGAGAAGACCTGGGTCTACGGCGGCCTGCGCATAGCCGACGGCCAGGAGATCACGATGACCGCGCCATCCCGAAACAGCGTCTACTACCAGCAGTTCCTGCAGAAACTCGAGAACGCCAACCCCACCGGCGACATCTACGTAGTCACCGACAACCTGTCCTCGCACAACAGTGTCTCCACCCGGACCTGGCTCGAGGACCACCCCCGGATCCGGCACATCTTCATCCCGGTCGGCGCCTGCTGGCTCAACCTCCAGGAGGCTTGGTGGCGCATCTTCCGCAAGGCCGCCCTGGCCGGCCAGTCCTTCGCCGGACCTCACGAGATCGACCAGGCCACCCGCCTGGCAACAGCCCAGCTCAACAACCGAGCACGGCCCTGGATATGGGGCAGACCCGCACCGCCCACCCGCCTGCTTCGCCGCCGATACACGTACACCGTTTGAGGAATCCAGCACTAGTAGTGCTTCGTTA
>NZ_JBHVDH010000069.1:0-1377 GCF_042802855.1 Streptomyces sp. NPDC057445 | reverse complement strand
GGTTCTCAGTCTGGTTCTGTTGCGGGGCAGGGTTCGGCCGCAGGTGGTGCAGGTGCCGGTCCAGCACTTCAGCAGGTCCTGGAGTGTGTCGAGGACCTGGTAGAGGGTCAGGCCGGCGTCTGGGCTTTTGGGTCGAGTCGCCTGAGGGTGAGGAAGGCCTGGGCGGCGGTGACGAGGGTGACGTGGTGGTGCCAGCCGCGCCAGGTGCGGCCCTCGAAGTGGTCCAAGCCCAGGCCGTGTTTGAGTTCGCGGTAGTCGTGCTCGATCCGCCAGCGCATCTTCGCCCACCTCACCAGGTCGGCGATCGGGGTGCTGGCCGGCAGGTTGCTCATCCAGTAGCCGGTTGGTTCGGCCGCGTCTTCGGGCTGTTCGACGAGCAGGGTCCGCAGCGGCAGCACTCCGTCCCAGCGACTGCGTCCGCCGGCCTGTTCCTGCGCGGTGCGGGTGGCTTCCTTGCCCGACGGCCGCACCTTCAGCATGGCGAAACGCGAGGTCATTCCTCCTTTGCTGCCCTGCCGCCAGGTGACCTCCTCGAAGGGGGTGTCGGCGTCGATGAGGTCGGGCAGGGGCCGGGCTGGCTCGCGGTAACGGGGCAGTGTGGGCGGCCCCAGGCCGCCATATGCAGGCTGAGACGGCTCAGCCGTCGCAGGTCGAGCGATCTCCTTGGGATCCACCGCCATCACGTAGGACCAGCGGCGTTCCTCCAGCGCGAGCCGGAAGGAGACGCTGCGGCCATAGCCGGCGTCCGCCACAATCACCGGCACCACCAGCCCCTGGTCGGCGAGCCGGTCCAGCAGGCCGAGTGCCAGACGTGTCTTGGACGCGTGGTCGACCTCGTCGGGCACCCCGGCCCGTCGGCGCCGCAGCTGGTCCTCCGCCCATTCCTCGGGCAGGAACAACTCCCACTCCAGTGGGCACGAGGCGGTGTCGGTGGCCGCGTGGACACTGACCGCGACCTGGCAGTTCGCCCGCTTGCCCAACGCCCCGCAGTACTGCCGGGCAACCCCGACCGACGCGGTGCCGCACTTGGGAAACGACACGTCGTCGACCACCCACACATCGGGAGCGATCACCTTGCACAGCCGCTCGGCGATCCGCCGCCGCACCGGTGACCACTCCCACGGCGACTGGTTCACGAACTGCTGCAGGGCCTGCATGTTCCCGTCCGGCAGCCGTTCCGCCATCGGCTGGATCGACTTGCGGCGGCCGTCCAGCATCAGACCCCGCAGATAACACTCACCCCAACGGCGTTGATCCCGCCGCGGCACCGACTCGAACACATCGGCAACGAACTCCGCTAACTCACCCCGGAGGCATTCCACTTCCCCCAACCTCATACCGGAAAGGCTGCCCACCACCAGGCGAGATCACCCGACG
>NZ_JBHVDH010000068.1:0-1468 GCF_042802855.1 Streptomyces sp. NPDC057445 | reverse complement strand
CCCCGTTACCGTTTTCGTGGCCCCGCAATGGGGTTCCCGGTCTCCGGGTCCGGCATGACTTGCGCCCCTTGTCGATCATGGTCGAAAAAGTGGTGTCACCGGGCCGGGAGGCATTGGCAGACCGCTGATCAGGGGCATGACCGCTCGCCTTGCTCGTCGGGGTGAAGCAGGCCTTCGTAACGTGGATGCCGGCACGCTGATGCCGCAGATGAGGCCGGGAAGGGTCTGCTGGGGAGGGGTAAGTGAGCGACGAGGGTGAGATCGATGTCTACCTCGGTCTGGACGTCGGCAAGGGCGAGCATCACGGCACCGCTCTGACTCCGGCGGGCAAGAAGGTGTTCGACAAGGCGCTGCCCAACAGTGAACCGCGGCTGCGTGAGCTGTTCGGGAAACTGCAGTCCAGGCACGGAACGGTGCTGGTCGTGGTGGACCAGCCGGCCTCGATCGGGGCTCTGCCGCTGGCCGTGGCCCGCGATGCCGGCTGTCGTGTCGCCTATCTGCCAGGGCTGACGATGCGGCGGATCGCCGACCTCTACCCCGGTGAGTCGAAGACCGATGCCCGGGACGCTGCGGTGATCGCGGATGCCGCCCGCACCATGCCGCACACTCTGCGGGATCTGGCGCCGGACGACGAGACCGTTGCCGAGCTGAACATGCTCGTCGGCTTCGACGATGACCTGGCCGGCGAGGTGACCCGCACCAAGAACCGTCTGCGCGGGCTGCTGACCCAGATCCATCCCTCGCTCGAGCGGGTCCTGGGTCCTCGCCTGGATCACCCGGCAGTCCTGTTCCTTCTTGAACGCTACGGCTCACCAGCACAGTTGCGGAAAGCCGGTAGGCGACGGCTGATATCCATGCTGCAGCCCAAGGCACCGCGCATGGCCCAACGAGTCGTCGAGGACATCTTCGACGCGCTCGACGAGCAGACCGTCGTCGTGCCCGGCACCGACGCTGCCGCCCTGATCGTCCCCAGCCTGGCCGCCTCGCTCACCGCCGTGCTCGACCAGCGCAGACTCCTCGCCGCCAGGATCGAGGAACTCCTGGAGGCACACCCTCTTTCGCAGGTCCTGATCTCCATGCCCGGCATCGGGGTCAGGACCGCAGCCCGCATCCTCATCGACGTCGGTGACGGCAGCGGCTTCGCCACCGCAGGCCACCTCGCCGCCTACGCCGGACTCGCGCCCGCCACCCGCCGATCCGGCTCCTCCATCCGCGGCGAACAACCCTCCCGACGAGGCAATAAACAGCTCAAGCGGGCCTTCTACCTCGCCGCGTTCGCCTCCCTGTCCCAGCCCGACTCACGCGCCTACTACGACAGGAAACGACGCGAGGGGAAACACCACGTCGCGGCCCTCGTCTGCCTCGCCCGACGTCGCATCGACGTCCTCTTCGCCATGCTCCGGGACGGCACCTTCTACGAACCGCCCAAGATCGCTACCGCTTGACGAAAACCATAGGGGCACTTTTT
>NZ_JBHVDH010000067.1:0-1476 GCF_042802855.1 Streptomyces sp. NPDC057445 | reverse complement strand
CTCAATACCGGTAACTTAGGGGCGAGTCGGTCGTTGTTGTTGATGTGCCGAGAGCGGGTCAGCTGAAGTCATCTGGTGAGCGTCTATCGGACCGGGTCGCGGTCGGGGTGCTGACACAGGCGTTTCCTCAGCCGCTTGTGGATGAGGTGTTGGCGGAGACCGGCCGGATGCAGCAGCGGAACCGGCTGCTGCCGGCCCGGCTGATGGTCTACTTCGTGTTGGCGATGTGCCTGTTCTCCGGACAGAGCTACGAGGAGGTCGCCCGACTGCTGACCGCGGGTTTGCAGGGTGCGGGGCGCTGGCGTAGATCGTGGGCGGTGCCGAGTACGGCGGCGATCTGGAAAGCCAGGTCCCGGCTGGGTGTGGCGCCGCTGCAGCAGCTGTTTGAGCGGGTGTGCCGTCCGGTTGCCACACCGGACACTCAGGGCGCCTTTTACCGCGACTGGCGGCTGGCCGCGATCGACGGTACGACGTTCGACCTGCCCGACACAAAGGCAAACGTGGAGGCGTTCGGCCGCCCGCCCCGCTCCGGGCGCGGTGAACAGGACGTTGGCTACCCGCAGTTGCGCATGGTCGGCCTGGTGGAGTGCGGCACCCACGCCGTCTTTGGCGCTGCGATCGGAGCCCTGCGCACCGGAGAGCAGACTCTGGCCCGGGCGGTCCTGGGGTCCCTGCGGCAGGGGATGCTGCTGCTGGCCGACCGTGGCTTTTACGGCGTGGACCTGTGGCGCACAGCCGCGGCTACGGGGGCGGACCTGCTGTGGCGGGTCCGCAAAGACCTCGTACTGCCGGTGGTCGAGCAGCTGTCGGACGGCTCGTATCTCACGGAGATCTTCGACCGGAGCGACATCCACCACACCCGTCGCGGGGTACCAGTACGCGCGGTGGAATACACCATCGCCGACCACGAGGGCGTCTACCGGCTCATCACTACGATCCTCGACCCGGACAAGGCCCCGGCCGCGGAACTGGCCGCCCTCTACGCCCAACGGTGGGAGTTCGAGTCCACCCTCGACGAAATCAAGACCCACCTCGGCGGTCCCCACCTGGTACTGCGTTCACAACACCCCGAGGGAGCCGAGCAGGAACTCTACGGCTTCCTGCTCGTCCACCACGCCATCCGACACCTGATGCACCAGGCCGCACGACAAGGCGACCAGGACCCCGACCGGATCTCCTTCACCCGCTCACTGCGCGTCGTGCGCCGCCAGGTCACCGACCAGGCGGCGTTTTCCCCCCGGCCGACTCGCCCGCGCCATCAAAGCAACCCACACTGAGCTCCTCGAACGTCCCCTGCCTCCCCGACGGCGCCGGGCCAACCCCCGCGTCATCAAACGCAAAGTCGCCGGCTGGCCCCTCAAACGCGCCGCCCACCGGGCTGCCGACCGCCCAACCACCGCGGCCATCAACCTCGTTGGCGCCACCAAACCCAAACGGGTCAAACGCACACCAAAGCACTAAGTTACCGGTATTGAG
>NZ_JBHVDH010000065.1:0-1726 GCF_042802855.1 Streptomyces sp. NPDC057445 | reverse complement strand
CCCTAATCCGTAGTGAAGGTGGTTCCGGAAGCTGCAGCTGGGCTTCTGGGCTGTCTGGTGACGGACGTCTGTAAGGCCCCGGGCCCTTGAGGCCTCCCGATAGAGCGGCGCCGTCACGGTGGTGGGGTTTCACGGGACCTGCGGGCGCCGGGCAAACGCCTGGGAATCTCCCCGGTCTTTGAGGCCTCACGAGAGAGCGGCGCGGCCCGGCGTCTCCAAGTCCCGTGAAACCCACCGTCGTATGTCGTTCGTTGTCGTCGTGGCGCGAGCCCGCCGCAGGGCGACCTCCTGTCCACCTCCGCGAGCCGCGAGCTCTGGCGCAGACAGAGGCCCCTGAGGCGCGCTGGTGTCGCGAACGGCTACCGAGATGGCGGACCAACGAGTCCTGGGATTAGGACGCCGCGTGACCCGCATGAGCTCGTGACCTGCATAGACGCTCGACGATGGGAGAACGTGTGACTGTGTTCTGCGGGATCGACTGGGCAGAAAAGCATCACGACATCGCGCTGGTCGATGAGGCTGGCGAACTGCTGGCCAAGAGGCGGATCAGCGATGACGCGGCCGGCTACCGGATACTGCTCGAGCTACTGGCCGAGCACGGTGACAGCCCTGAGTCACCGATACCGGTGGCCATCGAGACCAGCCGAGGCCTGCTCGTCGCAGCCCTGCGGACCGGCCGCCGCAAGGTCTTCGCGATCAACCCGCTCGCCGCCTCCCGCTACCGCGACCGCCACGGTGTGTCCCGCAAGAAGTCAGACCCGGGCGACGCCCTGGTCCTGGCCAACATCCTCCGCACCGACATGGCCGTGCACCGGCCGCTGCCGGCGGACTCCGACCAAGCCCAGGCCATCGCGGTACTTGCTCGCGCTCAGCAGGACGCCGTCTGGAACCGCCAGCAGATCGGCAACCAGATCCGCTCCCTGCTGCGCGAGTACTACCCCGCTGCCCTCGATGCCTTCCTGGCCAAGCAAGGAGGACTGGCCCGCGAGGAAGCCCGCATCATCCTGGCAAAAGCGCCAACACCCACAGAAGGCTCGCGGCTGTCGCTGAGCCAGCTGCGTTCCGCTCTCAAGCGCGCTGGCCGTGTCCGCAGCATTGACGAGGAGGCTGACCGCCTGCGCGGCATCCTGCGGGCCGAGTACGCTCACCAGCCTGCGGCTGTCGAGGACGCCTTCGGCAAGCAACTCCGCGCTCTGTTGAAGCAGTTCGAAGCAGCCTGCCAGGCCAGTGAAGACCTCGCCGAAGCAGTTGATGCCAGCTTTCGCGAGCATCCGGACGCCGAGATACTCCTGAGCTTCCCGGGCCTCGGTGTCCAGCTTGCGGCACGAGTTCTCGCCGAGACAGGAGACGACCGCAACCGCTTCGCCGACGCCCGCGGGCTGAAGGCATACGCCGGATCAGCACCGATCACCCGCGCCTCCGGCAAGAAACACTACGTCGGACGCCGCATGGTCAAGAACAACCGGCTCCACCACGCCGGCTACCTCTGGGCCTTCTCCTCCCTGCGCTCATCACCCGGCGCGCAGGCCCACTACCGCCACCGGCGCGACGTCGGCGACTGGCACGCGCAAGCTCAACGACACCTGTTCAATCGCCTGCTCGGGCAGCTGTTCCACTGCCTCCAGAAGCGAGTCCTCTTCAACGAGGAACGCGCCTTCGCTCCGCCCGCGACCTCACCCATGGCAGCTGCTGCTTGACTTCTTCAGACCCCGAGATGTCTATCGGG
>NZ_JBHVDH010000064.1:0-1739 GCF_042802855.1 Streptomyces sp. NPDC057445 | reverse complement strand
ACCGCGTCCCGGGCCGGTCCTGGACCATCCGGCTGACCGGCCACAGCGACAGGACCGCCACCGTCGCCTGCTCCACCGCCGCATGCCGGATGCCGGCCCGCTCCAAGAACATCACCGACCTCCGCGCCTTCGCTGCCGCCCACGCCGGCGCCCACGCACGCGCGGCCACCGTCCGCCCCCACGCTTCCTGCCACTGCCGCGCCCGGCAGTGCGCCGGCCACGCAGAGCAGCGGGTCCACTGCGCTGGAGCAGTCGTCCTCGTCGTGCGGCACGATGCGACCGTCGGCCGGGTCTGGACGATCGCCGAAGTCTGCGAGACCTGCGCACCGCTCCTGCCCCACGCCCGCATCGTCGCCCGCGCCCAGCGCCCCCGCAAAGCCGCCGCCGAACCCGCCAAGGCCGTTCCCGCCCCGGCCCGTTCAAGCGTGCCGCAGGGATTCTCCGCACCCTCCCCGCAGGGCGGCGCTGATGCGCCCGGCAACCGTCCCCGCCGCACCCAAGCGCTGCGCACTGGTGGCCGCCGCCGGATGGGCCGTCCCGGCTAGAGTCCTGCGCCACCCACGCGGCGCCCGGTAACCGTCTCCCGCACCGGCACGCCGCGCCCCCCTGCGGCTGGATCAACCGTCCCGGCTAGAGCCCGGCCCCGCGCCGACCGGCGACGGTCAGGAGCCCCGGCTACCAGGACCAGTGCACGAAGCCGTCCATGCCCACAGGCACAGACGGGATGTGGTCGAGCCAGCCCATGCCCGCGGGCATGGGCGGGCCGCAGTCCAATTCCGCCAGGTGCAGGCCAGGGAGGTACTGGGGCTCGCCGAACAGTGCACACAACTCCCCCAGCACTTCGTCGCCGGGCTCGGCTCCGGTGTCCGGGACCAGCGCCCGCACGGATACCTCCAGACCGGTCAGATGGTCCTCGTCGACCACCAGGTCCATGTGGACGACCATGACCGGGCTGCCCCCGGCGGACCGTGCCAGATCCCTCGCCCAGCACACCGTGACGAGGTCCGGCCGGCCCTGGGGCGCGCTGACGGTGAACCCGCGCGTGGCGTATGCGGCATGCAGCCGCTGCCAGTCCAGCGGCTCGCTGACATAGCCCAGGCTGCGCCCGTACAGCAGGTCGCAGCCCTCCAGGCGCCCGTCGAACTCTGCGCGTACCCACGCCGGCACGGGGGAGTGGGGCCCGAACGCCCAGCGCACCCGCCGGCCAGGTCCGGCACAGGCGACGAGCTCGTCCTGTATGCCCACGCACTGCACCATCTGCCGATCGGTCATCCTCACCCGGCAACAGCTCCCCACCCCTGCTCGATGGCTTCGCCGACCAGGACGTGTGGGAAGACCACCGGCCACGTCAGCACTCATCCGGGGCCCGACTGCCCCCCGGGGTCATCGTGAGCGGCCCGGAGCTCCGCGCGCAGGGCAGCGGCCATAGGCATCCCGCCTCGCGGGAAAGCGCAGACGATGCACCACGCCATGCTCCCGCCGCACGGAACACCCGCCGGCCCTCAACGCCGCCCGCCCAAGCGCAGGGGCAAGCTGCCGTCAGCCGCCCGTTGTACGCGGCCTGATCGGGCAGTCCAGGAGAAAGGCCCCGGCTTGAGCGAGCAGCCGCCACACCCGCGTACCGAAAGCCTCCTGGCCCTGCGGGGCTTCAGGGTGATGATGCCTGATCCCAGACTTTACACAATCAATCACAGTGATGCACACCTCTCGTGCAAGTTGTTCATCGAGGTGATGCTTCG
>NZ_JBHVDH010000063.1:0-1864 GCF_042802855.1 Streptomyces sp. NPDC057445 | reverse complement strand
GTCGTTGCCGAGCACGGTTCGGTCCTGGTCCGTGGCCTGGGGCTGCGTGACGCGGAACAGGCCGGTGCCGTCTTCCGGCAACTCGCGCCGACCGGTCTGATGACCGAGAGAGAGGCCTTCGCGCCCCGGGAGACCTACGCCGACGGCGTGTACTCCTCGGCGAAGTGGCCGCAGAACCAGCCGATGTGCATGCACCACGAGCTCAGCTACACCCTCGACTTCCCCGGCCTGATGCTGTTCGCCTGCCTCACCCCGCCCACCGCAGGCGGAGCCACCGCGGTCGCGGACGCCACCACCGTCCTGCACGCGCTGCCGGCCGAACTGACCGAGCGCTTCGAGCGGGAGGGCTGGCTGCTCACCCGCAGCTACAACGACGAGATCGGCGCCTCCTGGGCCGACGCGTTCGGCACCGACGACCGCACCGCCGTGGAGAACTACTGCCGCACCAACGCCATCGACCTCGCCTGGCAGCCCGACGGCGGCCTGCACACACGCCAGCGCCGCAGCGCCGTGGTCCGCCACCCGCTCACCGGCGCCCGCTGCTGGTTCAACCAGATCGCCTTCCTCAACGAATGGACGATGGCCCCCGAGGTACGCGAGTACCTCATCGAGGTCTACGGCCCCGACGGCCTGCCCTTCAACACCCGCTTCGGCAACGGCGAGGCCATCGGCGAGGACGTCGTCCTGCTCCTCAACAAGATCTACGAGGACAGCACCGCACGCGAACCGTGGCAGGCAGGCGACCTGATGCTCGTCGACAACATTCGCACCGCACACAGCAGAGAGTCCTACGAAGGACCACGCGACGTACTCGTCGCCATGGCCGAGCCGGTGAACCTGACCGACTGTTCGCCGACGGTGGAGGTGAGCGCGGGATGACCACCGTCCGCCCCAGCGCATTGGAGTTCACCATGTCCGAGCCGCCCGCCGTGCCGGCGTTCGCGGTGATCTCCGGCGCCCAGGTCCAAGCCGCCCTGCGAGGGCGTGAGAAGGAGATCACGGCACTGGTCGAGGCCACCTACCGGCTCCACGCCGCCGGTGACTCGGTCAACCCCCCCTCCTACTTCCTGCGCTTCCCCGACCGCCCCTCCTCACGGATCATTGCCCTGCCCGCCTCGGTCGGCGGACAGGTACGCGTCGACGGCGTCAAATGGATCTCCAGCTTCCCCGACAACGTCACCGCAGGAATCCCCCGGGCCTCCGCCGTACTCATCCTCAACGACCACGACACCGGCTACCCCTTCGCCTGCCTGGAAAGCTCCATCATCAGCGCCACCCGAACCGCCGCCTCAGCCGCCCTCGCAGCCGACCGGCTCAGCCGCGACCGGCAACGCCCCGTACGCGTCGGCTTCATCGGCACCGGCCTCATCGCCCGCTACATCCACACCTTCCTCACCGGCACCGGCTGGTCCTTCGACGGCATCGGCGTACACGACCTGTCCCCCGACAGCGCAGCCGGCTTCCGCTGCTACCTCGAACAGTCCGGCACCACCGGCCGCATCACCGTCCACGACAGCGCAGAGGAACTCATCCGCGCCAGCGACCTCGTCATCTTCGCCACCGTCGCCGCCCGGCCCCACGTCAGCAACCCGGCATGGTTCACACACAACCCCCTGGTACTGCACGTGTCCCTGCGCGACCTCGCCCCCGAGATCCTCCTCGGCTCGGCCAACATCGTCGACGACGTCGAACACTGCCTCAAGGCCGACACCTCACCACACCTCGCCGAACAACTCACCGGCAACCGCGACTTCCTCACCGGCACCCTCACCGACGTCATGTCCGCACAGGTGACCCTGCCCACCGACCGCCCGGTGGTCTTCTCACCCTTCGGCCTCGGCGTCCTCGACCTCGCCGTCGGCAA
>NZ_JBHVDH010000062.1:1374-2600 GCF_042802855.1 Streptomyces sp. NPDC057445 | reverse complement strand
CGGTCTCGGCGTGTTCGTTACTTCAGAACTAACACAGTGGACGCGAGCAACTGAGGACAAGCCCTCGGCCTATTAGTACCGGTCAACTCCACCAGTTACCTGGCTTCCATATCCGGCCTATCAACCCAGTCGTCTACTGGGAGCCTTACCCCATCAAGTGGGTGGGAGTCCTCATCTCGAAGCAGGCTTCCCGCTTAGATGCTTTCAGCGGTTATCCCTCCCGAACGTAGCCAACCAGCCATGCCCTTGGCAGGACAACTGGCACACCAGAGGTTCGTCCGTCCCGGTCCTCTCGTACTAGGGACAGCCCTTCTCAAGACTCCTGCGCGCGCAGCGGATAGGGACCGAACTGTCTCACGACGTTCTAAACCCAGCTCGCGTACCGCTTTAATGGGCGAACAGCCCAACCCTTGGGACCGACTCCAGCCCCAGGATGCGACGAGCCGACATCGAGGTGCCAAACCATCCCGTCGATATGGACTCTTGGGGAAGATCAGCCTGTTATCCCCGGGGTACCTTTTATCCGTTGAGCGACGGCGCTTCCACAAGCCACCGCCGGATCACTAGTCCCGACTTTCGTCCCTGCTCGACCCGTCGGTCTCACAGTCAAGCTCCCTTGTGCACTTACACTCAACACCTGATTGCCAACCAGGCTGAGGGAACCTTTGGGCGCCTCCGTTACTCTTTAGGAGGCAACCGCCCCAGTTAAACTACCCATCAGACACTGTCCCTGATCCGGATCACGGACCCAGGTTAGACATCCAGCACGACCAGAGTGGTATTTCAACGGCGACTCCACAACCACTGGCGTGGCTGCTTCAAAGTCTCCCACCTATCCTACACAAGCCGAACCGAACACCAATATCAAACTGTAGTAAAGGTCCCGGGGTCTTTCCGTCCTGCTGCGCGAAACGAGCATCTTTACTCGTAGTGCAATTTCACCGGGCCTATGGTTGAGACAGTCGAGAAGTCGTTACGCCATTCGTGCAGGTCGGAACTTACCCGACAAGGAATTTCGCTACCTTAGGATGGTTATAGTTACCACCGCCGTTTACTGGCGCTTAAGTTCTCAGCTTCGCCCCACCGAAATGGAGCTAACCGGTCCCCTTAACGTTCCAGCACCGGGCAGGCGTCAGTCCGTATACATCGCCTTACGGCTTCGCACGGACCTGTGTTTTTAGTAAACAGTCGCTTCTCGCTGGTCTCTGCGGCCACACCCAGCTCAC
>NZ_JBHVDH010000062.1:0-1277 GCF_042802855.1 Streptomyces sp. NPDC057445 | reverse complement strand
CATGGCCCCCCTTCTCCCGAAGTTACGGGGGCATTTTGCCGAGTTCCTTAACCATAGTTCACCCGAACGCCTCGGTATTCTCTACCTGACCACCTGAGTCGGTTTAGGGTACGGGCCGCCATGAAACTCGCTAGAGGCTTTTCTCGGCAGCATAGGATCATCCACTTCACCACAATCGGCTCGGCATCAGGTCTCAGACACATGCACGACGGATTTACCTACCGTGCGTCCTACACCCTTACCCCGGGACAACCACCGCCCGGGCTGGACTACCTTCCTGCGTCACCCCATCGCTTACCTACTACAGATCTGGACCGGCGGCTCCACCACTCCCCCTCACTCCGAAGAGATCAGGGGCGGCTTCACGGCCTTAGCATCGTCTGATTCGATATTGGGCGTTTCAAAGCGGGTACCGGAATATCAACCGGTTGTCCATCGACTACGCCTGTCGGCCTCGCCTTAGGTCCCGACTTACCCTGGGCAGATCAGCTTGACCCAGGAACCCTTAGTCAATCGGCGCACACGTTTCTCACGTGTGTATCGCTACTCATGCCTGCATTCTCACTCGTGAACCGTCCACAACTCGCTTCCGCGGCTGCTTCACCCGGCACACGACGCTCCCCTACCCATCACAGCGGGCGTTGGCCCTCATGCTGCAATGACACGACTTCGGCGGTACGCTTGAGCCCCGCTACATTGTCGGCGCGGAATCACTTGACCAGTGAGCTATTACGCACTCTTTCAAGGGTGGCTGCTTCTAAGCCAACCTCCTGGTTGTCTCTGCGACTCCACATCCTTTCCCACTTAGCGTACGCTTAGGGGCCTTAGTCGATGCTCTGGGCTGTTTCCCTCTCGACCATGGAGCTTATCCCCCACAGTCTCACTGCCGCGCTCTCACTTACCGGCATTCGGAGTTTGGCTAAGGTCAGTAACCCGGTAGGGCCCATCGCCTATCCAGTGCTCTACCTCCGGCAAGAAACACACGACGCTGCACCTAAATGCATTTCGGGGAGAACCAGCTATCACGGAGTTTGATTGGCCTTTCACCCCTAACCACAGGTCATCCCCCAGGTTTTCAACCCTGGTGGGTTCGGTCCTCCACGAAGTCTTACCTCCGCTTCAACCTGCCCATGGCTAGATCACTCCGCTTCGGGTCTAGAGCGTGCAACTCAAACGCCCTGTTCGGACTCGCTTTCGCTACGGCTTCCCCACACGGGTTAACCTCGCTACACACCGCTAACTCGCAGGCTCATTCTTCAAAAGGCACGCAGTCACGA
>NZ_JBHVDH010000061.1:0-3046 GCF_042802855.1 Streptomyces sp. NPDC057445 | reverse complement strand
TGCGAGCTCGGCTACGCCTCCACCATCCACCGCGCCCAGGGCATGACCGTGGACACCTCCCACGCCCTGGCCTCGCCGCGCTCGGACCGCGAAGGCGTCTACGTCCAGCTCACCCGCGGCAAGCGAACCAACCGCCTCTACGTCGCCATCGAGGACGGCGACCGCCTTGACGACGTTCTCGCCGCCATCGCCGCCCGCCGCCGCACGCAGCTGTCGGCGACCGAGTCCATCACCGCGCTGCACCAAGAGCTCAGCGCGCCGGGGCAGCTGGCGGCCGAGTTCGCCGACGTGGCCGAACGCGCGACCACCGCCCGCCTCACCGGCGTCCTGGAGCACACCCTCGGCCTCGAAGGTGCGGCTGCTTTTCTGGCCGCCGACGCCTACCGAGCCCTGATGAGGGCCATGAGCGACGCGGAGCGTGCCGGCTTCGACCTTCCCCGCCTCCTCGAAGACACCGCCGCACGCGGATTCGGGGGCGCCGACGACAGGGCGGCCGTGCTCACCTGGCGCCTGCGGGAGCGCCTCGCCGACGCCGCCGCAGCCCACAAAGCCCAGCCCACCAGGCCGCTGGCCGCGCTCTCCCTCACCCAGCTGCAGACCCTGGCCCGGCTCGCCGCCACCCACCGCGCCGCCGCCCGCGCGGCGTTGCAGGCCGCCGACGCGGCGCTCACCCACCTGCCCACCCCGGTCACCACGCAGGCGGGGCATACTCATCCGGCCTGGCCCGATCGCCCCCTGGGGCCCCTCTCACGTACCGAGCTCGCCGCCCAGCTCGCTGCCGTCCGCGCCCAGATCCGCCGCACCCAGACCACCCGTATCCCGTTGACCCAGACCGCGCGGAACACTCTCGCCGGCCTGATCCACGAGAGCCGGCTGCGCCGCGCGCTCACCTGGCGCGAGCGGGCCCGCGAGGACTACCAGCGTCAACAAACCAACCAGAGGCGCCCTCACGACGCCCCCACTTCGCTGGCTGCCACCCGCCGGGCCGTCACCGGCCGCCGCACCACCGCCACCGGGCGGCAGGAGTATGCGAGGGCGGCCCTCGCCCGCGCGGATGCCGTCACCGGCAAGATTGCGGCCGAACTCCGGTACCGTGACCGGCTCCCCGACCACCCGCCGCACCGCCAAAACCACCACGGCGACATCCCCGACTGGGTCGCCGACCGCCACGCCCTCACCCACCCCGACACACCCCTCCACTGGCGCGAGCACCTCGCCGAACGCCACCGCATCCTGGCCCGCTCACTGGCCGAACGCGGCCACACCCTGGCCGCCGAGGCGCCCGCCTGGGCCCGCCCCCTCGGACCCCCGCCCCCAGCAACGTCGCCGCTGCGCCGGGCCGCCTGGGCCCGAACCTGCGCCCTGCTTCAGCTGTGGCGCACCCGCCACGCCATCAGCAACGTCCCCGGACTGGGCCCGCGTCCCGAGGATCCGGACGATGCCGCTGCCTGGGACGACCTCGATGCCCGCATCCGCGCCCTGACCGGACGCCGCCGACCCCATGTGCTTCCGCCACCTGACGCACCGGCCTCGGTGGTCCTCGCCGCCGCCCTCAGCCACCTCCAAACCCCGCCCCCCTCCGGCGCCCTGCCCGACCACCCCGCCCTGCGCGACCCACACGGCATCACCCCCACAACCTATGCCGCCGCCGACGCCCGCACCGCCCGCCGCGCGCTGGCCGCCGTCCTGGCCGGCGAACCCCTCCCCGAGACGTGGATGGAAGACATCACCGCCCCGGGCCAGGACGACGAAGACGAACAGCGCACCTGGCTGCGGGTCATCACCGCCGTCAGCGACTACCGGCGCCGCCACCACCGCGCCGGCCCCGACCTCCTCGGGCCCCGCCCCCCAGGACTCGACGGCCAGGAATGGGACCACCTCACCGACGCGATCGACCTCTACACCCACGCCCGCATCACCCACCGCCTGGAACAGATACGCGAGCGCACCACCGCCACCCGCCAAGCGCTCCTGCCGCCCACCTCGCCACTGCACCCCCAGCCCGCACCAGACAGCCACGAGCCCGGCAACCGCCCGACCCGCTGAGCAAAAGAGGCGAATCCACGATGACTGCCCGTCTCGACATACCCGCCCACCTACGCCCCCCTTGGCGGCACCTGCCAGGCCTGGCCGCGCTTGGACAACGCCGCCTCGGGCCGCCCGCCCTGCATCCGCTGACCCGGCCCGCCGCCCTGGGCCTGTGGCTGTTCGCCCTCGCGGTCATGCATGCCGGCGCACGCCTCCTCGGCCACAAAAGCGCCATGCTGTCGGTCACCGGCCCTCGCACATGCCGGCCACGCCGCGCCGCCTGTGCCGCTGTCTTCCTCCTGGGCACCGCGGCCGCTGTTGCCTGGCTCTGGCTACCGCTTCAGGCCGCCGACTACGCCGTCGCCCACCATCACCTCCCGCCGCTCGTGGCGTACGGGGCCGCGCTCACGGCCGTCCTGGCGCTGATCTGCGAGGTCGGCAACATGCTGCTCCACGGGCGCGCCGTCTTCCCCGCAAGCATCACCGTCCGCCGCCTGCGGGCCACCGGAGGCACCTGGTGGGAAGCAGGCACCTTCGCCGCCCAGGACAACGACCCCGTCTCGGCCGGACGCCTCCTCCACACAGCCCTCGCCCTCGCCGACACCCACCACATAGGTCTGGTCGCCGTCCCCAACTCACCAGCCACCCAGCGCGCATACATACGCCGCGGCTTCCGTCCCGGACCGGTCCATCCCGGCGTCCTCGTCCGAACGCCCCAGCCATGATGGGAATCTCTGCAGAATTCGGCCGGGGCTACTCGTGGGCCTCACTCGCCATCGCACGCACCACGCACAAAGCCGTCCCACCGGATAGGTGCCAGGTGCCACCAGAATCCGGCTCACCGACCGCCCAGACAGACAGATACGAGGGCCGGACTGTCACCCGGTCGGCCTGCCCCAGCGCGCGAACCCGCCTGGTGGTCCGTACGGTCACGGTGCCCGCTCTGACAGGACTACGGGCTCGGCGGCCCCACGCTCCGCTTCGCACGCCGCGAGGGGCCGCCCCATTTTCACCGCCC
>NZ_JBHVDH010000060.1:0-3560 GCF_042802855.1 Streptomyces sp. NPDC057445 | reverse complement strand
TCAAGCTCACCACGCTCCGTCCGGAGCAGGCCGCGTACATCGGTGTCGAGGTCGAGGGCCCGTACAAGCCCGACCACTACCGCTACTGACCCCCGCTACCGACACCCACCGGTACGCACACGGACGCCCACAGATACGCGAACGCGTGTAACCGTAAACGCGACCACGACTGACGTGTAACCGGCAGGGACGTTCCCACCGCAGGCCCCCGACCCTCAGGGACCGGGGGTCTGCGGCAGGCCGCGCCTCGTCGGCTTCCCAGGCCGGGCCCGTCGGCCCTCGCGGGATTGCGCCGGCGGCCCGCCCCGGGCAGCAATCGCACACTCGCGTCGCCACCGGGCCTCAACGCATCGCAAGGACCATGCCCCCATGCCCCGCGGCCGCTATTCGCTCCATGATCCGCACGATCACACCCCCCTCGGCGCAGAGCACTTCCACTGCGCCCCCGGCCCGTCCGGCTGGCGCTACGTCTCCCAGCTGACCACCCCCTCGGGTGATCACGCGGGCTCCGTCGACCTGGCCCTCGACGAACTCGGCCGGCCCATCCGTCTCGAACTCCATGCCGCGAGCTGGCAGATCCGGGGCGCCGCCATCGACGGCGTCACCTGGGTGCGAACCGACCCCACGGGCACGCACGCGACCGAGGGCAACGTCCGCGCCCACGCCTTCACCGGCACTTCTCCCGCCTTTCTCGTCGCGACATCCCGGCTGCTCCGCCTCACCCCCGGTGCCCCCGCGACCCGCGTACGGCTCGTGGCCTTCACGGACCCGGTCCTCGCCCCCCGCACCGTCGACCAGTCCTGGGCCCTGAAGAAGAGTGAAGCGCACGCCACTGACAACGGCTCACTGATCGTGGACGAATACCAGGTCAGCGCCCTCGACACGGGGGAGCAGCACACCGTGCACATCACCGGCGACGTGGTCCTCTCAGCCCCTGGCATCGAACTCGAGGACCTGGAGACCCCGCCGTCGGTCTTTCCCTGAGCCCGGCCGACGCCGGTCTTGGCCGGTCGCAACCATGACTCAGGCGGGCGGCGCGAATCCGGTCGCAGGCGGTCCGGTCTCCGCCCCCGTCTGCCGGCCCCCCTCGGCCGATGCGGCATCCGCCGACGACGAGGACGGTGCAGGCGAAGGCACCTGAGGAGGACCGGCCACGAGGTGGGCAGCAGCTGTGCCCTGGTACGGACCCGTTGCCGGGTACTGCGCGGAAGCCCTCGATCCCGGGTACCCCGACGCTGTTCCCGGATACGCCGACGCCGACGCCGTTCCCACCGCCGGGGCCCCCGCCGCAGCCGCCGCGAAGGCCTTTCGCGCGTCCCGCGCCTGCCGTTCGTTCACCACGGCCGCCAGATACGCCGCGGCCGGAATCCCCTCCGGCGCAGGCGCCCCCGTACGCGCCACCAGATCCCCGGCCAGCCGCTCCGCCAGAGACCGGCTCACGTCCCCGTCGAGCTGATGCATCCGCGTCAGGTACTGCCGGATCGCCAGCCACAGATCGTCCGGCACGGCGGACAGATCGAGCTCCGCGAACCGTCCCACCAGCCACGGCGGCGGCGGAGGCATCACCGAGGCCCGCGCCGTCGGCACCCTCTCCCGTATGACCAGAGTTCCCGCGAACACATCCCCGATCCGCCGTCCCCGCGCCGACACCAGCGAGGCGATGCAGGCGACGACCCCGAACGTCATCAGGATCTCCACCACCCCCATCGCCCCCCGCACCAGCGCGTGCCGGAACCCGATCGGCCCCCCGTCGTCCCGCACCACCCGCAGCCCGCACGCCAGCTTCCCCAGCGATCGACCACGGCTGAGCGTCTCCACCGCGATCGGCGCTCCCACCAGCACCAGCACGAACGTCGCGATCGACACCGCCATGACCGCGGCCTCGTCCAGCGAGGCCGTCGCGAGCGCGAGGGCCACGGATATCAGCAGGTACGCCGCCCACACCACGGCAAGATCGATCGCGAGCGCCAGCGCCCGACTGGGCAGCCTCGCCGGACGAAGCCCCAGTACGACCGCATCCCCGGTCACAACCCCGCTCACGCGCCCACCCTCTCTTCGGCCTTCTCTTCGGCCTTCATGACGGTTCTTCGACCTTCACGACCCCGCCGTACGCCAGTCTGCCAAGCTGGCCCGAAGCGCGCCGCATGAGTTGTACGAGCAGTTGTACGAACCGTCCGTCCGTACGGACCCAGTGCCTGGAGCAGCAGCCGACCATGGACCTCGACGTCTTCGTGATGACCCACCGCGCCGAGTGGGACCGACTGGACCACCTCCTGCGCCGTGGGCGGCACCTCACGGGGGCCGAGGCCGACGAGCTCGTCGCCCTCTACCAGCGCACCGCCACCCACCTCTCCCTCGTGCAGTCGAGCGCGCCCGACCCCATGGTCACGGGCCGCCTCACCCAGCTCGTCGCCCGTGCCCGCTCCACCGTCACGGGCACCCGGCGCGCTTCCTGGCGTGATGTCGTCCGGTTCCTGACCGTGGGCTTTCCCGCCGCGGTCTACCGCTCCCGGCACTGGTGGGTACCCACGGCCGTGCTGTCCACTCTGCTCGCCGTGATCATCGGCTGGTGGACAGGCACGCACCCGGAGGTCCAGTCGGCGATCGCCGCCCCCGAGGAACTGCGCCGGCTCACCCGTCCCGGTGGCGAGTACGAGACGTACTACTCGAGCCACCCCGCAGCTTCCTTCGCCGCCCAGGTCTGGACGAACAACGCCCAGGCCGCGGCCATGTGTCTGGTACTCGGCGCCTTCCTGTGCGTCCCCGTCCTCTGGATCCTCTTCCTCAACATGGCCAACCTCGGGATAGGCATCGGTCTGATGTCCTCGGCCGGCCGCCTCGACACCTTCCTCGGCCTGGTCCTCCCGCACGGCCTGCTCGAGCTCACTGCCGTCTTCGTCGCCGCCGGAACGGGGCTGCGCCTCGGCTGGACCCTCATCGACCCCGGTCCCCTGCCCCGCCGCACGGCCCTCGCCCAACAGGGCCGCGCGGCGCTCGGCATGGCCATGGGCCTTGCCCTGGTCCTCTTCGTCTCCGGCCTGATCGAGGGCTTCGTGACTCCGTCCGGACTGCCGACCTGGGCCCGCATCACCATCGGAATCGTGGCCGAGCTGGCCTTCCTCGCGTATGTGTACGTGCTCGGCGGGCGCGCCGTCCGCGCAGGGGAGGTGGGCGACGTCGACGCGTCAGAGCGGAGCGCCGAGCTCCCCACCGCCGCCTGATGTGCGCGCAGCCTCCCTGAGCTGTTAGTCTCCTCTTCGCCCGCCGGACCGTTGACACGGCCCGACTGGGGAGGTAGATTCTAACGGTTGCCTCGGACTGGGCATGTCTGCCCGAACCGTCCGAGCGTCTGAAGTAGAATCTCTCTCGCTCTCGCTGGGAATGAATTCCCGCGGAGCCAACTCGATTCATCATTCGGATCACGAGGTCGATCAGATCGACCGAAAGACTCTGATAAAGTCGAGACAGCCGAAAGGCAAAGGCCCTCCAACGGCCACCGGAAACAGAATCCGAACCGGGAACGGAACGGAAAATGAATCTGGTAAGGTTGGAAACACGAA
>NZ_JBHVDH010000059.1:0-3857 GCF_042802855.1 Streptomyces sp. NPDC057445 | reverse complement strand
CGAACCCCACGCACTGCTCACCGCCCTGGGTGACCTGCACACCCACGGCACCGACATCGACTGGAAAGCCGTACTCGCAGGCCGCGGCGCCCGCCGTGTCGACCTGCCCACCTACCCCTTCCAACGGCAGGAGTACTGGAACCGCGACAGTGCCAACAGTGGTGACCCCGAGTCCATCGGCCTGAGCGCAGCCGGGCACCCATTGCTCGGCGCGGCCGTGACCGTCGCCGACTCGGACACCGTGATGTTCACCGGCCGCCTGTCGGTACACACCCACCCGTGGCTGGCGGACCACGTAGTCGGCGGCTCCGTCCTGTTCCCGGGCACCGGATTCGTGGAGCTGGCGGTCGCAGCCGCCGACCGGACCGGTTGCGATCTGCTCGACGAGCTCGTGCTCGAAGCCCCGCTGGTCGTCCCGGAGCACGGCGGCGTCGCAGTCCAGGTCCTCGTCGGCCCCCCGGACGACTCGGGCGCCCGACCGGTCGGCGTGCACTCACGCGGTGACGACCCCGATCAGCCCTGGATCCGCAACGCCGTGGGCTCCGCACGGTCCGGCGCAACCGCGCCGGGGACCGACCTGATCGAGTGGCCGCCGCGCGAGGCCGAGCCGGTCGACCTCTCAGGCCGCTACGACAGCCTGGCCGACGATGGTCTGGCGTACGGCGCCACCTTCCAGGGCCTGACCGCCGCATGGCTCTCCGGCGACGAAGTGTTCGCCGAGGTCGCCCTGCCCACCGCCGCGCTGTCCGGCGACGGCTTCCGCTTGCACCCGGCCTTGCTCGACGCATGCCTTCAGGCGATCGGGCTGCGCGCAGGCGAACCCTCGTCGCCACGACTCCCGTTCGCCTGGACCGGTGTATCGGTGTTCAAACCGTGCGTCCTCCGCCTACGGGTCCGTGTCTCTCCGGCGGCTGCGGGCGGTGTCGCACTGACGATCAGCGACAGTACGGGCCTGCCGGTCGCCTCCGTCGAGTCGTTGATCCTGCGCGACATCAACCAGGCCGAACTCGCCGCCGCTCGCACTGCCTCGCAGGACTCGCTGTTCGAGCTGTCCTGGGTGCCGGCGGCTCCGGCGAACACGGCTTCGGCGACCTGGGTTCACTCGGATGCGCTCGGCACGGAGGACCCCGTTCCCGACGTGGTTGTCCTCGCCGTCGAGCCGGGTTCGGACGGTGAAGCCGTACGCAGGGAGGTCCACCGGGCGCTGGAGGTCCTCCAAACCTGGGCGGCCGACGACCGGTTCGCCCACTCGACGCTCATGGTCGTCACCAAGGGCGCGGTTGCCGTTGGCGAGGTCACCGATCTTGCCGGTGCCGCCGTCTGGGGCCTGGTGCGGTCGGCGCAGTCGGAGAATCCGGGACGCATTGTGCTGGCCGACCTCGACGACATGGCCGCGGTCCCACTGGCCGTGGCCACCGGGGAGTCGCAGGTCGTGATCCGGGGAGGCGTCGCGAAGGTGGTGCGGCTCGCCAGGGTCTCCGGTCGGCCCGACCACCAGCCGGCGTTCGACACCGACGGCACGGTGCTTCTCACCGGTGCGACCGGCATGCTCGGCAAGCTGCTTGCGCGGCACCTGGTCACCACGTACGGGGTGCGCCACCTCTTGTTGCTCAGCAGGCGTGGCCCGGCCGCCGAAGGAAGCGCCGAACTCGTCGCCGAACTGGCAACACTCGGCGCGAGTGCCGAGCTGGTGGCGTGCGATGCTGCCGACCGGACCGCGTTGGCCGGAGCTCTGTCGGCGGTGCCTGTTGGGCATCCGCTGACGGCGGTCGTGCACTCGGCCGGCGTCCTCGACGACGGAGTGATCGGCTCGCTCACGCCCGAGCGGATCGATGCCGTGTTCCGGCCCAAGGTCGATGCGGCCCTCAACCTGCACGAGCTGACCGCGACGGCCACGTTGTCGAAGTTCGTGCTGTTCTCCTCGTCCGCAGGCGTCTTCGGCAACTCCGGTCAGGGCAGCTACTCCGCGGCGAACGCCTTCCTCGACGGCCTGGCCGTCCACCGGCGCGGCCTCGGACTCCCCGCGCAGTCGCTGGCCTGGGGCCTGTGGGACGGCGAGGACGGCATGGCGGCCGAACTCGCGGACGGAGACAGGCGCCGGATGAGCCGCACCGGCGTGCGGCCACTGTCCGAGAAGGACGGCTTGGCGCTCTTCGACGCGGCTGTGGGTATCGAGGCGCCTGCCGTCGTACCGATCCGGTTGGACCTGAAGGCACTGGCGGACGAACCCGAACTTCCCCCGCTGTTCAGCGGACTCGTCCGGCGGCCCGCGAGGCGTCCGGCCGTCGCGGACGCGGCGGAGACTCTGCTGAGGCGGCTGGAGGGCGTGCCGGCGGAGCAGCGGGAAGCCGAACTGCTCGATGTGGTCCGGACCCACGCGGCCGCGATCCTCGGGCATTCGGACCCTCAGGACATTCCGGCCGAGCGGGCCTTCCAGGAACTAGGGTTCGACTCGTTGGGCGCGGTTGAATTCCGCAACCTGCTCAACGCCGCCACCGGGCTGCGCCTTCCGCCCACCCTGGTCTTCGATCACCCGAACGCGACAGTCCTGGCCGCCGAGCTCGCCACCCAACTGGCTCCCGGGGCCGGTGATGACGGCAATGCCGACACCGAGCGGCGGATCAGGGGCGTCCTGCACGCGATTCCGCTCAGCAGGCTGCGTGACGCCGGACTGTTGGAGCGCTTGCTGGAGCTCGGAGGAGCGGCCCCGATTGCGGGCGATCTCAACGGTGGTGAGGGCGAGGGCACCTCCATCGACGACATGGACGCCGATGCCCTGATCAGCATGGCCCTTGGCGGACGCGACGACTTCGACCCGACCGGAATGAGTGGAGAACCCCGATGACCGGCTCCGACAACAAGCTTGTCGCCGCGCTGCGCAGCTCGCTCAAGGAGGCCGAGTTCCTGCGGGCGCAGAACGCGAAGCTCTCCGCAGCGGTGTCCGAGCCGATCGCGATCGTGGGCATGGCGTGCCGTTACCCGGGCGGCGTCACCTCGCCCGAGGAGTTGTGGCGACTGGTCGCCGACGGCATCGACACGATCTCGGACTTCCCTGTGAACCGGGGCTGGAACATCGACCAGCTCTACGACCCCGCCGGCGAGCGCCCCCATTCGACGTATGTGCGGCAAGGCGGATTTCTGCACCACGCCGACCGATTCGATCCCGGGTTCTTCGGTATCAGCCCGAACGAGGCGCTGGTCATGGATCCGCAGCAGCGGTTGCTGCTGGAGACGTCGTGGGAGGCGATCGAGCGGGCGGGGATCGATCCGGTCTCGCTTCGGGGCAGCCGCACCGGTGTGTTCGCCGGCATGATGTACCACGACTACGCAGCCAACGCGAACACGGGCGCGGTCGCCTCCGGCCGGGTGTCCTACGTCCTCGGCCTCGAGGGACCCGCGGTCACGGTGGACACCGCCTGCTCGTCGTCCCTGGTCGCGCTGCACCTGGCCGCGCAGGCGCTGCGCGCGGGTGAGTGCGCAATGGCACTCGTAGGAGGCGTTGCCGTAATGGCGACGCCGGAGGCGTTCGTCGAGTTCAGCCGCCAGAAGGGCCTGTCGGCCGACGGGCGGTGCCGTTCCTACGCTGCCGCTGCCGACGGCGCGGCCTGGGGCGAGGGCGCCGGTGTGTTGTTGGTGGAGCGGTTGTCGGATGCGCGGCGTCTTGGGCATCCGGTGCTGGCGGTGGTGCGAGGTTCGGCGGTCAACTCCGACGGCGCCAGCAACGGCCTGTTCGCCCCGAACGGTCCCGCGCAGCAGCGTGTCATCCGTCAGGCGTTGGCGTCTGCGGGGTTGTCTTCCGCTGATGTGGATGCGGTCGAGGGGCATGGGACCGGGACCACGTTGGGTGATCCGATCGA
>NZ_JBHVDH010000058.1:0-4620 GCF_042802855.1 Streptomyces sp. NPDC057445 | reverse complement strand
TGCGAGCTCGGCTACGCCTCCACCATCCACCGCGCCCAGGGCATGACCGTGGACACCTCCCACGCCCTGGCCTCGCCGCGCTCGGACCGCGAAGGTGTCTACGTCCAGCTCACCCGCGGCAAACGCACCAACCGCCTCTACGTCGCCATCGACGACGGCGACCGCCTGGACGACGTCCTCGCCGCCATCGCCGCCCGCCGCCGCACGCAGCTGTCGGCGACCGAGTCCATCACCGCACTGCACCAAGAGATCAGCGCCCCCGGGCAGCTGGCGGCCGAGTTCGCCGACGTCGCCGAACGCGCCACCACCGCCCGCCTCACCGGCGTCCTGGAACACACCCTCGGCCTCGAACCCGCGGCTGCTTTCATGGCCGCCGACGCCTACCCCGCCCTGATGAGGGCCATGAGCGACGCCGAGCGTGCCGGCTTCGACCTGCCCCGCCTCCTCGAGACCACTGCCGCACGGCGCCAATTCGCGGGCGCCGACGACAGGGCCGCCGTGCTCACCTGGCGCCTGCGGGAGCGCCTCGCCGACGCCGCCGCAGCCCACACAACCCATCCCGACAGGCCGCTCGCCGCGCTCACGATGCGGCAACTGCAGACCCTGGCCCGGCTCGCCGCCACCCACCGCACCGCCGCCCGCCACGCGCTGCAGGCCGCCGACGCGGCGCTCACCCACCTGCCCACCCCGGTCACCACCCAGGCGGGGCACACCCACCCCGCCTGGCCCGACCGCCCCCTCGGGCCCCTCTCCCGCACCGAGCTCGCCACCCAGCTCGCTGCCGTCCGCGCCCAGATCCGCCGCACCCAGACCACCCGTACCCCGTTGACCCAGACCGCGCGGAACACTCTCGCCGACCTGATCCACGAGAGCCGGCTGCGCCGCGCACTCACCTGGCGCGAGCGGGCCCGCGAGGACTACCAGCGCGAACAAACCAGCCAGAGGCGCCCTCACGACGCCGCCGCCTCGCTGTCTGCCACCCGCCGGGCCGTCACCGGCCGCCGCACCACCGCCACCCGGCGGCAGGAGTATGCGCGGGCGGCCCTCGCCCGCGCGGACGCGGTCACCGACAAGATTGCGGCCGAACTCCGGTCCCGTGACCGGCTCCCCGACCACCCGCCGCACCGCCAACACCACCACGGCGACATCCCCGACTGGGTCGCCGACCGCCACGCACTCACCCACCCCGACACCCCCCTCCACTGGCGCGAGCACCTCGCCGAACGCCACCGCATCCTGGCCCGCTCACTCACCGAACGCGGCCACACCCTGGCCGCCGAGGCGCCCGCCTGGGCCCGCCCCCTCGGACCCCCGCCCCCAGTGACGTCCCCGCTGCGCCGGGCCGCCTGGGCCCGAACCTGCGCCCTGCTTCAGCTGTGGCGCACCCGCCAAGCCATCAGCGGCATGCCCGGCCTCGGCCCCCGTCCCGACGACCCGGGCGAGGCAGCAGCCTGGGACGACCTCGATGCCCGCATCCGCGCCCTGACCGGACGCCGCCGCCCCCTTACGCTTCCGCCACCTGACGCACCGGCCTCGGTGGTCCTCGCCGCCGCCCTCAGCCACCTCGATACCCCGCCCCCCTCCGGCGCCCTGCCCGACCACCCCGCCCTGCGCGACCCGCACGGCATCACCCCCACCACGTATGCCGCCAACGACGCCCGCACCGCCCGCCGCGCGCTGGCCGCCGTCCTGGCCGGCGAACGCCTCCCCGACACGTGGATGGAAGAAATCACCGCCCCGGGCCAGGACGACGAAGACGAACAGCGCACCTGGATGCGGGTCATCACCGCCGTCAGCGACTACCGGCGCCGCCACCACCGCGCCGGCCCCGACCTCCTCGGGCCCCGCCCCCCAGGACTCGACGGCCAGGAATGGGACCACCTCACCGACGCGATCGACCTCTACACCCACGCCCGCATCACCCGCCGCCTGGAACAGATACGCGAGCACCACCGCCACCCGCGAAGCCCTCCTGCCGCCCACCTCGCCGCTGCACCCCCAGCCCGCACCGGACAACCACGAGCCCGGCCACCGCCCGATGCGCTGAAACAGGCGGAAGAACACCGCGACTGACGATGTCCGGCAGGGGGGTGGCTCTGTCCACCAGAACGGACAGCACTCTGACAGCGGTTTGGGAGAAGTTCGAGGTGAGGGACAGGCATCAGATGTTCACGACTTTCGACAGCACCGGGCGTCGCCAAGCACTGCGGAGCAGGGCACCGTCGCAGCAGGCTCGGAGGTCCAGACGAATCAGGAGCGGACACCCCGTGCCTTGCCCCGAAGGTGGGAGCGCGCCGTAGCAGTAGAGCCTGGCGACCGGCGAGGATGCCCGTCATGAGCACGGACCAGACCCTCCATCCCCTCCGGCCGACGCATTCAGCACCTGTGGTGTTCGGGGCGGGAGCGGCCATCGGCATTTTGGGCGGGATGATCGGGCTGGGCGGCGCCGAGTTCCGCCTGCCGCTGCTGATCAGTCTCTTCGGGTTCGCTGCACTCTCAGCGGTCATCCTGAACAAGGCGATGAGTCTGGTCGTAGTCCTGGTCGCACTGCCCGCCCGTTTGGCCGCGGTCCCGGCTGCCGAGGTCGCCGCCCGCTGGCCCGTCGCGGTCAACCTGCTGGCCGGCAGCCTTCTCGGCGCCTGGGCCGGTGCCGCATGGGCGGTCCGCATGCGCAGCACTACCCTCTACAAGGTGCTGGCCGCGTTGATGGTCCTCATGGCCGCCGCACTTGTGGTCACCCACACCACCACCCTGGACGCCCTCGCGCTGCCGCTCTGGGCCCAGATCCCCGCAGGAGTCGCGGCCGGGTTCGGCATCGGTGTCGTAGCCGCCATCATGGGAGTGGCCGGCGGCGAGCTGCTGATCCCGACGATCGTGCTGCTGTTCGGTGAGGACATCAAGACCGCCGGAAGCCTTTCCCTGCTGGTCTCCCTGCCGACCATGCTGGTCGCCTTCGCCCGCTATAGCCGCGACGGCAGCTTCGCCGTCCTCGGCGCCAACCTCCGCTTCACGGCGGTCATGGCAGCCGGATCCGTCGCCGGGGCCGTGCTGGGCGGACTACTCCTCGGGGTGTTCCCGGACCTGGTGCTCATCCCCGCGCTCGCTGTGATCCTGCTCGTCTCAGCAGTCAAGCTCGCTCGTCACGACTGAACGGCCGGGTGCCTCCCGGCTACCAGCGCGTTCGCGCCTACCTGTACAAGAAGCGCACCTCACCGCGACCGGTGACCGCCCGGCCGCCGTCGCCCCGAACGGTCTCCGGATGGATCCTCAGACGCCCGGAAACCCTCACCGAGCCCGAACAACTCCAGCTCAAGACCGTCCGCACCCAGTGCCCCGAACTCGACGCACTCACCCGACACGTCCCGTCCTTCGCGGTCATACTCACCGACCGCCAAGGCGAGCGTCTCCCGGACTGGCTCGACGCCGTCCGACAGGACGACCTGCCCAGCCTCCACACCCTCGCCGCTGGCATCGACCGCGACCTCGACGCCGTCACCGCCGGACTCACTCTGTCCTGGAGTTCAGGTGCGGTCGAAGGTCATGTCAACCGGATCAAGATGCTCAAGCGCCAGATGTTCGGGCGGGCAGGCTTCCAACTTCTCCGCAAGCGCGTCCTACTGGCATGGCGGAAGGTCGCCGCGTCAAGGACGACGAGCCAGAGTCTTCGACGCGAACAAGACCAATGGGGTCAGGTGTCGGCGCATTCGTCGATGACGGCGCAGGCGAGGCGAATGCCGCCCAGGTAGGTGGAGATGCCGTCATCGCCGTGCATGTGGGGCGCGTCCTGGAACCACTGCCGCCACAGGCCGCCCTCCTGGAGGAAATGGCTGGCCCGGTCACTGTGCAGGACGGAGTCGGTGTACGCCAGGGCGCCCATGGCTGTCGGCTGGTCGTAGGCGAGGTCGGGCCGACGCAGGTAGCGATCCAGGTAAGCAGCAAGCAAGTCGGCGTCCCCTGCGGTGCCGAAACTCGCCAACGCCACGCAGTAGGCCCCACCCGCGCAGCAGACCTCGCTCTCCAGCAGCAGTGCTCCCAGACGCCCGCGGAAGTGGTCACGGCGCGAGACGGCGGCGAGCCATGCCGCGGTGCGCCGCTCGCGCCAGCTGCCCTCGAAGAGGATGGTGAGCTCGGCGTCGGTAACAGCCCTCGCATCACGGGCCAGGGCATGAACGAACGGCTCGTACTCCTCGCGCGACATGCGAAGTACCGCTCCGCCAAGCTTCAGGTAGCGGCGCGCCGGGAGGCAATAGCGGCGGTACAGAGCCTGTATCTCGGGGTCGTAGCGGATCACCACCCCATCCTCTCGCGACGAGCACGCAGCAGAGGACGTGGGGCGGAATACGCCTGCAGTGTCCCCGAGACGGGTGGGACGCCACCGGGGACCCAGGTCGGGTGAGCAGGGTTTCGACAGCACGCAGCGTTACTGCTCCACAGAAGATGAGCCAGAGCCACGACTCGTGAACAAAGCCAGGGGGGCCCTCACCTGGTCGGCCTGCCCCAGCGCGCGAGCCGCGCCTGATGGTCTGTACGGTCACGGTGCCCGCTCTGACAGGACTACGGGCTCGGCGGCCCCACGCTCCGCTTCGCACGCCGCGAGGGGCCGCCCCATTTTCACCGCCC
>NZ_JBHVDH010000057.1:0-4726 GCF_042802855.1 Streptomyces sp. NPDC057445 | reverse complement strand
CATCGAGCGCGGCCGCGAACACAGGGAAGGCGGCGTACAGTTCGCGCCCCATCCCGGCCCGCTGGCTGCCCTGCCCGGAGAACAGAAACGCCAACTGACCCGCCGGCACAGCCCCCCGGCTCCGTACGATCCGAGACGCAGGCTCTCCCGAGGCCAGAGCCGTGAGCCCGGTCAGCAGGCTCTCGCGGTCTCCGCCGAGGACGACCGCCCGGTTCTCGTGAGAGTCGCGTGACGTCACCAGCGACAGCGCCACGGCGTCCGCGTCCAGCTCGGGCCGGTCCGCCACGAACGTCCGCAGCCGCTCGGCCTGCGCCCGCAGGGCGTCCTCACCACGGCCGGAGACCATCCACGGCACCACCGCACTGGCACGGTCCTCCGCACCCCTGCTACCGGACGGGGAGCCGGGCTCGGTCACCGGCATCCCCTGAAGGACCATGTGGCAGTTGGTGCCGCCCATCCCGAACGAGCTGACACCCGCAAGGGCCGGCCCGGACTCCGGCCAGTCCGACAGCGACTGCTGGACACGCAGGTTGAGTTCGTCCAGCGGGATGCGCGGGTTCGGCGTCTCGAAGTGGAGACTGGCCGGGATCTTGCGCATATGGAGGGACAGAGCGGTCTTGAGGAGGCCGACCATTCCGGCGGCGCCCTCCAGATGGCCCACGTTCGTCTTGGCCGAGCCGACCGTCAGCGGCATTCGGCGGCCGGTGGCCGTGCCCAGGACATCGCCCAGGGCCGACGCCTCGATGGGGTCGCCGAGGGCGGTGCCCGTGCCGTGCAGTTCGACGTACTGGACTTCCGCCGGGTCGATGCCCGCCCGCTCGTACGCCAGCCGCAGCACCTCGCTCTGCGCGGCCGCGCTCGGGACCGTGAGGCCATCGGTCGTGCCGTCGTTGTTGAGCGCGCCGCCGCGGATCACGCAGTAGACGCAGTCGCCGTCGGCCAGGGCCCGCGCGAGAGGCTTGAGGAGTACGACCCCGCCGCCCTCGCCGCGGACATAGCCGTTGGCCCGGGCGTCGAAGAGGTAGCAGCGGCCGTCCGGTGACAGCCCGCCGAACCGGTCGGCGGCGAGGGCGCTCTCGGGCACGATGTTGAGGTTCACGCCTCCTGCGACGGCGAGTTCGCAGCTGCCCGAGCGCAGGCTCTCGCAGGCCTGGTGGACGGCGACAAGACCGGAGGACTGCGCGGTGTCCACGGTGAGACTGGGACCGCGCAGCCCGAGGGTGTACGACACCCGGTTGGCGATGATGGCGCGCTGTGTCCCGGTCAGCGAGTGCTGGGTGACGGCGGACAGCCCCTGCCGGTTCAGCAGCACCGAGTAGTCGTTGGCGACCGCCCCGACGAAGACCCCCGTGCGGCTGCCCCGGACCTGCCGCAGAGGGACGCCGGCGTCCTCGAAGGCCTCCCAGGACAGTTCCAGCATCAGCCGCTGCTGGGGGTCCATCATCGAGGCTTCGCGCGGGGATATGCCGAAGAATGCGGGGTCGAACTCGTCCACCCGGTCGAGAAATGCTCCGTGCCGTGCGGCTGGCGGAAGTTCCTCGGCATTCCAGCGGTCTTCGGGCACTTCGCCGATCGCATGCCGTGCGTCTCTCAGTAGTTCCCAGAACGCGCTCTTGTCGGGGGCCTTCGGGAGCCGGCAGGACAGCCCCACAATGGCGATTGCGTCGTCCGGTATCCCGACCTCGGTGAAGCCGTCGCGGAATTGAGACATGCGAGCGTGATCCCCCATTAAGTGAATTGCATGAGACAACACCCTGCGGCACACGCAAAGGCAGTTTCCGACTGTAATCAAATGATGGTTGGCCCTTACACCCCTATCGATCCCCTAGTGAGCGCTGAAGACGCCGGGAGCAGGGGCGGAAGCACCGAGGGGTACGGGTCTCCGCGCGGGAGACCCGTACCCCTCGACGTCACTTCAGGCGGACGGAGCCTGCACGGAGAGTGAGTGCCGGAACACGTTCCGAGGGTCCCAGCGCGCCTTGACCGCCTGCAGCCGCGGGTAGGCGCCCTTGTAGTACAGCTCGGACCACGGCACTCCGGAGGTGTTCCACTCCGCGTCCGCGAGGTCGGCGTCCGGGTAGTTGACGTACGCCCCGTCGGCCGACCCGCCGGGCACCGGTACGCCGCCGGTGTCCGCGTACACGTCCCGGTACAGCTCGCGGAGCCACCGCTCATGGACCGGGTCCTGCGCGGGGTCCTCCCAGGTCGTCACGTACACGATCTTGAGGACCGAGTCCCGCTGCGCCACCGCCGTTCGGTCCGCGGGGACGGTGTTGACCTTGCCGCCGTAGGCGATCAGCGCGACGACCCCCGCCGGATTGTCGTAGTCGGTGCCGGTCAGGTGGGCGTACAGGGTGCCGATCTGCCGGTCGTCGAAGCTCCGGCGCGCGTACGCCGCCTTGATCTTGGCCCGGCCGGTCATGTCGCCGTCCCCGGCGATCCCGGGCCAGCGCGTCGAGTGCAGCCACGGCAGCCGCCGGGTGTCGCTGAACGGCTGCACGCCCACACCCTCGGACACGGCTGCCAGGTACGCCTCCAGCCGCTTCTCCGCGTCCGGGCCGGTCGCGTCGAGCTGTGTGGTCATCGCGAGGGCGCCGGACTGGCTGCGGGTCAGCGCCAGCACGCTGTAGAGGTCGCACCAGGGGGAGTCGGGGCCGCTGTTCTGCTCGAACCACCTGCCGTGATTGCGGACCAGCCGCGCGAAGGCCGCCTCGTCCCGCCCCTCCCAGGGCCACGCTGTGGTGTTGAGGAGCACCTCGGACGGTGGCCGCGGCAGCAGGCGGCCGGGCTCCGGCGGTACGTCCGTGTCGGCGGTGCGCAGCCAGTACCTGACGACCACGCCGAAGTTGCCGCCGCCGCCCCCGGTGTGGGCCCACCACAGATCATGGTGGGGATCGTCGGGCTCGCGCGTCGCGATCACGGTCCGCGCGTCGCCCGACTCGTCGACCACGACGACCTCGACCGCGTGCAGATAGTCGACGATCGAGCCGTGCATCCGCGACAGCGGGCCGTAGCCCCCGCCGAGGATGTGCCCGCCCGCACCCACATCGGGGCACGCCCCGCCCGGCAGCGTCACGCCCCACACCCGGAACAGCGTCTTGTAGACCGCGCCCAGCGTGGCGCCGGCCTCGACGACGAACGCGCCGTGCTCTTCGTCGAATCCGACCGCCGACAGCCGCGACATGTCGATCACCACACGCACATCGGGATGCGCCACGAAGTCCTCGTAGCAGTGCCCTCCACTGCGCACCGCGACTCGCTTCCCCGCCCGTACGGCCCGGGAAAGGACCCGCTCTATTTCAGCGGCCGAACCCAC
The DNA here is from genome assembly GCF_042802855.1 of Streptomyces sp. NPDC057445. NCBI lineage: Bacteria > Bacillati > Actinomycetota > Actinomycetes > Kitasatosporales > Streptomycetaceae > Streptomyces > Streptomyces sp. NPDC057445. Next base: position 1,410 of record NZ_JBHVDH010000057.1, on the reverse strand, counting down.
CAGATGTATCTCGTCCGGCTCGCCGACGAAGCGCAGGTTCTCACCCCGTCGTAAGTCCTCGTACCTGATATCGCCGGGGGCCACGGGATTGATGTGCTTCACCCTGCTTCTCCTGCCTTCCGAAACGGACGTCAAACCGTTCTGTTGCGGTCGGATAGTAATCCACCGGTCCTGCAGGGTAATTGGTGAGGTCCGGCGAGAGGGGAAGCAGCGCGACGTGCGCGACGGCGGTGTGCTCAGTGCCGGGGGAAACCGACCCGCGGCCCGGTTCGACGGCGTCCTCGCCACCGCCGACATCCTGGACGACCTGCCCCTGCTCGGCGCCCAACATCGCCGGGAGCGTGATCCAGACGACGGCGCCCCCGTCGGGGGGTTGTTTGGCGCCGTACGTGCCAAGCAGAACTCGTGAAGACGATGCAGCGGACGGTTGAGGAGTCCGGACTGGAGTACAGGTACTTCCATGGGTTCGGCGTCGTCGTTGGCTGTCCCCGGTGCGGAGCTCCAAGTTCGAAGCTGGAAGCCTGGAGCGCCGTTGATCACGCCCGAGACGACATGTACGCGGGAGTTCGTTGTACTGACTGTGGGTGGGACGAGGGCGGCGAAGTCTGACTACACCGCGCACACCGCACAGAGTTTCGTCGGGGTCAACGCGCTGTGGCGTTGGCTCGACAGCACACCCGGCGGCAAGACGGTCAGACCTGTGACGGTGCCGAGGCAAGGTTTCTATGCGGCGCATGCCCGCCCGGTGGCTGCACCATCCCTGGCACGGACGGCAGATCGCGCTCAGGAGATCCCAGACGGAGCCAGGCAGAAAATGGGTTAGGCCCAATACCGGTGATTTAGACGGTGTCCTATGTGGTGAGGCGGACGAGGCGTTTGTAGCAGCACAGAGCAGCGGCCAGGCCGAGGAAGGCGAGGTAGTTGCGGGGATGGCGTTCGTAGCGGTGGTTGAGTCTGCGGTAGCCGGTCAGCCAGGACATGGTGCGTTCGATGACCCATCTGTGGCGGCCGAGTCGTTCGCTGGACTCGATGCCTTTGCGGGCGATACGGACTGCGATGCGCTTGCCGCGTAGCCATTTCCGCAGGTCAGGTATGTCGTATGCCTTGTCGGCATGGAGTTTGCGGGGCTTGTAGTGCCAGCCGCGGTGGGGGTCGTGTCTCGATTGGAGACCGGCCACCATGGGCTTCAGTCCTAGGCTGTCGTGCGTGTTGGCGGCGGAGATGCCGACGACCAGGGGCAATCCGTTCGCGTCCGACAGGACGTGCATCTTGGAACCCGCTTTGCCTCGGTCCACGGGGCTCGGACCTGTGTGTTCGCCCCCGTTACCGTTTTCGTGGCCCCGCAATGGGGTTCCCGGTCTCCGGGTCCGGCATGACTTGCGCCCCTTGTCGATCATGGTCGAAAAAGTG
>NZ_JBHVDH010000056.1:0-4740 GCF_042802855.1 Streptomyces sp. NPDC057445 | reverse complement strand
TCGCCGACGCCGAGGGGCAAAGGCGCGCCAAGGCCGTATGCCTGGGATGTCCGGTGCAGACCGAGTGCCTGGCCGAGGCACTGGACAACCGCATCGAGTTCGGCGTCTGGGGCGGCATGACCGAACGGGAGCGACGGGCCCTGCTGCGCCGCAGACCTGATGTCACCTCCTGGCGCACTGTCCTGGAAACCGCTCGCCGTGACCGGGAACAACAGCGCGCCAGTTGAAAGCGAATGCCACCACCCGCCAGCGGCTTTCGTCATGGGACACGAGACGGTGCACGACCCGTGGTCGTCAGCGTGCCCAAGTGCTGTCCCGTACGTGTGGTCGCAGACAGCCACAGCCGTATCAGGTGGCCGTTCTCTTCCACAGATGCCGCTCGTCGAGGGTGCCGAACCGTACGTCTCCGCGATCGAGATCGACAAGGATGGGCCAGCAGTCCAGCAGCTGTTGGTTCAAATCGCGCGAGGCGAGGTACTGCACGCAGTTGTAGGGCACGATCAGCAGCCCGTTGCTCTCGCAGACTAGCTCTGTGTCGATGGCAAGGGGCGGCTCGTCATCGCGCTGGCTGCACGCGAGGAACGCCACAGCGAGTTGCAGGGCTTCGTCCTGCTGCATCATGCGCCTCCAGTTCCGCCGGCTCGGCGAAGCGCAGCCTAACCGCCCTGCGATGATCCGTGCGGGGCTGCTGAGATCACAGCGTCGGAGCCGTCGGGGTATGAGTCGACGAGCGCCTCGACGCAGACCACGATGCGCGGCAGCAGGCCGCGAAGAAGGCCTCCGAAGCAGCTCGGGAGGCAGCCCAGCGCGAAGCGCGCCGACCCGCCTGCACCAGCTGCGGGACGCGGTTCATCGACGAACGCTGGGAAGCCGCCGAGGAGACGGACTGGGGCCGCCGCGTCGACACCCACCCCACGCTCTGCGCCGACTGCAAGCACCACGCCCTCGCCGCCGACCATCGACCCCAGGGCAGCAGCCTCGCGGGCCGGAGCACCAAGACGGGGAGGAGCTCGACTTCCGGCGCTACCCCCGCCGTCCCGTCTGTGCCGAGTGCCGGGAGCCGTTCACCGACGAACGGTGGAAGGCGGTCGAGCGGGTTGGCTGGGGTAGCGCCGCAGAGCGTCGGCCGACGTTGTGCGAGACCTGCGCCCGTGAGGACGACGCCAGCATCGAGGAGGCGTGGACCGGCGCACGTCTCAGCCAGGTGCCTCAGGAGCGGCAGGACCATCCGCTGGTGCCCAAGCCGAAGACCGGCGGAGGGTTCTCGCGCCTGCGCTCCTGACCCGGCAGGTCTCAACCGAGGCCACGTGCGGGCTCAAGGCAACCTTGGCGAGCCTGTAAATGGAGAGTTGTTGCCGCACTTCGTGGTGTGGGGCCTGGCGCCGGGGGCCTGCGGGGTATGGCGGCGTCGAGGTCTCACGGACAACGCGGGCTGGGCTGGATGACCTGTGATTTTGGCAGGTGTTGATCTGTTTTCGGTCCGCCTGCCAGTTATTGCGGGTTCTGAGTGTTACGCAGGGTGTTCGAAGGCGATCCGATCTGTTGGAGTCTGGTACTCGGGGGGATGTTCCGTTTGGGAGGAAACGGGCTTTGGGCTGACCGGTTCGCCGGAGAACCGGAGGGAGGTAGATCTGCCGCGCTCCAAGATCAGGATGCGTTTGGCCGGGATCAGGGGTGCGGTCTGCGCGGTTGCTGGACGCCTAAGCGGAGCGATTTCCAAGGGAGTGTGAGGGCGGGCGTTCGGGTGCTCTCTTCTGTGCCGCACAGATCCGGGAGTCGTAAGGCTTGCTCACAACCTGTGAGGTTCTTGAGAACACCAGGGTGGCATAAACGTTCGAGCGCTCGCGGCAGTCACGTCATATGATCCCTAAGCGATTTGCAAGCGAGATCGATTGGCTCGGGTTCGTCGCCCGAGCTTGACGAGGGGGATCTATGCGCGCGTCTCGGATGGCAGCTGTTGTGACAGGTGCCATGGCCATTGGAGTCCTGGGCATCGCACCGGCGTTCGCGGAAGGCGGCTTTACCAGCAGCATCAGCGGATGGCTTCCGGGTAAGGACTCCCGCACCTGGAACGACAGCAACAACGACAGTGTCTCGACGAGTGTCAAGTTCGCCGGCTGCTCTGTCGACAACGGCCGGTTCACCTACGCGGGACTTCAGCTGAAGAAGGCGCGCCCCGGGCTGCCGGATACGGTCGTCAACAGAGACAACAACTACTGCGACACGTCGAGCTTCGGTGACAAGGCTGCCGGAACCTACTACTTCCACTACTCGAACCTGAACGGGCAGGACAGCGTTTCCGCCTACCTGATCGTCAACACGGTCACAGTGCGTTACTGACCGGTTTGGGGGGTGCGGGGTGACCGGTTGCAACCGGTCACCCCGCACCCCCCAAACCGGTCAGTAACGCACTGTGACCGTGTTGACGATCAGGTAGGCGGAAACGCTGTCCTGCCCGTTCAGGTTCGAGTAGTGGAAGTAGTAGGTTCCGGCAGCCTTGTCACCGAAGCTCGACGTGTCGCAGTAGTTGTTGTCTCTGTTGACGACCGTATCCGGCAGCCCGGGGCGCGCCTTCTTCAGCTGAAGTCCCGCGTAGGTGAACCGGCCGTTGTCGACAGAGCAGCCGGCGAACTTGACACTCGTCGAGACACTGTCGTTGTTGCTGTCGTTCCAGGTGCGGGAGTCCTTACCCGGAAGCCATCCGCTGATGCTGCTGGTAAAGCCGCCTTCCGCGAACGCCGGTGCGATGCCCAGGACTCCAATGGCCATGGCACCTGTCACAACAGCTGCCATCCGAGACGCGCGCATAGATCCCCCTCGTCAAGCTCGGGCGACGAACCCGAGCCAATCGATCTCGCTTGCAAATCGCTTAGGGATCATATGACGTGACTGCCGCGAGCGCTCGAACGTTTATGCCACCCTGGTGTTCTCAAGAACCTCACAGGTTGTGAGCAAGCCTTACGACTCCCGGATCTGTGCGGCACAGAAGAGAGCACCCGAACGCCCGCCCTCACACTCCCTTGGAAATCGCTCCGCTTAGGCGTCCAGCAACCGCGCAGACCGCACCCCTGATCCCGGCCAAACGCATCCTGATCTTGGAGCGCGGCAGATCTACCTCCCTCCGGTTCTCCGGCGAACCGGTCAGCCCAAAGCCCGTTTCCTCCCAAACGGAACATCCCCCCGAGTACCAGACTCCAACAGATCGGATCGCCTTCGAACACCCTGCGTAACACTCAGAACCCGCAATAACTGGCAGGCGGACCGAAAACAGATCAACACCTGCCAAAATCACAGGTCATCCAGCCCAGCCCGCGTTGTCCGTGAGACCTCGACGCCGCCATACCCCGCAGGCCCCCGGCGCCAGGCCCCACACCACGAAGTGCGGCAACAACTCTCCATTTACAGGCTCGCCAAGGTTGCCTTGAGCCCGCACGTGGCCTCGGTTGAGACCTGCCGGGTCAGGAGCGCAGGCGCGAGAACCCTCCGCCGGTCTTCGGCTTGGGCACCAGCGGATGGTCCTGCCGCTCCTGAGGCACCTGGCTGAGACGTGCGCCGGTCCACGCCTCCTCGATGCTGGCGTCGTCCTCACGGGCGCAGGTCTCGCACAACGTCGGCCGACGCTCTGCGGCGCTACCCCAGCCAACCCGCTCGACCGCCTTCCACCGTTCGTCGGTGAACGGCTCCCGGCACTCGGCACAGACGGGACGGCGGGGGTAGCGCCGGAAGTCGAGCTCCTCCCCGTCTTGGTGCTCCGGCCCGCGAGGCTGCTGCCCTGGGGTCGATGGTCGGCGGCGAGGGCGTGGTGCTTGCAGTCGGCGCAGAGCGTGGGGTGGGTGTCGACGCGGCGGCCCCAGTCCGTCTCCTCGGCGGCTTCCCAGCGTTCGTCGATGAACCGCGTCCCGCAGCTGGTGCAGGCGGGTCGGCGCGCTTCGCGCTGGGCTGCCTCCCGAGCTGCTTCGGAGGCCTTCTTCGCGGCCTGCTGCCGCGCATCGTGGTCTGCGTCGAGGCGCTCGTCGACTCATACCCCGACGGCTCCGACGCTGTGATCTCAGCAGCCCCGCACGGATCATCGCAGGGCGGTTAGGCTGCGCTTCGCCGAGCCGGCGGAACTGGAGGCGCATGATGCAGCAGGACGAAGCCCTGCAACTCGCTGTGGCGTTCCTCGCGTGCAGCCAGCGCGATGACGAGCCGCCCCTTGCCATCGACACAGAGCTAGTCTGCGAGAGCAACGGGCTGCTGATCGTGCCCTACAACTGCGTGCAGTACCTCGCCTCGCGCGATTTGAACCAACAGCTGCTGGACTGCTGGCCCATCCTTGTCGATCTCGATCGCGGAGACGTACGGTTCGGCACCCTCGACGAGCGGCATCTGTGGAAGAGAACGGCCACCTGATACGGCTGTGGCTGTCTGCGACCACACGTACGGGACAGCACTTGGGCACGCTGACGACCACGGGTCGTGCACCGTCTCGTGTCCCATGACGAAAGCCGCTGGCGGGTGGTGGCATTCGCTTTCAACTGGCGCGCTGTTGTTCCCGGTCACGGCGAGCGGTTTCCAGGACAGTGCGCCAGGAGGTGACATCAGGTCTGCGGCGCAGCAGGGCCCGTCGCTCCCGTTCGGTCATGCCGCCCCAGACGCCGAACTCGATGCGGTTGTCCAGTGCCTCGGCCAGGCACTCGGTCTGCACCGGACATCCCAGGCATACGGCCTTGGCGCGCCTTTGCCCCTCGGCGTCGGCGA
>NZ_JBHVDH010000055.1:0-4819 GCF_042802855.1 Streptomyces sp. NPDC057445 | reverse complement strand
GACGGTCTTCCCGCCGCCGGGACCAGGCACGACGTGCACCTCGTGGGTCAGCGCGGTGATCACACCCCACCCCCAGCCGCCTCCCACACCGGCCCTATCGGGAGCGCGGCCCCGGGGCAGGCGGGGATTGGTGTCGGTGACATCGATGCCGAGCTCGGAGGCATTCGCCGACAGACGCAGCGTGCACGGCCCCGGCGAATGGCGTCGCGCGTTACTCACCAACTCGCTCACAACAAGCAGGACAGCGTCTTTGAGCTGCGGACGAAGGGGACGTTCGAGGAGGCGCGAGGCTTCCGTGAAGAAAGTGAGAGCGACCTGCCGGACCGCGCCGAGAGATAGGGCGTCGGACAGATCGACGAACCTAGTCTGGGCGGTCGCCATGGCGCATCTCCCAAAGACGCTTTACGTCACATAAGCAGGCTCCACTTTGGCAGGTGCCCATCTTTCCAACACTTATCTGCGTATTCGGCGCCACTTCGCACCTGTACTCCTATCCCCGAATCCCAGGAGCCCGTGTGCGTCATGGCGTACGCCGAGGGACGTCGTCCGGATTGAGGTCGGTGCGAATCCGGTGAGCCGGAACGGCGTTGCGCCACCGGCCTCGATCGATGGCCGTGTCGCCGAGGAACTCGCCAGAGGACTGGAGTACCCGATCGGACCTGACCGAGGCGGTCGCATGGCGTCGCGAAACGGCTTGCGCACGGGGTTGAGCCTGGGAGATTCAGCGCCTGCGTTACGAGTGGACTCCGGCGGCAGGACTGCCCGAGACTGGCTGTCGGCTGACGTTCCGCGAGGGCGGCGAAGAGGAGTTCCTGGACGCCTTCATCCGGTTTCGGCAGGCAGCCTGGACCAGGCCACCTGTGACGAGCTGCGCACCAAGGATGCGAGGCAGCTGGCCGAGGATGATGTGCGGATTTACCTCGACTGCCCCAGCGAGCGCTCTCGGTGGAGGCTCGCCGAACTGCCCCATAGCATACTCGCCGGTCTGGCCGTTCCGTCAGCAACCCCGTACACCGCAACGTCGGCTATGTCGGTGTCGTAGCCGAGCTGCGCGGTCAGGGCCTGATCGACGAGATCCTCGCCGAGATTACCCGCTTCCACGCGGCCGAAGGCGCCGAGCGCATCACCGCCACGACGGACACCACGAACGCCCCGATGGCCGCCGCCTCCGACAACGCCCGCTACGAGGTCACGGCGATCCGTATGGTCTTCGAGGCTCCGGGCACCGCCTGACCTGTCGTACGCTCGCGTCGCCCAGCAACCCCGCACCGGCATTCCGTCACCTCGCAAGCTGCATTTCGTCGGTAGCCCGCTCAGGTGGAGAGGGCCTCGAGGAGGTCTCCGACGTTGGGGTCGGGCAGGGCGCGGGCGACGTCAGCCTGGGCCACGATGCCGACCAGGGTGTGGCCGTCGATGACGGGAAGGCGGCGGACCTTGCGCCGGCTCATGGTCCGCAGGATCTCTTCCGCGTCGTCATCGGCGCCGATGGTCACCGCTTCGCCCTGGGCGAGCTCGCCGGCCTTCACCTGAGCCGGGTCCTTGCCTTCCCCCAGGACCTTCACGACGATGTCACGGTCGGTGAGCATGCCCTTGAGCTTCTCGTCGGTGCCGCAGATAGGCAACGCTCCTACACCGAGCTCCGTCATCTTCTTCGCCGCGGCCAGGACGGAATCGTCGGCGCCGATACACGTGGTATCCGGTGTCATGATCTCTCGGGCAGTGGTCATGATGATCTCCTCTTCCATACAGAGGGGCTGCCACATCAGCGCCTGCCCACGACAGCGTCGTGCACGCACTCACACCCCAAACAGGACGACTGGCTGCCCTGGAAGAGGCCCCCTATGCCGCTGGTAGTGACTGTCCCCCACAGACAGGCACCACCAGCGACGATCCCCTCTCCGCACAGAGAGGAAGGGGCCACAGCCGGAAGGCCGGCCCCCGGCACGTGTACCCGAGGCGCACACGCGAACACCCCCGACGCGACTCGGGGCCGCAAATAGTTCGGGCGGCGCGGGCTTTACGCGGCCAGATCCTGCGCCGCCTGGACCCCGCCCAGGCCCGTCTGACCCTCCCGGACCGGCCATCGCGGTCCTCAACCGCCTGCACCGACCCCGAAGACAGGCTCCAGCCTGCCCTCAACCCAATTCAGGCGAGTGACGAACAGAGCTCGCGTACCGTCCTTCGCGTCCATTAGGCCTACAGCCCCCGCGCCAACCGCGCCCACCTGCGCCGACGCGGCATCGCCTGCACCATTCCCGAACCAGCGGACCAACAACACACCGCAAGGTCCGCGGTATGCCAGTCGCTGACGTCGCGCCGGTGGTGGGCCTTCGCGACAGGCACCGTCACAGTCCTGACCGCCACACCTGGCCCAGCGTCGGACACCAGTGTTCCCGATGCGCTCAGGAGACAGGCAGCCGTGCCCAGCATGACCCGGACCACCCACCCCGCCGCGGACCGATTGTGGATCGTGGACGGCACCTTGATCCCGGTCCGCGACCGGAAGGTCGGTGCCTCGAGCCGAAGTTGCCGCTTCTCGGCAAACGTGCAGGTCATCATCGATGCCGATACGAAGCTGGTCGTGGCCACCGCCCGACCGGCGCAGGGCAACGAGGCCGACGCCCACGTCTGGCGGAACTCCGGCCTGCCCGCCCAGTGCCAGGGCGTCACCTTGCTCGGTGACGGCGCCTACATCAACACCGGCCCTGTGGTGGCGCACCGCAAACGCCCCGGCCGGCCCCTACTGCCGGGCGAGGAGCCGGACAATGCGGAGCATCCAAAAGTCCGCGCCCCCGTGGAGCATGCCTTCGCCCGCATGAAGAACTACAAGATCCTCCGTGACTGCCGACAGCGCGGCGACGGTATCCATCATGCCGTGCGAGCCGTCGCCCACATGCACAACCTCGCCCTGGCCGCATGATCAGAAGACGCGTAACCGGGCCCTGACCTGCCAGAACACCGACTTCTGCAACACGCTTGAGGGGATGGCCTGGGCATGAGGGGGGCCGTGCGGGGCACGTGGAGTAAATGGCTGACCTTCGAGAACTCTTGCAGACCACCATGCGACGCAGGCATCTGACCGCGCAGGCCCTCGCCGACCGGACGGGTATCCGCACGCCCCGTATCAGGGTGTTCGCCACGGACGGCGCCAACGGCCCCGTCCACCCCACCGAGCAGGAGCTGACCGAACTCGCCGATGCCCTCGGGGTGCCGCTGTGCGAAGTCCTTTCTGCCGCCCACGTCCCCGCCGACGCATCGGCCTGACCCGGCCCCGTAGCCCATGGCAGTGGTCGCGGCCCGGCCGCCGAAGAGCCCTACGCCGACGCGGTGAACCGCGATTACTAGTGCCGCATCAGACGACCTTTGCCCCCTAGTGACGTGACGCGCCGTTCGGATGCTGGTTCGGGCAGCGCGGTGTCGCCAGGCTGTCCGGGTGGCAGAACGAGTACGCGTCCGCGAGATCGATGACGACGCGGGACGGCGCCTGTTGCGGATCATCCGCAGAGGCACGGGGTCGGTGGGGACGTGGCGGCGGGCCCAGATGGTGCTGATGTTCGCGCAGGGCATGCCCGTGGCGAAGATCGCCGAGGGATGACCACGCAGACCCACCCCGTCGACCACGAACTCATCCAGGCCGCAGCACGTCGCTCGCACACGCTGCCGGGGTGACAACCACACCATGGCAACCGCAGCCCGCGCCCAGGGCGGGCCGGATCGTCACCGCGGTGAACGCTTATCACTTCACGGAAGGACCCTGCGCTGAACTCGTTCTCATCGGCGCGGCAGCCACCCAGGGCGTCTACGAGCTGGACACAATAGTCGCCGCGGGCGACCGCGACCGAGGGGTTGTTCCCCTGTGCGGCCGGTGCCGTCAGGTCCTTCTCGACCACTTCCCTGCCCTCAAGGTCATCGTCGGCGAGGGGCCGCATCCGAACCGTCCTCATCACCGACTTGCTGCCCGAAAGCTACGTCTGGGCCGACCATCGCACGTGATGGCCCGCCTGCGCGTTCCCCGCCGACGCGGACGGCCCCGCACCAGGCCAGACGTAGTCCTGGCCGACAAGGCCTACTCATCACGCGCCATCCGCGAGCACCTGCGCAAACGCGGAATCCGGGCGGTGATCCCCATCCCGGCGGACCAGCGAGGCCACCGACTGCGTCGCGGCAGCCGTGGCGGCAGGCCGCCCGCCTTCGACCGCGAGGCATACAAGCAACGCAACACCGTCGAGCGGTGCATCAACCGCTTGAAGCAGTGGCGCGGCATCGCCACCCGCTACGAGAAGACCGCCACCATCTACCTGGCCGGACTCCACATCGCGGGCATCTTCCTCTGGTCCGCCCGGTGATCCAAACGAAACTGCCTAGGTCCTGTCTGATAATTGATCTTGTGGTGGGTCGTGGTGAGCTGACGGATGCGGCATGGGAGCGGATAGCGCCCCTGCTGCCTGGTGTTGACGGTCGTGGTCGTCCGTGGCGGGATCACCGGCAGGTGATCAACGGGGTGTTGTGGCGGTTGCGGACCGGTGCTCCGTGGCGTGACCTGCCGGAACGCTATGGGCCGTGGCAGACGGTCTATGAGCGGTTCGCCCGCTGGGAGGCGGACGGCACCTGGGCCCGCCTGCTGGAGCAGGTCCAGGTCCGGGACGACTCCGTCGGCGCCGTGGAGTGGACGGTGTCGGTCGATTCCACGATCAACCGAGCCCATCAGCACGCCGCCGGAGCCCGCAAAAAGTGCCCCTATGGTTTTCGTCAAGCGGTAGCGATCTTGGGCGGTTCGTAGAAGGTGCCGTCCCGGAGCATGGCGAAGAGGACGTCGATG
>NZ_JBHVDH010000054.1:0-4944 GCF_042802855.1 Streptomyces sp. NPDC057445 | reverse complement strand
CCTGCACTCTCCCTCGGCTGGGGCCTGTGGGAAGACCGCAGCAGCATGACCGGCAACCTCACCGACACCGACCTCCACCGCATGACCCGCCACGGAGTCGGCGCCATGAGCACCGAGGACGGGCTGCGGCTGCTGGACGCGGCCTGTGCGACGGGCGAGTCGCATCTGCTGCCGATCCGGCTGGACGTCGGGGCGCTGCGGCGGCGGGCCGACGACGACAGTCTCCCGGCGCTGCTGCGGGGGCTCGCCCAGCGCCGGGTGCGTCGCAGCACCGCGGACGCCGGCACTCGGCGGCCCTCGGAACTGTCGCTCGCCGAGCGGCTCGGCCGGGTGTCCGGTGAGCAGCGGGCGCAGGCGCTGGAGGATCTGGTGGTCGCGCAGGTGGCTGCCGTGGTGGGGCACGCGTCGACGGCCGCGATCGAGCCGGACCGTGCCTTCAAGGACATCGGGTTCGACTCGTTGACCGCAGTCGAACTGCGCAACCGGCTCAACACGGCGACCGGGCTGCGGCTGCCCGCCACGCTGGTCTTCGACCAGCCGACTCCGCAGGCGATCGCCCGGTTCGTGGAGCGGAAGCTGTTCCCGCAGGAGAGCACCCAGGCTCCCGCCCCGGCCGCGCAGGACTCCGTCCGCGACATCGACGCCATCGACCTGGACGCGATCGACGAGATGGACGTCGACCTCCTCATCAACCTTGCTTTCGACGGCGACAGCGCCGGAACCGACGCGGAGCGTGAGTGACCCCATGAGCAACCCCAACGACAAGGTCGTCGCCGCCCTGCGGGCGTCCCTCAAGGAGACCGAGCGGCTGCGGCAGCACAACCGTGAACTCACCGAGCGCGGCCGGGAGCCGATCGCGATCGTCGCGATGAGCTGCCGGTACCCGGGCGGGGTGCGCACCCCGGAGGACCTGTGGCGGCTGGTGGCCGCGGGCGAGGACGCGGTGTCGGAGTTCCCGACGGACCGCGGCTGGGATCTGGACGGGCTGTACGACCACGGCGGATTCCTGTACGACGCGGCCGACTTCGACCCGGCCTTCTTCGGGATCTCGCCGCGCGAGGCCCTGGCCATGGACCCGCAGCAGCGACTGCTCCTGGAGACCTCCTGGGAGGCCGTAGAAAGGGCCGGCATCGACCCACGGGCCCTGCGCGGCAGCCGTACGGGCGTCTTCGCCGGAGTCATGTACCACGACTACGGCACGCTGGTAGGTGAGTCGCCGGACGCTGTCGAGGGCTATGTCTACAACGGCAGCGCGGGCAGCGTCGCCTCCGGCCGGGTGTCCTACACACTCGGTCTTGAGGGGCCGGCGGTGACGGTCGACACGGCCTGTTCCTCCTCGTTGATCGCCCTGCATCTGGCCGTGCAGTCGCTGCGCAACGGCGAGTGCTCGCTGGCGCTCGCCGGGGGCGTGGCGGTGATGTCGACGCCGACGCTGTTCGACGAGTTCAGCCGGGGGCAGGGGCACGGGCTGGCGCCGGACGGGCGGTGCAAGGCGTTCGCGGACAGCGCCGACGGGACCAGCCTGTCGGAGGGCGTAGGCCTGCTGTTGCTGGAGCGGCTGTCGGACGCCCGGCGCAACGGCCACCCCGTACTGGCGGTGGTCCGTTCCACGGCGGCCAACCAGGACGGGGCGAGCAACGGCCTCACCGCACCCAACGGGCCCGCGCAGCAGCGGGTGATCCGCCAGGCCCTCTCCAGTGCCGGACTGACCGGCGCGGACGTCGACGTGGTAGAGGCCCACGGCACAGGCACCAGCCTCGGCGACCCCATCGAGGCACAAGCCCTCCTCGCCACCTACGGCCAGGACCACACCCCCGAACAGCCCCTCTGGCTCGGCTCGCTCAAGTCCAACATCGGCCACACCCAGGCCGCAGCCGGTGTCGGAGGAGTCATCAAGATGGTCATGGCCATGCGCCACGGCCTCCTCCCCCGCACCCTCCACGTCGACACCCCCTCCACCCACGTCGACTGGGACTCCGGCGCCGTATCACTGCTGACCGAGGAGCGGCCCTGGCCGGTCGCCGACCGGCCGCGCCGTGCGGCGGTGTCGTCCTTCGGTGTGAGCGGCACGAACACGCACGCCGTACTGGAGGAGCCTCCGGTGGAGGAGTCCTCCGAGGACGTGCCGGAGCGCGGGGCCGGGATGCCGGTCGTGCCGTGGGTGCTGTCCGCGAGGTCGGCGGAGGCACTGCGCGAACAGGCGGCACAGCTGAGGGAGTTCGCAGGAAGCGCCGACCCGGTCGATGTGGGCTTCTCGCTCGCCACGGGGCGTTCGGCGTTCGAGCACCGGGCGGTGCTGCTGCACTCCGGCGATGGGCTGGACGCGGCCCTCGCGGCGCTCGCCGGGGACTCGGACGGCGCTCCGGGGCTGGTGACGGGCGCGGGTCACCGAGCCGCTCGCACAGCCTTCCTCTTCACGGGACAGGGCAGCCAGTACCCGGGGATGGGCCATGAACTCCACGCCGCCCACCCGGTGTTCGCCGAGGCCTTCGACGAGATCTGCGCCTGCCTGGACCCGCGCCTCGAACGCCCGCTGCGCGAGGTCGTGTTCGCCGAGCCGGGCACACCCGATGCGGCGCTGCTCGACCGGACGCAGTACACCCAGGCGGGTCTGTTCGCCGTGGAGGTGGCGCTGTTCCGGCTGGTCGAGGCGTGGGGGCTGCGGCCGGCCGCGCTGCTCGGCCACTCCGTCGGTGAGCTGGCGGCGGCGCATGTGTCGGGGGTGCTGCCCCTGCCGGACGCGTGCGCGCTGGTGGCCGCTCGTGGCCGGCTGATGGAGGAGCTGCCGGCCGGCGGGGCGATGGTGTCGGTGCGGGCCACCGAGGACGAGGTCGCGGAGGTGCTGGCCGGTCGTACGGACCGGGTGTCCGTCGCGGCCGTCAACGGACCGCGGTCCGTCGTCGTGTCCGGCGACGAGGACGCGGTGCTCGCCGTGGCCGCCGAACTCGCCGAGCGGGGACGTCGTACCAAGCGGCTCAATGTCAGCCATGCCTTCCACTCGCCCCGTATGGACGCCACGCTGGAGGAGTTCCGGGCGGTCGCGGGGTCGCTGCGGTACAGCGATCCGCTGATCCCGGTCGTCTCCGATGTGACCGGTCGTACGGCGACCGCCGAGGAGCTGACCGACCCGGACTACTGGGTGCGCCATGTCCGGCAGGCGGTGCGTTTCGCCGACGGCATGAGGACGCTGGGCGAGCTGGGCATCGGCAGCTGCCTGGAACTCGGCCCCGGCGGCGTGCTGTCCGGGATGGGCGAGGACTGCCTGCCGGGCGATGCGGTGGCCTTCGCCGCCGCGCTGCGCCGGGACCGCCCTGAGCCGGTGTCGGTGGTGGAGGCGGTGGCGAGGGTGTTCGCCCGCGGTGCCCGCGTCGACTGGGCGGCGCTGTTCGCCGGCAGCGGCGCCCGGCGGGCGGATCTGCCGACCTACCCCTTCCAGCGGCAGCGCTACTGGCCGAAGGCCGCGTCCGGCGCGGCCGGGGACGTACGCTCGCTGGGCCTGGAGGCGGTGGACCATCCGCTGCTGGGGGCCGTGCTGGAGAGCGCGGACGGCGACGAGCTGCTGTTCACCAGCCGGGTCTCGCTCGCAGGCCAGCCGTGGATCCGCGGCCACCGAGTCGAGGGTGCCGCCCTGCTGCCCGGCACCGCGCTGGCAGAACTCGCCGTACGGGCCGGGGACCGGGCGGGTTGCCCGCTGCTGGAGGAGCTGACCCTCGAAGCACCGCTGGTGCTGCCCGAGGACGGCGGGCTACGGCTCCGGGTGCGGGTCGGCGCCCCCGACGAGTCCGGCCGGCGCTCCCTGACCGTGCACGCACGGCCCGACGGGGACGCGGCTCAGGACGGCCTGCCCTGGACGCGGCACGCCGGCGGCACCCTGAGCCCGGACCGCCTCGACTCCGGCCCCGGACCGGACCTGAGCGGCGTGTGGCCGCCGGCCGGGGCGCAGCCGCTCGACCTCGACGGCCGCTACGAGCGGTTCCGGGAGGACGGCTTCGAGTACGGGCCCCAGTTCCAGGGGCTGCGGGCGGCCTGGCGGCTCGGTGACGAGGTCTTCGCGGAGGTCGCTCTGCCGGAGGAACTGGCCGGGGACGCAGCCGACTTCGAGCTGCACCCCGCCCTGTTCGACGCCGCGCTGCAGACGGTCGGCCTCAGCGGCCTGGCCGAGGACGGCGCGACGGCGCTGATGCCCTTCTCATGGCGGGGCGTACGCCTGCACGCCACGGGCGCGACGGTGCTGCGGGCGCGGCTGGCCGTGACCGGTCAGGACGAGGTACGGCTCGACGCCGCAGACGCTCTGGGCAGTCCGGTCCTGACGGTCGACTCGCTGGCACTGCGGCCGCTGTCCGGCGGGACGGCGGGCGCCGCTGTCGCGGCCGGTGTGCGGGACGCGCTGTTCCGCGTGGAGTGGGTGCCGGTCTCCACCGCAGAGGCAGAGGTGGCGGAGGCGGTCCGGCTGTCCGTCGGGGAGGGGCTTGCCGACCTTCCCGGCGCACCCGACGTCGTGGTCGCTCCTTGCCGGCCCGGCGAACGGGCGTCTCTGCACTGGGCATTGGAGCTGGTACGGGGTTGGCTGGCGGACGAGAGGTTCGCCGACTCCCGGCTCGTGCTGCTCACCCGTGACGCCGTCGTCACCTCACCCGAGGACACCCCGGACCTGGAACACGCCTCCATCTGGGGCCTGATCCGCTCCGCGCAGGCCGAGCACCCCGACCGGTTCGTGCTCATCGACACCGACGGCCAGGACACATCCTCGATTCAGGGCGCTCTGAGCACCGGAGAGCCGCAACTGGCCGTCCGCGGGGGACGGTTCCTTGCACCTCGGCTCGCCCGGGCGGTCCCCACAGGGGCCACAGCCTCCGTCTTCCGTCCCGACAGTACGGTCCTGATCACCGGCGCCACCGGCACCCTCGCCACCCACATCGCCCACCACCTCGTCACCCACCACCA
>NZ_JBHVDH010000053.1:0-6285 GCF_042802855.1 Streptomyces sp. NPDC057445 | reverse complement strand
AGGCCTCAAGGGCCCGGGGCCTTACAGACGTCCGTCACCAGACAGCCCAGAAGCCCAGCTGCAGCTTCCGGAACCACCTTCACTACGGATTAGGGGCCTTCGCGACAGGCACCCTCACAGTCCTGACCGCCCCGACCGGTCCGGTGGCGGCCATCCGCCCGCGAACCGATCGAGACAGGCACATGACCATCCTCAGCATGCCGCACAACGGCGACACCACACAGCCTGTGGATTCCGCCACCGTCGTGCTCGGCGTTGACACTCACAAAGACGTGCACGTCGCCGCTGTCGTGAGCGTTCTCGGTGCCCTGCTGGGCACCCAGTCGTTCCCCGTCACGGCCTCCGGATACCACCAACTCGCCGAATGGGCACGTTCGTTGGGAGTCGTCTGGAAGGCCGGCGTGGAAGGCACCGGCTCCTACGGCGCCGGACTGGCCCGGCACCTGGCCGCCGAAGGCATTGAGGTCATCGAGGTCAACCGGCCCGACCGGGCGGCCCGGCGCCGCTCGGGCAAGACCGACGCGGTCGATGCCGAGGCCGCCGCCCGGGCCGTGCTGGGCGGACGGGCCACCGGGGCTCCGAAGAGCAAAGACGGCCCGGTGGAGGAGCTTCGCGTCCTGAAGGTCGTCAAGGACTCCGCAGTCCGCAACCGCACCCAGGCCATCAACCAGCTCAAGGCCCTGCTGGTCAGCGCACCGGCCCAGCTGCGCGAGTCCCTCACCGGGCTCTCGAACCCGGCGCTGTTCAAGGCGTGCGCTGCCCTGGACCCGCAGGCGAGCGCGGTGCACCAGGCCCTGAGCTTGCTGGCCCACCGCATCAAGCAGCTCTCCGCCGAGGCCACCACGCTCACCCGTCGGATCGCGGCGATCATCCAGGCCCACAACCCGCAGTTGCTCGAACTCACCGGCGTCGGCCCGGACAGCGCGGCCATCCTGCTCATAGCCGCCGGCGACAACCACGACCGCCTCCGCGATGAGGCGTCCTTCGCCGCTCTGTGCGGTGTCAGCCCGGTCGAACGCTCCTCCGGCAAGAGCCAACGCCGACGACTCAACCGCGGCGGGAACCGGCAGGCCAACGCCGCCCTCTACCGCATCGTGCTCTCCCGCCTGCGCTGGGAGGAACGCTCCCGCGCCTACCTCCTGCGACGCACCGCAGAGGGCAAGACGAAGCGGGAAGTCATCCGCTGCCTGAAGCGGTACGTCGCCCGCGAGATCCACCGAGCTATCGCCTCCGCTCCACTACCTGTTCCCGACAGCCTCGCGGCTTGACATCCATAGGGGCATCGGCCTGACCGCCCTGCCCGAAGCGGTCAACGCAATCTGGCCGCAGACCGTGGTGCAGACCTGCGTCGTCCATTTGATCCGGAGCAGTCTGCGTTACGCGTCTCGCCGGGACGCGGCCGAGATCGCCCGTGACCTCAAACCCGTCTACACCGCCGTCAGCGAAGAACAGGCCCGCGACCGGCTGACGGAATTCGGCGAGAAATGGGACACCAAGTACCCGCCAATCACCGGGATCTGGCAACGGGCCTGGAACGAGTTCATCCCATTTCTGTCCCTGCCGCCGGCCATCCGCCAGGTCGTCTACACCACCAACGCGATCGAGAGCCTGAACGCACGTTACCGGCGAGCGGCCCAGGCCTGCGGGCACTTTCCGAACGAGACCGCGGCCCTCAAACCTCGCCACCCTCGCCCTGGACCCCACCGGCCGCGGCCGGCAGCGCTGGTCCAACCGCTGGAAAGCCGCCCTCAACGAGTTCGACGTCCTCTTCGACGGCCGCCTTGCCGCCAACCAGGTATAGGCCACACAGCCCAACACAAAACACATAGGCCAAACAGACGAACCACACCTAATTCCTGGCTCTTCCAAGATTTTCGTAGGTGTTGATCGTTTCGGGCGGGGTCAGCTGAGCAGGACGCGGTGGCGGAGCAGTGCGTGTCTGGCGCGTCCGTACATCTGGCGCTTGATCAGTTTGATTCTGTTGTTGGTGCCTTCGGTGCGGCCGTTGTGATACGGCAGGGTGAGGGCGGCGTCGACGGCGGCGCGGTCGCGTTCGAGGCCGGTGGCGAACGAGTGCAGGAAGGGCAGGTCGGCGGCCTGGGTGAGGGAGATCCAGCCGGTCAGCTTCCCGTCGTTGCCCGCGACCGGGGCCATTAGGGTCGCGAAGTCGCGGATCTGGTCGGCCAGGGCGGTCATCTCCTGGCACGATCCGGCAAGTTGATCACGCAGAAAACGCTGGTCCTCGCGCAGGTTCTCGGGGTGGCTGACCAGGAGCCGGGTGACGCGGCGCGGAGACAGAGCGGCGTGGTCGGCCTCGACGCGGCCCTGGTTGATGTAGCGGACCAGGAGGTTGGCGCTGCCGGTGTAGCCCAGCTCCTTGATCTCGGCCAAGAGGCGGGTGACCGGGACGGACGGGTCCTCGGCGCGGCGTCGGCGCAGGTGGTCGCGGTAGGGGTCGACCAGTGTGGGCCGGTACTGTGGGGCCTTGACCAGCTGTTCCGGCTCGCTGTGGCGGGCGTAGCGCTTGACGGTGTTCACCGCGAGGTTCAGCCGGCGGGAGCAGTCCAGCAGTCCGGTCCCGGCATCGAGGAGCTCGTGGACCTGCCGCCACCGCTCGCGGGTGGTTTCAGCCCGCTTGCCCTCCCGGATCGGTGGTCCGATCTTCGCCCAGCAGGCGCTGTGCGCGCCGGCCTCCTTGAGAACTGCCTCGGTCAGGCCGTGCCACAGGTGCCACCGGTCCGTGACCTGCACGATCGTCGGGTCGGCGTCGGTGGTGGCCTGGGCGAAGGCGCCAGAGCCGTCCCGGCACACCACCTCCACCCCGGGGTGCTCGCGCAGCCACGCGGTGACGGTGGCCGCCTTGTGGTCGGGCAGTACGTCGATCCGTTCCCCGCTGACGGCGTCAGTCACCACGGCTGCGTACCGGTGTCCTTTGCGCAGGGCGAACTCGTCGAGACCAGCCACCCGCGGCGCCGCGCGGTCGGGGATCGTGATGCGCATCAGGCAGTTCAGTACGCTCGCCCAGGTCAGAGCGTGGTGCAGGACGACCAGGAGACGCGCTCCGGCCGACCCGGCCAGCGCCACGGCGATCGCCTCGACCACCCGCCGTAGAGCCGGAGTCCGCCGCTGATAACGCTCCGTCAAACCCTCGACCTGCTCGACGAACGTCGTCTTCGCACAGGTGGGGTTCTCGCAGTACAGGCGCCGCACCGATAAGGCGATGACCACCGGGCGGCCGCCGACCGCCTCGTCCGCGACATGCCGTACATACCGGGAGTGCTCCCAGCCGGACTCCTGCCCACACCCTGGGCATTCCCGAGGCACGTCATCCCTGGTCAGTGCCGTGATATGCAGCGCATCCGCGCCAGCCTCCACCCGCTCGACCCGCACCGCGCCCAGCTGCGGCAAGAGGACTTCCAACTCGACAGCACACGCCACCAGCCTGGCGCTGCCGCCCATGCCGCGTCACGAGAACAGCAAAACGATCAACATCTAGGAAAATCTTGGAAGAGCCGAACGATTTACAGTCCCGATCAGGCAGATGCGCGTCGCGACGCGCCGCGTGGTGTGAGGAGACTCGCTGCGGCGATACCGCTGGTGAGGAGGAGCAGGGAAGTGCCGGCTGCGATGGCGGAGGGTGCTTCGTGTAGGGGCCAAGTCCATGGGTAGGGACGGCCGCCAGGGCCGAGTCCGATGAGTGCGCAGAGCACTGGCACAAGGGCAATGGCCAGTGGGCCGTACAGGTGGCCGACGAAGTATTGAACGATGAGGCCGGTACCGAGGTATCCGAGGAAGTTTCTTGCTGCGGCGAGAGACATGGAGGAGTCCGCGGCGTAGGCGGCGCCGGACCCGATGGCCATGGCCAGCAACGCGGTTGATGCCAGCATGCCCGCTTGGTAGCTGGCCACGGGGCGGACCGCGGTGGTGTCGTAGACACGGGGGACTCTGTTGAGGGCGTGCAGGGTAAGCGCCGCCGGCACGGCGGGGAGCACAAGGGCTACCGGGATTCCTGCACTCATTCCGGCGAGCAGCGAGGGGATCGGTACGACGGAGCCGCCGAGGAGTGGCACCAAGAGCATGGTGGCGGCTAGGACGGTTGCTGCGAGGGGTGTGCTGTGTGTGCGGTGCCACCAGTTCACGATGCGGCTGCCTTGGTGTAGGAGGCGGGATCGAGGTCGGGCAGGACGGCGCAATCGTGCACGGACCGCATGTTCCGTTCGTACCAGGCCTTTTGAGCTTGCGTGGGCAGGGCTCGGATCTGCTCGGCGAGAGTGATGGCTTCGTGAGGCCAGCGCTGGGCGAGGTCGCCCTTGGGGACGCCACCGGTGAGGGAAAGCCAGGCGTATATGGCCACCATGGCCTCATCCCCGGGGTACGCGGCGCCTTGCCGGAGGGCGCACGGGGGCGCTTCGTCGGGCAGAGGGCTGGTCGCGATGTTCGAGGCGACGTTGGCCCGGTCGGGGCGGGGGTTCCCGAACTCGACTTGCCGGTCAGGGGCCACTCCGACGGCTGCCAACTCAGTGGTGGTCTCGTCAGCCCAGCGGGTGATCTCTTCACGCTGGGTGTTCTGTTCCGGCCACAGGCAGATCTGCGGGTTCTGTCCGGAGCACGTGCGCAGCGCGGCGTCGCGGGTCTGGGTGCCGGTGAAGCCGAGGGGGACGGCCAGGATGAGCGCCACGGCGGTGGCGGCGGTGAACGCGGTGAAAGACAGCAGAGGGCGCCAGAAGTGATGGTGCAGCGCTGAGCTGAGCACGATGGCCGTCACGATAGCCAGGGAGAACACGAGGGTGGCTGCCATGCTGCGGACAGAGGGTTCCTGATCGAGGCCGCAGCACTCGGTGACACCCTGCCCGTTGAGGTGGCGTAGCCAGGGCAGACCGCCGATGGCAGCTGGCCAGAATCCCCATAGGTACCCGAAGAGCAGCATGGTGGTCGCGCCGAGGAGTTTCGGCATGCGGGCGCCGACGAACCAGCCCAGGGCGATGTGAGACAGGATCACGCTGTAGGAGACGGTGAGAATCGCCGGGTTCGGGAAGCCGGACGGGAGCGCCACGGAGGTCATGACGACCGCAAAGGGGGCGACGATCGCGATCAGACCGAGTACGGCAATAGGGCCCAGGTGCAGCGTTGCGATGCTGAGCATCCCGCGGGCCGGGGCGAGTGCGGGGATTGCGCCTTGTTTGATCCGGGCCGCTTCCCAGGCTGCTCCCGCCCCGCACGCGGCGCTGATGAAGCCGATGACAATGGTGGTCTGGGAACTGATTGACGGCCAGTAGGCGACCGTGGAGTCGGTGTTCTGGGCGCTGAACCACACGAGAACCGGAATTAGAACCACAGCGGCCCATACGGCTGGGCCGGAACGCAGGAGTGTCGCGGTGCGCATAGTTCAGACCTCCCCACGGACCAGGCCGCGGTAGGCGCTTTCCGCACGCCGCTCGTACGGGGTGTCGGCGGGGGCTGAGGCGAAGAACTCGGGCACCGATCCTCGGAAGACCGGCTGGCCGCGGTCGAAGACGACAACGGTGTCGTAGATGTCAGCGAGATCTTCGGTCTGATGTGTGGAGACGATGAAGTGCACCGAGCCGCTCAGTTCCGCGAGCAGGTCACGAAAGACACCTCGCTGGACAGGGTCGAGTCCGGCCGTCGGTTCGTCCAGAAGGACAACCTCGGCCTGGTGCACGAGTGTCTGCGCGATGCCCAGGCGGCGTAGTTGCCCCCCGGAGAGTTCATGGCTCTTGCGCCCACCCAGTTCTGTCAGGCGGACCTCTTCCAACGCATCGGCCGACCGGTCCCAGGCGTCGCTTTTCGACAAGCCTTTCAGCCAGCCCACGTAGGCGGCCTGTTCACGGACCGTCAGAGCGGGGATCGCCTTGACGTCCTGCGGCAGCCACCCCACCCGCTGCCGGTAAGCCCGGCGGTCCCGTCGCCGAACGCTATCCACACCTCCCAGCGTGACGCGCCCCGACACGGGGGCGAGCGCGGATGCGCCGAGCGAAAGCAGCGTCGACTTCCCGGCCCCGTTCGGGCCGAGCAGGACCGTGCAGCCTTCCGGGAAATCCATTGTGAGGCAGTCGAGCACGGGGGTGTCGGTCCGGTAGGAGAACGAACAGTCCGTGAAACGCAGTGGCACGCAAACTCCAGGTGAGTGGTTACTACCGAGCCAGACGGTGGTGGGGGGGGGGGGGGGGGGGGGGGGGGCCCCCCCCCCCCCCCAACCGGGTCTATGGCGACGTTTGCCAGGGTGAGGATCGGTCGTGGGGTAGCCTGTTGCGGCCGGGGGAGGGG
>NZ_JBHVDH010000052.1:0-6702 GCF_042802855.1 Streptomyces sp. NPDC057445 | reverse complement strand
ACAGCAGCCCGCAACGGCTTGACCACCACCGTGACCACACCCTCACCCGGCACGAACCCATCCGCACCCGCGTCGAACGCCCGCGACGCACCCGAGGCCGACAGGGCCCGCAGATTTCTCATCGCGATGTAGTGCAGCGGCGACATCGCCACACGGACACCGGCCACGATGGCCTGCTCGCACTCGCCGTCGCGGATGCTGCGCACCGCCGTGTGCAGGGCGACCAGGGACGACGAGCACAGCGTGTCGATCGTCATGCTCGGACCGTGCAGGTCCAGGAAGTAGCTCACCCGGTTCGCGAGGAACGCGTTGTGATTGCCCAGGCCGCTGGGGGCGTCCAGTTCGGGCGCGATGTTGTAGTCCTTGTAGTGCTGGTAGCTGGCGCCCACGAACACGCCCGTGGCCGTGGGTGGTCGGCGCGCCGGAAGACCGGCCGACTCCAGTGCCTCCCATGTCGTCCGCAGCAACCAGCGCACCTGCGGATCGAGCACCTCGGCCTGTTTGGGGAAGAAGTCGAAGAACCGGGCGTCGAACTCGTCGACGTTCTCGAGGAACCCTCCGAGGTCGGGCTCGTCACCGTTGGCGTATCCACCCCACCGGTCGGCCGGCGCAGGCCGGATTCCCGTGCCGCCGCGTGAGAGCAGCGACCACAGTCCGGCCGGGTCCGGGGCGCCCGGGAGCGCGAGGGCGAGGCCGATGACGGCCATGTCCCCTGGTTCCCCGGCGACTTCAGGGCCCAGGCCGGGCGCCGCGAGGGCCACTGCTGTGCCTCGGCCGTCGGCCTGTTCGTCAGTCCGCTCGTCGGTGGACTCGTCGGTGGAACGGTCGGTGGAACGGTCGGTGGACCGGTCAGCCGGCGGCTCGTGCGCCGCGAGGTCGTCGGCTGCCGGCGCGAACACCCCCTCGGCGGCCAGGTCCGCCAGGTGCGCGGCGAGCGTACGGCAGTCCGCCGCGTCCAGAACGTCCGTGGGGCTCAGCCTCACCCCGTACGTCTTCTCGACATCGGCCGCGATGGTCGTCGCCAGCATGGAGTCGAGCCCCACGGCGGACAGCAAGGTGGTCGGTGTGATGGTCGGGTCGTGGAACACGTCGCGGACGAGTGCGACGATCGCGGATTCCGCCGCCGCGGCCTCGCCCCCGCGTACGGCGGAACCGGACACACCGGTCGGCGAGGTCCCCTCGGCCGTGGCCTGCGAGGGCTCGACGGTCGCCTCCGGTTGGGCCCGGCCCGTCACCGTCCGGTACTCGATGTCGTCGAGCCGGACCAGCACCCGGCCATCGGCACCGAGCAGGGTCGCATCACCGCGTCGCGCACCGTCGGGCCCGGCTTCGCCGGCTTCGAGCAGCACGAAGGCGGTCTGCGCCGGATCGCCCCACCTGACGGCCCGTCCGACGGAGACCGGCAGATACGTCGCCGGCGCCGCCGCCGGGTCTGCCAGGGTCAGCACGGCCATGCTCTGCAGGGCGGCGTCGAGCGCCCTCACCTCGCGTTCCAGGGCGTTGCCGGCCGAACCGCCGACCCGTGCGAGCACGCGGTGGGGTCCGTAGTGCACTTCGGTGATGGACCGCAACGGCGCGGCCAGGTCCATCCCCTTCGCCGCGAACCAGGCGTAGAGGCCGGCCGGTTCCAGCGTCCGGCCCAGACCGGCGCGCACACCGTCGAGGTCCACCGTGCCGCCGGCCGCGTCCGCCGGCATGTCCGCGGCGCGCAGTTCGACACGGGCGATGATCCGGTCGCCGTACCGGAACGTGACCGACTCCGTGCGGACGGGATCGTCCAGGTCGCTGACGAGAGGATGGCGTCCCGTCCCCCGTCCTGTGAAGGTGATCCGCCGCAGGACACCCGACCTCCGCAGCCCGAGAGCCACCGGCAGCGCACCCGGCACGGTCTCCTCACCGAGGACGCGGTGGGCCCGCGACAGCCGACGGGTGGTTCCGGCCACGTCCTCCGCGTCCTGTGTGTGTTCCGTGCGCAGGGCTTCCGGCGTGCCCTCGGCATCGGCCGGCCGTCCCCGGAACGGGTAGGGCGGCAGGGCGATGCGTCGGACCCGCGCGCCCTCGTACACCGTGCGCCAGTCGACGGTGACGCCGCCGACGTGGAGGAACGCCAGGCCGGTGCTCACGCGGTGGTCCGGGACCCGCAGTCGCGCCGCGATCCGATCTGCGGTGAGCGATGTGTACACCGCCAGGCGCTCGAAGTGCGCCTCGTCGGCCGTGGTCGCCCCGCTCTCCGGGACCGCTCCGCTTTCCAGGACCGTTCCGCCGCGCACGACGAACCCGAGTGCCCCGCCCTTCGTACGCAGCGCCCGCGCCAGCCCGGCGCTCAGCTCCTCGGCCGTGGAGCCGAGGATCGCTACCCGGTGGGTCTGGTGGTCGCGCCCGACGGCGGCAGAGCGGCACAGGGCGCTCAGGCCCGACGGCGTGTCCCGCAGCAGTCGGTGGAGGTCCGCCATACGCCGGCCCAGCGCGTCCGGAGTGTGTGCGGACAGGACGAGGAGGTGCTCCTCCAGCGCGGCCGGCGGCAGGTTCTCGCTGACGGACCGGTCGTCGATCTCCTCGTTCCCCTCGGGCTCGTTCCCCTCGTGCTCCTCCACGACGACGTGCGCGTTGGTCCCGCCCATGCCGAAGGCACTGATTCCCGCACGACGCGGTCCTTCGGACCTCCAGGGCCGGGGCTCTGTCGGGATCTCGAAGGGCCCGGAGGAGAGGTCGAGGTGCGCGCCGGGTGTCCCGAAGCCCGCGAGGGGCGGTATCTCCCGATGCCGCAGGCACAGGAGCACCTTCAGCAGTCCGGCGAGTCCGCTGGCCGGCTCCAGGTGGCCGATGTTGGCCTTGACCGAGCCGATGAGGCAGGGGCCGCGGCGGGCCGGGTCGTCACCGAACACCTCGGACAGCGCGGCGATCTCGATCGGGTCGCCCAGCCGGGTCGCCGTGCCGTGTGTCTCGATCAGGGTGATGTCCGCCGGATCCACCCCGGCGTCGTCGAGGGCCGCGCGGATGACCGCGGCCTGCGCCTCGCTGCGGGGTACGGGCAGAGCGCTGCCGCGGCCCCCGTGGTTGACGGCCGTGCCGCGGATGACGCCCCAGATCCGGTCCCCGTCCCGCTCGGCGTCCTCGAGACGCTTCAGCATCACGGCGACCGCGCCCTCGCCGGGGACGAAGCCGTCGGCCCGCTCGTCGAAGGGGCGCGGCCTGGTCTCGGACAGGGCACCGAGCTGGCTCAGGCTGCGGTAGTACCAAGGGGTGAGTCCGACGTGGCAGGCCGCCACGATCGCGGCGCCGCAGTGCCCCGACCTCAGGGCGGCGACCGCTTGCTGGACGGCGACGAGGGACGAGGAGCACAGGGTGTCGACCGTCTGCGAAGGGCCCGTCAGGTCCAGTGCGTAGGAGATCCGGTTGGCCAGCACCGCGTTCATGGTCCCGAGCGCGGTGTGCGGTCCGACGGTCTCCAGACCCTGGGCGTCCCGGTGATGCGTGTAGGTGGCGCCGACGAAGACGCCGATGTCGCGGCGGTCGGCGAGACCGCTGTCGTCCCTCACCGCCCAGGCGTGCTCCAGCAGCAGTTTCTGCTGCGCGTCCATCTCCTCTGCCTCGCGTACCGAGATGCCGAAGAAGGCCGGGTCGAAGCGGTCGATGTCGGTGACGAAGGCGCCCGTTCGGCAGTAGGTGCCCTTCATATCGGGACCCCGCCTCTCGAAGTGGGCGTCGATGTCCCAGCGTTCTGCCGGCACTTCGGTGAACGCGTGCCCGCCGGAGCGGAGCAGCGACCACACGTCCGCCGCGTCGGTCGCTCCTGGCAGATCGCCCGACACGGCGACCACTGCCACGTCCTTGCGCCCCGCCCTGTCCGGCTCGTGCGGCGCAAGCGCGGAGGGAGCCGACATGTCCGGAACAGAGTCGTCCGCAACAGCGAGGGCCGGAACAGGGCCGGAAGCGGCCGGGCCGACGGGGGCGGGTGCGGGTACGGGTGCGGGTGCGGCAAGGGCCGTGGCCGCTCCGTAGCGGTCGGTCAGTGCCTGCGTGAGCTCCCCGAAGTCGCCGTACTCCAGGAAGAGCGTGGCCGGGAGGTGGATGCTCCACCTGCGGGACAGTTCCTCGGACAGCTCGACGCTCATGATGGAGCTCATGCCGTAGTCCGCCAGGGGCGTGGCGCGGTCGAACGCGGTGACGCCCAGACGCTCCGACAGGAAGCGCTCCAGCTCGTCCTCGACGCGTTCCCGCGACCCCTGGGCGTGCGCTCCGTCGAGGTCCTCGCCGCGCTCCGTGCCGTTCGGCGCCGACGTTGCCGTTGCCGTTGCCGTGACGGTGGTCGGCTCGTCGGCCTCGGCGACGGAGTCCTCGGTGTCGGGGTGGGCGATGACCACCTGACGCGCGTCCCCGCCCAGCACGGCGACCAGGGCGTCCAGCGCCTCCGCCGTGCCCAGTGGCCGGACGCCGCGGCGCCGAAGCTGTTCCGCGACCGCCGTTCCCATGCCCACCTCGCCCCACAGGCCCCAGTCGACGCTCAGCCACGGCTTGCCGCGAGCGTGCGCGTAGGCGTCGAGGTAGGCGTTGGCAGCGGCGTACCCGCCCTGCCCGAGGTTGCCGAACGTGCCGGAGACGGACGCGAACAGCACCGCGAAGTCCAGGTCCCGTCCGGCGACCGCGGCGGCCAGCTCGTGGACGCCGTCGGCCTTGGGCCGCATCACCGCGGCGATGTCGTCGACGGTGGCGGTGCGGATCAGTCCGTCCTTGAGCGTGCCGGCGGCGTGGACCACACCGTGCAACTCCCCGAACTCCGCGCGGATGCGCTCCACCACGGCCGCCAGTTCGCCGGGGGCGGAGACGTCCGCGCTGTACGAGGCGACGACGCATCCTCGCGACCCGATCGCGGCCGGCCGGTCCCGGTCGGCACCCGTTGCCGCTCCGGAACGGCTGACAAGGGCGACGACCCCCGCGCCTTCCTCCGCGAACCGGGTGGCAACCTCCAGGCCGAGGCCTCCGTGCCCGCCCAGGATGAGGTAGCGGCCGCCCTTCCTGATGGGCCCGGGTCCGAGCGGGGCCGACCCGTCGCGCACGCGGACGGGCTCATGGCGGACGCCCTGCCGGTAGCCGACCTCCGTGGGGCCGTCCCCGAGCTCCGCCACGAGCGCATCGTCGGAGGCGTCGTCGAGGTCGACGAGCCGCGGACGAAGTCCGGGGTACTCGATGGCCGCGGTGCGGACGAAGCCCCACAGGGCGGCGCGTGCGGGGACGGGAGTGTCGTCCTGCGCCACCGGCTGAGCAGCGCGGGTCGCCACCAGGAAACGGGATTTGCGCTGCCGCTCACCGAGCGTCTTCAGTGCGGCCAGGCACCCGTAGAGGCCCATGTGGAGTTCCGGCTCATCGGCCCGTACGTCGCGGGCGTCGCCGCTGTTCCACAGGTGCACCACACCCGCGACGGGATCGCCGACCGCCTCCCAGAGCTGCCGGAACGCGTCCTCGTCCGGGTACGGCAGCACCCGGTGATCGCGGTCCTCGGTGGTCGTGCGGGAGGCGGCTGTGCCGACCTCCACCACGCGGGCGCCCTCGGCGCGCAGCTGCCGCGCGGTGCGCTCGCCGAGGCTGCCCGTGCCACCGTCGTGCAGGACCACCCATGTGCCCGTGGCCGGCTCGCGCCGTCGGCCGGTTGCGGGCACTTGCCGCCACTGGATGCGCGAGACCGGCCGCTCGGCCTGTCGCGAGCCCCGGGGGGAGGATCCCGATGCCGCCGCGCGGCGCATACGTACCCCGCCGAGCTCCGCGACGACCTCACCCGAGGGCGCCACCATCACGGCGTCCGCGGTCGAGTACGCACCTTCGACGCCGGTACGCCGCACCAGGACGGTCGCGCCCGACGCCAGGGCCGAGAGGTCGTCGAGGACCGCGATGCGAGCGACACCGATCGGCACCATGGGAAGCGGAGCGGCCGCTCCCGTCAGGTCCTGCAGCGCACAGCTCACGACCTGGAACACGCCGTCCACCAGCAGGGGATGGGAGTACCAGGGCATGGGCTCGGCATCTGTACGCAGAAGGGCCCGTGCCGCGCCGTCCCCGACGACGAGTTCCCGGACGGTACGGAAGTCGGGCCCGTACTGCAGGCCCTCGCGTGACCAGCTCTCGTACAGCTCCTCCGAGGTGATCGTCCGCGCCCCGGTCGGCTGCAGGTCGGCACGGGCCGGCGTGCCGCTCGTGAGCAGCCGGCCGGTACCGGTGGACAGCGACTTGCGGTCTCCGGCCACCACGGCGCTCAACTCGAAGCGTGTCCGAGGGCCGAAGGTCACGTCGAGCCGTACGGCCACCGCCCCTTCTTCGGCAATCGTGAGAGGCCTCAGGAAGGCCACATCGGTGAGCTCCAGCGGCGCGAACGGCCGCCGTTGCGCGACGCCCAGCATCGCCATTTCCAACTGCACCGAGGCGGGCAGCAGCCCGGTTCCGGCGAAACGGTGCTGAGCGATGAAGGGTTCCTGCCCCGCGAACGTCTTCTCGTAGGTCTCGGCCCGGTGCGTCACTGTCCCTCGCTCTGGTGCTCGTAGTGACGGTCGAACAGCGGGTGCCGGCCGACCGCACCGGTCACGATGCGGCGGCGGGCGGGCGGAGCGGACAGCTCCTGTCGGTTGAAGGGGTAGGTGGGGATGGTGGTGGTGTGCTGGTGTTTGTGCTGGTGCAGGGCGGCCCAGTTCAGGGCTGTGCCGGTCCGGTTGT
>NZ_JBHVDH010000051.1:0-6859 GCF_042802855.1 Streptomyces sp. NPDC057445 | reverse complement strand
GACACCATCACCCGCGCCGAAGCACTGCTCCTGCCCACCCTGCACAAGAACCTCGACGAGACCCACGCCGTCACCCGCGCCGCAGCCGAACTCCATGTCTCGGGCATGGAGATCGCGTGGCTGGAGGTGCTCGCCGATCTGAGCGTCACGCCTTCGCATCGGGTCGAGCTGCCGACGTATGCGTTCCAGCGCCGTCGGTACTGGCTCAAGGAGACGGTCGGGCTGTCGGCCGGTCGCCTCGACGAGACGGCCGACGCTGCGGCGGACGAGGAGGTCGCGGAGTCCGCTCCGCAGGCAGCCCGTTCCGCCGGGGCCTTTGCCTTCGCCGGGATGTCCCAGGAGGAGGCGAACCGGGAGCTGCTGGATCTCGTACGACGGCACATCGCCGCCGTGCTGGAGCACGACAGCCCCGAACAGGTCGCGGTGGACACGCCGTTCAAGCAGCTCGGTTTCGACTCGCTCATGTCGGTGGAGTTCTGTGCCGCGCTCGGGCGGGCGGTCGGTGTGCGATTGCCGTCGTCCGCGCTGTACGACCACCCCACGCCGGAGCAGCTGGCACAGCACCTGCACGGCGAACTCGCGGGCCTGCGAGGAGAGGTGGCGGCGCCCGAGGCGTCCGCTGCCTCGAACTCCGACGACCCGATCGTCATCGTCGGCATGAGCTGCCGTCTGCCGGGTGGGATTCGGACGCCCGAGCAGCTGTGGGCGCTGTTGGCGGACGGTGGTGACGCCGTCTCGCCGTTCCCGGCCGACCGGGGCTGGGACCTGGACGCGCTGTACGACGCGGACCCGGTCCGCTCCGGCACGTCGTACGCGCGTGAGGGCGGCTTCCTTCACGACGCAGCCGACTTCGACCCCGCGTTCTTCGGCATCTCGCCTCGCGAGGCCCTGGCCATGGACCCGCAGCAGCGGCTGCTGCTGGAGACCTCCTGGGAGGCTCTCGAACGCGTCGGCATCAACCCGAAGTCGCTGCGCGGCAGCAAGGCCGGGGTGTTCGTCGGCGCGACGGCACAGGACTACGGGCCCCGGCTGCACGAGGCGCCCGAGGAGATCGAGGGCTATGTGCTGACGGGCACGACGCCCAGTGTGGCGTCGGGCCGGGTGGCCTACACCCTCGGCCTGGAGGGCCCGGCCGTCACGGTCGACACGGCCTGCTCCTCCTCGCTCGTCGCCCTGCACATGGCCGCCCAGTCACTGCGCTCCGGCGAGTGCACGCTCGCCCTTGCGGGCGGGGCGACCGTCATGTCCAACCCCGGCATGTTCGTGGAGTTCAGCAGGCAGCGCGGGCTCGCTCCCGACGCCCGCGTCAAGGCCTTCGCCGACGCCGCCGACGGCACCGGGTGGGGCGAGGGCGTGGTAATGCTCCTGCTGGAGCGGCTGTCGGATGCGCGGCGGAACGGGCATCCGGTGCTGGCCGTGGTCCGGGGTACGGCCGTCAACCAGGACGGCGCCAGCAATGGTCTGACCGCCCCCAACGGCCCCTCGCAGCAGCGGGTGATCCGGCAGGCCCTCGCCAACGCCGGTCTCACCCCCGGTCAGGTCGACGCGGTCGAGGCGCATGGCACCGGGACCACCCTCGGCGACCCGATCGAGGCTCAGGCGCTGTTGGCGACCTATGGACAGGACCGCCCCGCCGAACGGCCCCTGTGGCTGGGCTCGGTGAAGTCCAACATCGGCCACACGCAGGCCGCCGCCGGTGTGGCCGGTGTCATCAAGATGGTCATGGCCATGCATCACGGTGTCCTCCCTAGGACGCTGCACGTGGACCGGCCCACCGCCCATGTCGACTGGTCGGCCGGCGCGGTCAGCCTCCTCACCGAGGAACAGTCCTGGCCCTTGAGCGACCAGCCCCGCCGTGCCGGCGTCTCGTCCTTCGGGGTCAGCGGCACCAACGCCCACGCCATCATCGAGGAGCCCCCGGCCATCACCGATCCGCAGCGTCGGCCGGACGAGGCGGGCGTGGTGCCCTGCGTGATCTCGGCCCGGACCGCCGACGCGCTGCGCGACCAGGCACGACAGCTCCGCGAGTACGTCGATCAGCGGCCTGAGCTGGATGCCGTGGCTGTCGCCGACACTCTCTTCCACGGACGCGCCCTGTTCGAGCACCGCGCCGTGATCCTCGCCGAGGCGCCTGATGTCGTCGCCGCTGCGCTGGACGCGCTCGCTGCCGGGCAGCCTCACACGCATCTGGTCCAGGGGCAGGCCGCGAGCACCGGCAAGACTGTGTTCGTCTTCCCCGGGCAGGGGACTCAGTGGGCCGGGATGGGCGCCGAACTCCTCGACGCCGTCCCCGTATTCGCCGAGTCGATCGCCCGCTGCGAGGAAGCTCTCGCGCCTTACGTCGACTGGTCGCTGACCGATGTCCTGCGCTCCGGCACCGAGTTGGACCGTGTCGACGTCATCCAGCCCGTCACCTGGGCCGTGATGGTCGCGCTCGCCGCCACATGGCAGCACCTGGGCATCCGCCCCGACGCGGTCGTGGGCCACTCCCAGGGCGAGATCGCCGCCGCCGCCGTCGCGGGCGCGCTCTCGCTGGAGGACGCCGCCAAGGTCGTCGCCGTACGGGCACAGATCATCAGCGAACACCTCGCCGGCCTGGGTGCCATGGCCTCCATCCCGCAGGCTGCCCACGGGGTCGAGGAGCAGCTGCCCAGTGGTGTCGGCATCGCCGCCGTCAACGGCCCCAACACGACCGTGGTCTCCGGCGACAAGGACGCCGTCGAAACGCTCGTGGCTCGGCTGCAGAGCCAGGACATCCGCGCGCGGCTGATCCCCGTCGACTACGCCTCACACTCCGCGCACGTCGAAACCATCGAGGACCACCTGGCCGAAGCCCTCGCGGGCATCACGCCCCAGACCTCTGAAGTGCCCTTCTTCTCCACCGTCGAGCCCGGATTCATCAACACATCCGAACTCGACGCCGGTTACTGGTACCGCAACCTCCGCCAGACCGTCCACTTCCACACCGCCATCGAACAGCTCACCGAGAGCGGCCACACCACCTACATCGAGTCCAGCGCCCACCCCGTCCTCACCTACAGCATCGAAGAAACCGAAGGCGCCGACACCATCACCGGCACCCTCCGCCGCAACGAAGGCACCCTCACCCGACTCCTCACCTCCGCAGCACACCTCCACACCCACGGCCACACCATCAACTGGCCCATCCCCCAGGGCAATCAGGCGACCGACCTTCCCACCTACCCCTTCCAGCACCAGCGCTACTGGATCAGCCCCCGCCCGAGCACTGCCACGGACACCGCGGACACCCGCTTCTGGGAGGCGGTCGAGAACGAGGACTGGGAGTCCCTCGGCCACACCCTCTCGGTCGAGGGCGATGCGCCGCTGGGCACGGTGCTCGCGGCGCTGGCGTCCTGGCGGAAGAGCCTGGATCGCGCGTCGGCGGTGGACAACCTGCGCTACCGGACGACGTGGAGGCCGTTGGCGGACCCGCAGGCGGGGCTGTACGGCACGTGGCTGGTCGTGGGCCCCGAAGGTCAGGAGGACGACACCCTGGTGGGCGCCGTCGCGGAGGCCCTGCGCGGCAATCGGACCCTCGTACGACAGGTCGTGCTGGACCCGGCCCAGCCGGAGCGCACGCGCTACGCCGAGCAGCTCTCCAGCACGCTCGGCGACGGCGATGACATCACCGGCGTACTGTCCCTCCTCGCGCTGACCGGCAACGACGCCACCACAGCGGCGCCGACGCTCGCCCTCATCCAGGCCCTCGGCGACGCGGGCGTCCAGGCCCCGCTCTGGTGCGCCACCCAGGGCGCGGTCACCACCGGAGGCTCCGACCCGCTCACCCACCCCGCCCAGGCCCAGATCTGGGGCCTGGGCCGGGTCGCCGCACTGGAGCACCCCGACCGCTGGGGCGGACTCGTCGACCTGCCCGAGCAGCTCGACGAACGCGGCGCCGCACGTCTGCGTGCCGTACTGGCCGCCCCGGCCGGCGGCGAGGACCAGGTGGCCATCCGCGCCTCCGGTCTTCTCGCCCGCCGAATAGCCCGCACCGGCACCACCGACGGAACCGCGTGGGAGCCCCGCGGCACCGTCCTGATCACCGGCGGCACCGGCGCGCTCGGCGCGCACGTCGCCCGCTGGGCCGCCACCAACGGCGCGCAGCACTTAGTCCTCGCCGGCCGCAGCGGCGACAGCGCCCCCGGGGCCACCGACCTCCACGGTGAACTCACCGCGCTCGGCGCCACCGTGACCTTCGCCGCGTGCGATGTGAGCGACCCGGATACCGTAAAAGCACTCATCGCCGACCACCCCCACCTCACCGCCGTCGTCCACACAGCCGGTGTCCTCGACGACGCGATGCTGGACCGGCTCACCGTCGACCGCCTGGACCACGTACTGCGTCCGAAGGCCTCGGGCGCTGAACTCCTCGACCAGTACACGCGTGACCTGGACCTCGACGCCTTCGTGCTCTTCTCGTCGGTGGTCGGCACGCTCGGTCGGGCCGGGCAGGCCAACTTCGGTGCGGCGAACGCCCACTTGGACGCGATCGCCGAGCAGCGGCACGCGCTCGGGCTGCCCGCCACCTCCGTGGCGTGGGGCCCGTGGGACGCGGACGGCATGGCGGCCGGGGACGTGGCCGACCAGTTGCGTCGGCGGGGGCTCCCGGCCCTGGAGCCTGACCTCGCGCTGACCGCGCTGGGAGATGCCGTCGGACGCGGCGAGCCGACGGTGACCGTCGCCGACATCGACTGGGCCCGTTTCGTGCCGGCGTACACCGCCGCGCGGCCCAGCGCGCTGATCTCGGACCTGACGGACGTACGGGACCTGCGGTCCGGGTCCGGCGACGGCCGTCCGGGTGGTGACGACACGACGTGGACGGCACAGAACCTGTCCGGCCTGTCCGATGCCGAGGCCCAGCGGGTGCTGCTGGACCTGGTGCGGACGCAGGCCGCGGCCGTGCTCGGGCACGCTTCCGCGGACGCGGTGCACGCGTCGCAGGCGTTCAAGGACATCGGTGTCGACTCGCTGACCGGGGTCGAACTACGGAACCGGCTCGTCGCCGTCACCGGTCTGAAGCTGCCGCCCACGCTGGTCTTCAACCATCCGACGCCCCAGGCGCTGGCCCGCTTCCTGCACACGCAGGCGGCCGGCACGGCGGAGTCCGCCTCCGCGCTGCCGCTCCCGGCGGGTGCCGCGGCCGATGACGACCCGGTCGTCATCGTGTCGATGGCCTGCCGCTATCCGGGCGGGGTGCGTTCGCCCGAGGACCTCTGGCAGTTGGTCACCGAAGGCCGCGACGCCGTGTCCGTGTTCCCGACGGACCGGGGCTGGGACATCGACGCGCTCTACCACCCCGACCCGGAGCGCGCGGGTACGTCGTACGTCCGCGAGGGCGGATTCCTCTACGACGCCGCGGAGTTCGACGCCGAGTTCTTCGGGATCTCGCCGCGTGAGGCGCAGGCGATGGACCCGCAGCAGCGGCTGCTGCTGGAGACTTCGTGGGAGGTGTTCGAGCGGGCCGGGATCGACCCGCGGTCGGTGGCCGGAAGCCAGGCGGGCGTCTACGTCGGTGTGGCGTCCCAGGACGAGTACGGGCCGCGCATGAGTGAGGCGCCCGAGGGGTTCGAGGGGTATCTGCTCACCGGTACGGCGGCCAGTGTGATCTCCGGCCGGGTGGCGTACACCCTCGGCCTGGAGGGCCCGGCTGTCACAGTCGACACGGCCTGCTCGTCCTCGCTGGTCGCCCTGCACATGGCCGTCCAGGCACTGCGGGACGGCGAGTGCGCTCTCGCGCTGGCGGGCGGTGTGACCGTCATGGCCTCGCCGGGGACGTTCGTGGAGTTCAGCCGGCAGCGGGGGCTCGCTCCCGACGGCCGCAGCAAGTCGTTCTCCGCGTCGGCCGACGGCACCAGCTGGGGCGAGGGCGCGGGCGTCCTGCTCCTGGAGCGGCTGTCGGACGCCCGCCGCAACGGACACCCGGTCCTGGGTGTCGTACGCGGTACGGCGGTCAACCAGGACGGCGCGAGCAACGGGCTCACCGCCCCCAACGGCCCCTCCCAGGAACGGGTCATCCGCCAGGCGCTCGGCCGGGCCCGGCTGACCGCCGCCGATGTCGACGCCGTCGAGGCGCACGGCACCGGCACCAGGCTGGGCGACCCGATCGAGGCGCAGGCACTGCTGGCCACGTACGGGCAGGACCGGCCCGCCAAACGGCCTCTGCTGCTCGGCTCCTTGAAGTCGAACATCGGACACACGCAGGCCGCGGCGGGCGTGGGCGGCGTCATCAAGATGGTGATGGCGATGCGTCACGGTGTGCTGCCGAGGACGCTGCACGTGGACGAGCCGACCCCGCACGTCGACTGGTCCGCCGGTGAGGTGTCGCTGCTGCGCGAAGCGGTGGAGTGGCCGGAGAACGGACGGCCCCGCCGGGCCGGTGTGTCGTCCTTCGGCGTGAGCGGCACCAACGCCCACGCGATCATCGAGCAGGCGGAGGAGGAGCCGACCGTCGCCGACGCTCCTGAGGCTGGGGCCACCGGACCGGTGCCGTGGGTCCTCGCCGGTCAGGGCCTAGACACCCTGCGGGCGCAGGCCGAGCGGCTGCGGTCGTTCGTCGCGGGACGGCCCGAACTCCCGGTGTCCGACGTGGCGTTCTCGCTGGCCACTTCGCGGGCGGCGCTCGATGACCGGGCCGCGGTGGTCGCCGAGGGCCGGTCGGACTTCCTCGACGCACTGGGCGCGCTCGCGCGGGGCGAGGCGGACAGCCGGGTCCTGACCGGCTCGGCGGACAGGTCGCAGGGGCGGTTGGCGTTTCTGTTCTCCGGGCAGGGCAGCCAGCGGGCCGGGATGGGGCGCGAACTGTACGCCGCCTTCCCTGTGTTCGCGGCCGCGCTCGATG
>NZ_JBHVDH010000050.1:0-8383 GCF_042802855.1 Streptomyces sp. NPDC057445 | reverse complement strand
TCATGAGCCGACGACTCACCCGAGAATCCACCCCGAACTGGCGCGACACCTGAACCTCGAACCAAACACCCCTGCAGGGGCAAAACGCTCTTTCATCGCTTCGCATAGTGGTTGCAAGCGTGTCGGTGCCTTCAGTCACCGTCTCGGCAGCGCGGCGACACGGCGAGCCTTGTTCGTCTGCGGCTGTGTCACCCTTGCACTTCTTCGCCATGTACTGCACCTGCGCGGCGCGCATGGCTTCAAGTTGCCTCCGTGTGGCGGTGTACCCGTCGCGGTCGTGCACCGCGTCGATTCCGTCGATGGTTCCCTGCACTCCCCATGTGGCAGTTGCGATCGCGTCGATCTTCTCGGCGCATGCGGTGCTACTTGGTGTCTGACAGGCAGCGGTTGCTCCCTCCGCGGCGGTCGTGACAGGTGACGCCGCCCAAGATGATGCAGGGTCTTCGAAGGGGTCCGGCGGTAAGGAACTGGTGGGTTCAACGTCGGTCGGCGCTGACTCGGTGGTTGAGTCTGGCGTGTCGCTGCTTGTGCCGGGGGCAGCTCCGGCCTGAGGCTCTGGTTCGCTGGAGCAGCCGGTGAGTGCGAGAAGCAGCGCCGCGGGGAGTGCGGCAGCGTGGCGTCTAATGTGCGTACTCAGCACATTGGCCTGATCTCGTTGTGTTACGGGCGCGTACAGATGGCGCGTGACCTGACCGTGATGTGGTCTTTCGTATCGTTCCCGATCCTGGCAAGATCACTTAAGAGATGAACTAGCCCAGGGGAACAACAGGGTGATGATCAGCCACGCGGTGACGTAGAGCAGCAGGTACGTCAGCACGCAGCGCCCGATTCGTACCCAGACCCGGCGAGCCGTCGGCCATGGTGGACCGCCGTGCACCTCGCGTGCTGATGCCACGGGCTACCTGCGCCGGATGCGCATTCCCACAACCACTTCTGCCACGCCCTGCCCGCACGCTCACCAGACACTCTCTGCCCCGGCCGGCCCGATACCCGCCAGCGGCTGACCCCAACGCTCAGCGGTCACAGCGCACGGTGGACAGAGGGCGGTACGTGAGCCAATGCCTGTTCGGGGTGCAGCTCAGGCTGAGCGACCGGTCGCGATGGCGTGCTTGACGCACGTGGCGTCGGTAGCTAGTCCATCACCGCGCCGGGCGGCGGGGCCGGCATGGGGGGCGGGTGGCAGGGCATCCGAGGCGAAGGGAAGTGGGCTGACCGCGCTTTCGGTGCGCCCGTCGACGTCAAGAGCCTCTGAGGGGTGAGAAGGTGAAGGGCTTCCGCAGCTTCATCCTGCGCGGCAACGTGGTCGACCTGGCCGTCGGCATCGTCATCGGGGCAGCGTTCACCACCGTGGTGAACGGCTTCGTCCGCGCCTTTCTGACACCACTGGTCGGGCTGGCCACCGGCGCCACCGGCGACATGAGCCGCAAGACCTTCACCCTAGGCGCCACCGAGTTCCCCTACGGCGCCTTCATCAACGCGGCGATCAGCTTCCTCCTCCTCGCCAGCGCCCTGTACTTCCTGGTCGTGCTCCCGATCAACAAGCTCCACGAACGCCTCGCCCCGCACCACGACGTCCAGGCCCCCAAACGGGACTGCCCCGAATGCCTCAGCCCCGTACCCGCCCAGGCCCGACGCTGCGCCTCCTGCACCGTCTCCCTGCCGGCCGTACCCGCTCAGGCCGGGGAGCCAACCCAGCGCGCCGGGTGACCCGACCTCCACGGCCCGGCCTGGGTTGCCGGGCCCGTCGCGGGCACGTCCGTGTGACCGTAGTTACCGACGGCGTCCGACGCGCCGCCGTCGGTCCGGGGATGATGATGCACCAGGTGGCCGGGCCCTTCACCCCGCTCGTCGTCGGGGACCTGGACGAGTTCATCAGCCGGTGGGCCGACTGGCTCGCCCAGGCGGCGACCGGCCGACTCGCCCACCCCAGCCGTATGCCCGAACGCGACCCCCAGGGCTCCTGGAGGCGATGACCACACGGGGCCGCCTGGCGGCGGCCCCGATCCACGCGGACGTGGTTGTACGGAGCGAGTGTGAGCGGGGACGGGAGGGCGACTCGGCAGGAGAGGGGTTGGGGAGACAGCCTCTCGGGCTCTTCGCCGACCGTGGCCGGTGAGGAGCCCCTCCCTAACACCTGCATGTGATCTTCGCGTCGCACTGAGGGCGTCTTACCGTGCCGGTGCGGGGCAGGCGTACTGGGAACCTCGCCCCTGCATGGAGACCAGTCATGACGACCTCCCGCGAACAGCGGCCCCAGGCCGATGGAACGCGTGATGCCACGGTGGCCCGTCTTGAGCAGGAGAACGCCCAGCTGCGGCATGCGGTCGACTCCCATGCGACGGTCGACCAGGCCATCGGTGTCCTCGTCGCGACCCACCGGCTCCCGCCGCCGGCTGGGTTCGAGGTGCTGCGCGAGGTCTCCCAGCACATCAACATCAAACTGCACGCGGTCGCGAAAAGCCTGGGCGTTGGGGCAGCCGCTGCCGGAGCCGGTGGGCCAGGAGCTGGACGCGGCGGTGCGGCGGCGCTCACCTCGAGGAGAAGCCGGGGATCAGCCCGAGTAGAGCGGTCAGGCGTTCAGGGCCTGCTCGATGGTGGGGTGGCAAGGGATGACAGTGTCGACGCCGACCAGCTGCAGGACGCGCAGGACGGAGTCCTGGGCGCCGGCTATGCGCAACCACCCCTGCGCCGCGCTCACCTGCTGGTAGGCGGCGACGAAGACGTTGATGCCGCTGGAGTCCATGAAAGTCACCCCGCTGAGGTCCACCACGATCCGCGGCGGCACCGTGCTGTCACAGGACAGGGCCTCGCTGAGGATGTCCTTGACGTCCTGGTCGATCTCACCGCGCAGGGCGAGCACCCGGACGTCGTCGACGGTGGTGTGGTCGATCGACAGGCCGGGCCGGGCTGCTCCGTGGGGGTCTGTCATGTTTCCTCGACTGCGCTCGCTGATGGGGGCTCCCGGCCCCGACACGATGTGCGTTGGCAGCCTGCCCCGATAATACGGTGAACACCCATTGCCCCTCTGCGTAACCGAGCTCACTGCATGTGAGGCAGAGTCCGGGGTATGCGCGGGCGGATGAACGGGGGGAACAAGGGTGGGTCCGGCGGCATCAGTCCCCGATGGTGAGGACAGCGTGATGTCTGGCGCCCCTCCGATACAGGACACCATCGCCTTGGACGGCGACGGATCCTGCATCGCCGAGGCACGCCACCGCGCGGTGGACTTCCTCACCCGCGTCCAGGCCGAGCACGGCCTGCCGGTGTCCGCACGCGCGATGGACCTGACCCAGCTGGTGGTCAGCGAGCTGGTCACCAACGCCCGCAAGTACGCCCCCGGCCCCGTGCTGATGGAGCTTCGCATCGCCGGGGACCTGGTGGAAATCACCGTGTGGGACAGCGATCCTGTCCTGCCGGTGGCCCGGGCCGCTGATGCGGGCCGGGTCGGGCAGCACGGCCTGGAGATCGTCATGGCCGTCGCCCAGGGCTTCGAGGTCCAGCGGGAGCCGGTCGGCAAACGCATCACCGCCCGCATCGCCCTGCCCGACGACCCGGGCGGAGACGTCACCGGACGCCGCCCCCAGTAACAGCCGAGCTCCCGCCAGCTACCCACGACGGCGAGGCCGAGCACAACGGCACCTAACTCGACGCGGTCACCAGTCTCGAACACCCTGCCGCCCGGGCCCTATCAGCGCCAGGAAAATCCGGTGGCATGATCTGCTGTCTCTCGGGCAGGCGGCCTTGGTGTTGTGTGCGCCTGCGGAGCTCGTCTTGCAGGTGAGTTCTGCCCTGGTCCAGGCTCGCTTCGATGTGCTGGGCGACGCGGACACCGGCGTTCCCGGGCTGCGAGTGACCGAGGTGCCCGGGGGCGCTTTGGTGACCTGGATGGCCTCAGGCGGGTTCACCTCGCTGGCCCGTGAACAAGACAGCATGCGAGTGATCGTGCAGGCAGCAGTGACAGGACTACTGGTCCAGCTCGGACACACCGTCACCGAAGCCTCCGACCAAGGCGGCGTGGTGGTCCTTGCCGACACAGCCGCGTCGGACCGGCACCTCCCGGCCGCCACGTAGCCCACAGGGGGAGCGGCCCGGGATCCCAGTGCTTACACGCACTCCAGCGCGATGCCGAGACCCTGGGCAGCGAAAGACCCCGGACGCACACAGCGCCCGGGGCCCGCCCGACAGCGTCAGGATGCCGCCCAGCTGAGCCCGAGTTCGGTGAGTGCGGCGCGCTGCTCCGCGGTGAGCTTGTCTCGCCTCGCGCGAGTGTTGGAGATCCATACGCCGAGCTTGTGCTGGTGCTCCTGGCCGTCGATGACGACACATTCGACGTGGCCCCTCGGCACTGCCTTCTGGATGCCCTCGCGCTGGATCCACTGGGCGAGGGCCGCCAGACCGCGCTGGAAGGCTGATCCTTTCCCGCCGCCTTTGGCCGCCCGGGCCGGGGCGGGCCGCTCGGCGGGTTTCACGCCCAGCGCTGTGAGCCGCTGCTGCTGTTCTTCGGAGAGCTCCGCCCAGCTGCGGCGTTGCCGCTGGAGCCACTTGCCGAGGTCGTCTCCTTGGAACTGCACGCCGGGTGCGATGTGGGGGAGTGCGCCGTGGGGTTCGTCGGCGGCGAGGTCGGCGAGGACGCGGTAGTGGCGTTGCCAGTCCAGTGGCCAGGGGCAGTTCCAGTCCCGGTCGATCTGGGTGAGCTGTGCGGCGCGGGCTGCTGCGCGCTGTGGGTTCTTGCCGAGGCCGTCCTTGCGGCGGAGGTTGGCCATGTGTTCCCCGACCGGGACCAGTTCACTGTCGGCGTCGCCGCATACGGCGTCGCGCCTGGGGGCGAGGTGGCCGTGGGCGCGGTGGAAGGAGCGCAGGGCGGCGAGTTTGTTCTCCCAGGCTTCGTCGCCGGGTTCCCACACCATCCCGGCCTCGTCGAGCAGCATCTTGCGGTGATCGTCGAGTTCACCCGCACGGTACACGCGCCGCTGCTGGTGGACCCACCGCCCCAGAGGGAAGGCCTTGGTGACACCGGCCTCGGTCTCGGTGTCGTACGGGACTGCATACAGGCCCGTGATGCCGTTCTCCTGGCGCCATCGGCGGAGGGCCTGGTAGCCCTCGAGCCACACCAGGGACTCAGGCCGGTACACCCGGGTGCGCAAGAACGCCGCGACCGTCGTCGCGTCCCTCGGGGTGGAGAAGTGCAGCAGCGCTGACTGCACCGCGCCCTCGGTCTCGTCCTGCCCGCCCTCTCCTTCGGCCGTGGTGCCGATGATCCGCCCGTCCTCGTCCCGCTGCACGTACACGTGCCGCTGCCCGCTGCTCAGGGCCCGGCTGGCGAGCTGTTCGACAAGACGTTCCGAGTGACTACGGAGTCCTTGGAGGACCGCTACGAGGGGGCGGAAGGAGGCGGAGGCGACCATGTCGGTCGCATCCTCGCCGGGCTTAAGGAAGACGGGCACGATGATCCTGGCGGTCTTGGCCGTGCCGTCGGGGTTCGGGCGCAGCGCCCGGCCGATGTTCTGCACGATCTCGACCTGGGAGCCGCGGGTGTCGGCGAAGCACACGGCCTCGACTCCGCGTTCGCCGGTGATGTCGACGCCTTCCCCGAGGACGCGGCAGCTGGCGAGGAAGGCGCGGTGGACTCGGCGGCCAGCGGCGTCGATGCCGCCTGCGAACTGGCGCAGTACCTCGCGCCGTTCGGTGACGAGGTGGTCGCCGCACAGCCACGCCGACCACACCCGGTCCGGGGGGACGTGGCGGCCGGCCTCCAGCTGGTAGAACTCCGCGTCGATCGACGACTTCGGCAGGGCCTCCGCGTCCGTCAGAGCCTCGTCGGAGACCTCGGCCGCGTACAGCTCGGCGGCCGTCTGCGGCATCTTCTCCGCGATCGCCATCGCCTCCTCCACCCGCTGGTGGAAGGTCATGACCGTGCGCAGGTTCCGCGCGGCGGCGTGCTCCAAGAGCGCCGTCTGCAGCAGGGCGAGGCGCCGGCCCCGCTGCGCCTCTTCGGACTCCCCGAGGACGGGGGAGGGGTCGTGGATCTCCAGCACATCGATCTCGAACCCTGCGAGGATGCCCCGTTCGATCGCCTCCGAGAGCCCGAGCTCGGCCAGCCACGGCCCGTAGGTCTCAGAGCCCTGGCCCATCGACGCAATCTCCAGCTCCT
Organism: Streptomyces sp. NPDC057445; assembly: GCF_042802855.1. Lineage (NCBI taxonomy): Bacteria > Bacillati > Actinomycetota > Actinomycetes > Kitasatosporales > Streptomycetaceae > Streptomyces > Streptomyces sp. NPDC057445. Next base: position 2,232 of record NZ_JBHVDH010000050.1, on the reverse strand, counting down.
GGCCTTCCGCGCCCTTCTGCGGCCGGGGCGAGGCCAGGATGCGCGGCGTCGCGGTCAAGTACAGCCGGAAGTCCGCCGGGATCCGCTGATTGTCGTGGATCGCCGCCCACGGCCTGCCAAGATCACCTGCGGTTGAGTGCGCCTCGTCCACGATGGCGAGGTCGAAGCCTGCCATCTGCCGGCCGTAGAGCCGCTCCCCGCCCGCCAGAGCGGCCTCCAGCGGCCCACGGACGTTCCTCTGACCGAACGGGTCCTCCGGGTCCTCGCGGTCCACGAGGGAGGCGTACGTGGCGAATACGACCACCGGCCCCTTCCCGGCCCACAGCGCCAGCTGGATGGGGTTGGTAGTGGTACGCACCCCCAACTCGTTCAGGACCGGGTCGTTCTCCAGCGAGCACACCGCGATCATCGGGGCCCGGTGGCCCACCAGGCGCCATGCCTGGGCGGTCTGCACGAGCAGGTCCAGGGTCGGCACAGTGACGAGGATCCGGCCGCCCGGGAAGCACTCCAGCGCGCACGCGGCAGCCATGATGGTCTTACCCGATCCGGTCGCGGACACGATCGTGCCCCTCGCACCCTCCGCCGGCACAGAGGATCTTGCAGGGAATCCGACCCATTTCCGGAACCGTGATTTCTGTTCCACCTGGTGTTCTCGGAGCTGGATCAAAAGAGTTCTCCCGGCTCGGGCAGGATTTGTGTGCCGGAAGCGATCCGGTATCCGCCGCGTTGGTAGAGGCCGCCGTCTCTTCCGTGGACGGCCCAGGCTCTCGCGGCCGCTTCACCGGGTGATGCCGCCATCAGGTGGACGGCGGGGGCGGGCATGGCCGGGCTGGAGCTGCCGGCGGTGGGCCGGGCATCGATCCGGTAGACGCGGTGCCGCCAGATTTCAGGAGCCGCGCCATCTGCCCGCTCGGCCTCGACCACGTCTGTCATCAGCCGCTGCAGACGCCGCTCTTCGTAGCGGATGGCACGCGAGTCGTCGGAGGGCTGGTACGCGGCCATCCGCTCCTTCTCCATGAGACCGGTGATCCGCTCCCACTGAAGGCGCCGCAACTCCGCGATGAACACCTCGCTCAAGTGATGCGGTTCGGGCGGGGCCGTCCTCGCCCTTCCGGCGCGTTCCCGAGCCAGGCATACCTGAGCGGCTATCCGGCAGTGATCGAGTCCGGCAGCTTTCGCGACCACCCCGAGCCGGGCAAGCTCATGCGGAAGATACTTGTAGATCAACACGCAAACCGCTCCCCACCGGGTGTCCCTGAATTACGCCAATGCTACATGCTGCATCACATCGGGGATGCAGACATGCGAGACGCCCCGGAAAGCCTCCTACACAAGATTCCTTCCGCCCCGATGGTCGTGGCACATCGGGGTACACGGCCCCGCATGGCACCGAAGACCGAACGCATCCAGTACCTGCGGGCCGTGCGGCAGCTGCACCGGGTCCGCTCCTTCTACGCCGTGGGCGTCCTGCTGTGGGCGGCGTCCGCCGCCTGGACCGGCTGGCAGGCGCCCGGGAGCCGGCAGATGTGGGTGTCCGTCCTCCTCCTGGCCGTCTTCACCGCTCTCCTCGCCACCGCCGACCTGTCCCTGCGGCGTCTCGCAGTCCCCCCGACAGGCCGGCCCGCGCATCACGCCGCCTCACACAAGGCGGCAAGTACCCGCCACGCCCACGCCTGAGGATCCGTCAGCCTGCCTGCGTGAGCCGGCCAGACCACTTTCAAAGGCGCTGCCCATGTCTGTGGGCGCGGTGACCGGGCATACGGGCTTCACTTCCTATGAGAGGGGCTCGTCATGCTCGGCATAGTCGCGGCAGTGCTGTTCTTCATCGCGTTCCTCATCAACGCGGCCGAGATCAGCACCAATCACACGTTCTCGTCAGTCAACGTCATGCTCTTGGGGCTGACCGCGCTGGCCCTGCACGTTGCGGGAATCGGTAGCACTTGGTCCCGTAGACGCTGACCCGACATCAAGCCCCAGAACCCACAGAGGTCAGCCGGATAGACACCCACCCCTGCTGCTGCTCGGGCCGCAGGCCCGTTGACCCGGCCCCGCGCAGCGGGGCCGGCCTTCGTGGCGCGAAGCGCCACCCGGTGACCGGAGCGCAGCGGAGGCACCGCGGGTGGGGGCGCAGCCCCCACCCGCTCCGGGAGCGCAGCGGACGGAGCGTCACCCGGGTTGCGCAGCAACCCGGGTGCGCTGACCGCGCAGCGGTCAGCCAGCGCTCCCGCGGAG
>NZ_JBHVDH010000049.1:0-8906 GCF_042802855.1 Streptomyces sp. NPDC057445 | reverse complement strand
CCGGTCCGATAGACGCTCACCAGATGACTTCAGCTGACCCGCTCTCGGCACATCAACAACAACGACCGACTCGCCCCTAAGTTACCGGTATTGAGGTTAGGCTGCCTTGCTTGGCGTGCGGGCGTGCAGGTTCGGGTCCCGGTGGCGCAGGTGGCACCCATAGGACGGAACGGGCAGAGGCAGGCGCAGGTGAGAGACGTTGAGCGGTCTGGTGTGCGTCGCGCGCCCGGCTGGGGCCGGATGCTCGTGTGGCTGACGGGTGCCCTGGGTTCCGGGCCGGATCTCGGGACGGGGCGCCGTGGATAAGATCGCGCTCACGGCCGGGGCCCTGTACTTTATCGTCCTGCTCCGCGCCGGAGGGACGTTCGCCGTCGGGTGGCTCGCGGGCGCCGGTGCCCGGCGCAGCCGGTTCGCCGACCGAATCTCCTCGGCGAAGTTCCAGCGCGCCGAGCGGGCGATCCAGCGGTGGGGCGCGCATGTGGTGGCCGTCTCCTTCCTGACGGTCGGTTTCCAGACCGCAGCCAATTTCCTCGCGGGCAGCATGCGGATGCCGCTGTCGCGTTACCTCCCCGCCCTGTTCCTGGGCGGAGCGGCCTGGGCGCTGATCTACGTGACCGCGAGCCTCGGCGTCCTCGAAGTGCTGGGCCGGCTCTTCGCCGAGCAGACGGCCCTCTGCGTGGCCGGCGTGGCCGCTCTCGTACTGCTGGGGGGCGGCGTGCTGGTGTACCGCCGCCGTAGAGCCGCCGCGCCGTCCTTCGCTGCCCCGGTGGCCGAGGAACCGTAAGCCCGTCGGGGTGGTGGGACGGGCTGCGGGGCGCTCGTGTGCTGATGCTCCTCCATGTGACTGCGCCGGCTCTGCTGGGCCTGGTGGGCAGCAGAGCCGGCGTGGGTGGGGTGTACTGGGGTCAGGCGGGTCGGGGGGTCGGGAGTTGTTGGGTGATGCAGTGGATGCCCGCGTCGCCCGTGGCCAGGGTGGGGGCCTCGACTCCTAGCACGCGGTGGTCCGGGAAGGCCTTGGCGGCTGCTTCCAGGGCCTCGGCGTCGCGGCTCGTGCCGGCCAGCGGCATGATCACTCCGCCGTTGGCGATGTAGAAGTTCATGTAGTTCACGACGGCGTCCTGGCCGTGCACGCGTACCGGCTGCTGTGGCGGCAGTTCGAGGATCTCCAGGTTCCGGCCCGCCGCGTCGGTGGCGGCTTCCAGAACGGCGCGGTTGGCCTTGAGGCGCGCGTGGTCGGGGCGCGCGGGGTCGCCCGGCGCCTCCACCAGGACCCGGCCGGGTCCGGTGAACTGGCACACGTGGTCCACGTGCCCGTCGGTGTCACCGGCGAGGTGGCCGTACGGCAGCCAGATCACCTTGGTCGCGCCGAGCAGGGCCTCGAACTCGGCTTCGATGTCGGCGCGGCCGAGCCGCGGGTTGCGGTTGGCGTTCAGGACACACTGCTCGGTGGCGATCAGCGTGCCTTCGCCGTCGACGCTGATGGCGCCGCCTTCGAGGACCGTCATGGTGGCCCGGCGCTCGATGCCCAGGACGGGGAGCAGCCGCTCGGTGATCCGGTCGTCCCGAGCGTACGGGTGGAAGCGTTCGCCGAAGGAGTTGTAGCGGAAGTCCACGCCGACCCGGCCCTGCGGGCCGTGGACCACGATCGGTCCGGTCGCGCGGAGCCAGGCGTCGTCCATGGGGATCTCCACGGTGGTGACGTCGACTTCGCACAGCGCCCTGACCCGCTCGGCCTGGCCGGACAGGACGAGCAGGATCACCGGTTCGAAGGCGGCGATGGCCCGTACGACCTCCACGTACTCGCGCTCGACGGAGCCGAAGCTGTCGCCCCACAGCGACTCGTACGGCGGCCAGGCCAGCATGCAGGCCTCGTGGGGTTCCCACTCGGCCGGCATCAGGTAGCCGGTCATGCCGTCCCCCCGGGGAGGGGGAAGGATGCCACTGCCTCTTCCGCGGCCTGCCAGTCGCCGTGGAAGCGCCCGGCGAGGACGTGCAGCCACCGCTCCATGCCGAAGGCCACGCACGAGGTGTGGGCCTCTTCGCCCGCGTACGTGATCCCGGCCCGCTCGCCGAAGAAGTTGCGGTGGTAGTTGACGGAGGCGATCGCGAGGCCGCCGTCGGCGACGAACTCCTCCTTGGTGGGGAAGAGCCGCTGCATCACGGCCCGGGAGCCGTTGGCGTCGAAGAACGGGTCGGTGGCGACCTCCGTCGTGAGGTCGAGGCCGAGGTGGGCCGCGAAGCCGAGGACGAGGTCCTTGTGGGTGGTGAGGTGGCCCTTGACCGTTTCGGCGTCGCCGACGGCGATGATCTCGCGCATCGTGAAGCCGTGCAGGCGGCGCAGGCCCTCGTAGTGCGTCTCGCGCCGGAAGCACTGCGCGATGGTGGTGAACCGGACCGGTTCGTCGAGCCGGCTGCCCGCCAGGGACAGGTAGGCGTTGTAGCAGGCGGCCGAGGGCAGGACCAGGCCGGCCTGGGCGAGCTGGTGGCCGCCGAGGGTCGTGCCTGGCTCCGCGGGGTGCGTGGGCAGGTCGGCGATGGCGTCCGTGTTGACCGCCGTGGCGGCCAGGACGAGGTGCGGGAAGTTGGTGAAGTAGTCGAAGCGCGCCAGGTCGGCGACCGGGATCAGCGGCGGGTAGAGGACCTCGGCGGCGCCGGCCGCGGCGGCCCAGCCGGTGAACACCCGGTCGAGGGCGGCCCGGAGGCGGACCGCCTCGGGGCCGAGCGTGACCAGGCCGTCGGTGACGTCGACGGGGGCGCGCAGGCCCGGATCAGGCGTGCGCATGGCCGGCACCTTCCGTGAGGAAGGCGTTGATGCGCTCCAGCGTGCGGAAGTTGTTGACGTCCGTCGTGGCCAGGTCGACGGGCTCGCCGGTCAGTTCCTCGATGAGCAGGAGGAACTCGACGAAGGCCAGCGAGTCGAGGATCCGGGCCTCGATGAGGTCGCGGTCCCAGGCGATGGTGTCCACGGAGGCGTTGAGCTCCCGGAGGAAGCCGAGGACGGTGTCCATCGACGGGTGTGCCATGGTCGAGGTGGTGCTGCTGTTCTCACGCGCTGACATGCTCGGTCCCCCAAGAGGTGCTGAAGATTCCGGCGGCGACGAAGAACCTGTCGACCCGGGTCATGAGCTTGACGTGGAACGCCTCGCGCACGGGGTGCGAGAGCGCCTCGCGCCGGACGGCGAGGGGGTTCCCGACGCCGCAGTCGCGGAAGATCTGCGGGTTGTAGAGGCTGCGCACGGAGTACGTCATGTAGTCCTTGACGTACTTCTCGATCTCCTCGCGGCGGTCCGGGTCGGCGGCCAGGGCGCGGTCGTAGAGGCGCTTGACGAGCTGCTTGCCGAAGGCGACGTGGCGGCTCTCGTCGTGGTGGTGGGCCGCGTGGATCTCGCGGAGGATGTCCGGGATCAGCTGGTCCTTGCCCATGCGGCTGTTGTAGTAGTCGAAGATCTCTTCGAAGATCAGGATGCGGGAGAAGACGATGACGTCGTCCCACAGGTTCCCGAAGCCCTCGCGGCGGAGTGGGGAGGCAGCCTCCGGGTAGATGCCGCCGGTGTACCGGTGGCAGAACTCGGCGAAGAACCACATGTGGGCGTTCTCTTCGCCGATGAAGTGGTGCAGGTACTCGTTGTACTCGGCGAAGTCGGGCGTGTGGATGCGCTTCGCGACCTCGATCATCAGCTCGCGGATGCCGTGGACGTGCAGGCTGAAGAAGTTGACCGTCTCGTAGCGGGCGAGCGCCTTGAGCGTCTTCTCGTCGTCGATCAGGCCGGTGCCGGAGACGGTGAGGTAGTCGGGGTTCATCCACCACTGGTCCTCGGGCACGGTGTCGGGCCACGTGAACTTGGTGTACGGGTTGTAGTACTCGTCGCGCGACTTCTCGGAGAGGCGCGCGAGCATGGTGCTGAAGCCGGAATCGTCCATGGTGATGCGTTCTTTCGGGTTGGTGCTGGTGCGGTCGGCCGCCCGGGTGGCGGGCTCGGTCATGCGACGGAGTCGGCGAGCGCGACGAGCGAACGCTCCAGTTCGCGCAGGAAGGACTCCATGCGGGTTTCGGTGACGTGCCGGATGTCGCAGGTCAGGGAGAACTCGAGGTACGGGCCTCCGCCCTCGCGGGCATTCGCTCCGGCATGCGCTGCGGCAACTCCGGTTTCCTCTCCTGCCTCTTCTCCGTCGTCGACGATGAGGTAGAAGGGCTCCTGCTCGGTGACCGGGAGCCAGGTGAAGACGGTGCCGGGCAGCAGGTCGGCAGCCCGGACGTCGCGTCGTACGGCCGCGTCCGCCGGCAGCGTGCGCCGGTCGTTGATGCAGTACGCGAAGTGCAGCGGTGCGTCCGGGCCGTCGCCCAGCTCGGCGAGGAGCCGGTTCATGCTGACGGCGTCGCATCCGGACTTCTGGAAGGCGGTGATGGCCGCCGGCCAGGACCGTTTGACCGCCTGGGGCAGGTCGGCGCCCGTGAGGTCCACCGAGAAGTAGCTCTCCTGCATCATCGTGGCGATCGTGGTGCGGCTGTCCCGGCCGAAGCGCTGCGAGCTGGTGAGGTGTAGGTCGATGCGGTCGCTGCCGGTCAGTTCGCGCAGCAGCAGGGCCGTCGCGCCGACGATGACCGCCGCGATGCTGAGGCCGGTGTCCTCCGCGATGCGGGCGGCGGCGTACTGGGCGGCGCGCGAACGCAGGGCCGCCTGCCGGTACGCCGATGCCTCGGGGAGGTCCGCGACCGCCGGCGGCAGTGCGAGGGGCGGCCGGTCGCGGTAGAGCGCGGCCACATGGGCCAGGGTGCGGTCGCGCCTGCGGATGCCGTCGGGCGACTCCTGCCACTCGGCCAGGCCGGCCGAGGTCGTCGTGCCGGGCGGCAGCGGAGGGAGCGTACGCCCGTTGCGGAAGTACGCGGTGACCTCCTCGGCCAGGTACTGAAGGGCGTACCAGTCGACCGCCATGTGCGAGAAGACGTACACGCCGCCCCACACGCGGCCCTCGGTGACCAGGAGCACCAGGCGCATCGGCAGTTCGTCGGCGAAGGAGAACCTCCAGGTGGCGAAGAACCGTTCGAGTACGCCGATCTCGTCGCCCGAGGTCGTGGGGGTGTCCACGAACTCGACGTGCAACTCGCCCTCGGTGAGGACACGTTGGACGACCCGGCCTTCCGGCGTGCGCGGGAAGACCGAGCGCAGCGCCTCGTGGCGCGAGAGGAGGAACGAGAGCGCGTCGAGGCACTCGTCCTCGGTGGGGCGGACGCCGGGCGGTACGCGGAAGGCGTCGACCACGTTGTAGACGTGGTGGTCCGGCGCCGACTTCTCGATCAGCGCCCAGATCTCCTGCTGGCTCCAGTTCAGCCCGGCTTCGACGGCGCGCTCGCCGGTGAAGGGCGCGCGGCGGACCCGCGCGGGGAGGGGCCGTCCGCTGTGGTCGGGGTCAGCGTTGGTGTGTGTGCCGACGGGGGTGTTCACGTCTGCTCCGCTCCCGTGTCCGTGCGGGCCGCCGCGAGTTCCTCGGCCACGGCTGCGGCGAAGGCGTCGACGTCCTCCGGGGTGGTGTCGAAGGAGCACATCCAGCGGACCTCGCCCGTCCGTTCGTCGCGTACGTAGAAGGGGTGCCGCTTTTGCAGGCGGGCGGTGGCGTCCGCGGGCAGGACGGCGAAGACCGCGTTGGACTCCACGGGCCGGCTGATGCGTACTTCGGCCAGCGCCCCGACGGCCTCGGCCAGGCGGCGCGCCATGGCGTTGGCGTGGCGGGCGTTGGCCAGCCACGCCCCGGACTCGATCAGGGCGATGAACTGGGCTGATACGAAGCGCATCTTGGAGGCCAGCTGGGCCGAGGCCTTGCGCAGGAACTCGGTGCCGCGGACGGCGTCCGGGTTGAGTACGACGAGGGCTTCGCCCAGCAGCAGGCCGTTCTTGGTGCCGCCGAAGGAGAGTACGTCCACGCCCGCGTCGGTGGTGAGGGCGCGCAGGGGGACGTCGAGGGCGGCCGCGGCGTTGGCAAGCCGGGCACCGTCGAGGTACACGGTCATGTCGCGCTCGTGGGCGTAGGAGCAGATGTCGGCGATCTCCTGCGGCGTGTACAGGGTGCCGAGTTCGGTGGGTTGGGTGATCGTGACGACGGTCGGTTGGGCGCGGTGCACGTCGCCGCGCCCGCCTGCCTGCTGCTCGATGAGGGCAGGCGTGAGCTTGCCGTCAGGAGTCGGCACGGTAAGCAGTTTGACGTGGGCGATCCGCTCCGGGGCGCCGCACTCGTCGGTGTTCACGTGGGCGCTTTCGGCACAGATCACGGCGCCCCAGGGCTCGCTCATGGCCTGGAGGCCCACCACGTTCGCGCCGGTGCCGGTGAGTACGGGGTACACGCTCGCGCCCGGGCCGAAGTGGTCGCAGAAGACTTGCTGGAGCCGTTCGGTGTAGACGTCGTCGCCGTACGCCGTCTGGTGGCCCTCGTTGGCGGTGTTGAGGGCCGCCAGGACGTTCGTGTGGATTCCTGCGTTGTTGTCGCTGGCGAAGCCCCGCGAGGCGGGGTCGTGCAGTCGGGAGATCAATCCTTCGTCCTTCACTCACGCGACGCGCCTCGTACGGGCGCCGCGGTGTCGGCTGGATCACGGGGAAACGTGGGCATGCGGGGATGCCGGGACGTGTGGGGGGATCGGGATGAATGGGGGTGCAAGGTGTCATGGGCTGCTGGTGGCAGCCGTACCTTTCCCACTCCCCTCGATGTCCGGTGCGAAGATCCTACGAGATGATCTAGTAATCAGCGCAAGTCTTCCGGCACACTTCTGATCAAGAAGAAATCCTGCCGTGCAGCCTTGACGTGCTTGGCAGTTGCCCGTATGAGCACACAGGAAGACGGAGCATGCAGACTCCCCCGGCACGCGTCCTGCGGCGCGCCCACAGAGGTGTCCTCGGCACCTTCGCCCTCGTCGGTGTGGTGAACGGCATCTTGGCCGCCAGACTCCCGGGACTGGCCGCCAAGCTGGGCCTGGACACGGGCGATGTGGGGCTGGTGATCCTGTCCTGGGGCGTCGCGGCGACGCTCACCATGCAGTGCATGCGCTGGATCGTCGCGGCGGTGGGGAACCGGCTGCTGCTGCGGATCGGCACCCCGCTGGTGACCGTGTCCGTGGGCCTGATCGCCCTCAGCCCCTCGTTCCCGCTGCTGCTCGCCGCCGCCGCGGGCTTCGGCGTGACGTCCGGTGTGGCCGAGGCGATGATGAACGCGCAGGGCAGCCTGGTCGAACGGCGGGCCGGACGGCCGATGATGAACGGGTTCCACGCCGGGTGGAGCGCCGGCGCGGTGGCCGGCGGCCTGCTGGCCGTGCTGCTGGCCGCGCTGGACGTCCCGTACACGGCTTCGGTGCTGGGCGTCGCGGCCGTCGCGCTGCCGCCGGCCTTCGCGTTGGGCTGGACATACCTCGACGAGCCGGCCGAGGAGGAGGAGACCGAACAGCGCAGCAACCTGCCCGGCATCGTCTACCTGATCGGCGCCGTCGCCTTCATGGCTCTCCTCCTCGAAGGGCTGGTGGCGGACTGGAGCGGACTGCTCCTGACCCGCGAGCTACGCACGACGGAGGCGGTCGCCGCCCTCGCCTACCCCCTGTACGAGGTGGCCACCTTCACCGGGCGGCTCTTCGGCGACCGGCTGCGCCTGCGCTTCGGCAGCCGCCTGCTCCTGGCGGCGGCCGGCACCGCGACGGCTCTCGGCGTGCTGCTGGTGGTCGTGGCGCCTTCCGCGGCCTGGGCGATCGCCGGGTTCGGGCTGACGGGACTGGCCGTCTGCATCGTGGTGCCGCTGTGCATGTCGCTGGCCGGGGCGGTCGTCCCGGGCCGCTCCGACGCCGCCATCGCCCAGGTGTCGGCGATCGGGTACGCGGGCCTGCTCGTCGGTCCGGTGCTGATCGGCTTCGTCGCGGAAGCAAGCTCGCTGCGTACTGGGATCGCCACGGCCATCGGGGTCGCGCTGTTCATCGCCGTCGCGGCGAGCCGGATGCCGCGGGGGCTCCCCGCCGCCGGGTTCGGTGCGGAGCCGGACCCGGCCGGGGCGCCTGCCACCGTACCGGCGGGCCGCAGCGACTCGTGAACGTGCGGCCGGCGGATCGGTGTCCGGCACGGGTCCGCCACCGCCGAGGGGGCGCCGGGCCGTCGTGGACGCCGTACGCACCCACGATCCGCCCGCTCGGCCCATGCCCGTTTCCGCCTCGCAGGCCGTCGTCGGGTGCGACCAGGATCCGCGGGAGCCGGGCGACGGACTTGGCCGCCAGGAACGGGGGCGCAGGGGGATGGCCGCAGCGGATCACGGGGACGGCGGTGGCGTCCGGCGTGCGACCGAGACGGTCCTCCCCCAGCGGCGCGGGACGCCGTCAGGGGCTGTAGTTGTCGCTGATGGGGCGCACGCGGGCGGCGCCCGGGCCGACACGGGTATGCGGAGACGGGTGGGAGGGCAGGTGAGCACGTACGGTCGGGCGTACGGGTCGGGGCCCGACGGCAGAGGTTCGAATTGGTCTTCGGCTAGCGGACCTTCCCGGGCTGGTTGTGTTCTCCCTCGTAACCGACCTCGTGGAAGTGCTGCGGTACGAACTGGTGGAGTTCACTACGCGCTCCGGGATCGCCGTGAGCTACAGGCGGCCGGTCGTTGAGGTCGGCAGGACCCGGGTCCTCGCCCAGGACGCTGTACGGCTTGCGGCGAGACGCCGGTCGGTGGTTGTCGGCGTCGTGCCGGTGGGGCCCAGAATTTTAATTGGTGGTGCCGTGTCCTGGGGTGGGGCTATGGTTCTGCTCGTTCCCAGGCGCGGCTGTGTCGTTGCCGAAGGAACGGTGTTGGTTCGTCGAGCAAGAAGCAGGAGGTGAGGACATTGATGACTGTCACGGTGACGGGCGCTGCCCGCATTCAGGAGTTCATCATCGTTTCCACCCCTGTGGTCCCCGGCT
>NZ_JBHVDH010000048.1:0-12156 GCF_042802855.1 Streptomyces sp. NPDC057445 | reverse complement strand
AATCCACACCAGGCCAGAAGGCCCTCACCCATTTCAAGATCCCTCAGCCGAGACCTGCCTCACCCGTCCACAACCTCCCGGGACAGAACACCTAGGGCGTTGCGGCACTTGGCGAGGTCTTCGGCGCCCTGGATGCTGGAGCCCGCGAGGTCGTTTACGTAAAGGTCGATCAGGGCGGAGCGCGGGTCGATGTCGACGACGGCCCTCTTGGTGGCCTCGGTCAGCTCACCCTGGAGGCGGCCATCCCTGAAGTGCTTGATGAATGCGCCGTGTGCCGAGCCGTCCGTGAGCAGCAGGGTGTGAAGGGCGTCGCGCAGCAGGGTGCGTAGGCAGGCGTCGATGCCGGCCGCGGTGAAAACGATGGCGGCGCGCGCCTGGTCGCGGTGTGTCTCGGAGATCGCGCCGCGCATGTCGTCCTGGCTGGCGCGCAGGTCGTTGAGCGTGGTGAACAGACCGGAGACGACTGCGTGGGTGGCTACCAAGCGGGACCAGCTTCGCTGGATCTCGAGGCCGCCGCCACGGGGCTTGTGGGGCAGGGCGGTGAGTTCCACGCGGGTCAGCTTGGACAACATCTCTCCTCATTGGTGTTCCCGCGCGGTGCCCGGGCTGGCGTGCTCGGGGATCTACGGCCTTCTCTCCTCGAAGTATGCGGTCTGTACTCCCGAAGCTACGGAGTCTTCGTCCTAGAACGCGCCGGGTGACAGGCTCCTCGACCGGCCGATCAGGGGGAGCAGCGCAGCCCCGACTTGTCGAGTGAATCGATCGGCGAGTCTGTGCACCACAGGTGTTGCACCGGCTATGGTAGTCTCGACCGCTTCTGAGCTGCGTGAACTTGAACCGCACGCTCGCGGCGCCCCGGAGAATCTGCGGAGACTTCGACTGCTCCGGCGCCGACATCGAACGCGACTGGGTCGCCCGCACCAGCTGCTGGTCGAAGGTCGAGCGCATCGTCCTCACCTACGAACAGACTCAGGCCTACGAACTTCCCGCGGCCGCGGGCAAACGGGACGACCCCCGCTGGCCGGCCTTCGCGCGACGGTACGGCTTCGACGTCGACCGGCCCGTCCAGTGGGAGGTCGAAGCCCTCGAACCGGCCGAGCTCCGGCGCCTGGTCCTCGAAGCGGTGGAGTCCCACATCGACCGCTCCCAGCTCGCCCGGCAGCTCGCCGAAGAGCAGCGCCAGCGCCGGCAGCTGGCCGACTTCCTGCGCCAGTTCGACGGCTCGGGCGGTCCGTGAGGTCTGGGCAAGCCTGCCGGCGGCGCCCTCGAAGAGGGTTGCACCCACAGTTGTCTGCACAGTTGTCTGCACAGGCGGACCCAAAGTTGCGCCGGAGGTACTACCGGAGGTGTGAACCCCCCTTTCGTGATCTTGGGCGTATTGCCTGGTCAGACCCCCTGGGCAAGCCCATTTCCTACGCCGACACCTCTTTCTCCGCGATAGTCGGAGGAAGAGGCTTTCTGTTCTGACGGCCCGGCGCGGCCTGCTCGCTCTGTCGTCCCTCCTCTCGTCCCTCCTCGGCTCCCGCATCACGTCGGCGCCTCGTCCGCCGGCCCCGACTTCCTGCCCCGGCTCCGCTCTTCCGCCGTGCCAGGCTCGCCAACGCGCGGCGAGCCAAGCGGCACAACGGGCGCGCTCGTAGCGCTCTCCTGCCACACTGAATGCGCCCCGCCGCCTCCCCCGTCGGCGGGGTTCTTGCGTATCTGGCCGCCGCTCATCCCGCGCTGCTGGCAGAACGCGAAACGGCCCCGCCGGTGGGCGGGGCCGTTTCGTCGGGCCGACTCAGTGTGCGTCCCAGTCGATGCGGCGGCGCTGGGGGCGGGGCGGCTCGCTGCCGGTGCGTAGCGCCCGCTTGAGCGCCGCACGTCGGCCAACACCGAAGACACACCACGTCGCTGGGAGATCCCGATGTTCAACACGATGAAGCGCACCGCCCGTCAGACCTCCACCCGCACCCTGGCCGACCTGATCCGCGCGATGGACGGCAAGCGGGCCGTGACCATCACCTACATCGACAGCGACGGCGAAGAGTCGGTGCGCACCATCGAGATACACGACATCCGCACCATCAGCAAGGGCCGCATCATCATCCGGGCCATGTGCCGGATGCGCGGTGAGATGCGCACCTTCCACCCCGAGCAGATCCTCTCCTACACGATCCACCGGATGCGCTTCGTGCTGGACGCCCCGGCAGGCGAGACCCGCTTCACCCACGCCGCGCAGACCGAGGACGAGCTGATCTCCCTGGAGATGGACCGCGATTACCCGGACCTGAAGCCGCTGGTGCTGGCCGCGTAGGCCGCGCGGGCCCGCCCCCCTGCGCGGGCCCACCGCCCCGGCCCACCCCTTCAGCACTGCGCGGCGGCGCGGAGCGCACCTCCCGCGCCGCCGCTCCCCGAACTCCCGGAGTCACGCGCATGTCCGTCCACGCCCCGGCGTCCCAGCTCGCCCCCGCTCGCACCGCTCCCGCGACACCTGCCACGTTCCACCCCAGGCGCCCCACCGTCCTGTCCTACGGACTGGGCGCCGACAGTACGGCCATCCTGCTGATGTTCCTGGCCGATCCGGCCGCGCACGGCCCGGAGCCGGACCTGTCGGACCTGGTCGTCGTTCACGCCATCACCGGGGATGAGTTTGTCGACTCACTCGACTACGTCAATATCGGTAAGCCGAGCTATCAGAACCTGTGCAATGCCCCGCCGACCAGCGCGCGCTGCGCACATGGCCCAACCGTTCGCTGGACTCGACGGTGGGCGATGCGCCCGCCGATCCGCCGATAGTCGCAGCGAGCGTTTCGCGATCACCTGCCCGACGTCGGCCTGCCCTGCGGATGTTCCACCTCCGCTGAAACAACAACACCCACAACTCGTCTGGCACCGACCGCTCAACCAAATCCGTCGTGCACGATTCAACTAACGACCACACCAAAAGAAGCGGTGCTCAAGCCGTGCAGGTTTCCGTGAGGCGGTCGATCCACAGTGCGCTGAACGTTTGTTCGGCATTTTGATGACTTCGCTCGGTGGCAGGGTGAGCTTCTTACTGCCCAGCGGTGCACGCTGTCGCTGCAGAGCTCTTGCCAGGCTCTGCCTGGGTTGCAACACTAAGGCGCGAGATTCGGTTTAGGGGGATAAAGCGGATGGACCTTCGGAGGCAAAGCTTCCGCATAATCGTGGAGCAGTGCGATTCATGCGCTCAACGGCATGTGCTGGTAGGTCACTACGAATATCGTCCGTCAGTCATCTACTACGGAGGGACTTCCGCAGAGATAGGGGCGGCGTATCGACTTGATGTTACATGCCCCACGAATGACACCCGTTTCATTCTCACTGTGAGAATTCCAGTGGCTGACGGTGTGGTGATCGATTCCGCTTCAGCACAGCTGCAGCAAGAGGAGGAAAATCCTCCACAAGGGGATGCAATGATGCTTCCGGGGCCGGATGATGCCGCACCTGGATGGGTGGCTGATGAATTACTAAGCTCACGTAAACAGTCTGCTGCGACGCTTAGGGCTTTCGCGAGCACCATGCTGCCCACTTCTTTGGCCGCTATCGGCGTACATTTCTCCATTCTGAAGTATCTCGGTGCAGAGACTCGCTCCGATTTCATCAGTGGATTGGCGGCAGGGCCTGCCGTACTACTGCTTGCAGCGGCGGCAGCGTTTGCTTGGGTGTTACGTCCGGAACAGGGGGCTCCCGTGACAGCGGCAGAATTTCGTGATTTCCGTGAGCAACGCCTGGCGCGCATGTTTCGCTGGTGCAGCATAGGATTTGGTGTCGTACTTGGCGCTACCGTGGCGGATATTGCGCTCTTCAGTTGGATGCTACGGTGACTCGCCACTTCGGAGGGTCGGGTCAGTGGCCGACCGAGGATTGGCCAATGCTCCAGGGGTCGAACGATAAGCAGCGCATGTTAATGATGTTGTGGTGGTTCGCCGACCGGATAGAACTCGCCCAGCACGCTCGACAGATCCATCAGACGCGTGAGGCAGGCGGGTCTATTGATGAAGAAACGGATGCCTCCCTCGTGAGATGCTTTGCTGAGATGACTGCGGCATTCGAACGACACGGCCCTGCTGCAGCTGACTTCACTCGAGGTCGCACTCTGCGCGAGCTTTGGCAGGCTTATGTGCTTCTGTATCGAGCCCCGGCAATTCTCGTCACAACGTCCGAGGAGGCGTCTGCCGAGGGATTTGTGGTCGCCACGTCGTTGCCCGGACTGACACTTCTCCGCTGGCTGTCTCGGGCCCCGGAGCATGGTCCGCGACTGCTGGGCATCTGGGTCGGTGAACGAGGTCTGATGGTGATGCACGGCGGGGTGACTTCAGACGGAAGGGTGATGCTTCGGGACCCCCTCGATTGCTCGGATGTCATTGGCCGCGCGTTCACAGCGGCCGGCATCGCATGCGAGCAGTATCCAGAGCACGGGCTTGTTATTGTCGATCACCGAGAGCTTGCGCCAGCTCTGCATGGTGCCGTTATCCCGTCAAGTGAATTGCCGGAATACGAGTACAAGCCCATAGGTGCCCGCCTTGGGCCCATTAGCTATGGACAGCTGTCACCAGATATCTACGATCCTCAAATTTTGCGATTCGAGACCCTGACCGGTGCTCCTCCCGAGTGTGCCTGGTATGCACAGTATGAGATGGTACACATTTCTCATGCCCTTGTTAATCGAGACTTGCTTGCGAATGACCCAGTTCAGCGCGTCCCTTATCGCACTCGAGTGTCTGGCGAGAGCCTGATTACTCTGCTCTTTGCCTCCCTTTCGGTGTCTCCAGGAATTCCGCTATTTGTGGATACCGGCGAAGGCGGGCACTGCGTAACTGCCATCCAGGCAGTAAGGGGCTCTTCCTCCGTTGTGTTTCTCGACTCTTGGCCTGGCCGGTCGTTGTTGGCGGAGGAAAATAATCGAGTGGACGTAGCCGCCAACCCCGTGCACGGCGGGCGTTGGTCGGTTACAGGTGCCGAATTGCACCGATGCCTGCAATTGATCTTTGTGCCGTCTGTGGTATGGAGCATTATTCGTGGGCAGGAATACTATCGGACTGTCGACGAATTGTTGCAGGAACTAATTGAGCGGCGAAGGCCTTTGTGGGAAGTGGTGCGGCGAGAAAGGGGCGAGCCATTCGTTAGGTCCTTTGTCCCAATCATGAACCCGGGCAGAGCATCCGTGCACCTTACTTGCGCACCCGATGATGGAATACTTGAAATGTTGGTAGAGATTGATGCCACCTGGCTGAATTCCGAGGATGGCATCAGCCTCTTCTGCGATTTATTGCAGTACGCCATCCCGCGTCCTGACTTTCGTGAGGCGAAGCAGGTGATCGAAGCATTGCGGAAGCTTCCCGCCGGTTTGGAGCCCATGATGCAACTCATTAGATCCGGTCCAGTTCACCTCACCGATCAGTGGCAGAGTCTGGTGAATACCCTTCACGGATCACAGACCTATGGGCGGCTGGTCCTGCCTCTGTCCCGAATCGAAGTCGACGTGCTAACGACGCGTGGTAAGAAGTTCGCTAGGGCGATCGAGCTTCGTGTAACTCGCGCTGACTATGTGAGGGAGCCTCTGCTCTTTAAGGACCTGCGGAATGGATATCAGATGACCGAGGAACGGCGTCTGCTGGTTGAGAAGGTAGCTAACGACCGTCTGTTCGCAGATTGGGCAAACAGCAGCGAGTAGTGAAGTCCGACTATACTATTGGGACTTGCAGAATGTCTTGCGGCGGGAGAGCTCAGCGGCATAGTCAGCTCGTGTGGAGCCAGCCTCCTTGGGCCACTTCTCGGCCCGGTTGATGTGCAGTCCAAGGAGGCGGCTGACAACCACGGCGGGGAGCTCCATGAGCGTGGTGTTGCGGGCGGGCCGTGCCTTGATGCCCAGGGCGGTGAGCTTGCGCATGAGCTGTCGGCTGCTGATCGGTTGTCCGCCGACCGTGCCCGCGAAGAGCCAGGGGTGATCGTCACTGCGTCCGAGGGTGGAGTAGCCGTGCCGCTGGTGGACGAGCTCCAACACGAGGGAGTCCAGCGGGGGCGGCAGGTCGGTCGGGTGTGACCCGAGCGTGAGTGCAACCCCGCTCTCGGTGCAGGTGACCTGGTCTAGCCGGATCCGGGAGGTCCGACTCAGAGGCTGGGCGAACAGCAAGAGAAGAAGCCCTGCGACGCGGGTAGCGGTGTCGATCCCGTCTCCCTTCACGAGTCGGCGGACGTGGGCCCATCGTTGATCTTGCTCGATGAGGACCATTGCCGCGTCCTTGGGCGGGATCGGGATCAGGATGCTGTGAGCGTGGCGGTTTCGTACTGACCAGACCAGGAAGGTCCGGGCGAGGTAGCGGACCCAGATGTCGGTGGCCAGCCAGTCGTCGATGTCGTGCTGGGTGCAGGTGCCCAGGCTCGTGCTGCGGGCCCGGAGCCATTCGATCAGCTGGATTGCGGCCTTGACCTCACGGCGGACGACCACCACCTGGTGCAGCGTGACGGGCCGTTTCTCGGCGTCTCGCCGGAGCCGCCGCAAGTGGTGCCAGGTGGCGAAGCCGCGGACGACCTGGCGCTCGCTGGGGTCCTCGATTCGGGCGACGGCCCGGGGCAGCCAGCGCTCAAGTTCGGCGAGGCGCTCGTCCCGAGCCGGAAGAACACCGTCGGCAGCCAGGGCCGCCCGCAAGTGCCGGACCGCTTTGACCGGGTGCTGAAGGCCGTCGAGGAGGTCGTGCGTCACGGGCGCCTTCTCGGCGGCGAGAGCGGCCAGCAGACGCTGCGGAACGGGTTCACGAAGCCAGTAGAGAAGAGAGAGGGGATCGCCCCGATGCAAGCATTGGAACACCGGTTCCAGGTTCGGCCGGACGATGCCGTCTGGCCCACCAAGCAGGCCGGTCAACTGCCGGTCGAGAGCGCACGAGGTGCAAAGCCCGTGGTGATAGAGCCGTTCGAGAACACCACACTGGACGCAGTGGCGTCTGGCGATGGGGTGCTTGTCGTAGCAAACCCGGCAGAGTGCTTCCCCGTTCGGGCCGCGTCCGGTGAGCGGCTTGGACTTGCCGCATATGTGGCAGGGCACCGGAACCCGAATGCAGCTGTGGCAGAGAGGCCTGCCGTCGGGAAGCCGGGCTTTCACCGGCCGTTCGTTGCCGCAGCGGGAGCATGTCTGGGGCGGCCGCATCCTGTTGGAACACGCCTCGCAGCGGGGCGTCTCGCTCTGGGCGAAGTAGCAGGGCCGGGTCCGGCCGCAGTCCGCGCAGACGGCTGTCGGCGGCCGGAAGCATCGTCCGCAGAGTCGCTGGTCACCGTTACGGCGAACGCTGGTGCAGGGCTCGTGGTTGACCGGGTCGGCTCGGGTGCAGGGGTGACATAGCGGCTGGTCGTCGACCGTCCTGGTAGCGACCGGCTTGGTTCGCCCGCAGCGCGAGCAGGGCAGGAGGCGGAACTTCTCGTAGCAGGCGCGGCAGGCGCGCTGGCAGTCCAGGACGTGGCGAAGCTTGCGGTCGGTGCCGCAGAACGGGCAGGCCGGCAGCACAATGTTCCGGGCGCCGCGGGCCAGGAGGTCTTCGATCAGGAGGATGAGCTTGTGCGGCCCGTGGGCACCCTCGCCGGTCAGCAAGCGGGGGTTTTCCTCCAGGGCCAAGGCAAGCTGACGCTGGTGGGCGGGCAGCTGACAGGTTGCCCGGACCGCGTCGGCCACCTCATCCCGGGCGAGGCCGGGGTCGACTGCGGCAGCGTGGTCGCAGACGATGTCGACGGGGTCCTGGTTGCCGGTGTCGAAGTGAAGGACGCAGCGGGGCCGGCCGAGGTGGTCGTGGTTGGCGACGTGCGCGGTCCGGCCGCAGATGACGCACGGGTTCGCAGCCGCGGCCTGCTTCATTTGGCAGTAGGCACAGATCCGCTGGTCACCGTCGAGATTGGGCAGGCGGTGCTGTTTGCCGCAGTGGGCGCATCGGGGCAGCACGACCCGTGTGGCGCCGACCGCCTGCAGGGCCCGTACGAGTTTCTGGATAGTGACGGGTCCCTCGGGGCGGCCGGACGTCAGCAGTTCGGGGTCCCGGCTGAGGGCCTCGGCCAGTTTGCGGTGATGGGACTTCATCTTGGCCGTCGAGGCGATGGCCTCGGCGACCGCGGCCGGGGAGAGCTCGGGTTCGATAGCCAGGACGACCTCGGCGATCAACGCGGTCGGCTCGGTGAGGAACCGGGGAGGCTGGTCGTGCTGCTGAGTCACGCGGGGCCTACTCCTTCACGACGGGGGCCCGCGTAGGCCGGAGGCCGCCGAGTCCGCCGTGGGTGCCGGAGGCGCCCCCGGCCGCCTTGCGGCGCTGGGCGGCGACGGCGACCGGCTCGATCAGCTCTTCCATCGAGCACCCGAGGATGTCGAGCAGGGCCATGAGTGTCTTCAGGCTCAGCCGCTCGGGCCTCTCCACCACGAGCCGGTAAGTCTGGCTGGGGGACAAGTCGATGCCCCGCTCGGCCAGCAGTGGCCGTAGGTCGGTGGTGGAGAACATGCCGCGGGTCGCCATGACCTCGCGCAGGTGCCAGCGGTAGTCCAGCTTTGCCGTCATGTCGTATCCCTACTGGTCAGCGGTGAGTGCACGGTCCAGGACCTTCCGCATCATCGTGTTCATGAAGTCCCCGCTGACCCCGGTGTATATGGCGGTCGTGGAGGCATAGAGATGTCCGACCTGTTCCTGGATGAACTTCGGGTCGGCTCCGTCCTCGATGTTGTGGGTCACATACGTCGGCGGCAGGTCCGCTGACCTTCTCCCCGCCGGCCAGCCGGTCGCTGGCCTCCGCCAACGAGTCCGCCAAGCCCTGGGCGGTCGAGTCTGTGGAGGACTACCTCCTCAACCTCCGCCCCCGTTACCGCGCGAGCGACCGGCCAGCCCTCTGGCTGACCGAGCGGGGCGGCCGGCTCCAGCCCCGGGAGATCGAGGACCGGTTCGCCGAATACCGCGACGCCCTGGGCATGGGCGAGGATCTCACTCCGCACTGCCTGAGGCATTCCTGCTTGCACAGCGTCCAGTGCTCGTGTGCCTGCACGACCTCGGCCGTCTTGCGCAGGTCCTCCCACAGCTGGTCGTACGTCTCGGCGTCGGCCGCGTCCCAGCCGGTTGTCGCCGGACGCCCACGACGGTGTCACCGCTCCGGCTCCATGGGCCATCCGTCATCCGCCTCACGAGACCAGGGAAGCCGGGCCTGGTGGGACCTGGCACGTGTCTTCGCCAAGGACTTCGACACAGGCGTACGCCACAACCTGGCCCACACCCTCACCGAACTCCCCACAGACGAACGCACCAAATACCGGGACGTCACCGAACAACTCCGCACAGACAACAGCGCACGCGTCCGCCAAGCCGCCGCCCAAATCCCGTGAGCTCGGCACCGGCACCGCAACACTCTCGGCACGGCAAACAGACCAAACACACCGACCGGATACTCAGCTCCAGATAGAGGGCCTGCGCTCGCACGATGAGCGCCTGGTCGAACAGCTCGCCTCCCGCGCCCTCACCAGCGGCAAACGCAAAATCCACCTCCAGCGCGATGAGGACGGGAGGATCGTCGGGGCCGGCGGTGAGGGCGATAGCGAGGGCCAGGAGCAGGGCGGCACCGACGCCGCTGCTGAGTCCGCCCTGCTGCACTTCTCCAGCCCGCGCGACGCGGTGACGATCACGGCGTTCCTGCAGACCCGGGTCTACCGGCCGGAATCGCTGGTGTGGCTCGAGGGCTACCAGGCCCTGCTCCGCTGGCGTGCGGAGAACCAGATCACCGGCGTCCACGCCGTCCCGTACGACACCGAGGTCGAGGTCGGCGTCACGAAGGGCTTCCCCCTCGGACGGTGGGTGCACCAACAGCGCAAAGCACTGCGGGCCGGAGAGCTGGAGGAACGGCGCAAGGCCTCTTGGACACGCCCGAGGCCGGGATGGCCTGGGAGCCGGGCGAAGAAGCCTGGGAGGCCAAGCTCGCAGTGCTGCGGTCGTACCGGCGGGCCACCGGACACCTCGCCCGCGTCAGGACGCGGTGTGGGGCGAAGGCGAGACGATGGTGCCCGTCGGACAGCACATGGCCAACCGCCGCAGGAGAGGCGGCCTCGGGAAGGACCCGAAGCGTGCGGCCAAGCGCGCGCAACAGCTCACCGACATCGACACGGACTGGAACTGCCCCTGGCCACTCGACTGGCAACGCCACCACCGCGTCCTCACCGACCTCGCCGAGGACGAACCCGACGGCAGCCTCCCTACATCCAACCCGGCGTGCTCTTCGAAGGAGACGACCTCGGACGCTGGCTCCAGCGGCAGAAGAATTCCTGGACGCAGCTGTCCAGCGAACAGCAGGAACGGCTGACCACGCTCGGCGTACAGCCCAACCAGGCGCCCTCTCCCGCCCCAGCGGCAGCGCCCGCGACAAGGGGGCAGGGCAAGGCGCAGCAGGCCTTCCAGCGCGGCCTGGCAGCCCTCACGCAGTGGGTGGAACGGGAAGGGAAACTGGGCGTATGGGTCTCCAACACCCGCGCAAGGCGCGACAAGCTCGCCCAAGACCAGCTCGACGCACTACGGAAACTCGGCGTGGAGTGGGCCTAACGCTATCGAGGACGAGGCGGGAGTTTCCCTCGCTCAATGCGATCCTGCCAAGTGTCGAGTACGAACTCCGTCACGGTCACGGTGCTGTTCAAAGCTAGTCGGGCGTGGCGGAGTGCTGGGCTCGGTGCGGGGCGCCCGTGGCCCAGTCCGAGCTGGTTACGCAGTTCGGCTAGGCCCTGCACTGTCGTGGTGAGGGTGCGCAGGATCTTGACCACTGTGGCACTGGCCTTGGCGTGGTCGGCTACGGCATCGGCGTTCAGGCCCAGCAGCGTCGTTACGCGCTTGAACAGCGGTGGCAGGTCTTCTCCGGGCGGGAACTCGATGTTCTGGTGCTCCAGAATGATCTTGCAGAGGCTTTCGACTAGTGCCGCGTCAGGCAACGTTCGCCCCGTCTCGTGGGGTGGGGCAGCGACAGGCGCCTGTTGAATACATCCCGCGTAGTCTCGCGGGGTGCATTCTCATCTGAGCTTCGAGAACCCTCCTGCGCTGCCTCACGCGGTGGTGGTTGAGACGTTGGAGCGGGCTCTTCGCGACCGCTCCGCAGAGGGCGAGGCGGCGGGAGTTCTGGTCGGGGCCGCGTTGAACGACGACGACGCGGACTTCGTCGAGTTCTGGTGCGTAAAGGTCGGGACGCGGGCTGTGCCGGGGAGTCCGCTGCTGGGACTGGCCGGCCTGTGCCTGGGACACACCGCTCGACGCTTCGGCCGTCTCAGCGATGAAGCCCTGGCGCTGGCGCAGTCGCTGGCGGCGCGGGCTGAGGCGGACCTGACGGACGTGGACGGCCGCGCCGTCGACGGCTATGACGACGTGCGGAGCTTCCTGCACCTGTGGTGACGCCGCCTGCCGCAGCAGGTCAGGCGGCGTTCGTCCTGCTCACGAGGGCTTGGAGGCGCTTGTCGGCGGCGTTCTTGTTCCGCCAGACATCCGATGCGGTTGATCTGTCAAGCGGCCTCAGCGGCCTCGGGTGCCTTGGGGGTGAGGAAGGCGATTGCCTCGTCGTAGCCGGTGCGGACGGTGAGGCAGTGGTGCAGGCAGCCGAGCATGCGGTTGAAGAGGTTTCTCTGGGCTGCAGTGTGCCGGTCGGCGGCCTCTCTGCGACGGTCGTAGTGGGCTCGGGCGCCGGGTGAGGCGGTCAGGGCGGCGAAGGCCCAGACGTAGCCGACGGCGGCCAGACGCTGGTTCTTGACCCGGCGTGCCATGACCGCCACGCTCTTGCCGGATGCTCGGGTGACCGGTGCGGCCCCGGCGAAGGCCTTCAGGCCCTTGGCGTTGGTGAATCGGGATCGGTCGTCACCGATCTCGGCGAGCACCCGGGCGCCGGTGAGTGACCCGAGCCCTGGAAAGCTGGTGATGATCCGCGCGTCCGGGTGCTGCTCAAAAGACTCCACCGCCGCCTGCGCGAGGTCGTCCGCGCTGATGCAGGCGATCTCGAGTTTCCGTACCAGTGTGATGGTCTGGCGGCCCATCGCGTCTTCCACCAGCGGCAGTTGCCGCATATGCGGCTGTCGAAAGATCTCGTGCAGCCGTTCAGTCTCCGCGTCGATGCCGCGCTGGCGGCCGGCCTTCTTCAGTAACGCCCGCAGCTGGGCGCGGGTGAGCTTGGCAG
>NZ_JBHVDH010000047.1:11464-12413 GCF_042802855.1 Streptomyces sp. NPDC057445 | reverse complement strand
AGCGTTAGGGAAACGCCCGGTTACATTTCGAACCCGGAAGCTAAGCCTTTCAGCGCCGATGGTACTGCAGGGGGGACCCTGTGGGAGAGTAGGACGCCGCCGAACAATCTTTCAGGACCCGTGGTCCCAGCGTTCAGCTGGGACCACGGGTCCTTTTGTTTTGTTGATATTTCCCGAAGCGCGTCGGGTGTCCGACTGCGCGAGAATGACTGCGGTACCCGAAGACAGGAGCCATGCCCATGTCCACCAACTCCTCCGACGATCGTCCGGAGCGCGAGCCGCGCCGTCGGGACGGTGGCGGTGACCGGGGCGGCTACCGAGGCGGGCCGCGTAGGGACGACAGCCGAGGTGGGCCGCGTAGGGACGACAGCCGTGGAAGCCGTGGCGGTTCCTTCCCTCGGGACGACCAGGGCCGGCGCGACGACCGTCGGGACGACAGCCGTGGAAGCCGTGGGAGTTCCTTCCCTCGGGACGACCGTGGCCATGCACGCCGTGACGACCGTGCCCCCCGTCGGGACGATGACCGTGGTGGTTTCCGCAGGGATGATCGTGCGCCGCGTCGGGATGACGACCGCGGTGGATACCGCCGTGATGATCGCGGTCCGCGTCGTGATGACGACCGTGGTGGCTTCCGTCGGGACGATCGTGCGCCGCGTCGGGACGATGACCGTGGTGGCTTCCGTCGGGACGATCGCGGTCCGCGTCGTGATGATGACCGTGGTGGCTTCCGTCGGGACGATCGCGGTCCGCGTCGTGATGATGACCGTGGTGGCTTCCGTCGCGATGATCGCGGTCCGCGTCGGGACGACGACCGTGGTGGCTTCCGTCGCGATGATCGCGGTCCGCGTCGGGACGACGACCGTGGTGGCTTCCGCCGTGATGATCGCGGTCCGCGTCGGGACGACGACCGTGGTGGCTTCCGCCGTGATGACCGTGCCCCGCGTCGGGA
>NZ_JBHVDH010000047.1:0-11367 GCF_042802855.1 Streptomyces sp. NPDC057445 | reverse complement strand
GGACGACGACCGTGGTGGCTTCCGCCGCGATGACCGTGCCCCGCGTCGGGACGACGACCGCGGTGGCTTCCGTCGCGATGACCGTGCCCCGCGTCGGGACGACGACCGCGGTGGCTTCCGTCGCGATGACCGTGCCCCGCGTCGTGATGACGACCGCGGTGGCTTCCGTCGCGATGACCGTGCCCCGCGTCGGGACGATGACCGTGGTGGCTTCCGCAGGGATGATCGTGCGCCGCGTCGGGACGACGGTCCGCGCGGGCCGCGTCGGGACGATGACCGCGGTGGATTCCGCCGCGACGACCGCGACCGCGGCGGATACCGCGGACGGGACGACCGGGGTGGGTACGGCCGCCGTGACGACCGCGACCGTGACCACGGACGCGACCGGGACAGGGAGCCGATCAAGCGGCTGCCGATTCCCGAGGACGTCACCGGTGACGAGATCGACCAGGATGTGCGGCAGGAGCTTCAGAGCCTGCCGAAGACGCTCGCCGAGGATGTCGCGAAGAACCTCGTGATGGTCGCGCGGCTCATCGACGAGGACCCGGAGCAGGCGTACGGGTACTCGCGCGTGGCACTCCGGCTCGCATCTCGCGTGGCCGCAGTTCGCGAGGCCGCCGGCTTCGCCGCGTACGCGACGCAGAAGTACTCGGAGGCGCTCGCGGAGTTCCGGGCGGCCCGGCGGATGACCGGAAGCGTCGAGCTGTGGCCCGTGATGGCCGACTGTGAGCGTGGGCTCGGCAGGCCCGAGCGGGCGCTGGCGATGGCCGGTGAGCCCGAGGTGCAGAAGCTCGACAAGGCGGGGCAGGTCGAGATGCGGCTCGTCGCCGCCGGCGCGCGGCGTGACATGGGGCAGTTGGATGCCGCCATCGTCACGTTGCAGAGCCCCGAGTTGGCGTCGAACGCGGTGCAGCCGTGGAGCGCGCGACTGCGCTACGCGTACGCCGATGCACTGCTGGCCGCCGAGCGTGAGGACGAGGCGCGTGAGTGGTTCGCCAAGGCTGTCGAGGCGGACAAGGACGGGTCCACGGACGCGTCGGACCGGCTCGCCGAGCTGGACGGGGTCGAGTTCGTCGACGCCATGAGCGACGAGCCGGACGCCGACGCCGAGCGCCGGGCCGAAGGCGCAACCGAAGCCGCGGACGAGGCCCGGGATGTGGCCGAGGACAAGGCGGACGACAAGGGCGACGAGGCCTGACCCGGCCTCTCGCGCAGCTGACCGGAAGGCCCGGCACCCCATGAGGGTGCCGGGCCTTCCGTCGTTCCCGTCCAGGCGTCCAGGCGTCCAGGCGTCCAGGCGTCCAGGCGTCCAGGCGTCTAGTCGTCGTCAGTCCAGGCTCAGGCTCCGCAGCACCAGCCCCGTCGCGGGCTTCGGGCCGAACGACGTCGACTTGCGCGGCATCGTGACTCCCTGCCGGGCGAGGTCGCGTACGACCTCCTCCCGTACCGGATGCATCAGCACGGCCGTGCCGCCCCGCCTCTCGGCCTGGACGACCGCGGCCTCGGTGTCGTGGATGTAGGTGATCTCCTCGGGGGAGTCCGGAATCCGCCAGACGTGCTCCAGCAGCGCGGCGTGCAGCACGGTCGCGTCGAGCTGCCTCCACGCGTCCGGGCGGCCTGTGGGGACCGTACGTGCCAGCAGGGCCGCTTCTGGCCGGTCCAGGAGGTGGAAGCGGCCATCGCCCGCGATGAGGAAGGCGTTGCCTTCGGCGGCGGCCTCGGCCAGCACCTTGAGTGCCCGGGTGAGCGGCCCGTCGACGTCCCGCACCCGGAAGAGGCCCTCGACGGCGGCCAGGGCGTCCGGGACCGGGAGGCGGTTCAGCAGCCGGTGGATGGCGCGTACCTGGAGCGGGTAGCGGGCCGTGTCGATCAGCAGGACCAGGCCGTAGTTCCACGCCCCGGGGACCGGCTGCTCGTCGCGGAGACGGAGGTACGTCGCCCAGCGGTGGTGACCGTCGGCGATGAGGGCCTGGTGGTGGGCGAGGTCCGCGGCGATCTCGGTCAGGTCCGAAGGGGTGGTGACCGACCACAGGCGGTGGCTGAAGCCGTCTTCCGTGGTCGTGGCCAGCAGCGGCGTTTCGCGAATGATCCGTTCCATGACGGCGGTGGCCCCGGTCAGGGTGCCGTCGCTGCGGTACGTGAGCAGCAACGGCTCCAGGTTGGCGGCCGTGGTGCGCATCAGCGCAGCGCGGTCGGCCACCACATGCGGCATCACGTCCTCGTGGGGGAGCACGATGCCCTCGTCCGGTGCGGACAGGGCCAGGGCTCCGATGATCCCGCGCTGCAGGATGTCGCCCTTACGCTGTTCGTAGACGTAGAGCGCGGGTACGGGATCCGGCGCGAGGACGCCCTCGGCCAGCCACTGTTCGAGTGTCTCGGCGGCCTGCTCGTTGCTTGCCGTGGGGCTGGCGGCCTGGGGGAGGATCAGCCGGACGATGTTGTGGGGGTCCGCGGACTCCAGGTGGTGCAGCCCGTCGGGGCGTACGACGACGTCGTACGGGGGTGAGGTCACTGCGGCGAGACTGCCGACCCGCTCGGGGACGTAGCGCAGTCCGCGGAACGGGACCATGTGCAGGCCGTCATCGGCCGCAGGACCTCTCGTGTTCATTCATGCATCGTATGTGTCTGCGGCGATGCGCGATGATCGGGGCGGAGAGCCACGAGTGAGGAGTACACCAGCATGGGTGAGCGGCGCGGGATCAGGCCGAGCGGGAGCACGCAGCCACTGTGCGCCGCGTACGACACGGCGCTGCTCGATCTGGACGGGGTCGTGTACGCGGGCGGGGAGGCGATCCCGTACGCGGTGGAGGCGCTCGGTGCGGCGAGCGCCGGAGGGATGCATCTCGCATACGTCACGAACAACGCCCTGCGGACGCCGGACGCGGTGGCCCAGCACCTCACCGAGCTCGGCGTGCCGGCGGAGCCCGGGGACGTCATCACCTCGGCGCAGGCGGTGGCCAGGCTGATCGCGGAGCAGGTCCCGGCGGGCGCGCGGGTGCTGGTCATCGGCGGCGAGGGGCTGCGGGTGGCACTGCGGGAGCGCGGGCTGGAGCCGGTGGAGTCCGCTGACGACGATCCGGCCGCGGTGGTCCAGGGATACGGCGGTCCGGGGCTGGAGTGGGGACGGTTCGCGGAGGCGAGCTACGCGATCGCGCGCGGGGTTCCGTGGTTCGCGTCCAACACGGATCTGACGATCCCGAGCGCGCGGGGGATCGCTCCGGGCAACGGCGCTGCGGTGGAGGTCGTGCGGATCGCGACGGGCGCCGAGCCTCAGGTGGCCGGGAAGCCGCTGCCGCCGATGCACCGGGAGACGGTTCTGCGGACGGGCGCCCGGAGGCCGTTGGTGGTCGGGGACCGGCTGGACACCGACATCGAGGGCGCGTTCAACGGGGACGTGGACTCGCTCCTCGTACTGACCGGGGTGACGGACGCGGCGCAGCTGCTGGCGGCGGAGCCCAAGCACCGGCCGACGTATGTGGACGCCGATCTGCGGGGACTTCTGACCGGACAGCCCGAGGTGACCGGTGAGGGCGACGCCTTCGCCTGCGGCGGGTGGAGCGCGTCGGTGCGCGGTGACGCACTCGCGCTGAACGGCGACGGTGGAGCGCTGGACGGGCTGAGGGCGTTGTGTGCGGCGGCGTGGACCCACGCGGGGGACGAGGCGAGCACGCTCGATGCGGGCAAGGCGCTGGCCAGGCTGGGCCGGTGATGCTCCGAGCGGTCCGACTCCTCTGTCGGAGCAGCATACGAGGGTAGGCTAACCTAACCACGTGTTGGTCGACAGTCCTACCGAACAGAGCGCGGACTCCACGTCCGCGGCGCCCGCCCCCGAACCGCCAAGGCGCCATGCGCTGCGCGCCGCAGGGCTGCTGCTCTCCGTCGGCGTCCTGCTGCTGGTCTGTGTCGCGAGCATCGCGATCGGCGCCAAGTCGGTCCCGGTCGCGGACGTGTGGCACGGTCTCTTCGAGAACACCGGTACCGGCAATGACGTGATCGTCCACGACGTCCGGGTCCCGAGGACCGTGCTCGGGCTGCTCGTCGGCGCGGCGCTCGGACTGGCGGGTGCGGTGATGCAGGCGCTCACCCGCAATCCGCTCGCCGAGCCTGGACTGCTCGGGGTCAACGCGGGCGCCGCCGCGGCTGTCGTGTCCGCCATCAGCTTCCTCGGCGTCACTTCGGTCGCGGACTATGTGTGGTTCGCGTTCCTCGGCGCCGGCGTCGTCTCCGTGGTCGTGTACGTCCTCGGAGGCAGCCGCGGTGCCACGCCGGTACGGCTCGCGCTCGCCGGAACCGCCGCGACCGCGGCGCTGTTCGGTTACGTCAACGCCGTACAGCTGCTGGACTCGGCCGCTCTGGACCGGCTGCGCTTCTGGACCGTGGGATCGCTCGCCTCCGCCGATCCTGTGACCATCGGCAAGGTCGCCCCGTTCATCGGCGCCGGGGTGGTGCTGGCGCTGCTGATCGCGCGGCCGCTGAACGCGCTGGAGATGGGCGACGACACCGCACGGTCGCTCGGCGCGCATCTCACCCGTACGCGCGTCCTGGCCATGCTCGCGGTGACGCTGTTGTGCGGTGCGGCGACCGCCGCGTGCGGGCCGATCGTCTTCATCGGGCTGATGGTCCCGCATCTGGTGCGGGCCATCACCGGCCCCGACATGCGGTGGATCCTGCCGTACGCCGCCGTGCTCTCGCCCGTGCTGCTGCTCGGTTCCGACGTCGTGGGCCGGGTCGTCGCACGCCCCTCCGAACTGCAGGTCGGCGTCGTCACCGCGTTCATCGGCGGGCCCGTCTTCATCTACCTCGTACGCCGCAAGAGGATGGCGCAGCTGTGAAAGCCGTGAAAGCGGTGAGAGCCGCGAAAACGATACGCACCCCCGGCGGTCTCTCCGTCCGGGTCGACCCGAGAGCGCCCCTCGTCGTCCTGCTGCTCCTGGCCGCCGCGCTGGCCGCAGCCGTCGTGCTCGTCGGCAGCGGCGACTTCCCGATGGCGCCCGGCGAGGTCGTCGCGACGCTGCTGGGCAACGGCACGCCCGCTCAGGAGTTCATCGTCCAGGACGTACGGCTTCCGCGGGTTCTGGTGGCGCTGCTGGTCGGGGCCGCGCTCGCGGTCGGCGGGGCCGTCTTCCAGTCCATCTCGCGCAATCCGCTGGGCAGTCCGGATGTGCTCGGGTTCGGTCAGGGGGCGACCGTCGGTGCGCTGATGGTGATCGTCGTGTTCAAGGGTGATTCCGCCGCCACGGCGGGCGGCGCGATCGTCGGCGGTCTGGTGACCGGTGCCGCCGTCTATCTGCTCGCCTGGAGGCGGGGCGTGCACGGCTACCGGCTGGTCCTGGTCGGTATCGGTGTCGCCGCGATGCTGACGGGCGCCATCCACTACCTCGTCACCAAGGCCAACCTCGTCGACGCGACCCGTGCCGTCGTCTGGATGACCGGCTCGCTCGACGGCCGCGACTGGAGCCAGTTCTGGCCGCTGCTGGCCACCTGCGCGGTGCTGGTACCGCTGTGCCTGGTGTACGGACGGCCGTTGCGGATGCTGGAGATGGGCGACGACGCGGCGTACGCGCTCGGGATCCGTATCGAGCGGACCCGGGCCGTCCTCATGGGCTCCGCCGTGCTGCTCACCTCCGTCGCCACCGCCGCGGCCGGCCCGATCGTCTTCGTCGCGCTCAGCGCCCCGCAGCTCGCCCGCAGGCTGACGCGCTCGCCGGGGCCCAACATCGCCGCGAGCGCCATGATGGGCGCCGCCCTGCTGCTCACCGCCGACTGGGTGGCCACCTCGGCGTTCGGCGGCCGGGAACTGCCGGTCGGTGTCGTCACCGGTGTGCTCGGCGGCGTCTATCTGCTCTGGCTGCTCGTCACCGAGCGCAAGGCGGGGCGTGTATGACGCACCGGTCCGAGCGTACGACCGCAGACCAGCACCAGACCGAGAAGAACCCGAGGAGTACGTCCATGCAGCGCCTCACCGCCGAGTCGGTCACTCTCGCCTATGACCAGCGGGTGATCGCCGAGGACCTGTCGGTCGGGATACCCGACAACTCGTTCACGGTGATCGTCGGCCCGAACGCCTGCGGCAAGTCCACGCTGCTCCGCGCGCTCTCGCGGATGCTGAAGCCCAGTCAGGGCCGGGTACTGCTGGACGGGCAGACGATCCACTCGATGCCGGCGAAGAAGGTGGCGAGGACCCTCGGTCTCCTTCCGCAGTCGTCGATCGCCCCCGACGGCATCACCGTCGGTGACCTGGTGGCCCGGGGGCGTTACCCGCATCAGGGGCTGCTGCGTCAGTGGTCCCGGGAGGACGAGCGGATCGTCCAGGAGTCGATGACCGCGACCGGGGTGGCCGAGCTCGCCGAGCGCTATGTCGACGAGCTCTCCGGCGGTCAGCGCCAGCGCGTCTGGATCGCCATGGCGCTGGCCCAGCAGACGCCGCTGCTGCTGCTCGACGAGCCGACCACGTTCCTCGACATCCAGCACCAGCTGGAGATCCTCGACCTCTGCGCCGAACTGCACGAGACACAGGGCCGCACCCTCGTCGCGGTGCTGCACGACCTCAATCAGGCCGCCCGGTACGCGAGCCATCTCATCGCGATGCGTGAGGGGAAGATCGCGGCACAGGGCGCGCCCGGGGAAGTCGTCACCGCCGAGCTGGTCGAGCACGTTTTCGGGGTGCGCTCGCAGGTCATCGACGATCCGGAGACGGGAACACCGCTGGTGGTGCCGCTGGCGCGGCGGCGCAGGGGCGCCCCGGACGCCTCGGAGGCGGAGCCCGCCGGTGCGATGACTACAGCAGCGACCTGAGGCGCAGCAGATCGCGGAAGCCGGCCTCGAGCCTGACCCGGCCGGAGGCCCAGGCCTTGGCGAAGTTCAGCTCCCCGTCGACCATCGCCACCAGATCGTCGCCCGTCATCGCCAGCCGGATCTGTGCCTTCTGGGCCGGCGGGCCGTCCAGGGTGCTCAGCACCTCGATCCGGCCCGCCGTGAGGCGTCCCGTGAACGTGATGTCCAGATCCCTGATGTGGCAGCTCAGGGAACGGTCGAGCGCGGCCGCGCTGCGCACGTCCCCGTCCGCCTTCGCGAGGTTGTCCGAAAGTCTGTCGAGTGCGCTGCGGCACTCCTCCGTCGTCGCCATCGTGCTCGACCGTACCCCAGGGCTTCGCGGTAGCGTCTGGGCATGAGCGACTCGATGCAGACGTCAGAAGAGGCTGTGCCGCCGGCGGAGGCGCATGATCCCGCCGCACCGGCGCCTCTCGGTGTCGAGCGCGTCCCCACCGGCGACGCCGGGATCGACGCCCACCTGGAGCGGCTCGCCGATGCCGACCACCTCCCGGCGGACGGACACATGGAGGTGTACGAGGATGTACACCGGGGCCTGCGCGACACGCTGACCGCGCTCGACGCGCGGCAGGGACCGCCCGCGCCCCAGCAGTCCACCCGTCTCCCGACCGGCGGTCCTCATCCGACCGCCACCACCCCCCACAGCGGCCCCTCTGGCCGCCCCTACGACCCGTACGACCACAGGAGCTGAACCGAACGTGGCAGGAGTGGCACGCCGCCGCCTCGACGCCGAGCTGGTACGCCGCAAGCTCGCCCGCTCACGAGAGCACGCGAGCCAGCTGATCGCGGCAGGGCGGGTGACCGTCGGCGGCAACACGGCCGCCAAGTCCGCCACCCAGGTCGAGACCAGCGCCGCCATCGTCGTCACCCAGGACGACGCCGATCCCGAGTACGTCTCGCGCGGCGGCCACAAGCTCGCCGGCGCGTTCGCCGCGTTCGTACCGCAGGGGCTGAAGACCGAGGGGCGGCGGGCCCTGGACGCGGGTGCGTCGACCGGTGGCTTCACTGATGTGCTGCTGCGCGCCGGTGCCGCACATGTCGTGGCCGTCGACGTCGGTTACGGCCAGCTCGCCTGGTCTCTGCAGAGCGATGAACGCGTGAGCGTCAAGGACCGTACGAATGTGCGTGAGTTGACCCTGGAGACGATCGACGGGGTGGCGGTGGACCTGGTCGTAGGTGATCTGTCCTTCATCCCGCTGGGCCTCGTGCTGCCCGCACTCGTGCGGTGCACGGCGCCCGGAGCCGATCTCGTCCTCATGGTCAAGCCGCAGTTCGAGGTCGGCAAGGAGCGGCTCGGCAGCGGCGGAGTGGTGCGCAGCCCGGAGCTGCGCGCCGAGGCGGTGCGGACCGTGGCACGACAGGCCGGCGAGCTCGGCCTCGGCGTGCTGGGCGTGACCGCCAGTCCGCTGCCCGGACCTTCCGGTAACGTCGAGTACTTTCTGTGGCTCCGGGCCGGGGCACCGGACCTCGACCCGGCGGATGTCGATCGTGCAGTGGCGGAGGGGCCGCGTTGACCGATACGAGCACGGATACGAAGGCACATACACGTACCGTCTTCCTGCTGGCGCACACCGGGCGGCCCGCGGCCATCCGCAGTGCCGAACTCGTCGTCCAGGGCCTGTTGCGGGCGGGCCTCGGGGTGCGTGTGCTCGCCTTCGAGGCGGCCGACCTCCCGCTCCCCGCCGCCGTGGAGACGGTCCCCGAGGCCACCCCCGAGGTCCTCGACGGCTGTGAGCTGCTGATCGTGCTCGGCGGCGACGGGACGCTGCTGCGCGGGGCGGAGTTCGCCCGCGCGTCCGGGGTGCCGATGCTCGGCGTCAACCTCGGACGGGTCGGCTTTCTCGCGGAGGCTGAGCGGGACGACCTCGACAAGGTCGTCGACCGGGTCGTGACACGGTCGTACGAGGTCGAGGAGCGGATGACGATCGATGTCATCGTGCACACCAACGGTGACGTGGTGCACCGCGACTGGGCGCTGAACGAGGCCGCCGTGCAGAAGGTGTCGCCCGAGCGGATGCTCGAGGTCGTCCTGGAGATCGACGGCCGTCCGGTGACCGGCTTCGGCTGCGACGGCATCGTCTGCGCCACTCCGACGGGCTCGACCGCGTACGCCTTCTCGGCGGGCGGCCCCGTGGTGTGGCCGGAGGTCGAAGCTCTGCTGATGGTGCCCATCAGCGCGCATGCCCTCTTCGCCAAACCGCTGGTCACGTCCCCGACGTCGGTGCTCGCGGTGGAGATCCAGCCGAACACGCCCCACGGGGTGCTGTGGTGCGACGGCCGCCGTGCCGTCGAGCTGCCGCCCGCGGCGCGGGTGGAGGTCCGGCGAGGTGAGGTGCCGGTGCGGCTGGCGCGACTGCACCACGCCTCGTTCACGGACCGGCTCGTGGCGAAGTTCGCCCTGCCGGTGTCGGGGTGGCGGGGCAAGCCGCACTGACCTGCTCCGGGGCCGCGGGCCCCGGACGCCCTCTGGGCTGCTCCGGGGCTGCCACGGCAGCGCTGCCCGGTGTGGGCGGGTGAGGGGCCGGGGCCGCAGCGTCGCCCGGCGGGGGCGAGAGAGGCTGGGGCGGCACCGACGGCGTTCACGGGAAGGCTCTGCGGGAGGGAATCCCCTGTCTCTCGGGTGACGGCCGCGGCCCGCGACCTGCGGTTCCGCGAGCGGAGGGCGGGGCCCGTCGCACACGCGGGCCCTGACCTCGTAAGGTCTTCCCCGTGTTGGAGGAGATGCGGATACGGTCGCTCGGGGTCATCGACGATGCCGTCGTCGAGCTGTCCCCCGGATTCACCGCGGTGACCGGTGAGACCGGTGCGGGCAAGACCATGGTCGTCACCAGCCTCGGGCTGCTGCTCGGCGGGCGCGCCGACCCCGCCCTGGTGCGGATCGGTGCCAAGTCGGCGGTCGTGGAGGGGCGGGTCACCGTGCCCGCAGGTGCCCCCGCGGCCGTACGGGCCGAGGAGGCCGGGGCCGAACTCGACGACGGTGCGCTGCTGATCAGCCGGACGATCTCGGCGGAGGGGCGCTCGCGCGCACACCTCGGCGGGCGCTCGGTGCCCGTGAGCATGCTCACGGAGCTGGCCGACGAGCTCGTCGCCGTGCACGGGCAGACCGACCAGCAGGGGCTGCTCAAGGCCGCCCGGCAGCGGCAGGCCCTGGACCGGTACGCGGGTGACGCGGTCGCAGGGTCGCACGCCAAGTACGTGGCGGCGTACCGGCGGCTCAAGGCCGTCTCCGGCGAGCTGGCCGAGCTGACCACGCGCGCCCGCGAGCGGGCCCAGGAGGCGGATCTGCTGCGCTTCGGGCTGAACGAGGTCGCGGGCGTCGAGCCGCTGGCGGGTGAGGACGTGGAGCTGGCCGCCGAGGCCGAGCGACTCGGCCACGCCGAAGCGCTCGCCTCTGCCGCGTCCGTCGCACACGCCGCGCTCGCCGGCAATCCCGAGGACCCCGAGGGCGTCGACGCCACCACGCTGGTCGCGGGCGCCGGGCGGGCCCTGGACGCCGTACGTTCCCACGACCCCGCCCTCGCCGCGCTCGCCGACCGGATGGGGGAGATCTCCATCCTGCTCGCCGACGTGGCGGGGGAGCTCGCGGGGTACGCCGACAATCTCGACGCCGATCCGCGGCGGCTGGCGGTGGTCGAGGAGCGGCGTGCCGCGCTCACCGCTCTGACCCGCAAGTACGGCGAGGACATCAACGCCGTACTCGCCTGGGCCGAGGAGGGCGCCGGCCGGCTCACCGAGCTGGAGGGCGACGACGACCGTATCGGCGAGCTGACCGTGGAGCGCGATGCGCTGCGCTCCGAACTGTCCGGGCTGGCACAGGCGCTGACCGACGCCCGCACGGAGGCGGCGGCGCGATTCGCCGATGCGGTCACCGCGGAGCTCGCGCACCTTGCGATGCCGCACGCGCGCGTCACCATCGACATCCGTCAGTCCGACGACCCGGACGGGATCGAGGTCGGCGGCCGTTCCGTCGCGTATTCCTCGTCCGGTGCGGACGAGGTGGAGCTGCTGCTCGCGCCGCATCCCGGCGCCCAGCCGCGGCCGATCGCCAAGGGCGCGTCCGGCGGTGAGCTGTCGCGGGTGATGCTCGCCGTGGAGGTCGTCTTCGCGGGGACCGATCCCGTGCCGACGTATCTCTTCGACGAGGTGGACGCGGGCGTCGGCGGCAAGGCGGCGGTCGAGATCGGGCGGCGGCTGGCGAAGCTGGCGAAGACCGCGCAGGTCGTCGTGGTCACCCATCTGCCTCAGGTGGCGGCGTTCGCCGACCGGCAGCTCCTCGTGGAGAAGACCAACGACGGGTCCGTGACCCGCTCCGGGGTCACGGTGCTCGAGGGCGAGGACCGGGTGCGGGAGCTGTCGCGGATGCTCGCGGGGCAGGAGGACTCGGAGACGGCGCGGGCACACGCGGAGGAACTGCTGGCTACGGCGCGGGCCGAGGTCTAGGTGTTCTGTCCCGGGAGGTTGTGGACGGGTGAGGCAGGTCTCGGCTGAGGGATCTTGAAATGGGTGAGGGCCTTCTGGCCTGGTGTGGATTGCGAC
>NZ_JBHVDH010000046.1:0-14961 GCF_042802855.1 Streptomyces sp. NPDC057445 | reverse complement strand
GTCCTCTTCAACGAGGAACGCGCCTTCGCTCCGCCCGCGACCTCACCCATGGCAGCTGCTGCTTGACTTCTTCAGACCCCGAGATGTCTATCGGGCAGCCGGCAGGGTGACCTCGAAGCGGCAGCCTCCGCTCACATTCCGTACGGCGGCGTGGCCCTCGTGCGCCTCGACGATGCCCCGCACGATCGCGAGACCGAGCCCCGCGCCCGCCGGAGGTGTCCTGGCCTGGGTGCCACGCCAGCCGGTGTCGAAGACCCGGGGCAGGTCCTGCTCCGGAATGCCTCCGCAGCCGTCGGTCACCGACAGGACGACGGAGTCCTCGCGGCGCTCCGCCGCGACCGCGACAGTCCCGTCGGCCGGTGTCCTGCGGATGGCGTTGACCAGCAGATTGGCCAGTACGCGGGTCATCTCCTTGCCGTCCACCTCCACCGGCACCGGTTCGACCCGGCCCCCCACGAGCCGCACACCGTGTTCGCGCGCGAGCGGATCGGCGCCCGCCAGCGCCTCCCCGACGAGGTCGTACACCGACATCCGTGTCGGGGTGAGCGCGAGCGCCCCGGCATGGATACGGGAGAGCTCGAAGAGGTCGCCCACCATCCCGTTGAGCCGGTCGACCTCGGTACGGATCTGCCGGAAGTAACGCTCGGGGTCCTGGACGACGCCGTCCTCCAGGGCCTCCGCCATGGCGCACAGCCCGGCGAGCGGGGTGCGCAGGTCGTGCGAGATCCAGGCGACCAGCTCCCGCCGGGACGTCTCCAGCGCCCGCTCCCGCTCGCGGGACTCGGTCAGCCGGGCGCTGGTGGCGGCGAGCTCCCTGCTCAGCTCGGCGAGCTCGGCCGTCACGGCGCCGCCCGGCGCGGCGAAGCTGCCCGCCTCGCCGAACGTACGGGCCGCCAGGGTCAGTTCCCGGCTGCGGGCGACGACCCACCTGCCCAGCACCAGCGCGGTGGCGAGGGACACGACGGCGGCCATCGCGGCGACCGTGGTGACGACGGTCAGATCGTGCGCCGACAGGAACATCGCCCGGGCCACCGCGAGGGTGCCCGCGAGCATCGCGACGACGGTCACCGCGGCGACGACGGTCAGCGACACGGCGACCGAGCGGTGCCGCAGCAGGCGCAGGACGAACGCCCCGAGCAGCCCGGCCGCGGCCGCCCCGAGGAACGCGAACACTGCGATGAGGAGGAAGTCGCGCATGCCTCTCACGTCCCTTCCGTCGGTACGTCGAACCGGTAGCCCACGCCCCAGACCGTCTGGATCAGCCTGGGCCGGGCGGGATCCTCCTCGATCTTGCTGCGCAGCCGCCGGACGTGGACCGTGACGGTCGACAGGTCGCCGAACTCCCAGCCCCACACGTCGTGCATCAGCCGCTCCCGGCCGATCGCCTGACCCGGGTGGCGCATCAGATGGGCGAGGAGGTCGAACTCCCTCAGCGTAAGGGCCAGTTCCTGTCCGTTCTTGGTGGCGCGACGGCCTGCCTGGTCGAGGGTGATGCCCGCACGGGCGAGCAGCGGTGCGCCGTGCTGCCGCGCCCCCACGGCACGGCCGCGGCGCAGCACGGACTCGACCCGCAGCACCAGTTCGCGCGGGCTGAACGGCTTGGTGACGTAGTCGTCCGCGCCGATCTCGAGGCCGAGGATCCGGTCGTCCTCGTCCCCACGCGCGGTGAGCATGATCACCGGCACCGGCCCCCGGTCACGGAGCCTGCGGCAGACCTCCAGACCGTCCATACCGGGCAGCATCAGATCGAGGACGACCAGATCGGGCCACCGCTCCCCCGCCGCCCGCAGGGCCCCGGGCCCGTCGGCCGCGCGGTGCACGCCGAAGCCCGCGCGCTCCAGATAGCCGGTGACCACTTCGGCGACGGTCGGATCGTCGTCGACGACCAGGATGTTCTGCATGAGCTCAGTGTGGTTCCGCCCGGGGCAGCCGATGCGCACCAGCG
Source organism: Streptomyces sp. NPDC057445 (assembly GCF_042802855.1). Classification (NCBI taxonomy): domain Bacteria; kingdom Bacillati; phylum Actinomycetota; class Actinomycetes; order Kitasatosporales; family Streptomycetaceae; genus Streptomyces; species Streptomyces sp. NPDC057445. The sequence goes on along the minus strand of NZ_JBHVDH010000046.1, from coordinate 13,016 downwards.
CCCTTACGAATCCATGACGGCGCCGGACGCGCCGCCACCCGCATCCGTGGGCGCGGGGACGTCCGATTCGTACAAGACCACCGCCCGGCGCGCTCCGTAGGTTGGGCGCATGACTCCACGACTCGACGCCGTCGGCCTGGTCGTCGCCGACATGGCCGCCTCTCTCGCCTTCTACCGGCGCCTCGGCCTGGACGTCCCCGCCGGGGCCGACTCCGCACCGCACGCCGAGGCCACACTGCCCGGCGGCCTGCGTGTGCTCTGGGACACCGAGGAGACCATCAGGTCCTTCGATCCCGGCTGGACACGGCCCGAGGGCGGTGACCGCGTGGGGCTCGCCTTCCTCTGCGACGGCCCCGCCGAGGTGGACAGGCTGTACGAAGAACTCGTCACGGCCGGCCATCGCGGCCACCTCAAGCCCTGGGACGCCTTCTGGGGGCAGCGCTACGCCGTCGTGCTCGACCCGGACGGCACCGGTGTCTCGCTGTTCGCCGCGGCCGACCCCGCCGACCCCGCCGACAGCTCGGCGTAGCGTCGGAGCGTGAGCCCGGCCAGATCCCGCATCTCCCGCGCGAGATGCGCCTGGTCGGCACAGCCCGCGTCGAGCGCCGCGCGGGCGTACGGCTCCCCCGCCCGTACGAGCGCCAGCGCCCGCTGCAGCCGCAGCACCCGGGCGAGCGTCTTCGGTCCGTATCCGAAGGCGTCTAGGGATCTGCGGTGCAGCTGCCGCGCGCCGAGCCCCACGGCGTCGGCGGTCGCGGCCACCGACCGGCCCTCGCTCAGTGCGGCGACGACGCCCCGCAGCAGCGGATCGGGGCCCGGGGTGTCAGCGGCGTGCCGCAGCGCGATCGCCTCCAGCTCCGACGTCCGGTCGGCCGCCTCCCCGATCCGCTCGGCGAGCCTCCGCACCCGTCCGGCCGGCCACAGCTCTGCGAGCTCGACCCGCCGGTCCCTCAGCTCATGTGCGGGCACGCCGAAGAACGCGGGTGCGGCGCCGGGAGCGAACCGCAGGCCGGCGTAGTGGGCACCCGGGCCGGGCGGGCCGTGCGCGTGGGTGTCGGGACCGGCCACGAGCAGCCGTCCGTCGGTCCACAGCAGATCCATGCAGCCGTCGGGCAGCACGGGCAGCGCCGGCCCGGAACCGGACTCGCCGCGGCTCCAGACAACGGCCCCGTCGAGCAGCGAGGCCCGTTCCTCGTACACGTTCCCGAGGCTAGACCCTGTCCGGCGCGGCTCGCGTGCCCTGGCACGCACATCTGCGGCGTTGGGCACGCACATCTGCGGCGTTGTCGTTCCGGACAGGACCTGGACCGCGGGCTATTCGTTGTCCCCCGGGACTTCCTTGCCGCCCCGGACCTCCCGCTCGCCGCGGGCCTGCTTGCTCCCCTTGAAGTCCGCCTTGAAGTCCCTCGTGGCCCGGTTCTCGCGCACCGAGTGCAGCCTGGCCCTCACATCGTCCGGGGGCAGGAACTTCGACCAGCGTTCCGGGAACTCCGACGGCATGTCCCCGCCCTCCTCGAGGTCCTCGGCCTCCCCCTCCGCCGCCCGGGCCCTGGCCCTGGCCACCAGTTCGGCGGCGTGAGCCGCGCGGACACGCTCGTTCGCGGCGCGGGCGGCGGCCGTCGCGACGGACGGCCAGACACGGTCGATGGCGGCGTTGACCGCGGCGCCCACCAGGACCGCGAACGCGGAGATGCCGATCCAGAGCAGTACGGCGATGGGCGCGGCGAGGGAACCGTAGATGGTCGGTCCCTCGACGGTGCTGGTGAGGTAGATCCGCAGCAGGAAGCTGCCCAGCACCCACATCGCGAGGGCGACGAGCGCGCCGGGGATGTCCTCGACCCACGGCGAACGGACGGGCACCGACACGTGGTAGAGCGTGGTGAGGAAGGCGATGGAGAGCAGGATGACCACCGGCCAGTACAGGACGCTGACGACTTCCGTGCCGAAGGGCACGAACTCGACGACCCGGTCCGGGCCCACCACCGCGAGCGGCAGCACGACCGCGCCGATCAGCAGCGCGATGATGTAGAGCAGGAACGCGAGCAGGCGGGTGGCGACGATGCCACGCTGGCCGTCGAGCCCGTACATCACGGTGATGGTGTCGATGAAGACGTTCACGGCCCGCGACCCGGACCACAGGGCGATCGCGAAACCGATGGAGATGACATCGGGCCTGCCACCGTGGGTGACGGACTCGAGCAGGGGCTTGGCGACCTGGTTGACTCCGCGGTCGGAGAGGACGGTTCGGGCTGCGCGGAGGATGTTCTCCTGGATGGACGCGACGGTGGTGGTGTCGGTCCAGTCGTCGACGTATCCGAGAAGGCCGAGCATGCCCAGCATCAGCGGCGGCAGGGACAGCAGGGTGAAGAACGCCGCCTCGGCCGCGAGGCCGAGGATGCGGTACTCGATGCAGGAATTGACGGTGTCCTTCAGCAGCAGCCAGGCCAGTTTCCGTTTCGAGACGTTGCGGTAGACGACGCGGACCCGGTGGAGACGGCCGGAGGAGCGCCGCTCGGGTGTTTCGTTTGCTGCCTGCACCTCCTTACCGTATCGGCATGGCGACCAGCACCCACACAGTGACCAACCAGCCTCCGCCCCTGGTCGGGTACGACGTCTTCGATGCGGACCGTGCGCTCGCCGAGGCCGTCGAGCGGCACCTCGCGCCCGAACTCCTGGAGACGGCGCGCCGGGAGCTCTCGGAGCTGGGGCGGGCCGCTGGTTCGGCCCAGGCTCAGCGGTGGGGAGCCCAGGCCGACGAGAATCCGCCGGTGCTTCACACACACGACCGCTACGGCAACCGGATCGACGAGGTGGAGTTCCATCCGGCCTGGCACCGGCTGCTGGGCAAGGCGGTCACTTCGGGGCTCACCAACGCCTGGGGCAGGCCGGGCGGGCATGTGCGGCGGGCGGCCGGCTTCCTGGTGTGGTCGCAGGTCGACGCCGGGCACGGCTGTCCCGTGTCCATGACCCACGCGGCCGTGCCCGCCCTCCGCACGGACCCGGCCCTCGCCGCGGAGTGGGAGCCGCGGCTCACCTCGCAGGTGTACGCGGAGGAGCTGCGCCCGGCGCCGGAGAAGTCCGGTGCGCTGTTCGGGATGGCCATGACCGAGAAACAGGGCGGCAGCGACGTACGGGCGAACACGACCCGGGCCCGGCCGCTGGCCGCCGAGGGCGAGTACGAGCTGACCGGGCACAAGTGGTTCTGCTCGGCGCCGATGAGCGACGGCTTCCTGGTGCTGGCGCAGGCCGGGGCCGCCGGGGGGCAAGGGGGCCCGACCTGCTTCCTGGTGCCGCGGGTGCTGGACGACGGCACGCGGAACGTGTTCGCCGTCCAGCGGCTCAAGGACAAACTGGGCAACCGGTCGAACGCGTCGAGCGAGGTGGAGTTCGACGGGACCTGGGCGCGCCGGGTCGGCGAGGAGGGGCGCGGGGTGCGCACCATCATCGGGATGGTCGCGGCGACCCGGCTCGACTGTGTGGTCGGCTCCGCGGCACTCATGCGGCAGGCGGTGGTGCAGGCCGTCCACCACGCCGGGCACCGCAGCGCGTTCGGCGGTCCGCTGATCGACAAGCCGCTCATGCGGAACGTACTCGCCGATCTGGCCCTGGAGTCGGAGGCGGCGACGACACTGGCGCTCCGGCTGGCGGCGGCGTACGACTCCGACGGCGAGGCCGACCGGGCCCTGCTGCGGATCGCGGTGCCTGTGGCCAAGTACTGGGTCACCAAGCGCTGTACGCCGCACACCGCCGAGGCCCTGGAGTGTCTGGGCGGGAACGGCTATGTGGAGGAGTCGGGGATGCCGCGGCTGCTGCGGGAGTCACCGCTCAACTCGATCTGGGAGGGTTCGGGCAACGTACAGGCGCTTGACGTGCTGCGGGCGCTACGGCGGGAGCCGGAGGCCTTCGACGCGTATCTCCGCGAGATCGGGTCGGCCCGGGGGGCCGACCACCGGCTGGACGCGGCCATCAAGGGAATGCTGACCGAGCTGGCCGATCTCCGGACCGTCGAGGTACGGGCGCGTCGGCTCGTCGAGCGGATGGCCCTGGTGCTGCAGGGTTCACTGCTGGTGCGCTGGGCGCCGCCGGAGGTCGCGGACACGTTCTGCGCCTCGCGGCTGGGCGGGGACTGGGGGGCGGCGTTCGGGACGCTGCCCTACGGACCGGACCTGGCGGCGGTGGTGGAACGGGCGCGCGTCCCGGAGTGAGTGCGAGGGCGCGGCGGATGCGGACCGCGGGCCCGGTGGTCCTCGGGAGGCACCCCCGGGAAAGTCCCCCGGGCCCGCGCCTGCCGGGGGTCCGCGAGTGCCGAGAGGGCGTCCCGCGAGTGCCGGGAGTGGTCTGCGAGAGCCGAGAGTGGTGCTGCGCCGACACGGCACCACTCCCAGCTGATGTCACCTTCGTGCACCGGCCCGTCGTTTGCCAGAGTTGCAGACCGTTGCAGGAGATGTGCGAACCGGCCCTGCGGGGGATGTGCGAGCGGCACGATGGGAGACGGCGGTCGGCCGTGTGCGCGCAACCGATCCGGCACCACTGTCATCATTCAGCGAGGCCTGCGGTGGGGGGAACCGATGAGGAACACAGTTCTCGACATGACGCGGCTGGCCACCATGGATGCCGAGCATGCGAACCGTCTGCTCCACCAGGTGCGCGCCGCGATACTGGCCGGGCGGCGCCCGCCTGTCGCGCCCCGCCCGGTCATCGACGCGTCCTGGCAGCGGATGCTGCGGCTGGGGTTCGACCCCGACGGCAGGACCAGCAGCGAGCTGCTCCAGCCGGACGAGCTGGAGCACCGGCGGCGTGCCACCGTGATCGGTGAGGTCATGCGCACGCTGAGCGGCGGACTGACCGAGATCGCCGACGCCTCGCTGCAGATCATGGTGGTGACGGACCCTCAGGGCAGGGTGCTCTGGCGCGAGGGCAACGCCGGTGTGATGCGCAGAGCCAACGGCATCTGTCTGGAGGAGGGCGCGGCCTGGACCGAGGACACCACCGGCACCAACGCCATCGGCACGGCGCTCGCCGCGCGCCGGCCCGTGCAGGTCCACTCGGCCGAGCACTTCGTGCACACCCTGCACAACTGGACGTGTGCCGCGGCGCCCGTGCACGACCCGCGGGACGGGCGGCTGCTGGGCATCGTCGATGTCAGCGGCCCGGCCTCCAGCTTCCATCCGGCGACGCTGGCGCTGGTCAACTCGGTGGCGCGGCTGGCCGAGGCCGAGCTCAGGGAGCGGCACCGCCGGACCGTCGAGCGTCTGCGGTCGGTGGCCGCGCCGATCCTGTGCCGGCTGACCGGGCGGGCGCTGGCGGTGGACCCGCACGGCTGGACGGCGGCGGTGACGGGCATGGCGCCCGTGGACCGGCTGCCGCTGCCGAAGACCTTCGGGGCGGGCCGGGTCTGGCTGCCGTCCCTCGGTATGTGCACCGTGGAGCCGCTGCCGGGCGGCTGGCTGGTGAGTCCCGAGGAATCCGGGCCCCCGGAGGCGGCGAACCGTGTCGTGCTCGACCTCAGCCGGCCCCGCCGCTGGACGGTCGCCGTCTCCGGGGCCGCCGGCAGCTGGACCCAGGAGCTGAGCCCGCGCCACGCCGAGCTGCTGTACGTGCTGGCGAAGTATCCGCAGGGGCGCTCCGCGGCGGAGCTGGCGGCCGATGTCTTCGGCGATCCCACGCGCACGGTGACGGTCCGCGCGGAGATGTCGCGGGTGCGCCGCTATCTGGCGGGGGTGCTGGCGCACCGTCCCTACCGCTTCAGCGAGGAGGTCCGGGTGGAGGTCCTGCGTCCGTCCCACCCGTCGGACCTCCTGCCGCACTCGTCGGCACCCGCGGTCGTCGGCGAGCGGCAGATGCCTGGCCAGGACGTTTCCGCGGAGCGGCGCCGCAGCTGAGGCGGGTGCGGCAGCTCGCCCGGTGCCGCCTTTTTGGTGCCGGGACGCGGACGTGGTTCCCTGGCCGTCATGAGCATCGCTGTGACCACGTGGTCCCTGGAGCAGACCTCGCCCGACGACCTGCGTCCGGCCGCCGAGCCGGCGGGGGATGTGCGGATCGTCCGCGCCGAGGTGCCGTCGCCCGAGTTCAGCCGTTTCCTCTATACGGCGGTCGGCGGGGACGTGCGCTGGACCGACCGGCTCGGTCTGACGTACGCGCAGTGGGACGAGGCCGTCAACAGGCCGGGGGTGGAGACCTGGGTGGCGTACGAGAAGGGGACCCCTGCCGGATACATCGAGCTGGAGGCACAGGACGAGGGCGTCGTCGAGATCGTCTACTTCGGGCTCATCCCCGCGTTCCGGGGCCGGCGGATCGGTGGCCATCTGCTGTCGTACGGCACCGCGCGCGCGTGGGACCTGGCGGAGCGCCGGCCGGGCCGGGCGCCGACGAAGCGGGTCTGGCTGCACACATGCTCCAAGGACGGGCCGCACGCGATGGACAACTACCTGCGCCGCGGCTTCACACTGTTCGACACCAAGGTCGAGGACGAGCCCGAGGTCGAGACCCCTGGACCGTGGCCGGGCGCCAGGGCCTGAGCCCGGCCTCCTGGCCGAGCACCGTCGGCCCCGCGGTACGACCGGGCCGCACCGCATGGACGACCGGGCCGGCACCGTGTTCCCGGCGCCGTACGTACCCTCGTCCGGTGACCGGCCGCGCCGTGGGTGACCGGTGACACACCATCCCGCGATGCGGGACAGTGTTGTCCACATTTTGGATAGCGGTGGACTGCTTCCAAAGTCCCGTGACACGCTTCCGTCATGTCTCGAGCTGGAACTGCCTTGGTGAGTCGGCGGCACGTCGACCTCGGCCGCATGTCCAGCGCCATGTGTCCGGTGCGCTGAGAACACAGCACCACCGCACCCCCCGAGATATCCCCGACTTCTGCGCAGCGCCGCGCCGCTTCCCATCCGGAGCGCGCGTGTGCAGGTCAGAGCCGCCCTCCTGCAGTCCCGAAGGACGTATCGTCATGGCCGCCACCCCCGAAAACCCTGCCTCCGCCACGCCCCGCCGCAAGGCCGGACGCCACCGCGGCGAGGGCCAGTGGGCCGTTGGCCACTTCACGCCGCTGAACGGCAACGAGCAGTTCAAGAAGGACGACGACGGTCTCAATGTGCGGACACGCATTGAGACGATCTACTCCAAGGCCGGATTCGACTCCATCGACCCGAACGATCTTCGTGGCCGGATGCGCTGGTGGGGGCTCTACACCCAGCGCAGGCCCGGGATCGACGGCGGCAAGACCGCGATCCTCGAGCCGGAGGAGCTGGACGACGAGTACTTCATGCTCCGCGTCCGGATCGACGGCGGGCGGCTGACCACCGAGCAGCTGCGGGTCATCGGTGAGATCTCCCAGGAGTTCGCCCGAGGCACCGCCGACATCACCGACCGCCAGAACGTCCAGTACCACTGGATCCGGATCGAGGACGTCCCCGAGATCTGGAACCGCCTGGAGGCCGTCGGCCTGTCCACGACCGAGGCGTGCGGTGACACGCCCCGCGTGATCCTCGGCTCGCCCGTCGCCGGAATCGCCGAGGACGAGATCATCGACGGCACCCCCGCCATCGAGGAGATCCAACGCCGCATCATCGGCAACAAGGCCTTCTCCAACCTGCCGCGCAAGTTCAAGTCCGCGATCTCCGGCTCGCCCCTGCTCGATGTGGCGCACGAGATCAACGACATCGCGTTCGTCGGTGTGAACCACCCCGAGCACGGCCCCGGCTTCGACCTCTGGGTCGGCGGCGGCCTCTCCACCAACCCCAAGATCGGGGTGCGCCTCGGCGCCTGGGTGCCGCTGGACGAGGTCCCCGACGTCTACGAGGGCGTCATCTCGATCTTCCGGGACTACGGTTACCGCCGGCTGCGCACCCGCGCCCGGCTGAAGTTCCTGGTCGCCGACTGGGGCGCGGAGAAGTTCCGTCAGGTGCTGGAGGACGAGTACCTGAAGCGGAAGCTCGTCGACGGCCCGGCGCCCGATCAGCCCGTGCAGCGGTGGCGCGACCACGTCGGTGTGCACAAGCAGAAGGACGGGCGCTACTACGTCGGCTTCGCTCCGCGCGTCGGCCGGGTCGACGGCGCCACGCTCTCCAAGATCGCAGAGGTGGCCGAGCAGCACGGCTCCGGGCGACTGCGTACCACCGCCGAGCAGAAGATGCTCGTCCTCGATGTCGAGGAGTCCCAGCTCACGTCGCTGGTGGCCGGTCTGGAGGCGCTGGACCTGCGGGTCGATCCGTCCCCGTTCCGGCGCGGCACGATGGCCTGCACCGGTATCGAGTTCTGCAAGCTGGCCATCGTCGAGACCAAGGCCCGGGGTGCCTCTCTGATCGACGAACTCGAGCGCCGCATCCCCGAGTTCGACCAGCCGATCACGATCAACATCAACGGCTGCCCCAACGCCTGTGCCCGTATCCAGGTCGCGGACATCGGTCTCAAGGGCCAGCTTGTACTGGACGAGAACGGCAACCAGGTCGAGGGCTTCCAGGTGCACCTGGGCGGCGCGCTGGGCCTGGAGGCCGGCTTCGGCCGCAAGGTCCGCGGTCTGAAGGTCACCTCGGCCGAGCTGCCCGACTACGTCGAGCGCGTCCTCAAGCGCTTCCAGGCGGAGCGCGAGGACGGCGAGCGTTTCGCCACGTGGGCGGCGCGCGCGTCGGAGGAGGCACTGTCGTGAGCGACGCACGCGCGGCCGCCGGGCCGCAGCCGACGACGACAGCCGCACCTCTGCGCCGCGTGGGCGGAGAAGCAAGCGAGGGGGCACTGTGAGTGAGCGAGCGGCCCCCTTCTACTGCCCGTACTGCGGCGACGAGGACCTGCGTCCGAGCGAGCAGGGCCATGGCGCCTGGGAATGCGCGGCGTGCAATCGGGCCTTCCAGCTGAAGTTCCTCGGGCTGCTCGCCCGTGGGGTTCAGCGGAATGACGGTGGAGGGGACGGGACATGACGGCGATTCGGACCAGGACCGAGCTCAAGTCGCTTGCCGAGCAGGCGGGGCGGGACCTCGAAGAGGCCTCCGCCGTCGACATCCTGCGCTGGGCGGCCGAGACCTTCGGCGCGCGCTTCTGCGTCACCTCGTCCATGGAGGACGCGGTCGTCGCCCACCTCGCCTCGCGCGCCTTCCCCGGCGTGGACGTCGTCTTCCTCGACACCGGCTACCACTTCCCGGAGACCATCGGGACCCGGGACGCGGTGGAGGCCGTGATGGACGTCAACGTCATCACGCTCACCCCGCGGCAGACCGTGGCCGAGCAGGACGCCGAGTACGGCCCGAAGCTGCACGACCGCGACCCCGACCTCTGCTGCGCGCTGCGCAAGGTCAAGCCGCTCGAAGAGGGACTGACCGCGTACGACGCATGGGCGACGGGACTGCGCCGCGACGAGTCACCGACCCGGGCGAACACCCCGGTCGTCGGCTGGGACGAGAAGCGGCAGAAGGTCAAGATCTCGCCGATCGCCCGCTGGACGCAGGACGACGTGGACGCGTACGTCGCCGAGCACGGTGTCCTCACCAACCCGCTGCTGATGGACGGATACCCCTCCGTCGGCTGTGCGCCCTGCACCCGCAGGGTGGCGGACGGCGAGGACGCCCGGGCCGGCCGCTGGGCGGGCCGCTCCAAGACCGAGTGCGGACTGCACGGCTGATGGCGACACCCCCCGACGAAGCGACCGAACCGACCCTCAACCACCGGGAGAAGCACGTGACTGGGGCCACCATCTGGCTCACCGGACTGCCGAGCGCGGGCAAGACCACCATCGCGTACGAGCTCGCGGGCCGGCTGCGCGACGAGGGCCACCGCGTCGAGGTGCTCGACGGGGACGAGATCCGCGAGTTCCTCACGGCGGGCCTCGGCTTCAGCCGCGAGGACCGGCACACCAACGTCCAGCGGATCGGCTTCGTCGCCGAGCTGCTGGCGTCGAACGGCGTCAAGGTCCTGGTCCCGGTGATCGCTCCGTACGCCGACAGCCGCGAAGCGGTCCGCAAGCGCCACGGCGCCGAGGGCACGGCCTACATCGAGGTGCATGTCGCGACCCCGGTCGAGGTGTGCTCCGAGCGCGATGTGAAGGGGCTCTACGCCAAGCAGGCGGCGGGCGAGATCAGCGGGCTGACCGGGGTCGACGACCCGTACGAGGAGCCGGAGCTGCCGGATCTGCGGATCGAGTCGCACACCCAGACCGTGCCGGAGTCAGCGGCTTCGCTGTACGCGCTGCTCGGTGAGAGGGGCCTGCTGTGAGCGACGTCCGCGCTGCCGCCGGACCGCAGCCGACGACGATTGCCGCGCCTCGGAGCCACGCAGGCGGAGAAGCTCACGAAAGGGGTACAGCATGACCACGAGCGTCAACCACGTGAGCGGGACCGCGAGCGGCGCGGGGGACGACAGCCCTTACGCGCTGACGCACCTGGACGCGCTGGAGTCCGAGGCGGTGCACATCTTCCGCGAGGTGGCGGGCGAGTTCGAGCGGCCGGTGGTCCTGTTCTCCGGCGGCAAGGACTCCATCGTCATGCTGCATCTCGCGCTGAAGGCGTTCGCGCCGGCCGCGATCCCCTTCTCGCTGCTGCACGTGGACACCGGGCACAACTTCCCCGAGGTCATCGAGTACCGCGACCGTGTGGTGGCCGAACATGGGCTGCGGCTCCATGTGGCCTCCGTACAGGACTACATTGACCGCGGTGTGCTGCGCGAACGTCCCGACGGCACCCGCAACCCGCTGCAGACCGTTCCGCTGACCGAGGCGATCCAGCAGCACCGGTTCGACGCCGTGTTCGGCGGTGGGCGGCGCGACGAGGAGAAGGCCCGGGCGAAGGAGCGGGTGTTCTCCCTGCGCGACGAGTTCTCCCAGTGGGACCCGCGCCGCCAGCGCCCCGAGCTGTGGCAGCTCTACAACGGCCGCCACGCGCCCGGTGAGCATGTACGGGTCTTCCCGCTGTCCAACTGGACCGAGCTGGACGTATGGCAGTACATCCAGCGCGAGAAGATCGAGCTGCCCGGGATCTACTTCGCGCACGAGCGCGAGGTCTTCGCCCGCAGCGGCATGTGGCTGACGGCGGGCGAGTGGGGCGGCCCGAAGGACTCCGAGACGGTCCAGACCCGGCTGATCCGCTACCGCACGGTCGGCGACATGTCCTGCACCGGCGCCGTCGACTCCGACGCCACGACGCTCGACGCCGTGATCGCCGAGATCGCCGCCTCCCGGCTCACCGAGCGGGGCGCCACCCGCGCCGACGACAAACTGTCAGAGGCCGCGATGGAAGACCGCAAGCGCGAAGGGTACTTCTAGACATGACCAGCTCCACCGAGCAGCTGTCGGCCACCACCCTGCTGCGCTTCGCCACCGCCGGGTCCGTCGACGACGGCAAGTCCACCCTGGTGGGCCGGCTGCTGCACGACTCCAAGTCGGTGCTCGCCGACCAGCTGGAGGCCGTCGAGCACGCCTCCCGCTCCCGCGGCCAGGCGGCCCCCGACCTGGCGCTGCTCACGGACGGTCTGCGGGCCGAGCGTGAGCAGGGCATCACGATCGATGTGGCGTACCGTTACTTCGCCACGCCCCGGCGCAGGTTCATCCTCGCCGACACCCCCGGGCATGTGCAGTACACCCGGAACATGGTCACCGGCGCCTCGACGGCCGAGCTGACCGTGATCCTGGTCGACGCCCGCAACGGAGTCGTCGAGCAGACCCGCCGGCACGCCGCGATCGCCGCGCTGCTGCGCGTTCCGCACGTCGTCCTCGCCGTCAACAAGATGGACCTCGTCGGCTACGAGGAGTCCGTCTTCGCGTCGATCGCCGAGGAGTTCACGGCGTACGCGAGCGACCTGGGCGTACGGGAGATCACCGCGATCCCGATCTCGGCGCTCACCGGTGACAACGTGGTGGAAGCGTCCGCCAACATGGACTGGTACGGCGGCCCGACGGTGCTGGAGCATCTGGAGACCGTGCCGGTCAGCCACGATCTGACGGGCTGCCACGCGCGTTTCCCGGTGCAGTACGTGATCCGTCCGCAGACCGCCGAGCACCCCGACTACCGCGGCTACGCCGGCCAGATCGCCGCCGGCACGTTCCGTGTGGGCGGGAGCGTGACCGTGCTGCCTTCGGGCAGGACCTCGAGGATCGCGGGGATCGACCTGCTCGGCAAGGCCGTGGACGTCGCCTGGACCCCGCAGTCGGTGACCCTCCTGCTGGACGACGACATAGACATCTCGCGCGGCGACATCATCGTGCCGAGCTCCGACGCGCCCGCCACCACCCAGGACGTCGAAGCGACCGTCTGCCATGTCGCCGACCAGCCGCTCACGGTCGGCCGGCGGGTGCTGCTGAAGCACACCACGCGCACGGTCAAGGCGATCGTGAAGGACATCCCGTCGAAGCTCACGCTCGACGACCTGTCCCAGCACCCGGCTCCCGGACAGCTGGTGGCCAACGACATCGGCCGGGTGAAGGTCCGCACCGCCGAGCCCCTCGCGCTCGACTCCTACGCGGACTCCCGGCGCACCGGATCGTTCCTGCTGATCGACCCGGCCGACGGTACGACCCTCGCGGCCGGTATGGCGGGCGAGTCCTTCGCCGACGCCGATGCCGAACCCGTCCAGGACGAGGAGGGGTGGGACTTCTGATGACGATCGACGTGTACGCGACCTTCGCGAAGGAAGGCGGCCGTGTGGGAAGCGGCGCCCTCGGTGCGGGCACCGGAGGTGTCGCGCGATGTGCCCGATGACCCGAGCGCAGCGCCGACCGCACCACCGACGAAGACACAGACCAGCCGATCTCCCGGCCGCGTCCCGCATACCGTAGGTCAACGGGGGACGTGAGCACCGGGCCACCGAGAGGAACACCTCCCGTGCCTGCCACTCGCACCACTCTGCGCCGCAGTGTCGTCGCAGCCGCCGCCCTCCCGCTGCTGGCCGTGGCGCTCACCGCCTGCGGCTACGGCTCCCAGGCCGACGACAGCAGGAAGACCGAGGTGGCGGCCAAGGGCGAGAAGCTCTCCGCCGACACGGTGAAGATCGGCTACTTCCCCAACCTGACGCACGCCACCGCTCTGGTCGGCGTC
>NZ_JBHVDH010000045.1:0-16316 GCF_042802855.1 Streptomyces sp. NPDC057445 | reverse complement strand
GGCGGCCACTTGCCCTCAGCGTCGATCGGGGTTGTCACCACTGCCTCCCCACGGCCGCCGCACCGGTGATGGGCCGTCACCGTCCATCGTAGGCATGGCCGCCCGGGCCCGGGGAGTTTCGGGCGATTCAGCAAGAAGCGTGCGCGCGAGGGTCTTGCGCGGCGTCCTCGTGGGCGCGCCCCTGCGCAGGTAACCTGCGCATGCTGCACGAGGGCGGGGGTGTGCTGCCGGGCGGGACGCGGCCGTAGAAGACCGGGTCACCGTGTGGAACCTGACTGTCATGCGCCGGGGAGCGGCTGCCCCAAGCACCGGCTGGGTATCCCATAGTGGACGGACATCCTCACGATCATGAATGGACGGCTGCCCGTGACCACGGCCTACAGCGAACCCTCCACCGACCGCGTCCCGGGCCGGTCCTGGACCATCCGGCTGACCGGCCACAGCGACAGGACCGCCACCGTCGCCTGCTCCACCGCCGCATGCCGGATGCCGCCCCGCTCCAAGAACATCACCGACCTCCGCGCCTTCGCTGCCGCCCACGCCGCCGCCCACGCACGCGCGGCCACCGTCCGCCCCCACGCCGCCTGCCACTGCCGCGCCCAGCAGTGCGCCGGCCACGCAGAGCAGCGGGTCCACTGCGCCGGAGCAGTCGTCCTCGTCGTGCGCCACGATGCGACCGTCGGCCGGGTCTGGACGATCGCCGAAGTCTGCGAGACCTGCGCACCGCTCCTGCCCCACGCCCGCATCGTCGCCCGCACCGAGCGCCCCCGCAAAGCCGCCGCCGAACCCGCCAAGACGATTCCCGCCCCGGCCCGATCAAGCGTGCCGCAGGGATTCTCCGCACCCTCCCCGCACGGCGGCGCTGATGCGCCCGGCAACCGTCCCCGCCGCACCCAAGCGCCACGCGCGCGCCGAGCCCGGATGAACCGCCCCGGCTAGAGTCCTGCGCCACCCGCGCCGACCCGTCACTGTGGGGAGCACCGGCTACCAGGACCAGTGCAGGAAGCCGTCCATGTCCATGGGGACAGGCGGGATGTGGTCGAGCCAGCCCATGCCCGCGGGCATGGGCGGGCCGCAGTCCAGGTCCGTCATGTGCAGGCTGGGGAGGTACTGGGGCTCGCCGAACAGTGCGCGCAACTCGTCCAGCACTTCGTCGCCGGGCTCGGCTTCGGTGTCGGGGATCAGTGCCCTGACGGATACCTCCAGACCGGTCAGATGGTCTTCGTCGACCACCAGGTCCAGGTGGACGACCATGACCGGGCTGCACCCCGCGGACCGTGCCAGATCCCTCGCCCAGCACACCGTGGCGAGGTCCGGCCGGCCCTGGGGCGCGCTGACGGTGAACCCGCGCGTGGCGTATTCGGCATGCAGCCGCTGCCAGTCCAGCGGCTCGCTGACATAGCCCAGGCTGCGCCCGTACAGCAGGTCACAGCCCTCCAGGCGCCCGTCGAACTCCGCGCGTACCCAGGCGGGAACGGGGGAGTGGGGCCCGAACGCGTAGTGTGCCCGGCGGCCGGGCACGGCACAGGCGACGAGCTCGTCCTGTATGCCCACGCACTGCACCATCTGCCGATCGGTCATCCTCACCCGGCAACAGCTCCCCACCCCTGCTCGACGGCTTCGCCGACCAGGACGTGTGGGAAGACCACCGGCCACGTCAGCACTCAACCGGGGCCGACTGCCCCTGGGTCATCGTGAGCGGCCCGGACTCCGCGCGCAGGGCAGCGGCCATAGGCATCCCGCCTCGCGGGAAAGCGCAGACGATGCACCACGCCATGCTCCCGCCCAACGGAACACCCGCCGGCCCTCAACGCCGCCCGCCCAAGCGCAGGGGCAAGCTGCCGTCAGCCGCCCCTCCACCGCGGCCAGATCGGGAGAAAGGCCCCGGCTTGAGCGAGCAGCCGCCACACCCGCGTACCGAAAGCCTCCGGGCCCTGCGGGACCTGGAGCCCGGCACCTATGTCCTGGCCTGGGCAGCGCCTGCCGCCGACCCCCTCGGCCCGACCCAGCCGCCGACCGTCGGCCGGGTGGGCGCCGGGGAGGCGGGTTTTGATACGGGGCGGCTGTCCGGCGCCGAGACGGTGCGCGGCGGACCGGCCCAGGCGCTCGCCCGCTGGACACTGCTGGAAGGCGGCCGACGGCAACTGGCCATCCTGGCCTCCGACCCGCAGACGGCCGGTGGCGTGCGCGAGTACACCCCGGGGGAACTGGTCCGCACCCACGTTGCGGACACATCGGATGCCCGCCTGACGGGTGTGCTGGCCGCCTGGCTCCAGCGCCGCAACACCGGTCCCTTGCAGCAGCGCGACTTCGGCTGGATCGCCCCGGCCATCGCCTGGGCCTGCCACATGCGGGACTTCACCCCCGCTCCGCCCCAGGCGGTGATCGAACAGGCACTGGGCAGCGCGCGCACACCGAACACCGTCGCCCAGGGGCTGATCACCGAAACAGCGCTGCACGTGGCGGACATGCTGGAGCGCCTGCAGCACACCAACCGCGACCGGGAAGGACTGGTCGTGGACTGGAAGGGCCTGACACCGCTCGCCGAGGACGTGCCCGTTCTGGGTGAGAGCGCCCAGTGGCTGCTCGACCAGATCGCACTGCGGGATGCAGCCGCTCAGCAACTACGGGCCGTCCTCGAGCCCGACATCACCGACCACCTGAACGACCGTGAGGCCACCGCCCGGACTTCCAGGACCCCGGCGCCCCCACTCGATCCCCAGCGCACCGCACAGCTCGAGCAGGCCCGCGCCACCGTCCGCGCCTACACCGCCGCGGCCTACAGCGGACACAGCAACGACGCTCAGCACCTCCTCGACGCGCTCCCCATCCCGGCGCGGACCCTGCAGCCCAGCGCCCCGGCCGCCGCCTGGCGCCGTGCCTCGTTCACGGCCCGCGACGCCGCGCTTTCCCTGGCCGCCCAGCGCCAGGGCAGCCTGGAAGACGCCGCACACCCCGAGCGCGTCCACGCTGACGCCGCCTACTGGCAGGCCCGCGAGGCACAGCTGCAGCACCTGCATGACGCATTCGGCCGGCTCGCTGCCCAAACCGACGTTCCGCATCTGCTGCCCGCAGAGCTCGCAGGCATCGTGGCCGGGCAGCGGGAACACCGGATACGGGAGGCCTTCGGCACCACCGACCGGGCCCGCCAGTTCCTTACCGGTCAGCTCGCCTACCTGCAGCAGGAGCCCGTGCCGCCCTACCGCCGGACCACCACTGCCGGTGAAGTCGAGCGCCTTGCGAGCGTCTTGGCCCGCCTTGATGAGCTGCCCACCACGGCAGAAGCAGGCCTCGACGAGGGCCGGATCCGCGAACGTCTCGCCCGCGCGATGGCGCGCCCCCAGCCCCGGCACGAAAACACCGGCCTCGAAGCCGTGGAGACGCCGACGCCCGCAGCACAGGCAGCCCACCCCCACAGCTACACGCCGGACCCTTCCACGCCCGGCGTCCGGCGGTAACCCGCTATCCGACCGGGCCCGGGGAATCACCGAAGTGCACCCGCACAGGCATCTCCTTCGGCAGGAAGGGCAGTCATGCGGCGGCCGTCTGCCGGGCGGTGGTGAGGTCGGCGGCGAGCTCGTCGACCGCGGCGTGGGTGATGTGCCCGACGGTGACGATGTGCGCCAGCCGACCCGTACAGGCGAGATGCCACTTGGCCGCCACCCAGGGCGGCGGGCGGTCGAAGGTGACGGTCAGCGAACCGGGGAAACGCCCCGGATTGACGCCCGCCTGCTCGAGCCGGCCCACGGCGTAGGCGGCCATCTCCTGGCCGCGGTGGACCAGCGCGGCCATCCCGGTCGTTCCCAGGGCTCGCAGCCGCGCCCACAGCAGCAGCGCGGCGAGGCCGCTGCGCGAGCAGGCCAGGGTCCGGTCGGTGGCGGCGATGTACTCGCCGCCCCGGGCCGCCGGGAGCAGGTCGCGCCGCACGAGGGAGATCCCGGCCGGTACCGGAAGCCCGAGCACCTTGTGCCCGGAGATGTTGACCGAGTCGGCGCCGTGCGCGAACGACCAGTTCGGCTGCGGGTCGCTGTACGCGGCGATCAGACCGCCGCCCGCAGCGTCGACATGCATGTACACCGCCCCGGCGGCCATCGCGGCCCGGCGCAGCATGGTGATGTCGTCGACCGCGCCGCGCATCGTCGTCCCGCACGTCGCCACCACGATCGCGCCCGGCCCGCGGCCGAAGGCGGGCGTGATACGACGCCGGGCGAACGACTGGATCCGCAGGTCTTCGGCGTCCATGCTCCCCCCGGGCTTGGAGGAGACGGTCACCAGCTCCATCCGCAGCAGGTCACAGGCCCGCTGGACGCTGTAGTGCGCCTGATCCGAGGCATAGACGCAGGCCTTGGGCAGCACCCGGCGGGCCGCGGCCAGGCCGTGCACGAGCGCCTCGGTGGAGGAGGACGCCACATAGCCGTAGATGTCGGCCGGCGCCGCACCGGCGGCGGTGGTGAAGTACTCCAGCACCGCCTGCTCATACGGCTTGGCACCGACGTTGGAAGCGTCGGGGCAGTCCGGATCGCCCACGCTGTTGAAGAACACCCCCAGCAGCGGGGCCAGCTCCGACAGGTCGAAGTCGAGGTTGCCGGGAAAGCCCAGCACCCGCGCTTCCTCCTCGCGCATGGTGTGGGCCAGCTTCAGCAGGTGGCCGGTGTCGGCCGCCCGATCGGAGGGCAGCGGCCCGATCGCCAGGGCCGCATCGGACGAATTCAGGGCATCGCTCGCGTTCACGTATCGGCTCCAGCGGGTTCGAGGGCTATCGGCGGGGTCTTGAGGCCCATCTAGGCGCGCGCCCGCCCCCTACGGGCCGCCGCGCCGGTGACAGCACCGCCCGGCGGGAGCAACCGGCCCACAACCGCCCCCGGCCTCCCGCCACATGGACCACCGCCGACCCGGGCGCTCCTTCGGATCTCCTGCCGAGCCGCGGGGGCGCCCCCTCGTAGACTGGGGACGTCCTTTCGTCGGCCGTCGTCGGCACGATGTTGGTCAGGGGCCGGTGGTGTGCCGGGCCGCCCCTTTTGTGGGTGGCTCTCCGCCGGCCCCTATTCATGTCCCCGGGCCCTGCCGGCCGTACGGCACGACCAGGGGCCGGTAGCTCACCGGGAGCACTGCCCGGCGGGAGCAACCGGCCTACAACCTCCCCCGGCCTCCCGCCACATGGACCACCACCGGCCCGGCGGCACCGCAGTGCCGTCCATGGCCGGGGAGAGGGCACCTCCCGCCCCCGGGGACAGCTGGACAGGTCACCGACCCTGCAGGCGGGAGAACCGCGCCGGTAAGCCGTTGTCGCCCTGCTTCGTGCCGAAGGATCAACGCCTTGCCCCATGAGGGGCGCGCCCCGTCACCTTGTGGAAAGGCACCCGTTGATGCTCCGCCGTATCGCGACCCGCTCCCTCCTGCCTGCTGCCCTGGCGATGGCCGCGGCCGCCGCTCTGACCGTGACCACCGCCCCGGCCGCGTACGCGGTCGGCGAGAACCGCCAGTGCACCGTGAACTGGTCGAACTTCGACGCCTCCGTGGCCAAGAACGCGTGGAACCTGCGAAGCGGTCCCTCCACGGGCTACCGGAGTCTCGGTTACCTGTACCGGGGCGACAAGGCGAAGGTCCTGTGCAGCAAGGGCAGCTGGAACTACAGCCAGCTCACCCGGCGCTCCAGGTCCGGCATACCCAGCGGCACCAAGGGCTGGATACGCAACGACGGCCTGCTCAGCCTGGCCGGCTGACCACAAGGGCCCCCACACGTACGACGGCGGCACCCCGGGCGGGTGCCGCCGCTTCGTCATGGCCGAGCCGACAAGGTCCCCCCACCGGGGAGCAGGCACCTGGGGCATCGCCCCAAGCGACGGTCTGAACCGCCGGGTCACCGCCCCACGAGGCGGGAGGAGTGGGCGCGGTCGTCCGCCGGGCGGGAGAGGCCGTTGATGCCCCAGGCACGCCCCGGCTGGACTTCTGCCACAGCAGCCGGGCCCTCCCGGCGTTTCGAGGCCGCCGACGAGCCAGGACAGCCCCGCGCGTCCGCGCCGCATCCGGATCCCGCCCACCACGACCGAACTCGCTCCGAGGAGTGCCTATGAACACCATCACGCACCGGCCCCGTGTGCTGCTCGCTGCCGCGGTTGTTGTCCTCGCCGTCGCAGGTACTGCCTGCGGCCCCGGCGATGACACGAGCGCACCGGCCACTACGACCGCCGCACCCAGCAAGACCGCGCAGCAGGACGGTGGCGCTGCTGCGGTCCCTGAGGGCAGCGTCGACCAGGCTCCGGCCGACGGCAAGCCGCTGGCTCAGGTCGAGGGGGAGAGCAACGAGCTCACGCTGCGCGTCACCGGGGCCCGGCGCGGCCAGGGCGGCAAGTGGATCACCGTCCGCGGCACCATCACCAACAACAGCAGCAGCCACTTCTACGGGACCTCCCAGTGGCAGGGCGATTACCGTGACATGCCCAAGAGCCGCCAGTCCGTTGCCGGGGCGACCCTCGTGGACGAGGCGTCCATGAAGCGTTACTACGTCCTGCGCGACACCACCGGCCTGTGCCTGTGCACCACCGACATCCCCCGCGTCGACGCCGGCAAGGCGGTCACCTTCACCGCCTCGTTCCCCGCTCCGCCTCCGAGCAGTACCGAGCTCGGCTTCCAGCTGCCGACCTTCCCCCTCGCCACCATCAAGCTGGGCGGCTGACCCCATGAACCGACACACAACAGTCCTTCTCCCCGCCGCTCTTCTGCTCACCCTCACCGGCTTCGCCGCCTTCGCCGTACCGGCCCAGGCAGACGACGGGCAGCTCCGGCCGGGAGCCACCCTCGCCCCGCCGGTCATCAAAGACCTGCGCCTGGTGACCGCGGACATCACCACCGTCTCGGGCACCGTCGATGACCGCCGCGAAGACACCACCGGCCAGACCACCGTGACGCTCGGCGCGAGGATCCTGTTCGGCAAGGACAGCGCCACACTGACCGACGCCGCCCGTGCCCGTATCCGCGCCGTCGCCGGTGAGATCCGAAGCCAGCACGCCACGAAAGCCACCATCGCCGGCTACACGGACGACCTCGGATCGGCCGCCCACGGCCTGACACTTTCCCGCCGGCGCGCCGAGGC
The DNA here is from genome assembly GCF_042802855.1 of Streptomyces sp. NPDC057445. Classification (NCBI taxonomy): domain Bacteria; kingdom Bacillati; phylum Actinomycetota; class Actinomycetes; order Kitasatosporales; family Streptomycetaceae; genus Streptomyces; species Streptomyces sp. NPDC057445. Next base: position 9,223 of record NZ_JBHVDH010000045.1, on the reverse strand, counting down.
GGTGCGCGACGTCCTTGGCCACGAACTCGGCACCGGCGTCACCTACACCGTCAAGGGATTCGGCGAAGCCCATCCGGTCGCCGACAACAAGACCGAGCCCGGCAGGGAGAAGAACCGGCGCGTCACCATCTCCTTCCCCCGACAACCCTGAGCCCACCGGCAGAGGGGCAGCCGGAACTTTTGGGGGAGACTTGCAGTCTCAGCGCCTCGTCTCGTACCTGGTCAGGATCACGCCGCAGGGAAGCGTCCGCGTCTCCACCAGGTTGAGGTTCACCCAGTTGTCCAGCGAGGTGAAGAACGGCGTGCCGCCGCCCACCAGGACCGGCGCCGTGGCCAGCACGTACTCGTCAATCAGCCCGGCCCGCATGGCCGCCCCGGCGAGCGTCGCGCCGCCGATGTCCATCGGGCCGCCATCCTCGGCCTTGAGCCGGGTGATCTCGGCGACCGCGTCGCCGGTGACCAGGCGGGTGTTCCAGTCGACCTTGTCGATCGTCGAGGAGAACACCACCTTCGACATGTCCCGCCAGCGGCGCGCGAACTCGATCTCCGCCGGGGAGGCGTTGGGCTGCTGGTCGCCGGTCGGCCAGTAGGAGCTCATCGTCTGCCACAGCTTGCGCCCGTACAGCGACAGGTCGGTCGCCTGCAACTGGTCGGACCAAAACTGGAACAGCTCGTCGCTCGGCACGCTCCAGCCGATGTCGTCGCCGGGCGCGGCCATGTAGCCGTCCAGGGTCAGGTTCATGCCGTAGATCAGTTTCCGCATGGCGCCAGCCTTCCGTGAGTCGGTCTCACGCGTACAGACCGGCGCGGCGCGGGAACTCATCGGCGCGCGATCTGAGCTCAGGACGCCTCGTCCCCGCCCCGGGGCTTCATGCGGCGGTCCGCCATGGCGGGTGGCCGCGTCACCGGGCGGGAGGAGCTGCCGCACCCGCCCGTCGCCGGGGAAGCGTCGTTGAACGCCCTCACCTGCCCTGTTGGGCTTTGGCCCCACAGCGGTTCCTCCCTCCTTCGCCGCTGCTGCCGCCCGTACGGCGCGTGCCTTTCCCCGTGGGCCAAGGCGTACGGGCGGCCCGTCCCCTTTCGGATCCCCGAATCCCTGAAGGCAGGCAGTCGATGGCCCAGACGCAGGTCCGCGCACTTCCCGGCACCCTCCCCGCTCCCGAACCCGGACCGGACCTGCCGGAACCACCCGCAGCAAGAACCCCGCCGTCGTTCCGGACGGTCCTGCGATACCGGTATTGCTCCCGGCTCCTGTTCGCTTCGGTGGCCGCACGCCTTCCTCTGGGCATGGTGCCCATCGCCCTGATCCTGGCCGCCAAGGCGGACGGCCATTCGCTGGCCACCGCGAGCCTGCTCGCCGCCGTCTACGGACTTGCCCCCGCACTCGGCCTTCCCGTGCTGGGCCGGATCGCGGACCTGCGCGGCCTGCAACTGCCCTGCCACCTGGGCGCCGTTCTCGTAGCGGCCGCCCTGACGATCCTGACGCTCGCGGGCACCAACCACCTGCCGCTCGCGTTCGCGTGCGCCGCGCTGGCCGGCGCCGGCTGCCCACCGGTCGAAGGCGCCCTGCGCTCCCTGTGGCCCACCCTGCTGCCCGACGGCGCCCATGTGCGCACCGCCTACGCCCTGGACTCCTCCACCCAGGAGATCGTCTACGTCTGCGGCCCGGCCCTCGCGATCGCCGCGGCCAGCGTCGTCTCGCCGTCCACCGCTCTCGCCCTGGCCGCGGCCGCCACCCTCGCCGGCACCGCGGTTTTCGCCACCACCCAACCCGCCCGCACCTGGCGCGCCCCCCACCGCCGCCCGGACCGTCTCGGCGCGCTGCGCCCGCCCGCCATGCGGCCGCTGCTGGCCTCGCTCATCTTCCTCGGCGCCACCGTCGGCGCCCTCGACGTCGCCGGGATCGTCGCCTCCGAGCGGCACGAGGCGCCCTGGCTCGCCGGGGCCCTGCCCGCCGTCTTCTCCGCCGCCGGTCTGATCGGCGGCACGCTGTTCGTCCGCTTCCAGCCCACCACCACCACCCCCCGCCCGAGCCATCTCCTGGCCGTGGCAGCCCTCTACGCCGCATGCTGGCTGCCGCTGCTCAGCCCCGCCCCGCCCTCTGTGATCCTGCTGCTCGCGATCCTGCCCGGCGCCCTGTTCGTACCGCTCCTGACCGTGGCCAGCCTCGCCCTCACGTCCCTGGCACCTGTCGGCACGTCCACCGAAGCCGTCGGCTGGCTGTCCAGCGCGATGCGCCTGGGCCTGGCCGCAGGCACCGCACTGGCCGGACCGCTCGGCGGGCACTTCTCCGTCCCGCTGCTGGCCGCCGCCCTGTGCGCCCTCATCCTGGCCGCCCGCACCGCACCCGGCCCCGTCCCCACCGCCGCCACGTGAGCCGCGCCGGACAACAGCACGGAGCCGACTGCCTCAGGCTCAGAGCGCGATCGGACGGTACTTCAGGGCCTCATCGACGATCTCCTGCGCAGACGCGTCCTGGAGGCCGTCCGGGGGATGAATGATCAGGTCACCGACCCGGGGATGCAACACGTTCGCTTCGAGGAGCCGCAGGTAGTAGTCGCTGTCCTGGTCCGCCTTGAGGATTCTGCGGACGATTTCGACGAGCTCCTTGCGCGTGATGTCCCCAATCCTGGGGCGAGCCGGCCGGGCCGCCTCCCTGGCGAACTCCTCCACAGCCCTGCTTCCTGCGTACTCGGTGAAGTCGAGGGTCGTGTAGTCGTGGCCAGTGGCTGTGTTGAAGGCCCCGATCGCCCCGTCAGCGTCCGCGGAACGCCCGGCCACCAGGTCGGCGATCCGGTCGATCTCCATTCTCAGTTCTTCCAGCCGCTGCCGGTTCACAGGCGGGGGCAGCAACTCCGCTCTCAGGTCCACAGCCCGGATTATGTCCGCCCGCGCCGACCCGTCCCACATCCCGCTTCCCGGAACACTTCCGCAGCTTGATGTGGCATGCCCCGGGACAGGGCGGGCGGTTTTCCGTTCGAGCAGCGTCTGCGGCTCCAGGCTCGTCGCGGCACAGCCGACTTACGGCTCGCAGGAGAGCGCCGCCCGGTCCGGGCGGCCCCCACATACGGAGGACAGCGTGAGCAGTCTCAAGCGTCGTATCACCGCAGTGGCCACGGCCGCCAGTGCGATCTCGGCGGGCATGCTGGCCGTGCCGTCGGCCGCCAGCGCGGCAACGTCCGGTTCCTGCGGCAGCGGCTACACCAAGGTCGGTTCGTACCCGGTCACCCGCTCCTGGGAGGGCACGGCCGGATACATCGACGTGTACTACTCGCGGGCCACCGGCAAGAACTGCGCGATCACGCGCCGGATCTCCTCCCTGGCGGGCAAAGCGGGAGGCATCTGGGTCTGCATCGACCAGAGCGAGGGAAATGCCCGCGACTGCGACGGCGGCAACAGGAACTACCGCTACTACGCGGGCCCGGTCTTTGTGCCGGGGCGCGGCCAGTGCATCGACGTCCACGGCGGCCTCAACAGGCGGCCCGGGGACAACGCACCGTTCACCGGCGGGGCCCAGCGCCGCCACTGCGGCTGACGCCGGCCACGGCACACCTTGATGGATCCCCCACGCCCCCGCAGCGCTACACACGGCCTTGGCCCGGCCACGGCCTCTGCACGGTCAGCGCAGGATGTGAACTGCGTAGAACGCGCCGACACCGGTGGCGAGGGTGCCGAGCAGGAGCCGGAGCGCGGTTTCGGGCAGGTGCGGCTGGAGGCGTGCGCCGAGGTATCCGCCGAGGAGGCCTCCGGCTCCGCAGGACAGGCCCAGCAGCCAGTCGGGGGCGACGTCGCCGGTGGCGGCGAGAGAGAGCAGCGCGTAGGTGACGGCGCCGACGATTGAGGTCACGAAGGTGGAGGCCAGGGCGGCGGGTGCGACGGTGGCGACGGGCGTTCCGCGTCCCACGAGGATGGGGCCGAGCAGGGAGCCGCCCCCGATCCCGTAGATGCCGCCGGCGACGCCGACGGCCAGGGCCAGTGTCGTAGTCGCGCGGGGCGAGGGTGGGTGGAGGGCGCGGCCTGGTGCGGGGCGCACGGTCCGCAGCCACAGACCTAGTCCGAGCGGCAGGAGCAGCGCGGCGACGAGGAGACGAAAGACACGCGGGCCGGGTACGGCGAAGACCCGGATCACGGCGCCGATGACGACGCCGGGCACGGTGCCCGCGATGAGCAGGCGGGTCAGCGGCCCTCCCAGTCGCCCGGCCCGCCAGTAGCGCAGGAGGGCGCCGGGGCCAGCCACGACGTTGTAGAGCAGGTTCGTCGGTGTCACGGCCGGACTCGGTACTCCCAGCACGCTGACCTGAACGGGCAGCAGGAAGACCGCCCCGGAGACACCCACGGGCGCCGTGGCCACCGATATCAAGAGCCCGGCGGCGAACCCGAGCAACCCCATCGACCACTCCACGACAACCCCCTGAGGAAGACTCCGGATCGGGCGCCTCCCGTGCTCGAACATCGAACCCAGCCCGATCCAACCGCCTCCCGAGGTGGTGAACAACTGCTGTCCAAACTCCCTAAGCAAAGCCAGACGACATCAGGAGCATCCGGTGATTCATCCCGCCGCTCTGGAGAAGCTGCTGGCCGTACGGTCGGCTCTCGATGCTGCTCCCGGTCTGCAACCGCGTTTGGACCTTCGGTACCTGGACGACGTGCTCCGCGCCTACGCCGCTGAGAAGGGCCACCCCGCGACGCTGTGGGACCGCAGCTTCGCCGACTGGACGGGACAGGCCCCACTCCTGGTGCCCCTGCTGCAGGACCTGCTGAGCGGACTCCGGCAACACCTGGAGCAGACACATGCCCAAGACGACGGTGCGAACGCCCTGTTGACGGGCCCGGCACTGGGCCTGCTGCACGCACGCTTCCCCGACGCGGTGCCCGATCCTGCGACGCTGATGCAGGCGGTCGAGGAGCAGTACCAGCGGGAGAAGACACTCTGGGCAGAGTCGGCAGGGGTTCCGCTGTTCGCCGTGGGCTGTGTGGACGCCGGCCAGGGCAGGCGCGCCATCGTCTACACCGACCCCGGGGCGGCACTGCTGGATTTCCTGCACAGTGACCGGCCCGGGCACCGGATGCGTCTGGACCGGTATCCCTACGATGCACCCATCGGCCAGATGATCCCGGTCTCCGACCTTCTGCCCCTGGCGTCCAACACCGGTACGTCCGGCGATCTGGTGCGCGCCGCCGAGGCGTTGTGGCTGCGCTGCCGCCTCACCGCGGACGCACCCGGGCTTGCCGGGGCCGAACCGCAGGACCCGGGGCGGCAGCGGTGGAGCAGGGCCGCAGCCGACTGGTATGCAACGTTCCGCACCCCCCTGAGCGCTGAGGTCATCGAGACCGCTCTGCAGCAGGACACCCGCCAGCGCGCCGGTAACGTCCCTGCGCTCCCTGGCGGGCACGCCCGGGCCCGTCCCATGCCCGCCCCGGGGCTCATCAGCCGGCCCGTCCCCGACGACGTCCATGCGCTCACCCAGACTTGGACCGCCGCCACGCGCACAGCTGTGCAGACCGTCATGGCGGCGCGGGTGAAGGTAACGGCCGACCTTACCGGCGCTTACCGGCTGCTGACACAGCTGGCCGACCCGCACCCGCTGAACGAGGCATATCACGCCGTCGGGCAGCTCCTGGCCGAACTCACCCTGCGCGACCCGCTCGCCAACCGCTGGTGGGCACTGAAGGCACCTCTGGTGCCCGATCTCCTGCTCGGGCAGGCCGACGCCGCGGCCAACCCCCTCATCGCCCGCCTCGTCCTGGACCCGGCACGCGAGCAGATGCTGCACGCTGCCTCCAGCGAAGCCCGTGACCTCACCGCCGCGCAGTACGCCCCGCCCGCCGACCCAGACGCCGACCCAGACGCCGACGCCGACGCCGACGCGCCGCACACTACGCTGCGCGCCCCCGACCAGCTTCTTGCCGAACTTCAGGCAGGCCCGGAGCCCACCGGCCTGCGGGAGGACCCCTACGGCACCGCCTGGCGCACGGCACACCCGCGCGCCGCCCGCGCCTACACCCAGCACTTGGTCGAAGCCGCCCGCCCGGCACGCTCCCCGCAACGGGCAAAGGCCCAGGCGATCCTGGAACAGATCCGCACCGCACGCCTGGAAGCCTTCCACGCCATGCTCGGACGCTTGCATGCCCACCGCCCCGACCACCCCGTGGGCCCGCTGTCTGCCCGCCCCGTGCCCACACGGGCCGAGGAGCTGGAGCAGACAGCGGACCGGACGGCAGTCCTGGCCGCGTTCTCCACCACCCACGACGCCCACCGGTGCCTCGACGGCATGATCCTCAGCCTGAACAACCAGATGCTGCAGACCCAGGACACCCTTCACCGCGCGCATGCCCCCGAGAGCAATGACGCAGCGCTCGTGGCCTGCGGACAGCACGAGCGGGCCACCGAGCTGCGGGCCCTCATCGAAGCCGCCTGGTGCCTCCAGCAGATCGCCCCTGGCTTTGTCCACGAGAACGGACAGCAGATGTTCACCACTTCGGGAGGCACTAGAGCCCGCCGAGGATTCGAACGGTGATGCTCAGCGTCGTGGCTGTGCTTCGGCCCCACAGCGAATTGAAAACACGTTGGCCGGTCTGCCACGGAGCTGCGACGATGCCCCTGTTTCCCGAGCGGAGGACGTTTGTTCGTTTTCGTGTGTGTGCGGTGTGGCTCCGAGCTGACCGCCCCGTTGTCCCAGGTCGCCCTGCCGGCCCACGCTCGCCAGAAGTACGGGAACGGGCTTCAGCTCCCGGTGCTCATGCAATCGGGGACGTTCGCCGTGGAACTGGAGCCCTGGGGGCCGCCGTGGCGAAGGTGGGAGGAGATCGATCCGGACGACGCGGCTGCCTGCGGCATCTACGCGCCGGTCCACGCCCTGTCCGACGGCGTGTCCGGCGCGGTTGTCATCGCACCGGGAGACACCCGTGGCGCCGTGCTGATGCCGGAGAAGCGCGGCGGCGCCTGCTGCGGCTTCGACGGGGGTGACGGCCCCAACATGGCCTGCGCGGCGTGCGGTCTTCCCGTGGCGAGCAGGATCGACGACTGCTCGCTCTGGCAGGCCGTGTGGCTCGCCCCGAACGCCGTGCGCCGCCTTCCCGTCGAAGGCGCCGACGCCGGACCGCTGTCCTGGGCGGACCTGCTCGCGGAGGGGGATGGCGTGCCCCCGTCCGAGCCGATCGCCCCGTGGGGAGAGCCGTTCCGGGCGAGCGACCGATGGCACTGGAGCCCACAGTGGGTGGCGGCAGCCGGGCAGGCGCTCGCCCACCTCCTGATGGCCTCCGACGGCCGGGCGGTAGCCGTGCCGGACGGCCTGACCGCCAAGATGTTCCAACGCGCCCTCGACACCCTGCTGCCGGCCGGCGGGCCGAGGCGGCGCGCTGTCCTGGCCGGACCGGGACAGCCGGCCCACGACGGCGCCGACATCCTCCTCGTGCCGTCCCACCCGCAGACCGGGAAGGCATGGACCCCGGCCACTCCGGCGCGCTTGGTCCCGTTGCCGTTCGGGGTGTGGCTCCGGCTGGTCTTCCCCGAGCCGCAACTGCCCGCCCCCTCATCGGGTCCAATACCCGACAGCGTCCTTCGCGACGACCCGCCCACGCCAAACGTCCATGACGTGTTCCGGATCGACTGGGGAGTCTTCCAACGAACCCTGGCCCGGCTGCCGGCCGTCCGCACCCCGTGGCTACGCGAGATCCACGACAACCTCACGCAGCACATGCGCACCGGCCTCCTCTAGCGGGGTGACAGGTGCCAGTACCGATCGAACAGCGCCGGACAGCGGTGCCTCCCGAAGTGGTGAACATCTGCTGTCCGTTCTCATGAACAAAGCCATCGCCCCGGACTCCGTGTCGACCACCAACGCCAACAGCCTCATCCACGCCAACGTAGCGAGCCTGCTACGCGGCCCGGCCCGGCCAGAGAGCGCGATCCCTGTCTCCTCGCACACACAGGCGCAGCAGGAGCCCCTGCAGCACCACCACCGCCAGCACGAAGGCCCACGCCGCTGACAGACCGCTCCTTTACCTAAAGGCCCCCATGGTGCGCGGCCCACACGCGTGGCTCGGCAGGCCGCGACGAGCCGGGCCCGGCATCCCGCCCGGGACGACGCGGCACCCCTCCTCAGCAGCGCCAAAGCCGTCACCACCCAGGCGTCCCCCTGCAACTCCGCGCACAAGCAACTCGGCGGCATACCTGGCCAAGCGATGAAATGCAGCCGATCCCGGTCAGGGGCCGCCAACTGCAGCAAGCGCTGCCCAGGCACGCCGCCGGAGCCCAGACGAGCCCAGCAGCGGGGCCCGCATCACACACAACGCGAAGAAGAGCTGGCCCATGACGGGGATGAACAGCATCTCCGCGAAGTTTCCGAAGAGCAGGAACCAGGCGGGAAGGAGCAGGAGTCCGGCCAGCGGGCCCCGAAACGCCGCACCTGTACGAGGGTTTGCGAGCCCGTAGACGAAGCTGATCACGATGGACGGGATCCCGATGACCGGAAAGAAGGCAAGCCAGTGCGTGATTGCATCCGCGGGCAGTGACGCATCCACAGCCGCCCAGGTGATGGTGAAGGTGACGCTGTAGCGCACTGCCAGATCGACGAGGCGCAGCCCGATGACCCCCAGGTTCCGCCACGGTGTGCTCTCGTCCACAGCCCGCTTCCCTCGTGGCACCACAGCTCAGCGCGGACAACCAGAGAGGCAGCCGCAGCGTGAACCATCCTGCCAGACCAGTTGAACACGTTCAATTGCGTGGTTGCTTTGGCCTCCGGCCGTCGCCGCCGGGCCCCGCGCGGTGCGGGGGCCGCACTTCGAGTTCCAACATTGCCGCCCAGGGTTTCCGTGAGCTGCGGGAGGGCCAGAAGGTGAACTTCGACATCACCCAGGGCCCAAGGGCCCGCAGGCGGAGAACATCACGCCCGCGTGAGCAGGCGCTCCCTGCCCGTCCCCGCGCGCGGGGACGGGCAGGACCCACGGCCGCAACGGCCCGGCTACACCCCGGCTACACCCCGGCCGCAACCTTGCTGACCTCGGCCGCCGCGCTCTGATCGGCAGTGCCTGGCGCCGCGGCGGCTGCAGCGGTGTCGTTGTCGGGCGCCGTGTAGTAGACCGTGCTGCCCTGCTTCGAGCGCTCTGCCAGGCTCTTGGCGACGAGCGTCTCCAGCGCGTTGCGCACCACCTGCACACTGGTGACCACTCGCTCCGGGTGCGCCTGCGTGAGGTCCTTGACCACCTCGCCGACCGTACGCGG
>NZ_JBHVDH010000044.1:0-16547 GCF_042802855.1 Streptomyces sp. NPDC057445 | reverse complement strand
TGGTGGTGGGTGACGAGGTGGTGGGCGATGTGGGTGGCGAGGGTGCCGGTGGCGCCGGTGATCAGGACCGTACTGTCGGGACGGAAGACGGAGGCGGCGGCCGTTGCCGGGGTGGCCCGGGTCAGGCGCGGCGCCAGGAACTCGCCTTCACGGATGGCGATCTGGGACTCACCGGTCGTCAGGGCGCCGGGTATCGCGTGAGTGGACTTGTCGTGGTCGTCGGTGTCGATGAGCACGATCCGGTCGGGGTGTTCGGACTGCGCGGAGCGGATCAGGCCCCAGATGGGGGAGTGTTCCAGGTCCGGGGTGTCCTCGGGTGAGGTGACGACGGCGTCACGGGTGAGCAGCACGAGCCGGGAGTAGGTGAACCGCTCGTCCGCCAGCCACTCCTGAACCAGCTCCAGCACTCCGTACAGCACCTCATGCACCCGAGCGGCGAGCTTGTCGGCGCCAGCCGGCTGAGGCGCGTACGGCACGACCACCACATCCGGAACGGTGTCCAGCATGGCCACGGAGTCCAGGTCGTCGGCCGCGAACACTGTCGCACCTGTCTCCTCCAGCGACTGCCCCACCTTCAGCGGGTCTGGACCGAGGACCGCCCAGCGCCGGGCCTCGACGGAGGAGGACCCCGTCGGGGGTGTCACCCAGTCGACGCGGAACAGGCTGTCGTGCACGCACGAACCGGCCGCCTCCAACTGCGCGGTGACCACCGGCCGTACGACCAGCGACTCGGCCGTGGCGACCGGCGCGCCGGCCGGGTCGGCCACGGTGATGGACACCGTGTCCTCGGCGTCCCCGAGCGGTGCCACGCGCACCCGCAGCGCGGCGGCGCCCGCCGCGTGCAGGGTCACACCGCTCCAGGAGAACGGCAGCCGCGCCCGTCCCTCGCCCGCCGCAGGCAGCACGCCCAGACCCAGCGCGTGCAGCGCCGCGTCCATCAGCGCCGGGTGGATTCCGTAGTCCGCGGCTTCGGCGGACTCCTCCTCCGGCAGGGCGACCTCGGCGAACACCTCGTCACCGCGCCACCACGCCGCCCGCAGTCCGTGGAAGGCGGGGCCGTAGCCGTAGCCTTGCTCGGCAAGCCGGTCGTAGTAACCCTCGACCTCCACCGGCTCGGCCCCGGCCGGCGGCCACGCGCTCAGACCGGCGTCCGGCCCCAGGGGCTGCTGTGCCGAGGCCAGGGTGCCGGTGGCGTGCCGGGTCCACGGCTCGTCGCTGTCCGCGTCCTGCGCCCGCGAGTGCAGGTTCAGCTCACGACGTCCCGAATCGTCGGGCGCGCCCACGTTCAACTGCACGTCGACCCCGCCCCGCTCAGGAAGGATCAGCGGGGCTTCCAGCGTCAGTTCCTCCACGGTGCCGCAGCCGACGTGGTGACCGGCCTGGAGGGCGAGCTCGAGGAAGCCGGTGCCGGGCAGCAGCACGGTTCCGACCACGGCGTGGTCCGCCAGCCAGGGGTGGCTCTGGAGGGACAACCGGCCCGTGAACAGGTGCGTGTCCGTGCCCGCCAGCTCCACGGCAGCGCCCAGCAGCGGGTGCCCGGCGGCCGAGAGGCCCGCGCCGGAGAGGTTCGTCCGGCTGTCGCTGGTGGGGTTGATCCAGTAGCGCTGGTGCTGGAAGGGGTAGGTGGGCAGGTCGATGGGCCGGCTGGGGCGGATGGGCCAGTTGATGGCATGCCCGTGGGTGTGGAGGTGTGCTGCGGAGACGAGGAGCCGGGTGAGAGTGCCCTCGTTGCGGCGGAGCGTGCCGGTGATGGCCTCCACGCCCTCGGCTTCCTCGATGCTGTAGGTGAGGACGGGGTGGGCGCTGGACTCGACGTAGGTGGTGTGGCCGCTCTCGGTGAGCTGCTCGATGGCCGTGCTGAAGTGGACGGTCTGGCGAAGGTTGCGGTACCAGTAACCGGCGTCGAGTTCCGAGGTGTTCAGGAAGCCCGGCTCCACGGTCGAGAAGAACGGGACCTCGGCGGCCTGGGGCGTGATGCCCGCGAGGGCCGTCGCCAGCTGCTCCTCGATCGTTTCGACGTGCGCGGAGTGTGAGGCGTAGTCGACGGGGATCAGCCGGGCCCGGACGTCCTGGTTCTGAAGGTCCTTGACCAGGGCCTCGACGGCGTCCTTGTCACCGGAGACCACGGTCGTGTTCGGCCCGTTGACCGCGGCGATGCTGACCCCGCTGGGGAGCTGTGCTTCGACGGTACGGGCAGCCTGAGGAACGGAGGCCATGGCACCCCGACCCGCGAGATGCTCGCCGATGATCTGTGCGCGTACGGCGACGACCTTCGCCGCGTGCTCCAGCGACAGCGCACCCGCCACAGCCGCAGCCGCGATCTCGCCCTGGGAGTGACCCACCACCGCATCCGGACGGACACCGAGGTCCTCCCACGTCGCGGCGAGCGAGACCATCACGGCCCAGGTGAGGGGCTGGATGACGTCGACACGGTCCAACTCCGTGCCGGAGCGCAGGACATCGGTCAGCGACCAGTCCACGTAAGGCGCAAGGGCCTCCTCGCAGCGGGCGATCGACTCCGCGAACACGGGGACGGTGTCGACGAGTTCGGCACCCATCCCGGCCCACTGAGTGCCCTGCCCCGGGAACACGAACACGGTCTTCCCGGCGCTCTTGGCCTGCCCCTGGACCAGATGCGTGTGAGGCTGCCCAGCAGCGAGCGCGTCGAGCGCCGCGGTCAGGGCATCAGAGGTCTCGCCCACCACAACGGCCCGGTGCTCGAACAGGGCGCGCCCACGGACGAGCGTGTCGGCGACGGCCGCGACATCCAACTCCGGCCGCTGGTCGACGTATTCGCGAAGCTGTCGTGCCTGATCGCGCAGGGCGTCCGCCGTCCGGGCCGAGATCACCCAGGGCACCACCGCACCCGCAGGCTCCGATTCCAGGGCCGGCTCGTCCTCCGGTGCCTGCTCCAGCACGGCATGCGTATTGGTGCCGCTGATGCCGAACGACGAGACACCGGCGCGGCGCGGCTGTCCCGTGTCGGGCCAGGCCGTCTCCTCGGTCAGCAGGGCGACGGCTCCGGCCGACCAGTCCACCTTCGGGGTCGGCTCGCCCACGTGCAGCGTCCTCGGCAGGACGCCGTGCTGGAGGGCCATGACCATCTTGATGAGGCCCGCGACACCCGAAGCGGCCTGCGTGTGGCCGATGTTGGACTTCACGGAGCCCAGCCAAAGGGGCCGGTCGGCCGGGCGGTCCTGGCCGTACGTGGCGATCAGGGCCTGTGCCTCGATCGGGTCGCCCAGCTTGGTGCCGGTGCCGTGCGCCTCGACGGCGTCGACCTGGTCGGGGGCGAGGTCGGCGTTGGCGAGGGCCTGGCGGATGACTCGCTGCTGGGAGGGGCCGTTGGGGGCGGTGAGGCCGTTGCTGGCGCCGTCCTGGTTCATCGCCGTCCCCCGGACCACGGCCAGGACCCGGTGTCCGTTGCGCCGCGCGTCCGACAGCCGCTCCAGCAGCAGCATGCCGACACCCTCGGACATGCCCATGCCGTCGGCGTCCGCCGAGAACGCCCGGCACCGGCCGTCCACGGACAGACCGCGCTGCCGGCTGAACTCGGTGAAGGAGGTGGGCACCGCCATCACGGACACACCGCCGGCCAGCGCCAGCGTGGACTCGCCCTGCCGCAGCGACTGCGCTGCCAGATGGAGAGCCACCAGCGACGAGGAGCAGCCCGTGTCCAGCGTGACCGCGGCGCCTTCGAGGCCGAGGACGTACGAGACACGGCCCGAGGCGATGCTCGCGGTGTTGCCCGTGCCCAGGTAGCCCTCGATCTCCTCCGGGGTCTCACCGAGACGCGAGCCGTAGTCGTGGTAGCTGACGCCCGCGAACACGGACGTACGACTGCCCCGCAGGGACTGGGGGTTGATGCCCGCCCGCTCGAACGCCTCCCAGGACGTCTCAAGCAGCAGCCGCTGCTGCGGGTCCATCGCCAGGGCCTCGCGCGGGGAGATACCGAAGAACGCCGGGTCGAAGTCGGCGGCGTCGTAAAGGAAGCCGCCGTGCCGGGTGTACGACTTGCCGCGCTGCTCCGGGTCCGGGTCGTACAGCGCGTCGAGGTCCCAGCCGCGGTCGGTCGGCAGCCCGGAGATCACGTCACCGCCGCGCAGCAGCAGCTCCCACAGCGCCTCGGGTGAGCGCACGCCGCCCGGGAAGCGGCAGCCCATGCCGATGATGACGATCGGGTCGTCGTCGGCGGCCGGAAGGGCCGACGGCGCCGCGACGGCCCCGGCCGACGCCGTGTCGGGCAGCGCGCCGAAGAACTCGTCCTGCAGATGACCGGCGAGCACACCGGGGGAGGGGTAGTCGAAGACCAGGGTCGCCGGCAGCCGCAGCCCGGTGGCCGTGTTGAGCCGGTTGCGCAGCTCGACCGCGGTGAGTGAGTCGAAGCCCAGATCGCGGAACGCCCGCCCCGGCTCGACCGCCTCACCGGAGGCATGACCGAGGACCGAGGCCGCCTGGGCGCGGACCAGGTCGAGGAGCACCCGGTTCCGCTCGTCGGCGCCGAGGCCCTCCAGCCGGTCGCGCAGCGGCGACGACGCAACCCTCGCCGCGTCCGGCCCGACCGGGGCCGGCGTGGCCGCCGCCTCGATCTCCCGCTGCGCCTCGGGAACACCGGCGAGCAGCGGACGGGGCCCAGCCGAGGTGAAGACCGGGACGAAGCGCTCCCAGTCCACATCGGCCACGGCCACGAAGCTCTCGTCGTGCGTGAGGATCTGACGCATGGCGGAGAAGGCCGTGTCCGGGTCGAGGAACGGCAGCCCCCGCGCCTGGAGTTGCTCGGGCTTGACGCCCTCCGGAAGCCGCTCCGGGTCCCAGACGTTCCACACGCCCCAGGCGATCGAGCTGGCCTTCAGACCGCGGGCCCGGCGCTGCTCGGCGAGCGCGTCCAGATAGGCGTTGGCGGCGGCGTAGGCGCCGTGGTCGCCGCTGCCCCAGACACCGGCGATGGAGGAGAACAGCACGAACGCGTCGAGGTCGTCGGAGCCCAGCAGCTCGTCCAGGTGCGCGGCGCCGCCCACCTTCGCGGCCAGCACGTCCGCGAACTCGTCGAGCCCCGACTCGGCGAGCGACGCCAACTCGATGAACGCCGCGGCGTGTACGACCGTACGCAGGGACTCACCGTCGGCCTTCAGCCGCTCCAGCACACCGGCGAGAGACTCGCGGTCGGCGGCGTCGCACGCGGCCACCGTGAGACGGACCCCCTCGGCGTCCAGCTCCGTCGCCAGCGCGGCCATGCCCGGGGCGAACGGGCCGCGCCTGCTGGTCAGCACCACATGCTCGGCCCCGTTCGAGGCGAGCCACCGCGCGATGTGCGGACCGAGCGCTCCCGTGCCGCCGGTCACCAGCGCCGTACCACTGGTCCGCCAGCCGGACGCCGCCGGCTCGGGCGTCGCCACGTCCAGCGGCGACCGCACCAGACGGCGGGCGAAGACGCCCGAGGAGCGGATCGCCACCTGGTCCTCGCCCGCCAGCCCGGCCAGCACCGCACACAGGCGCGCCCGCGCCCGGTCGTCCAACTGCCCCGGCAGGTCGACGAGTCCGCCCCACCGCTCGGGCTGCTCCAGCGCCACGACCCGGCCAAGTCCCCAGACCTGCGCCTGCACCGGGCTGCCCAGGGTGTCCGAGGCCCCGACCGCGACCGCGCCGCAGGTCCCGAACCACACCGGGACCTCAAGCCGCGCGTCACCGAGCGCCTGGACGAGAGCGAGCGTCCCGGCGACACCCGCCGGCATCGCGGGATACGCGGGGCAGGGCTGCTCGTCGAGCGCGAGGAACGACAGCACACCGGCCGGCGGAGCCTCCTGCGCGGCCAGTGCCTCACCGATGAGGTCGAGGTACGCCTCACGCGCGGCCTCGGAGGTGTTCAGCTCCAGCGGCACGACCTGCGCGCCGTGCGCCGCCAGCCCCTCGGCCGCCGTACGGACGACGTCATCGGTGGCCCGCCCCTCCGGGAACACCACCAGCCACGTCCCGCCGAGCCCGGTCGCAGCGCCCCCGTCGGCCACCGGCTTCCAGCTGATCCCATAGCGCCAGTCGTTCACCGTCGCCTCACGCCTGCGCTCCTGCCGCCAGGACGCGAGCGCCGGAAGCACCGTGCTCAGCGACGCGTCACCGGGGACGTCGAGCGTGTCCGCGAGCGACTCCCAGTCCTCGTTCTCCACGGCCTCCCAGAAACGCTTGTCGACGATGTCCGTCGCCGGGACGGAGGCGTGTGCCGCCGTGGTCTCCGGTACGTCGATCCAGTAGCGCTGGTGCTGGAAGGGGTAGGTGGGGAGGTCGATGGGCCGGGTGTGGGGGATGGGCCAGTTGATGGTGTGGCCGTGGGTGTGGAGGTGTGCTGCGGAGGTGAGGAGTCGGGTGAGGGTGCCTTCGTTGCGGCGGAGGGTGCCGGTGATGGTGTCGGCGCCTTCGGTTTCTTCGATGCTGTAGGTGAGGACGGGGTGGGCGCTGGACTCGATGTAGGTGGTGTGGCCGCTCTCGGTGAGCTGTTCGATGGCGGTGTGGAAGTGGACGGTCTGGCGGAGGTTGCGGTACCAGTAACCGGCGTCGAGTTCGGATGTGTTGATGAATCCGGGCTCGACGGTGGAGAAAAAGGGCACGTCGGCGGGCCGAGGCGTGATCCCGGAGAGCGCGGCGGCGATCGCGTCCTGGATGGTTTCGACGTGCGCGGAGTGTGAGGCGTAGTCGACGGGGATCAGCCGGGCCCGGACGTCCTGTTCCTGGAGCTGAGCGACGAGGGCCTCGACGGCGTCCTTGTCGCCGGAGACCACGGTGGTGTTCGGGCCGTTGACGGCGGCGATGCCGACCCCGCTGGGGAGCAGCTCTTCGACCCTGTGGGCAGCCTGCGGGATCGAGGCCATGGCTCCCCGCCCCGCGAGGTGCTCGCCGATGATCCGGGCACGCACGGCGACGACCTTCGCCGCGTCCTCCAGCGACAGCGCACCCGCCACAGCCGCAGCCGCGATCTCGCCCTGGGAGTGGCCGACCACGGCGTCGGGACGGACACCCAGCTCCTGCCAGGTCGCGGCGAGGGAGACCATGACGGCCCAGGTCACCGGCTGGATGACGTCCACGCGGTCCAACTCGGCGCCGGAGCACAGGACATCGGTCAGCGACCAGTCCACGTAAGGCGCAAGGGCCTCCTCGCAGCGGGCGATCGACTCCGCGAACACCGGGACGGTGTCCAGGAGTTCCGCGCCCATGCCGGCCCACTGCGTCCCCTGCCCGGGGAACACGAACACGGTCTTGCCGGTCTCGTCGGGCGCGATGCCCTGCACGAGCTGAGGCGAAGGCTCTCCGTGCGCCAAGGCGTCGAGGGCCTTGAGGAGTTCGCTGTGGCTGCCGCCCACCGCGACCGCGCGGTGCTCGAACGCCGACCGGGTCGTGGCCAGCGCATGGGCGACCTCGGCGATGGCCGGCTCGGGCCGCTCCTCGACGTACTCGCGGAGCTGTCGTGCCTGTGCACTCAGGGCGTCCGCGGTCCGGGCGGAGATCACCCACGGCACGACATCGCCCGGAGGGGCCGGCTGTTCCTCGTCCGCCTCGACGGGCGGGGCCTCTTCCAGCACGGCGTGGGCGTTGGTGCCGCTGATGCCGAAGGAGGAGATGCCGACGCGTCGCGGCCGGTCGGCCGCGGGCCAGCGCACCTCCTCCGTGAGCAGGGAGACCGCGCCGGCCTCCCAGTCGATACGGGAGGACGGCTCGTCCACGTGCAAAGTGCGCGGCAGCAGGCCCTGGTTGAGGGCCATGACCATCTTGATGATCGAGGCGGCACCGGCGGCGGCCTGGGTGTGGCCGATGTTGGACTTCACCGAGCCCAGCCACAGCGGCCGGTCGGCCGGGCGGTCCTGGCCGTAGGTGGCGAGCAGGGCCTGGGCCTCGATGGGGTCGCCCAGCTTGGTGCCGGTGCCGTGCGCCTCGACCACGTCGACCTGGTCGGGGGTGAGCCGGGCGGAGGCCAGCGCCTGGCGGATGACCCGTTCCTGGGAGGGGGCGTTGGGCGCGGTGAGGCCGTTGCTCGCCCCGTCCTGGTTGATCGCGCTGCCACGGATCACGGCGAGGACCTTGTGCCCGTTGCGGCGCGCGTCCGACAGCCGCTCCACCAGCAGCATGCCGATGCCCTCGGACAGCGCCGTACCGTCCGCGCCCGAGGCGAAGGCCTTGACGCGGGCGTCCGGCGCAAGACCCCGCTGCCGGCTGAACTCCACGAACGAGGCAGGCGACGACATGACCGAGATACCGCCGGCCAGTGCCATCGAGCAGTCGCCCTGCCGCAGCGCGTGGCAGGCCAGATGCAGGGCGACCAGCGAGGAGGAGCAGGCCGTGTCGACGGTGACGGCCGGGCCCTCGAGGCCCAGGGTATACGCCACGCGGCCGGACACCACGCTCGGCGTGTTGCCGATACCGAGATGCCCCTCCAGCTCGGCCGGCACCTCGGGCAGCCGGGTCGCGTAGTCCTGGTAGTTGCTGCCGACGAACACACCGGCCCTGCTGCCCCGCAGCGACTGGGGGTCGATGCCGGCCCGCTCGAAGGCCTCCCAGGACGTTTCCAGGAGCAGTCGCTGCTGCGGGTCCATGGCCAGGGCCTCGCGTGGCGAGATACCGAAGAACGCCGGGTCGAAGTCGGCGGCGTCGTAAAGGAATCCGCCCTCCCGCACATAGGACGTGCCGGAGCTGTCCGGGTCCGGGTCGTACAGCTTCTCCAGGTCCCAGCCGCGGTTGTCGGGGAACGCGGAGATCGCGTCACGGCCCTCGGCGACGACCTGCCACAGGTCCTCAGGCGAACGGACGTCACCCGGAAAACGGCAGCTCATCCCCACGATGGCGATCGGCTCATGGTCCTTCGCCTCCGCCTCGTTGAGCCGGCGGCGGGTCTGGCGCAGGTCGTTGACGACCCGCTTCAGGTAGTCGCGGAGCTTGTCCTCGGTCATGTTCTGGGCGGCGTCGGAGGAACGGGCGGGCTTTGACATCAGGTCACGTCCTAGAAAGGCCAGTGGTCAGTTGGCACGGTGGGGAGCAGAGACGGCAGCGCGAGGCGCGGAAACCGGAAACCGGCAAGCGGTACGGCGACGGGATCAGAGCTGGCCCAGCTCCTTGTCGATGAGGTCGAACATCTCGTCGTCGCTGACGGGGTCGAAGTCCAACTCCCCGTCCTCCGCAAGCCCGTCGGCGTCGCTCGTCTTCGCTGCGCCGCGGGTGTCGTCCAATTTCCACAGCAGGGCCTGCAGCCGTGCCGCGATCTTGTCTCGTGCGTCGTCTTCGAGAGCGGCGGAGTCGAGGAAGGGGGACTCGAGGAAGGCGGCCTCCAGCCGCTCCAGCTCCGCCGTGAGAGGCAGTCCGTTCTCCTGGTCCTGCGGTACGAGTTCGTCCAGCAGCCGCTGAGCGAGCGCAGCCGGGTTGGGGTGGTCGAAGACCAGAGTCGGCGTCAGCCGCAGCCCGGTCGCCGACCGCAGCCGGTTGCGCAGCTCGACGGAGGTTAGCGAGTCGAACCCGAGATCCTTGAAGGCCCGGTTCGCCCGCACCTCCTCGGGCGTGGCATGCCCGAGCACGGCCGTGACCTGCTCCCGTACGAGATCCAGCAGCATCCGCTCCTGATCGGCGCGGGCCAGCCCGGCGAGCCGGCCGGCGATCCCGGAGGCGGCTTCCTCGGCACGGACACCGGCCGCGGACGCCGTACGCCGGACGGCCGACGTGCGGACGACACTGCGGAACAGCGGCGCCATCACACCGGCCGCCGCCTGCGCGCGCAGCTCCGCCAGATCCAGCCGGGCCGGCACGATCACGGCCTCGTCCAGCGCGGTGGCGGCATCGAACAGGGCCAGGCCCTCGTCCGCCGACATCGGCGCCGCCCCGACCCGGGACATCCGGGCCAGGTCCACATCGCTCAGCCGCCCGGCCATACCGCTGCGCTGCTCCCACAGACCCCAGGCCAGCGACACCGCGGGCAGCCCGCGCTCGTGCCGATGGCGGGCGAGGGCGTCGAGGAAGGCATTGGCCGCCGAGTAGTTGGCCAGCCCCGCGCCGCCGAGGGTGCCCGACAGCGAGGAGAACAGCACGAACGCGGACAGGTCCAGATGCTCGGTCAGCGCATGCAGGTTCAGCGCCCCGTCGACCTTCGGCCGCAGCACCCGGTCGATCCGCTCCGGCGTCAGCGCCTCGACCACACCGTCGTCCAGGACCGCCGCCGTATGCACCACGGCGCTCAGCGGACGCTCCGCCGGTACGGCGGCCAGCAGCCCGGCCAGCGCCTCCCGGTCGGCCACGTCACAGGCCGCGACCTCGACCGCGGCACCGAGCCCGGTCAGCTCGGCCACCAGCTCCGGCATACCCTCTGCGGTGGCCCCGCTGCGAGACGCGAGCAGCAGATTCCGGACCCCTCGCTCGGCCACCAGATGCCGCGCGAGCAACCGGGCGAGCCCACCCGAGGCACCGGTCAGCAGGACAGTGCCCTCGGCCCCGAATCCGGGGCCCGCCGCGTCGGGCCGGGGGACACGCACCAGACGCGGTGCGCCGAACTCGCCGCCGTCCAGCCGCAGCTGAGGCTCGTCACCGACGGCAGCGGCCGCCAGCAGCTCCCAATCGGGCTCGGCGTCGCCGGACCCGCCCGTCTCGATCAGCACGAAACGGCCGGGATTCTCCACCTGCGCCGACCTGACCAGACCCCAGACCGGCCCACCGGTCAGGCCCTGCCCGGCCAGGATCACCAGCCGCGACGCGGCGAACCGCTCGTCGGCCAGCCACGCCTGTACGAGGTCAAGCGCACGGTGCGTGACCCGGCGTGCCGCATCCGAAGCGGTGGTGCTGTCGGCGGTGTCGGCGGCGTCGGGGAAGGGTGCGAAGACCAGCTCAGGAACGGGGCCGGCCGCGGCGGCCAGGCTGCCGAGATCCTCGTACACGTCGACATTGCCGTGACCGCTGCCGCTCCCGCTTCCGTTTCCGCTTCCGATGAGCGCCCACCGTCCGGCCGGCGCACCCGATCGCGACACGGCGACCGGTACCCATTCCACCCGGAACAGCGAGTCGCTGCGCGCCTCCGCGACCTGCTTCGCACCGACCTGCCGCAGCGTCAGTACGTCGACCGAGGCCACCGGCCGGCCCGCCGGGTCGGCCACCGTGACGGACACGGCGTCCTCACCGGCCAGGGCGATCCGCACCCGGCCCGCGACCGCGCCCTGGGCATGCAGCGTCACACCGCTCCACGCGAACGGACGCCGGGTCATCCCCTCACCGGGCTCGGCCAACAGCACGCCCAGGCCAAGCGGTTGGAGCGCCGCGTCGAGCAGCGCCGGGTGGATGCCGTAGTCCTTGGCCTCAGCGGAGTGCTCCTCAGGCAGGGCGACCTCGGCGAACACCTCGTCACCGCGCCGCCATGCCGCCCGGAGCCCCTGGAAGGCAGGGCCGTACTCGACCCCCAGCGCGGCCAGGCGGTCGTAGGCATCCGTGACTGTGATCGCCTCCGCACCGGAGGGCGGCCACGCGGCCAGGTCGGAGTCCGGACTCGGGGACTGCTCTGTCGGGGCCAGCGTGCCGGTGGCATGCAGGGTCCAGGGCTCGTCGTCCCCGGCGTCCTGCGCCCGCGAGTGCAGGTTCAGCTCCCGCCGACCGGAGTCGTCGGCCTCCCCGAGCCCGAGCTGGATACGGACCCCGCCCTTCTCGGGCAGCACCAGGGGCGCTTCCAGAGTGAGTTCCTCCACGGTGCCGCAGCCGACGTGGTGACCGGCCTGGAGGGCGAGTTCGAGGAAGCCGGTGCCGGGCAGCAGCACGGTTCCGGCCACGGCGTGGTCCGCCAGCCAGGGGTGGCTCTGCAGCGACAGCAGCCCGGTGAACAGGTGCGTGTCCGTGCCCGCCAGCTCCACGGCCGCTCCGAGAAGCGGATGACCTGCGACGCCCAGCCCGATGGACACGGCGTCGACGGGCCGTACGGCGGCCGGTGCGGGCCAGTAGCGCTGGTGCTGGAAGGGGTAGGTGGGAAGGTCGGTCGCCTGATTGCCCTGGGGGATGGGCCAGTTGATGGTGTGGCCGTGGGTGTGGAGGTGTGCTGCGGAGGTGAGGAGTCGGGTGAGGGTGCCTTCGTTGCGGCGGAGGGTGCCGGTGATGGTGTCGGCGCCTTCGGTTTCTTCGATGCTGTAGGTGAGGACGGGGTGGGCGCTGGACTCGATGTAGGTGGTGTGGCCGCTCTCGGTGAGCTGTTCGATGGCGGTGTGGAAGTGGACGGTCTGGCGGAGGTTGCGGTACCAGTAACCGGCGTCGAGTTCGGATGTGTTGATGAATCCGGGCTCGACGGTGGAGAAGAAGGGCACTTCAGAGGTCTGGGGCGTGATGCCCGCGAGGGCTTCGGCCAGGTGGTCCTCGATGGTTTCGACGTGTGCCGAGTGTGAGGCGTAGTCGACGGGGATCAGCCGGGCCCGGACGTCCTGGTTCTGAAGGTCCTTGACCAGGGCTTCGACGGCGTCCTTGTCGCCCGAAACGACCGTGGCGTTGGGACCGTTGATCGCGGCGATGCTGACACTGTTCGGGAGCTGGGCTTCGACGGTGTGGGCGGGCTGCGGGATGGAGGCCATGGCACCCAGGCCGGCGAGGTGTTCGCCGATGATCCGGGCGCGTACGGCGACGACCTTCGCCGCGTCCTCCAGCGACAGCGCACCCGCCACAGCCGCAGCCGCGATCTCGCCCTGGGAGTGTCCGACCACGGCGTCGGGACGGACACCGAGGTGCTGCCATGTCGCGGCGAGCGAGACCATGACAGCCCAGGTCACCGGCTGGATGACGTCCACGCGGTCCAACTCCGCACGCGACCGCAGAACCTCGGTCAGCGACCAGTCCACGTAAGGCGCAAGGGCCTCCTCGCAGCGGGCGATGGACTCCGCGAATACGGGGACGGCGTCGAGGAGTTCGGCACCCATCCCGGCCCACTGAGTCCCTTGCCCCGGGAACACGAACACGGTCCTGCCGGTCTCGTCCGACGCGACGCCCTGCACGAGGTGGGGCGAGGGCTCGCCCTGGGCGAGGGCATCGAGGGCCTCGAGGAGTTCGCCGGTGTTGCCGCCCACTGCGACAGCGCGGTGTTCGAACAGGGCGCGTCCGTGGACGAGTGTGTCGGCGACGGCCGAGGTGTCCAGCTCGGGCCGCTGATCGACGTATGCGCGGAGCTGTCGTGCCTGGTCGCGCAGCGCGTCGGCGGTCCGGGCCGAGATCACCCACGGCACCACGCCTGGCGCGGCGGGCTGATCCTGCGGATCGGTGATGGCCGGGGGCTCCTCGATGATGGCGTGGGCGTTGGTGCCACTGACCCCGAAGGACGAGACACCGGCACGGCGGGGCTGGTCGCTCCCCGGCCAGGCCTGTTCCTCGGTGAGCAGGGTGACGGCGCCGGCGTCCCAGTCGACATGGCTGGTGGGCTCATCGACATGCAGCGTCCTCGGCAGGACCTCATGTCGCATGGCCATGACCATCTTGATGACGCCCGCGACACCGGCGGCGGCCTGCGTGTGGCCGATGTTGGACTTCACCGAGCCCAGCCACAGGGGCCGTTCGGCGGGCCGGTCCTGGCCGTAGGTGGCCAGGAGAGCCTGGGCCTCGATCGGGTCGCCGAGGGTGGTGCCGGTGCCGTGCGCCTCGACGGCGTCGACCTGGTCCGGGGTGAGACCGGCGTTGGCGAGGGCCTGCCGGATCACCCGCTGCTGCGAGGGGCCGTTGGGGGCGGTCAGACCATTGCTGGCGCCGTCCTGGTTGACGGCCGTGCCGCGCACGATGCCCAGGACAGGGTGTCCATGTCGCTCGGCGTCGGAGAGCCGCTCCAGCAGCAGCATGCCGATGCCCTCGCCCCACCCGGTGCCGTCGGCGGCCTCGGCGAAGGCCTTGACGCGGGCGTCCGGCGCAAGACCCCGCTGCCTGCTGAACTCCACGAAGACCTCGGGAGTCGACATGACCGTCACACCACTCGCGAGGGCGAGCGTGCACTCGCCGGAGCGCAGTGACTGGGCGGCCATGTGCAGGGCGACGAGCGAGGAGGAGCAGGCCGTGTCGACCGTGACGGCCGGGCCCTCCAGGCCGAGGGTGTAGGCCACCCGGCCCGACGCCACACTGCCCGCGATACCGGTGCCGAGGTAGCCCTCGACCGTCTCCGGCACCTGGCGGAGCAAGGTGGCGTAGTCCTGACCGTTGCTGCCGACGAACACGCCCGCCTTGCTGCCGCGCAGCGACTTGGGGTCGACGCCGGCCCGCTCGAAGGCCTCCCAGGACGTCTCCAGGAGCAGCCGCTGCTGCGGGTCCATCGCCAGGGCCTCGCGCGGGTTGATGCCGAAGAAGGCTGCGTCGAACTCGCCCACACCCTGGAGGAAGGCGCCCTCCCGCACGTAGGACGTGCCGGAACGGTCCGGGTCGGCGTCGTAGAGCGCCTCCAGGTCCCAGCCGCGGCCGGCCGGGAACGGCGAGACCGCGTCACCACCGGCCGCCAGCAGCGCCCACAGTTCCTCGGGCGTCCGAATCCCGCCCGGGAAGCGGCAGCTCATGGCCACGATCGCGATCGGATCGTCGTCGAGGGCCGCCGCACCCCGGACGGTGGCGGTGTGGCCGGTCTGCTCGCCGTCGCCTCCCAGGCCCGGGAACTCGCCCAGCACATGACGGGCCAGCTCGCACGCCGTCGGGTAGTCGAAGATCACGCTGGTGGTGAGCCGCAGCCCGGTGGCCGCGTTCAGCCGGTTGCGCAGCTGGACCGCGCCGAGCGAGTCGAAGCCGAGGTCCTTGAACGCACGGTTCGGCGCCACCGACTGGGGCCCGGCGTGACCGAGCACCAACGCCGCCTGCGTACGCACCAGTTCCAGCAGCAGCTCCTCACGCTTCGGCGCCGACAGCCCGGCAAGCCGCCCGGCCAGCGACTCCTCGTCGAGCTGTGCGCCACCGGACCCGGCCGTGGCCAGGAGATCCCGTACGTCCGCCAGGTCGGAGATCAGCGGGCTGGGACGGGCGGCGGTGTACGCCGGTACGAAGCGGGCCCAGTCGATGTCGGCGACGGTCAGCGCCGCGGTGCCCTGCCCGACGGCCTCCGCCAGCGCGGTGAGCGCCGGCTCCGGGGACATCGCGGGGAACCCACTGCGATGCAACTGCTCGGCCGCGGCCTGCCCCAGGGCCATACCCGAGTCCGCCCAGGCACCCCACGCCACCGAGGTCGCGGGCAGCCCGAGCGCGTGCCGCCGCTGTGCCAGCGCGTCCAAGTGGGCGTTCGCCGCAGCGTAGTTGGCCTGGCCCTCGTTGCCGAAGGTGGCTGCCGCGGAGGAGAACAGTACGAAGGCGTCGAGGTCGAGGTGACGCGTGTACTGGTCGAGGAGTTCGGCGGCGGTCGCCTTCGGACGCAGTACGTGGTCCAGACGGTCCGCGGTGAGGTGGTCGAGTACGCCGTCGTCGAGGCTGCCGGCCGTGTGGACGACCGTGGTGAGGTCCGGGTGGTCGGCGATGAGCGAACGCACCTGCTCGGGGTCGCTCACATCGCAGGCCGAGAAGGTCACGGTGGCGCCGAGCGCGGTGAGTTCACCGCCCAGGTCGGTGGCACCAGGGGCCTCGCCGCCGCGCCGGCTGGCGAGGACCAGGTGCTGGGCCCCGTTCTCGGCGGCCCAGCGCGCGACGCGGGCACCGAGCGCTCCGCTGCCACCGGTGATCAGAACCGTGCCACGCGGCTGCCAGGCCGTACCGCTGCCGCTGCTCGCCCGGGCCAGTCGGCGCGCGAGGACACCGGCCGCGCGGATGGCCACCTGGTCCTCACCGCCGGACGCCGTGGAGGCGAGTACGGCCCGCAGGTGTGCGGCACCGCGTTCGTCGAGCTGCTCGGGCAGATCGACGAGTCCGCCCCAGCGGTCGGGGTGCTCGAGCGCGGCGACCTGCCCCAGGCCCCAGACCTGCGCCTGGGCGGGCTGGATC
Organism: Streptomyces sp. NPDC057445; assembly: GCF_042802855.1. Taxonomy (NCBI): domain Bacteria; kingdom Bacillati; phylum Actinomycetota; class Actinomycetes; order Kitasatosporales; family Streptomycetaceae; genus Streptomyces; species Streptomyces sp. NPDC057445. Next base: position 635 of record NZ_JBHVDH010000044.1, on the reverse strand, counting down.
AGCGGGTCGGAGCCTCCGGTGGTGACCGCGCCCTGGGTGAGGCACCAGAGCGGGGCCTGGATGCCTGCGTCGCCGAGCGCCTGGAAGAGAGCGAGCGTCGGTGCTGCGGCGTCGTCGTCCGTCAGCGCGAGCAGCGACAGCACGCCCGTCGCGTCGAACTCCCCGAGCACACCACGGAGTTCCTCGGCGAATCGCACCCGATCGGCGTCGACGGGGTCGAGCACGACCTGTCGTACGGCACCGTGCCCGGCCTCCAGGGCCCGCACGACGTCTCGTACGAGAGGCCGGCCCTCGTGACCGGCGGGGACCAGGAGCAGCCAATCACCCGTGAGTTCGGCAGCGTTGGACGGCATGGGCCGCCACACCACCCGGTAACGCCAGCCGTCCACCGGCGAACCAGCGGTCCGCTCCCTGCGCCCCGACGTCGCGTCGAGCCAGTACCGGCGGCGCTGGAACGCGTACGTGGGCAGCTCCACGCGGCGCGGGGCGCTCCCCTCGCTGCTGAAGAAGGCCTGCCAGTCGACGAGCGTTCCGTTGGCGTGGAGTTCGGCTGCGGCGCGGGTGACGGCGTGGGTCTCGTCGAGGTTCTTGTGCAGGGTGGGCAGGAGCAGTGCTTCGGCGCGGGTGATGGTGTC
>NZ_JBHVDH010000043.1:0-16595 GCF_042802855.1 Streptomyces sp. NPDC057445 | reverse complement strand
GGCCAGGGGCTCGCGCCCCTGGCCACCCGACCGCGTCCCTGCCTCCGCCGCAAATATGGAAACTTACCCAATGGACGCGCCGAGCGATCCGCAACGATGCCGCGAACACAGCCGAGAGGCCTTCCGATGAGTATCCCCGCCCTGCAGACGCTAACCCTCGCCGACGACCTGAGCATCACTCGGATGGGATACGGCGCGATGCAGCTGACCGGTCCCGGTGTCTTCGGACCGCCCAAGAATCGCACTCGGGCGATTGCCGTGCTGCGCGCAGCGGTCGAGCTCGGCATCACCCACATCGACACCAGCGACTTCTACGGGCCGGCTGTCGTCAATGAACTGATCAAGGAGGCCCTGCACCCCTACCCGGCCGGTCTGCACATCGTCACCAAGGTCGGCGTCCGCCGCAGCGCCAACGGCGGCTGGATCACCTCCCTGGACCCCGCCGACCTCAAGGCCCAGGTCCACGAGAATCTCCGGCACCTCGGCCTGGAGACCCTGGACGTGGTCAACCTGCGCACGGCCGCATTCGACGGTGACGGGTCCTCCATCGCCGAGCCGTTCGGCACCTTGGCCGGCCTGCGTGAGCAGGGCCTGATCCGTCACCTCGGCCTCAGCGGGATCACCGACGCCCAGCTCACCCAGGCCCAGACCATCGCCCCCGTGGTCACCGTGCAGAACCGGTACAACCTGGTCGACCGCGCCGACGACGACCTCGTCGCTCGCTGCGCCGAGGAGAACATCGCCTACGCCGCGTTCTTCCCACTTGGCGGCGGATTCCACCCACTGCGGTCACGGATCCTGCGCGACGTCGCCCGCCGCCTTGGCGCCTCCGAGCAGCAGGTGGCGCTCGCCTGGCTGCTGCAGCGCTCGCCGTCGACGGTGCTGATCCCCGGAACCTCCTCCGTCGCTCACCTGCGGGAGAACATCGCCGCGGCCGACCTGCAACTGCCCGACGAGGCGATCGCCGAACTCAACACCATCGGGCAGTGACCCTGTGGGCCCTTATTCCGGTGCAGGGCATTGGCAGGGAGCTGACGATTAACAACTTCGGTGCTCTGTAGGGTGGTTGGGTCGTAGGATCCCGGTGTGATGGAGGGGATCGAGGCGGCGCTGGTGGAGAAGTTCGCACGGTTGCTGCCGCACCCGGATGAGCGACGTCGGCGTCCGGTACTCGGCGCGGGTGCGCGGGCGCTGGGACACGGCGGGATCCGCGAAGATCTCAAGCGCGGAGCACCAGTCGACGACAACTCGAATAAGACCAGCAGGATCACGCGACACTAGAGAAGGCGGCAACCAATGAAAATTCGAGACCTCCACAACGAATTCACCGCGGACCGCGCCGCCGCCGAGCGTGCCTACTATGGGAAATTCCTCACTCTCGAGGGAATCTCAATCCGAACGGGCGAAAGCCAATATGGTACGCCGGTGGTGGATGTGTCAGATGTCCCCGGAGGCCCCCACCTCGCCATCTTCGTGCTGCCGTTTGACCACCGAATCAAGGAATCATTCCGGCTTGTGCAAGGCGTCCCCCTGGGCGTCACCGTCACCGTCAGGGGAGAATGTCGGGTCTTCAGCGAGGACGGAACAGTGCTGGTCATCAAGCAGTGCGAACTCCTCACCCCATGAGTCCCAGGGGCGTTTCATAGTCCCGGTGATCACGTGAGTCCGCAGGTCGCGGTGGTGCGAGAAGTGCGGGTCGGGCCGTCACGAATGCAACGAAGCTCCGGTTGAACGGGGTGACCTTCCCAAGTCGCCCTGAAGCGCCGGAGCTTCGATGTGCCGCCAGTCTGCCACCGTCTGCCTGACCAAGTCGCCCGCTCTGGGCGGCGTAACGGGGTTGCCGCTGGTGGAGCGGTTGCGAGTGCTGCCCGATCCGCTGCGGCGTCGGGGGGTTCGTCACCCGTTCGTGGCGGTGCTGCTGGTCGCCGCCTCGGCGGTGCTTGCCGGCGCGCGCTCGTACGCGGCCATCGGCCAGTGGTCCGGGAATGCTCCTCAGCACGCCCTGGCCCGCCTCGGTGCCCGGGTCGTCGGGGCGTTGGGGGTGCGGGTCGCACCGAGTGCCGCCACGATCCGGCGGGTTGTCGGCCTGGTCTGCCCCGGCGGCCTGGCCGACCTGACCGGCGCTGATCCTGCCGGATCGGACTCCGTGGTCGTCGATCTGGTCGCGCTGTTCCAGCTGCTCCGCCGCGCTCGCGGCGAGCGGATCCGGGGCGCGCCGGGGCATGCGCTGCACCGCCGCTCCCGGCCCTGCCGCGTGCGTGTGTCCCGCGTGCTCCGCGGGTGCGGACGGGGCATTGCCCAGGACGCGCCTGGCCTGTTCCTCGGCCGCGCGTTCGAAGCGGTCGCCCGGGTCGGAGACCCGCGGCCCGTCGCCCCGGTCGGTGCCCGCGACCGGGCCGGAGCGCTGCTGGATGACATGGGTCAACTCATGGGCGAGCGTGTGCCGGTCGGCGCCGCCCTCGCCGATGACGACATGACTGCCGGAGGTGTAGGCGCGGGCCCCGAGTTCCGCCGCGGACTCCCGCGCCGCACCGTCGGTGTGCAGACGTACGTCGGAGAAGTCCGCCCCGAAGCGGGCCTCCATGTCGGTGCGGGTCGCGGTGTCGAGCGGCCGGCCGGGACCGCGCAGCACGTTGTGCACGGACCGCTGGACGGCCGTCTCCGCCGCCCCGTCGTCCGTACGTCCCCGCTGGACGGCCTGCCCGACGGCGGCGTTCCCGGCGAGCCGCTGCAGGGCGAGCAGATCCGCCGGATCCGAGGAGCCCAGCCGACCGGGGGCGGGCAGCCGACCGTCGCAGGGGGAGGGGATCTCGCGCCGCGCCGGGCGGGCACCGCCCTGGTCGTGCTCCCGCTCGTGCGAGGGACGCTGCCGTCATCAGCCCTCCCGGTCTGTCCGGACAAGAAGAGTCCATGGTCGGGGCCGGGGCCCGCCGGATGGAGGCCCTTCGGCCAGGAATTCGGGCAAACGCGAAGCAGGCGATGCAGGCGACCGGTGCAATCACTTTGCCGGTTGCGGCGGGTGACCTCACCAGCAGGCCCGGTTCGCTCGGCATCCGGCGCACGTTCGGCGTGCGGGTGCTCACCTGGGAACAGGACTACCGGGACACGAACAACCGAACCGCAGCAGGCTTCATCAGCACGTGCTCGTCCCGTTCCGAGAACGGGACGAGGAGGAGATCTGGCATGTGGTCACCGACACCGACCGACGCCCCAGGTTTCGTCGACCTTGTCGGCGAGGCCGTGCCGCCTGCCGACGGGACCGCCGCCGACCGAGGACGGAGGTACGCGGCATCGCGGGCGCCCACGTCACGCCGCCTGCCGAGGGCCACCACCGCGCAGGTTGACGGCCCCCTCTTACGCTCGCCAAGTGCGCCCCCGGCATGCGTCTTTCCGTGTGCGATCCCCGGCTCTTCGAGTACCGGGAGGGAGTTGAGGAGAGGCGCTCGTTGGGGTCAGCGAGCCTTCACCTCGTCGACGTCCAGGCCGCGGTCGATACCGTGCGGGACGACGTTCTGCCCGGGCTCCAGGTCCAGGCGCTTGCCGTCGAGACATGCTCCGCCCCGGGGACCTCATGGACATCGCCAGCCCCCGCGGAACGTTCGTACTCGAAGAGAGCTCCCGCCCGGTCGTCCTCGTCTCCGCAGGGATCGGTGCCACTCCCGTGCTCGCCATGCTCCACCGACTCGCCGCCGCACGAGACCCACGCCCTGTCTGGTGGATCCACACCGCCCACGACCGCGCCCACCACGCCTTCGCGGACGAGGCCCACGCGCTGCTGGCACAACTCCCCAACGCCCACGAGCACATCTACTACACCGCCGAAGCCGCCCCACATCGCGACGAGCCCCACATCACCCAGGGGCGTCCGACCACCCGGTCACTCGCGGCCATGGGCATTCCCACCGACACCGACGCCTACCTCTGCGGACCGCCCGCTTTCATGGACGACCTCGGCGCCCAGCTGCGCGATCTCGGTCTGAACCCCGCGCGGATCCATACGGAACAGTTCAGCGCCCTCCCCGCCATCAACCCCGGCGTCACGCCCACGGCCTCGATCCGGCCGCACCAACCACCCGGTCCCCCGGGCACCGGCCCCCTCATCACCTTCGCCCGCAGCGGCATCACCACCCCATGGTCACCCGCCCACTCCTCCCTCCTCGACCTCGCCGAAGCCTGCGACATCCCCACCCGCTGGTCCTGCCGCACCGGCGTATGCCACACCTGCATCACCCATCTCGTGGCGGGCGACATCACCTACACGCCCCAACCCCTCGAACCCCCGGAGACCGGCACCATCCTCGTCTGCTGCAGCCAACCCGCCACGGAAGTCGTCCTCGACCTCTAGGTCCCTGAGACCGAGGAGTACGGCATCTCCGGCACGGTCTTCCGCTCGGAGGTGCCGTTCCATCCCGGACGCCTGTGGACGTTCGTCACGGAGAGACTCGACAGCGGAGCGTACGGGCAGGTCCACTGGCTCGTGGCGGAAGGCGAAAGCCTCCCGGCGCTCGATCCGTTTCCCGCGTGGGACACCTACGGAATCGACAACGCCTGCGAGCACGAGCACCCGGAACTCGTCCCGCAGATGTGAGGACCCTGCGGCCGGCGTGCGATGCCTCCTGGGCCCCGGGACCCGGCCTCGGGCCCCACGGAGGACGCGCGGCACCTCCTGCACCGTTGGAGCGGTTGGCGGCGTGCTCAGGGATTGCCGCTGGCGGCAGACCTTCCGGCCGTGCTGTCCCTGGCGGCCCCACCGGCCGTGGCCAGTTCGGCGAGGACGGTGCGGTCGGCCTTGCCGTTGGCGGTGAGGGGAAGTTCGTCGAGGAAGAGGATCTTCTTGGGGACCATGTAGGCGGGCATGGTCTGCTTGCACAGGCGGGCCAGTTCGGCGGTGGTGACCTCGGCGGAGGGGGCGACGACGAATGCCGCCAGTGCCGGTTCGCCGTCGGGCTGCGTGACCGTCAGGGCCACCGCGGCCGTCACGGCGGGATGCTCGGCCAGACGGCGTTCGATCTCGCCCAGCTCGATCCGGTTGCCACGGATCTTCACCATGGAGTCGGCGCGGCCGCAGAAGTACAGCTCGCCCGAGGGACCGCGGTGGGCCAGGTCGCCGGAGCGGTAGACGAGTTGTCCCGGGCGAGGGTCGAGCGGGTCCGGGACCAGGACGGCGCGGGTCGCGGCCGCGTCGTTCCAGTAGCCGGTGAAGAGGGACGGGCAGCGGACGTACATCTCACCCACGATGCCGGGTTCCCCGACCGGTTCACCGACCTCGTCGACGAGCAGGATCTCGGCGCCGGGGTACCCGTGCCCGATGGACAGGATCTCGGTGTCCTCGGGCAGGGGGTTCGGGACTTCGGCGAAGGAGCACGCCACGGTCTCGGTCGCGCCGAAGGCGTTGATGACGCGAAGGTGCGGCAACAGGGCACGCAGACGGTGCAGTTCGGGCAGCGGGAAGTTCTCGCCGGCGAAGAGAATGCCGCGCAGGTGCTCGCCGAGCTCGGCAACGCCCTCGGGCTCGTGGCGCAGAAGCGGGCGCCACAGGGACGGCACGCCGTGCACCACGGTCGCCCGCGTCTGCCGGAGGAAACCCAGCAGGCGGCGGGGGAAACTCAGGAAGTCCCGGGGCACGACCACCAGGGTGGCGCCGGAGGCCAGGGTCACGCAGATGTCGAACAGCGCCACGTCGAAGGCCAGTGGCGATGTGCCGGCCACCCGGTCGTCGGCCGACACGGCGCCGAAGCGTTGGGTGCCCCGGTAGAAGGCCAGCGCGGAACGGTGGCTCATCACCACGCCTTTGGGAAGGCCGGTGGTTCCCGAGGTGAAGATGATGTACGCGGTGTCGGTGCCCACCACCTTGTGCCTTCGGCGTGGGCGGGCCGGTGGGGTGCGGTCGAACGTGATGCCGTCCGCGTCGAAGGTCGCGGTGGGCAGCGACTCGTTCGGACCGCGTCCGGGACGCCCGGCAGGATGGAACAGGGCCACGGGGCCGGTGGTGTCGATGATCGACTCGAGCCGCCGGGCGGGGATCTCGGGGTCGACCGGGATGAAGGCGGCGCCCAGCCGGGCACAGGCGAGCAGGAGCGCGATCGCCGACGAGGAGGTGTGGGACTCGACGATCAAGCGATCGCCGGCGTGCAGGCCCGCCGCCGTGAGCTGCTTGGCGTAGTCCTCGACCCGCTGTGCGAGTTCGCGGTAGGACACCGTCTCGACACGACCCGACGGGCCGCGCTCCACCACGGCCGGCTTGTCCGGGGTGAGGGCCGCCGGGGCCAGCACGAACTCGTCGAGGATGTCGGCGGGGAACAGCGGCGCGAACAGCTCCTCGGCCACGGTCATTTCCTCATTCCGTTCCTGGCGGGCGACTACGGTCTTTCCTGACAGGTGACTACGGTCTTCAGATAGTCCGCCACGATTTCCCGGAAGCGGTCCGGCTCCTCGAGGTGCGGCACATGGCTGGAATCCTCGAGGATTTCCCAGCGCACATCCGGTATGAGGTCCGCGTAGGGCTGCACCGTTGCCGGGGTGGCCTCGTCGTGGCGCCCGGAGATCAGCAGCGTCGGCACCGCGATCCGTGAGATGCAGTCCGTCACGCCCCAGTCCCGCAGACTTCCGACCACATGGAATTCACTGGGGCCGTTCATCGTGAAGTACACGGTCGGGTCGTTGTACATTTCGAAGAACGACGCCTGGTATTCGCGCGGCCACGGGTCGAGGCGGCACAGATGGCGGTCGTAGAAAACACGGGTGGCCGCGTGGTACTCGGCGGCTTCCGTGGTGCCTGCGGCTTCGTGGCGCCGTAGGGTCGCGTCGACCCCGGGAGGGAGCCGGGCACGCAGCACGTCCATCTGCTCGAGCCACAGAGGGTAGGACGCGGGGGCGTCGGCGATGATCAGGCCGCGCAGGCCCGCCGGCGCGGCCGACGCGTGCCTGGCCACGAGCAGACCGCCCCACGAGTGTCCGAACAGGGCGTAGTCGTCGGCGATGTCCAGATGGCGCAGGAGATTGTCCAGCTCCGCAAGGAACAACTCGACGGTCCAGAAGTCCCTTGGCTCATCGGGCAGATGAGTCGAACCGCCGTTGCCGATCTGGTCGTAGTGCACCACCGGAACGCCCTGCTCGGCGAGAACGGCGAGGCTCGACAGATAGTCGTGCGTACTGCCCGGGCCGCCGTGTGCCACGACCAGCGCCGTTCGGTGCGGCGACAGTTCGCCGGTGACCCGGTACCAGGTCCTGAACTCCCCGAACGGCGCTGTGCCTTTGACAGTGGGGCGGATCACTAGACTCGCTTGCCGGTCACCGGGAACGTACCGAACATACCCGGCTTCGCCTTTCCGGTCATCGTGTCGCCGTTGCGGGTCAGCGTCAGCTTCATCGTCAGCGGAACCGGCTTGAGGGACTTGACCTTGAACGAAACCAGATCGCCGTCGACCTTGCCGTCCCTGATGTCCGGATCGATGACCTGACCGTTGGCCCGGCACTTGCCGGTCAGTGCCTCGCCCTCGGACTTCAGGTCCACCCAAAGGCTCTGCTTGCCGATGGGGCTGTCAATCGTGAATTCCCAACTGCCGTCGGCACTCATTTATGCTCCGTTTTCTCATCGATCGCGTACTTTCACGGACGAAGGTATTGAGGAGCGTGCCCCGGCAGTACCCCTACGCACCCCTACCGGCCTGCGTGGAGATCCAGTCCTCGACAACGGCCCCCGCCACCGCGGCGTGCTCCTCGATCATGGAGAAGTGGGTGGCCCGCACGCCGGCGAAACCGTGCGTGGAATCCCATGGTCTGGCCTGCCAGCTGTCGTCGCCGTCGGCGGTCACCTCCGGCGGCATGAACGACTCGTCGGCACCGACGAACAGCACCGGGGCGGTGACCGGATCCAGCGTGAACCGCGGTACGAGGTCGAAGTAGCGGTTCATCGCCGACAGCGTGCTGCTGTGGAACATGCCGAACTCCGCGTCCTTCTCGACCAGTCCGATGGTGAGCTGCTCCATCAACCGACCCTGGTCGCTGTCCTCGAGGTCCACGCGGTAGGTGTCCATCAGCACCACGCCCGCGGGCCGGACGCCCCGCACCCGCTCGAGGTGACCGGCCGTGGCGTATGCGAGCGTCCCTCCCGACGAGTAGCCGAGCAGGACGAACGGCCGGCCCGCGGCGGTACGGAGAACGGTGTCGGAGAGGTAGTCGGTCACCGCGTCGGTCGACTCGGGAAGTGGCTCACCGGCGGCGAATCCGGGGTTGGTCAGGGTGATCATCGTCCGCTTGCCCCGGAACGCGGCGGCGAGCCGGGCGTGCTGGTGGGGCCCGCCCGTGGCCATCGGGGTGCTGATACCGATCAGGACCGGCTCCTGAGGGCCCTCGGCGAGTTTCACACCGTCGGGAACGGGTCCGAAGTCGGCGGTGCAGGTGAACCTCGGGCGCAGATCGGCGACCGCGCGCAGCAGATCGAAGCCCTTGATCACGTTGTCGGACAGCACGGCGGCACGGAACAGCTGAGCCAGGGTGTCCGGGGCTTCGGCGGGCGCCTGCGCGGCAGCGGGAAGCGAGAGGTCGATGTGCAGATGCCGGGCAAGGGCAGCGGCGTTCTTGTTGTCGAACACCGACATCGGGGACAGGCGCAGGCCGGTCGCGGTGGTCAGCCGGTTGCGCAGCTCGACGGCGGCGAGGGAGTCGAACCCGAGCTCCAGGAAGTCCCGTTCGGGGTCGACGGCGTCCGCGCTCCGGTGGCCGAGTACGGCGGCGGCATGGGCGCGGACAAGTTGGGTGAGCACCCGGGCCTGTTCGGGTTCGGGCAGGGCCGCGAGCTTGCGGACCAGGCCCGCGGCGTCCGCCGTGCCGGCGGCGTCGCGGCCACGGACGGCAGGGACGAGGCCGCGGAGCAGCGCCGGGAGTTCTCCGGTCCTGGACCGCAGCGCGGCGGCATCGATCCTGACCGGGGCCAGCGTGGCGTGGGTGGTCGTCAGCGCGACGTCGAACGCGGCGAGACCGTCCTCCACGGTCAGGGCCGGGAAGCCCTGGCGGGAAAGGCGTGCCGTGTCGGCCGCGGTCAGCCATTGACCGAGGCCCGCCTCTATGCCCCACAGGCCGTAGGCGAGTGATGTGGCGGGCAGGCCGCGGGCCGCACGGTGCTGCGAGAGCGCGTCGAGAAAGACGTTGGCCGAGGCATAGCCGCCTTGACCCGCGGCGAGCGTGAGACCGCCTGCGGAGGAGAACATGACGAACGCGGCGAGCGACCGGTCCGCGGTGAGTTCATGCAGGTGCCATGCACCATCGACCTTCGAGCGCAGGGCGGTCTCCATGCGCTCCGGGGTCAGCGAGCCGACGACACCGTCATCGACCGCGCCCGCCGCGTGGACGACTGCGGTCAGCGGCGCGTAGGGGCCGATGGCGGCCAGGACGGCGGCGAGTTCATCACGATCGCCGACGTCGCAGGCGACGATACGGGCGTTTGCGCCGAGTGCGCTCAGCTCGGCGGCCAGATCGCCGACTCCGGGGGCGTCCATGCCCCGGCGGCTGGTCAGCACCAGGTGGCGGATGCCGTACGCGGTGACGAGATGCCTGGCGACGATCGCACCGAGGCCGCCGGTGCCGCCGGTGATCAACACGGTGCCGTCCGGGTCGAGAGACACAGGCGGGGTGTCGGCCGGCTGTACCTCCCTGACCAGGCGGGGTACGAGGATCCTTCCTGCGCGGATCATCAGTTCCGGCTCACCGGCCGACACCGCCAGGGCGACGGAGGATTCACTGCCGGCGGCGGCGGCCGCGGCAGTGGGCTCATCGAGTTCGTCGATGTGGGCGTTGTCGACGTTGTGAATGTCGTCGACGTTGTCGACGTTGTCCACGTTGTCGACGTTGTCGATGTCTGCGAGCACGAACCGGCCGGGGTTCTCGGCCTGTGCAGCGCGGATCAGTCCCCAGACGGGGGCCTGAGACAGCGCAACGTCGGTGTTGTCGTGCGTCATCGCCCCATTGGTCGCGATCACCAGCGTCGATGTGTCGAAGCGTTCGTCGGCGAGCCAGAGTTGGACGGCGGCGAGGACTTCCGTGAGGGCCGCTCGTACGTCGGACGGCACAGCGGTCGGCGCGGCGGACAGTGCGGCGGACGATGCGGGTGCGACGCGCAGGAGGACCGCGTCGGGGACGGGTGCGCCCGCGTCGATGGCCGCGGCGAGGGCGGTGAGATCGGCATGAGTGCATCCGTGGCCGACCGCCTCCCGGACGGCCGGGGCCGGTGTGGGACTGGCCGGGGTGATCGGGGTCCAGTCGATACGGAACAGGCCGTCGCGCCCCCGCCGGGCGGCGACCAGCTGCGCGTCGCTGATCTCGCGCAGGGCCAGCGCACCGACCGTGGCGACAGGGGCGCCGGACAGGTCGGCGAGGTCGAGCGCGACGGCCTGGTCGCCGGTCGGCCTGAGCCGGACCCGCAGGCCGTGGGCACCGTGCGCATGCACGGCGACGCCACTCCAGGAGAACGGCAACACGGTGGCGCCACCGTCCCCCGCGTCGGCCAGGCCCATCGCGTGCAGGGAGGCGTCCAGCAAGGCCGGGTGCAGGATGAACCGGGCGGCGTCGGCGTGTGCATGTTCCGGCAGTTCGATCTCGGCGAACAGCTCGTCGCCGCGCTGCCATGCCGCGCGCAGGCCCTGGAAGACCGGTCCGTAGCCGTAGCCGCGGGCGAGCATCGTCTCGTACGCATCGTCCACCGGGACAGCCGCCGCACCGCGCGGTGGCCACTCTGCAAGGTCGGTCGAGGCCGGCGGCATGCCGGTGCCGAGCACGCCTTCGGCATGCCGGATCCACGGCTGGGTGTCGTCGGTGCGGGAGTGGATGAGCACGGTACGGTCGCCGCTCTCGTCGGGGCTGCCGACCGACGCCTGGACGGTGGTTCCACCGTCCTCCGGCAGGATCAGCGGTGCGGCGAGTACCAGCTCTTCGAGGACGTGGCAGCCGACCCGATCGCCCGCGGTGATCGCCAGTTCCACGAATCCGGTGCCCGGGAACAGGGCGGAGCCGCCGACTTCATGGTCTGCCAGCCACGGGTGGGTGTGTACCGACAGGCGGCCGGTGAACACGACGGCGTCGGAGTCGGCGAGCGGTACTGCCGCGCCGAGCAACGGGTGCGCGGCCGGGCTCAGACCCAGCGACGCCGGACAGGCACCTGCCGCGCGCTCGGGCTGCCAGTAGCGTTGGCGTTGGAAGGGGTAGGTGGGCAGGTCGACACGGCGGGCGCCGCGGCCTGCGAGCACGGCTTTCCAGTCGATGTCGGTGCCATGGGTGTGCAGGTCCCCCAGGGCGGTGAGCAGTGCGTGGGGTTCGTCCCGGTCCCGGCGCAGGGTAGGAACCAGCAGTGCTTCGTCGGTGTCGGTGTCGGTCAGGCAGTCCTGGGCCATGGCCGTCAGCACCGCATCCGGACCCACCTCCACAAACCTCGACACGCCCAGCCCCGCCAGAGTGCTCACCGCATCGGCGAACCGCACCGATTCCCGAGCGTGGCGCACCCAGTACTGCGGGGCGAGCACCTCCTCACCCGCAAGCCGCCCGGTCAGCGCCGACACCAACGGAATCCCCGCACGATGGAACGAGACCTCGCCCGCCACCGTCGCGAACTCCTCGAGCATCGGATCCATCAACCCCGAATGGAACGCATGCGACACCGCGAGCCGGCGGGCCCGGCGGCCCAGCGCCTCGAACCCCGCCACCACCGTGAGCACCGCATCCTCGATGCCCGAGAGCACCACGGACGACGGACCGTTCACCGCCGCGATCTGCACACCCTCACCCAACAGCGGTACGACCTCCGCCTCGGACGCCTGGACCGCGACCATCACCCCACCCGAAGGCAGCGCCTGCATCAACAGTCCGCGGGCGGCCACCAGCCTGGCCGCATCCGCCAGACTCAGCACCCCCGCCACATGAGCAGCCGCCAACTCCCCCACCGAATGCCCCGCCACAAAGTCCGGCCGCACACCAGCAGACTCCAACAGCCGGAACAAAGCCACCTCAACCGCGAACAACCCCGGCTGAGCCCACCCCGTCCCCTCCACCAACCCGGCATCCTCGCCCCACAACACCCCACGCAACGACCCCGGCAGAAACCCCTCCAACTCCCCCACCACAGCATCGAACACCTCAGCAAACACCGGGAACGCGCCATACAAACCCCGGCCCATCCCCAACCGCTGAGACCCCTGCCCCGTAAACAACAACGCCAACTTCCCACCCGGACCAGGTGAAGCCGTACCGGTCACACCAGCCAGACCGTCCAGAAGCCGCACACGATCCGCACCCACCACCACAGCCCGATGCTCAAACCCGGACCGCCCCGCCAACGACCACGCCACATCCACCGGCCGCAACGCAGACTGCCCCGCCAGATAGGACCCGAGCCGCTCCGCCTGCCCCACCAACGCCCCCGGCGACCTCCCCGACAACACCCACGCCACCGGCCCACCCTCAGCAACAAACGGCACACCCTCCGCCGCCTCGACCGCCCCAGACTCCTCGAGAATCACATGCGCATTCGTCCCGGTGAGGCCGAAGGAGGAGACACCGGCCCGGCGGGGACGACCTTCTTCGCGCGGCCACTCCCTGGTATCCGTGAGCAGTTCCACGGCGCCTGCCGTCCAGTCCACCTGACCCGACGGCTCATCAACGTGCAACGTCCTCGGCAGCACCCCATGCCGCATCCCCTGCACCATCTTGATGATCCCGGCCATACCCGCAGCCGCTTGCGTATGCCCGATGTTCGACTTCACCGAACCCAACCACAACGGACGCCCCTCAGCCCTGCCCTGACCGTAGGTCGCCAACAACGCCTGCGCCTCGATCGGATCACCCAACGTGGTCCCGGTCCCATGCCCCTCGACCGCATCCACATCAGCGGAAGACAACCCCGCAGACGCCAACGCCTGACGGATAACCCGTTGCTGGGACGGTCCGTTCGGGGCGAAGAAGCCGTTCGAGGCTCCGTCCTGGTTCACCGCCGAACCTGCCACCACCGCCAGCACCGGATGCCCAAGGCGCCGCGCATCCGACAACCGCTCCACCAACAACACACCGGCGCCCTCGCCCCAGCCGGTCCCATCGGCTGTGGCGGCGAACGAACGGCAGCGACCGTCCGGGGACAGGCCACGCTGGCGGCTGAACTCGACCAGGATCTCCGGTGAGGCCATGATCGCCACACCACCCGCCAGCGCCAGCGAACACTCACCAGAGCGCAGCGCCTGCACCGCGGAGTGCAGCGCCACGAGCGAGGACGAGCATGCGGTGTCCACCGCCACGGCCGGGCCTTCCAGACCGAACGCATAGGACACCCGGCCCGCGACTGCGCTGCCGCCACTGGAGCTGCCGTAGCCGTAATCGTGGTACATCAGCCCGACGAAGACACCCGTGGCGCTACCTCGCAGCGAGGCCGGATCGATGCCCGCACGCTCGATCGCCTCCCATGACGTCTCCAGCAGCAACCGCTGCTGCGGATCCATCGCCAGCGCCTCGTTAGGGCCGATGCCGAAGAACCCGGCATCGAACTCCCCGACGCCCTGCAGCAGTCCGCCGCCTCGCGCGTAGCACTTTCCGGGCTTGCCGGGCTCGGCGTCGTACAGGTCCTCGTCCCAGCCTCGGTCGGTGGGCAACGGGACGATGGCGTCGACACCGTCCGCGACCAGACGCCACAGATCCTCGGGCGAGGACACATCGCCGGGATAGCGGCAGGCCATGCCCACGATGGCGATCGGCTCTTCGTCCACCCTGGTCGGCATTCTGGCCGGGATGTCCGTTGTGGTTCCGGTGAAGGCCTGGTCGAGGTGCTCGGCGGCGGCGCGCGCGGTCGGGTGGTCGAACACCAGCGTGGCGGGCAGCCGCAGACCGGTGGCGGTGTTCAGCCGGTTGCGCAGTTCGACCGCGGTCAGCGAGTCGAAGCCGAGTTCGGAGAAGGCCCTGTCCGGCTCGACGGCCCGGGCGGATTCGTGTCCGAGCACGGCGGCGACCTCGGTACGGACCAGGTCGAGCAGCACGCGCACGCGCTCCTCGCCGCCGAGGCCGGAAAGGCGGCCCGACAGTTCGGAGCGGGCCGCCGCACGGACCTGACGCGGTACACGGATCAGCCCGCGCAGCAGCGCGGGGACTTCGCCGTTCGCCCGGACCCCGGCCGGGTCCACCTTGATCGGCACCACGGTGGCTGCGCCGCTCAGCGCCGCATCGAATGCGGCAAGCCCTTCGGCCTGGGTGAGTGCCGGAAAGCCGTGCTTGGCCATCCGGTCCAGGTCGGCCTCGGTGAGGGCTGCGCCGAAACCGGTGTCGGTGCCCCAGAGGCCGTAAGCCAGGGAGGTGGCCGGGAGACCGGTGGCCGTGCGGTGCTCGGCCAGCGCGTCCAGGAACACGTTGGCCGCGGCATAACTGCCCTGACCGGCCGCGAGGACCAGTCCGCCAGCGGAGGAGAAGAGCACGAAGGCGGACAGTGGCACCTCGCGGGTGAGCTCGTGGAGGTGCCAGGCGCCGTCGACCTTTGGGCGCAGTATGGCCTCGAGCCGGTCCTGGTCGAGGGTGGTGACGAGGCCGTTGTCCACGACGCCGGCGGCGTGCACCACAACCGTGAGCGGGTGCTCGGCCGGGATCGCGGCCAGCACGGTGGCAAGCGCGTCGCGGTCGGCGGCGTCGCAGGCAGCCACCGTGACCTCGGCGCCGAGTTCGGTCAGCTCTGCGGCCAGATCTGCGGCGCCGGGAGCGTCCATGCCCCGGCGGCTCGTCAGCACGAGGTGGCGCGCGCCGTGCGCGGTCACCAGGTGGCGGGCCACGAGCGCTCCGAGACCTCCGGTACCGCCGGTGATCAGGGCGGTGCCCTGGATCTGTTGTACGAGGGGATCAGGGGTAGCGGTGACCAGCCTGGGCACGAGCAGTGTGCCGTCCCGAAGGGCGAACTCGGGTTCCGCGGAGCCCATGGCTGCCGCCAGTGCCGTCCGGGATTCACCGGAATTGTCGAGGTCGGCCAGCACGAACCGGCCGGGGTTCTCCGCCTGCGCCGCCCGGACCAGGCCCCAGACGGGTGCGGTTGCCAGGTCGAGGTGGTGAACCTGGCTTCGGGTGGTCACGGCCTGCCTTGTCACGATCGCCAGGCGGGCGTCGGTGAGGCGCTCGTCGGCCAACCAGGACTGGATCGTGTTCAGGACGGCGGAGGTCGCCTTGCGTACGTCGGCGGGCACGTCGCCGGTGTTCACCTCGACCGGCAGCAGGACCACTTCGGGCACGTCGATGGCCCCTGAGTCGACGGCGTCGGTCAGCTCGGCAAGGCTGGGGAAGGCGGGTACACCCAGGTCCAGGTACCCGACGACGGCCAACCGCGGCCGGTCGGGCTGTCGTCCGGTGGAGTCGGCGGGCTGCCACTGCACCCGGTACAGCGCTGCTTTCCCGATGTTCCGAACGCTGTCGAGCTGTTGCTGGGAGACCGTGCGGGACACCAGAGATGCCACGGACAGCACGGGCTGCCCCGTCTGGTCGGCGACGTCAACGGTGACACTGTCCGGCCCGTTGGGCGCCATGCGCACACGCAGCGCCGTGGCACCCCCGACGTACCGGGACACGCCGTTCCAGGAGAACGGAAGCACCGTGGCCCCAGAGCCGTCGAGGTCTTCCAGCAGTGAGGCATGCATGGCGGCGTCCAGCAGGGCGGGGTGCAGACCGCAGCGCCGGGCGTCGGTGTGGGCCGTTTCCGCGAGGACGACTTCGGCAAACAACTCGTCACCGCGCTCCCATGCCGCGCGCAGCCCCTGGAACACCGGGCCGTAGCCGTAGCCACGGCCGAGCAGCCGCTCGTACGCCCCTTCGGTGCTCCGTACGGTGGCACCGGGCGGCGGCCAAGTGGTGAGGTCGGAGGACGAGCTGGCGGCACCTGGCGTCAGGACACCCTCGGCGTGCAGAGTCCACGAGGCTTCGGGCTGCGACTCGGTCCGCGAGTAGACCGTGACCGTGCGGCGTCCGGATGCGTCCGGCTCACCGGCCAGAACCCGTATGAACACACCGCCTTCGTCAGGCAGGACCAAGGGGCTGGTGATCGTCAGCTCCTCGATCCCCTCGCAGCCCACCTCTTCGGCAGCACGCAGCGCGAGCTCCACGAATCCGGTGCCGGGCAACAGGATGCTGCCGAGCACATCGTGGTCGACCAGCCACGGCTGGTCCTGTGCCGACAACCGCCCGGTGAGCACCACGGCCCCGGTGTCGGGCACGGCGACAGCGGCACCGAGCAGCGGGTGGTCGAGCGCCGTCACGCCCAACGTCGCCGGATTGGTTCCGAGGTCCTTCGCAAGCCACGACTCGGCAAGATAGTCCTGGACGTCGAGCCAGTAGCGTTGGCGTTGGAAGGGGTAGGTGGGCAGGTCGATCCGGCGGGCGCCGCGGCCTGCGAGTACGGCTTTCCAGTCGATGTCGGTGCCGTGGACGTGCAGGTCACCCAGGGCGGTGAGCAGTGCGTGGGGCTCGTCCCGGTCCCGGCGCAAGGTAGGAACCAGCAAGGCTTCGTCGGTGTCGGTCAGGCAGTCCTGGGCCATGGCCGTCAGCACCGCATCCGGACCCACCTCCACAAACCGCGAAACGCCGAAACCCGCCAGAGT
>NZ_JBHVDH010000042.1:0-18305 GCF_042802855.1 Streptomyces sp. NPDC057445 | reverse complement strand
GGCCCGGCCCGGATGCGGGCCGGGCCGATGGGCGGCTTTCCGGCAGTGACGACCTGTCAGCAAACGTGCCAGGCGTACGCCAGGCATGCGTCAAGTCATCGCCCGTGACGCACATGATGCGCACGCGCAAAACCGCAGGTCAGGCGTCCTTCCCTGCCGGTTCCAGGATCGCCACGCACTCCACGTGATGCGTCATCGGAAACAGGTCGAACGCCCGCAGCGTGCGCGGCTTGTAGCCGCCCTCGCGGAAGTACGCCAGGTCGCGGGCGAGCGCCGCCGGGTCGCAGGCCACGTACGCGATGCGGCGGGCGCCCAGGCGGGAGAGGTGCTGGACCGTCTGCTTGCCCGCGCCCGCGCGCGGCGGGTCGAGGACGATCAGGTCGACCTCGCTGATCCCCGTCCGGGGCAGGACCTGCTCCACCTTGCCCTGCTCGATACGGACGCGCTCGAAGTGCTGGAGGTTGTGGCGCGCGTCCTCGACCGACCGCTTGCCGGACTCGATGCCGAGCACCGCGCCCTGCTCGCCGACCCGGTCCGCGATCGCGCCCGCGAAGAGGCCGACGCCGCAGTACAGATCGAGCGCCATGTCGCCCTTGCGCGGCAGCAGACCCTGCATCACGGCGGTGACCAGGACGTCGGCGGCCTGCGGGTGTACCTGCCAGAAGCCGCCCATGCCCACGCGGTAGGTCCGCTCGTCGGCGCGCTCGCGGACGAAGGCGCGGCCGTGCACGCGGTGCACCGAACCGTCGCGCTCCTCGACCCGCAGGACCGAGACGGGCCGGTCCAGCTCCACCAGGGGCAGCCGGCCGCCGGGCCGCGGGGTGAGAACGACCTGGCGGTCGCTGGAACCGATCGCGGCGATGGCCTCGACCGTCTCCATCTGCGGCCAGTCCTGCTTCTCGATGCCCAGCTCCGTGACGCCCGGTGCGGCGATCATGCAGTGGTCGATCGGCTGCACGTCGTGCGAGCGGTGCTTGCGAAGACCGACACGGCCCTCCGCGTCGACCGCGTACTGGATCCGCGTACGCCACGCGGGCACCTCGCCGGGCGGGAGCTTGTCGCCGGGGGCGGGCATCACGGTGCCGTCCCAGCCGGCCTCCTCGGGGGTCAGCCCCGCGAGCCGCTGGAGCTGCTCCGCGACGACCTCGCCCTTGAAGCGGCGCTGCGCACCCGGCTTGGCGTGCTGCCAGTCGCAGCCGCCGCACTTGCCTGGGCCGGCGTACGGGCAGGGCGCCTCGACGCGGTCCTTGGACGGCTCCAGTACGCGTACGGCGTCGGCCCGCAGATAGCGGGAGCTCTCCTCGCCCTCGGTGACCCGGACGACGACCTTCTCGCCGGGCAGCGCGTGCCGGACGAAGAGGACGCGTCCGCCGTCCGTGCGGGCGATGCAGTGGCCGCCGTGTGCGACGGGGCCGACCTCGACCTCGTACTCCTCCCCGACCAGCGAAGACTCAGGTGCGTTCTGCATGACGGGGACGGCTCCAGGGGAATGGGGGCTGTCGCCCGTGTGCGGACGACAGCCCCCCAGTCTACGTGCCTCCCGGACGCCCGATGCCGGGGCTCCTCAGCCCTTGCTGCTGGGCTCCTTGGGGCGCTCGTTCACGGGGCCACGCCGCACCGAGCCCGGCGCGTTCCACTCCTGGCGCTTCCTCGCCCGCTTCTTCGCGAGCTCGGAGGACTGCAGCTGGTACGGGACCGAGGTCACCATGACGCCCGGGGTGAACAGCAGACGCCCCTTGAGGCGCAGGGCGCTCTGGTTGTGGAGCAGATGCTCCCACCAGTGGCCGACCACGTACTCGGGAATGATCACGCTGACCGCGTCACGCGGACTCTCGCGGCGCAGGCTCTTCACGTACTCGATGATCGGCCGGGTGATCTCGCGGTACGGGGAGTCGAGGATCTTCAGCGGTACGTTGATGCCGCGCCGGTCCCACTCCTCCTTGAGGGCCTTCGTCTCGGCCGGGTCGACGTTGATGCTGAGCGCCTCGAGCCTGTCGGAGCGCATCAGCTTGGCGTAGGCGAGGGCGCGCAGCGTCGGACGGTGAAGCTTCGAGACGAGCACGATGGAGTGCACCCGGGAGGGGCGCACGGTGTCGTCGGTCGGCTCGTCCGGTGCCGCGATCTCGTCCGCGACGCGGTCGTAGTGCTTACGGATCGCTGTCATCGTCCCGTAGAAGATCACCATGCCGAGCAGGGCGACCCAGGCACCGTGCGTGAACTTGGTGACCAGCACGACGACCAGCACCAGGCCGGTGAAGAAGGCACCGAAGGCGTTGATCGCGCGGGAGCGGACCATGTGGCGTCGCTTGGCGGGGTCGCGCTCGCTGCGCAGATGGCGGTTCCAGTGCCGGACCATGCCGGTCTGGCTGAGCGTGAAGGAGACGAAGACGCCGACGATGTAGAGCTGGATCAGCTTCGTGGAGTCCGCGCCGTAGACCCAGACGAGCAGGACGGCGGCGCCGGCCAGCAGCACGATGCCGTTGGAGAAGGCGAGCCGGTCGCCCCGGGTGTGCAGCTGGCGCGGCAGGTAACGGTCCTGGGCGAGGATCGAGCCGAGCAGCGGGAAGCCGTTGTACGCGGTGTTCGCGGCCAGGAAGAGGACCAGGGCCGTGGCCGCGGCGAGCAACACGAACAAGAACGTGCCGTCGCCGAACACGGCTGCCGCCACCTGCGAGATCACCGGGTCCTGGACGTAATCGGAGCCGACCGGGGTGCCGTCTCGGATCAGGTCGTGTGCGGGGTTCTCGGCCATCCTCACATCGGTGGCCATGGCGAGGCCGATGATGCCGCAGAACATGGTGACGGCGAGGGCGCCCATGAGCAGCAGCGTCGTGGCGGCGTTCCTGCTCTTGGGTTTGCGGAAGGCGGGGACGCCGTTGCTGATCGCCTCGACGCCGGTGAGCGCGGCACATCCGGAGGAGAAGGCGCGCAGCAGCAGGAACACCAGCGCGAAGCCGGCCAGCCCCTGCTGCTCGGGTTTGATCTCAAGACCGGCGGTCGGAGCCTCCATGGTCTCGCCGAGGACGAGGCCTCTGAAGGCGCCCCACGCGACCATGATGAAGACGCCGGCGACGAAGACGTACGTCGGGATGGCGAAGAGCTTGCCCGACTCCTTCACACCGCGCAGGTTCATCAGCGTCAGCAGCACGATGATGCCTACGGCACAGAGCACCTTGTGCTCGACGACGAAGGGGATCGCGGAGCCCAGGTTCTCCACGCCGGAGGAGATGGACACGGCGACGGTGAGGACGTAGTCGACGAGCAGTGCGCTGGCGACGGTGAGCCCCGCCTTGGGGCCGAGGTTGGTGTTCGCCACCTCGTAGTCGCCGCCGCCGCTGGGGTACGCGTGGACGTTCTGCCGGTACGAGGCGACGACGGTGAACATCAGGACCACGACGGCCGCGGCGATCCACGGGCTGAAGTGGTACGCCGACACACCCGCGATAGAGAGAACCAGCAGGACTTCTCCCGGGGCGTACGCCACCGAGGACAGCGGGTCGGAGGCGAAGACGGGGAGTGCGATGCGCTTGGGCAGGAGCGTTTCCCCCAGCCTGTCGCTGCGCAGCGCCCTGCCGATCAGGATCCGTTTGGGAATGTCGGTCAGTTTGGACACGCAGAGGATGGTAAGCGTTCTATATCGTTCGCGCCCATCCACCACCCCTCCGGAGATCGTCGGCTGCTCAGAGGCCGCCTCCCTCGGGGCCCGTCGGCAGGCCCGCCGACAGGCCGGCGGCGAGATCAGCGTTGCGTCGGCGACCACGGGGGCGGTCGCGTCGAGCGGGCCGAATCGCGCCACCTTGCCAACCGGTGACCGGATGAGGGCAACGTCGTCGCCGCGTCATAAGCTCATCAGGGGCAACACCGCACGCCGTTGCCCCTTCATTGCCCGGCAGAGCCGAGAGAGAAGAGTGAGCAGGGTGTTTGCGCAGGTCATCGGGATGACCAGGACTGCGGGGTAGTTAGGTGCACATTGTCAT
This sequence comes from Streptomyces sp. NPDC057445, assembly GCF_042802855.1. Taxonomy (NCBI): domain Bacteria; kingdom Bacillati; phylum Actinomycetota; class Actinomycetes; order Kitasatosporales; family Streptomycetaceae; genus Streptomyces; species Streptomyces sp. NPDC057445. The sequence continues at coordinate 14,328 of NZ_JBHVDH010000042.1, read as the reverse complement.
CATGGGCTGCGGCCGCGTGGGAGCGGCACTCGCTCAGACCCTGGAGCAGCAGGGTCACACGGTCGCCGTCGTCGACCAGGACCCGACGGCTTTCCGCCGCCTGGGCTCCGGCTTCGGCGGCCGGCGTGTCACGGGTGTCGGCTTCGACCAGGACACCCTGCGCGAGGCGGGCATCGAGGAAGCCGGGGCCTTCGCCGCGGTGAGCAGCGGCGACAACTCGAACATCATCGCCGCGCGGGTCGCCCGCGAGATGTTCGGGATCGAGAACGTGGCCGCCCGGATCTACGACCCCCGGCGCGCAGAGGTGTACCAGCGGCTGGGGATCCCGACCGTCGCCACGGTCCGGTGGACCGCCGATCAGATGCTGCGGCGACTGCTGCCGTCCGGCGCGGAGCCGCTGTGGCGGGACCCGAGCGGTGGCGTACAGCTCGCCGAGGTCCATACGTCGCAGGCCTGGATCGGGCACAAGGTGAGCAATCTGCAGGAGGAGACGGGCGTGCGGGTCGCGTTCCTGACCCGGCTGGGCGAGGCGGTTCTGCCCACGTCCCAGACGGTGCTGCAGGAAGGCGACCTGGTCCACGTGATGATGCGGACCGACGAGATCGAGAAGGTCGAGGCGGCGTTCGCCCAGGGTCCCGAGGAGGGCGGTCACTGATGCGGGTCGCGATTGCCGGGGCCGGCGCGGTGGGTCGTTCCATCGCCGGAGAGCTCCTGGAGAACGGGCACGAAGTGCTCCTGATCGACAAGGCGCCCACCGCCATCTCGGTGGAGCGGGTGCCGCAGGCGGAGTGGCTGCTGGCCGACGCCTGCGAGATCACGTCGCTGGACGAGGCGGCGCTGCAGCGCTGCAACGTCGTGATCGCGGCGACCGGTGACGACAAGGTGAACCTGGTCGTGTCGCTGCTGGCGAAGACCGAGTACGGCGTGCCGCGCGTGGTCGCCCGGGTCAACAATCCCAAGAACGAGTGGCTCTTCAACGAGTCCTGGGGTGTGGATGTCGCGGTCTCCACGCCGCGTCTGATGTCGGCGCTGGTCGAGGAGGCCGTGAGCGTCGGTGATCTGGTCCGGCTGCTGCGCTTCAGCCACGGCGACGCGAACCTGGTCGAGCTGACGCTGCCGCCGGAGTCGGCGCTGGCGGGCACGCAGGTCGGGGACGTGGCATGGCCGGAGGACACCTCGCTGGTGACGATCATCCGCGGTCCGCGGGTGCTCACGCCGCACGGCGAGGAGACGCTGGAGCCGGGCGACGAACTCCTCTTCGTCGCGGCCCAGGCACGCGAGGAGCAGTTGGAAGACCTTCTCTCGGTCCGCCGAGGGGATGGGACGACGAGCTGACGCTCACGTATGGAGCGGGGCCGGGGAACCGATGGTTCCCCGGCCCCGCTCGTGCGTGACGGGCCCTCGGCCGCGCACCGGGACATGCGTGCAGAGCGCGTCGCCTTGCGCCGGGCGCGGGCAGCACAGGCACCGCAGGCACCGCCAGCACGGGCGCGCGGCCGAGGGCAGCGCGGGCGGCGGCACGAGGCGTACAGCCCAGACAGCCAGAACGGGCAGCACGAAGCAGACAGCCACCGCAGGCAGCACAGGCATCACTGGCACCGCAGGCAACACAGGCAGCCCGGCAGCACAAGCAGCACAAGCAGCACAGGCACCGCAGGCAGCCCGGCTGCCCGGCAGCCAGCCGACGCGGGCATGCGAAGGGCCCGGGACCACGTGCCGGTCCCGGGCCCGCAGCGCATACGGCGCGGGGAGCGCCTACGTCTCGCGTTCCCGTGAGGCCGCCGCCTCACGCTCCTCCGCCGCGCGTTCCTCCGCCTCCATCTCCGCGAAGACGTCGATCGGCGGCGGAGCCTTCGCCAGGAAGACCCAGGTCAGATAGACCGCCAGCAGGAAGGGCGGGATCTTGAGGGCCACCAGGACCCAGCCGAACTGAGTGGTGTCCGCCCACCAGTAGAGCGGGAAGAGGATCGCGCACTTGGCGAGGAGGATCAGTCCCCAGGCCCAGCTCGCCTTGGCGTAGGCCTTCTTGCGGCCGGGGTTGCGGGTGCGCCAGGAGAGGTTCTCCTTGAAGACCGGGCCGAGGATCAGGCCGATCAGCGGGACGCCCGCGATCGTCGTGATGATGTACGCGAGGGCCAGGCCCAGCGTGTACAGCATGCCCGGCAGGTAGAAGTCCTTCGCGTTGCCGGTCATCATCGCGAAGACGACGCCGAAGGCCACCCCGAAGACCCCGCTGAACGCGTGCTTCACGGTGTCCCTGCGGATCAGCCGCACGGCGACGAGCACCAGCGACACCGCGAGCGCGGCGATCGCCGAGATGTGCAGGTCCTTGTTGATCGTGAAGATCGTGACGAACAGCAGTCCGGGCAGGACTGTCTCCACCATGCCCCGGACCCCGCCGAAGGCTTCGAACAGGGCGGCTTCCGTGAGGGCCTTGGCGTGGTCGTGGCCGCCGTCTTCCTGTTCCTGCGTGGTCGGCTTGTCGAGGGACGTCACCGGCTACTCCTGTCCGAGCGGTCGCAGCTCGTATTTGGGATTGAACAGCACCCGTCGGCCGTGGCTCATGGCGATCCGGCCCGACGCGATCATCTTGCGGCCCGGCTCTATGCCCACGATCGAGCGCCGGCCCAGCCACACCACGTCCAAGGCGGCGGAGCCGTCGAACAGCTCCGCCTCCAGGGCCGGCACTCCGGCCCTCGGCCGCAGGGTGACCGTGCGCAAGGTACCAGTCACCTTCACGATCTGGCGGTCGTCGCAGTCGGAGATGCGTGTGCAGCCCGATGCCTGCGAGTCCTCCTGGAGCTCCTCGGACTCGAGGTCCTGCTGGGAGCTGGACAGACGGTCGAGCATCCGGCGGAAGCGTCCGGCCGGCTTCTCGGCGTTCTCGGATCGGGGGGCAGCACTCATACAGAAAGCGTACCGGGGTATGCCCCGGCGCCGATGAGCTGCCGACGCCGGCGCCGGTGAGCTGCGACCTCAGGTACCGGCGGGTGCCGACCACAGCGGTCGTCCACCCCGCGCCGCCCCGCGGACCGTCCCGTGCGTCCTGGCCGCCAGGGAAGCCGCGTCAGCGCTCGAAGCGGTATCCCATGCCCGGTTCCGTGACGAAGTGTCTCGGGTGGGACGGATCCGCCTCCAGCTTGCGTCGCAGCTGGGCCATGTAGACCCGCAGATAGTTCGTCTCTGTGCCGTACGAGGGCCCCCAGACCTCCTGGAGCAGCTGCTTCTGGCTGACGAGCCGCCCGGTGTTGCGGACCAGGACCTCCAGCAGATGCCACTCGGTCGGGGTGAGCCGTACGTCCTTGCCGTCCCGGTGCACCTTCTTCGCCGCGAGATCGACGGTGAAGCCCTCGGTCTCGACGAGAACGATCTCGTCGTCACCGGCTCCGGCCGGCTCGGCCCGGCGCACCGCCGCGCGCAGCCGTGCCAGCAGCTCGTCCATCCCGAACGGCTTGGTCACGTAGTCGTCGGCGCCGGCGTCCAGCGCCTCGACCTTCTCGTCGGAGGTGTGCCGGGCGGAGAGCACGAGGATCGGGACGCGGGTCCAGCCGCGCAGGCCCTTGATCACCTCGACGCCGTCCATGTCCGGCAGGCCGAGGTCGAGGACGACGACGTCGGGCTGACGCGCCGCGGCGAGCTGCAGCGCGGTCGTCCCGTCGGGGGCCGCGTCCACCTCGTACTTGCGCGCCTTCAGGTTGATCACGAGGGCGCGTACGATCTGCGGCTCGTCGTCGACCACGAGCACTCGGGTCATGAGTGCCTTCCTTTCGTCTCTCGTCTGTGCGCAGGGGCTCTGCGGGGGGCTCTGCGGGGGGCTCTGCGGGGGGCTCTGCGGGGGGCTCTGCGGGGGGCTCTGCGGGGGCTGGGCTGGGCCCGGATCAGCCGGTGATCCGGACAGGGGGTTCGGCAGCGGTCGGGGCGCCTACGGCCGCCGCCTGGAATGTGAGGACCATCGTCAGCCCGCCGCCGGGGGTGTCCTCGGCGGACAGGGTGCCTCCCATCGATTCGGCGAAGCCGCGCGCCACCGCGAGCCCGAGACCCACGCCGGAGCCGCGCGGGGCGTCCCCGTACCGCTGGAAGGGCTCGAAGATCCGTTCCTTCGCATCGTCAGGGACCCCGCGGCCGCGGTCCACGACCCGTACCTCGACACGGTCGCCCAGCGCGCTGGCGGACACCAGGACGGGTGTCCCGTCCGGGCTGTACTTGACGGCGTTCTCGACGATGTTGGCGACGGCCCGTTCCAGCAGTCCCTTGTCGACACGCACCATGGGCAGCGCCTCGGGGATCTCGAGATCGACCGCGGTGTCGGGGATGCCGACGAGCGCCATGGGGACGACCTCGTCGAGGTCGATGTCGCGGATGAGCGGGGTGACCGTGCCGGTCTGCAGCCGGGACATGTCGAGCAGATTGCCCACGAGGTGGTCGAGCCGGTCCGCTCCTGCCTCGATGCCTTCGAGGAGTTCGGCCCTGTCCTCCTCGGACCATTCGACGTCGTCGGAGCGGAGCGAGGTGACGGCGGCCTTGATGCCGGCGAGCGGCGTACGCAGATCGTGGCTGACGGCGGCGAGCAGCGCGGTGCGTATCCGGTTGCCCTCGGCGAGCTTGCGGGCCTCCTCGGCCTGCCCGACGAGGCGCTGCCGGTCGAGTACGACGGCGGCCTGGGCGGCGAAGGCACCGAGCACGCGCCGGTCCTCCGCGGGCAGTACCCGGCCGGAAAGGGCGAGTGCCATGTGATCGCCGACGGGCATGTCCACGTCGGCTTCGTCGGGCCGTGCGACGGGTGCCGGCCCGACGCTGCCCGCGCAGGTCCACGGGTCCACGTCGCTCTCCCGCTCCAGCAGGGCGACGGACTCCATCGAGAAGGTCTCGCGGACCCGCTCCAGCAGCGCTTCCAGGCTGGTCTCGCCGCGCAGCACGCTGCCGGCCAGGAACGACAGGACCTCGGACTCGGCGCGCAGTCTGGCGGCCTGGTGGGTGCGGCGGGCGGCCAGGTCGACCACGGAGGCGACGGCGACGGCGACCCCGAAGAAGACCACGATCGCCACGATGTTCTTGGGGTCGGCGATCGTGAACCGGTGCAGCGGCGGCGCGAAGTAGTAGTTCAGCAGCAGTGAGCCGAAGGCGGCGGAGGCCAGCGCCGGGAGCAGCCCGCCGAGCATCGCGGCGGCCACCGTCAGCGACAGGAACAGCAGCATGTCGTTGGCGAGGCCGAGATCGGCCTCGATATGCGTCAGCAGCAGCGCCAGCAGCACCGGGCCGACCACGCCGACCAGCCAGCCCGAGATGATCCGGGAGCGGCCGAGCCGGGCACCGCGGGCGACGGGCAGTCCCCGGCCGCGGCCCACCTCGCCGTGGGTGACGATGTGGACGTCGAGGTCGGGACCGGACTCGCGGGCGACGGTGGCGCCGACACCGGGCCCGAGGATGTACTGCCAGCTCTTGCGGCGGCTGGAGCCGAGCACGATCTGGGTGGCGTTGACGCCGCGTGCGAACTCGAGCAGCGCGGAGGGGATGTCGTCGCCGACGACGTGGTGGAACGTACCTCCGAGGTCCTCGACGAGGGTCCTCTGGACCGCCAGCTCCTTGGGGGAGGCCGAGGTCAGTCCGTCACTGCGGGCGATGTAGACGGCCAGGATCTCGCTTCCGGAGCCCTTGGCAGCCATACGGGCCGCCCGGCGGATGAGGGTGCGTCCCTCGGGGCCGCCGGTGAGCCCGACGACGATGCGCTCGCGGGCCTGCCAGGTGGAGCGGATGTTGTGCTCGCCGCGGTACTGCTGGAGGTATTCGTCGACCCGGTCGGCGACCCACAGGAGGGCCAGCTCGCGCAGGGCTGTGAGGTTCCCGGGGCGGAAGTAGTTGGAGAGGGACGCGTCGATCTTGTCCGGCTTGTAGATGTTGCCGTGCGCCATCCGGCGGCGCAGCGCCTGGGGGGACATGTCGACCAGTTCGATCTGGTCGGCGCGGCGGACGATCTCGTCGGGGACGGTCTCCCGCTGCCGTACGCCGGTTATCGACTCGACGACGTCGCCGAGCGACTCCAGATGCTGGATGTTGACGGTCGAGATGACGTCGATCCCCGCCGACAGCAGTTCCTCGACGTCCTGCCACCTCTTGGCGTTGCGCGAGCCCGGCACGTTGGTGTGCGCCAGCTCGTCCACCAGGGCGACGGCGGGACGGCGCTCCAGCACCGCGTCCACGTCCATCTCGGTGAAGACCGCGTCCCGGTACCCGATCTCTCGGCGCACGATCTGCTCGAGACCGTGCAGCATGACCTCGGTCCGCGGCCGGTCGTGGTGCTCCACGAAGGCCACGACGCAGTCGGTGCCCCGCTCGACCCGGCGGTGCGCCTCGGAGAGCATCGCGTACGTCTTGCCGACACCGGGCGCCGCGCCGAGGTAGATCCGTAGCTTGCCGCGTCCCATGGCCTCATTGTCCTTCAGTGCCCGCCGCACAGCGGCAGCTGCGTCCGAGCGGACGCCCTGCCGAAGCTACAGCCCTCAAATGCGGCAAATCGGACCCACTGCGATGCCCGGGGTCGTCATTGACGCGATTCTGATGCCGCCGGGGTCTCCCGCGCACCGGGTACGGGCTACCTGCCACCGGCCAGTGGCTGTTGCTCGGTGATCTCGCCGTCGCTCAGCTCGAGCACCCGGTCGGCGAGGCCGAGCAACTGGGCGTCGTGCGTCGCGACCAGGGCGGTCACACCCTCACCGCGGACCACCGCACGCAGCAGTTCCATGACCGCGAGGCCCGTCTCGGCGTCCAGCTGGCCGGTCGGCTCGTCGGCGATCAGCAGCGCAGGGTGATTGGCGAGGGCGCGGGCGATGGCGACCCGCTGCCGCTGTCCGCCGGAGAGCTCGCCGGGCCGCTGGGCGGCGTGCTCGGCCAGGCCGACCAGGGACAGCAGCAGTTCGACGCGCTCCTCGCGCTCGCGCGGGTCGGCCCTGCGCATCCGCATCGGTACGCCGACGTTCTCGGCCGCGGTCAGGATCGGGATCAGCCCGAAGGACTGGAAGACGAACCCGATCCGGTCACGGCGCAGCTCCAGCAGCCCGTTCTCGCCGAGCCCCGGGAGATCCGTACCGTCGACGGTGATCTCGCCCCGGTCGGGGCTGTCGAGACCGCCGAGCAGATTGAGCAGCGTGGTCTTGCCGGAACCCGACCGGCCCTTGAGGGCGACCAGCTCCCCGCGAGGGATCTCGAAGGAGACTCCCCGCAGCGCGTGGACGGCCGCCGCGCCGGTGCCGTACGAGCGGTGCAGGTCCTCGACCCGGACCATGGGCCCCTCGGCCTGTCCGTCGGCGATCGCGGCCGCCGCGTGTCCGGCGGAGCTCTCGGTCATCCGGTCCCCCCGTGGTGAAGCGATGCGGCGCCAGTATGTGCAGGCACCACCCGCTCGGACAAGGGAGTTGGGCGCCCGAGGGCCGCCGGGTGAGCGATCGCTTGCCCCACCGCGGAACGCCGATGGGCCGCGCTCCGGGAACGGAGCGCGGCCCATCGGGTGACTCTCGGCGGGACCTGGGTGATCTCCGGCCCGCGTCGGCTCTCGGCGGGAGATCGGTGATCTGCCGCTCGCCGGCCGTCAGCGGACCTCGGTGATCTCCGGGCCGCGCTGCAGCTGTCCCATACCGCCGGAGAAACGGGACGTCTCCTGGTCCTCCTGCTGGACGCCCTCTGGCACCATCTGGGCGTCGTTCGGAAGCTTGAGGACGATCGGGTCACGCGGCGCCATCGGGCCCTCGCCCCGCACCACGACCGTGTCCTTGAAGATCTGCTCCAGCAGTCCGGCCGCCTGCGGCTGCACCGCTCCCTGTCCGGAGATCACTCCGCGCAGGAACCACCTCGGCCCGTCGACCCCGACGAAGCGCACCAGCTGTACGCCTCCGGTGCCGTCCGGCAGCTGGACCGGCACCTGGGCCCGCAGCTCCCAGCCCAAGGGGCCCTCGACCTCGTCGATGACACCGCCCTGCTGGGTGATGCCGGAGGCGATCTCCTCGCGGACCTCGCCCCAGATGCCTTCCTTCTTGGGCGCGGCGAACGCCTGCAGCTGGATCGCGCTGTCGCGCAGCACGACCGTCGCGGCGACGATCGCGTCACCCGCGACCTCCACGCGCAGCTCCATGCCCTCGACTCCGGGCACGAAGAGACCGCCCAGGTCCACCCGGCCGTCGCCGGGCCTGGAGACCTCGGACACGTCCCAGGGGCCGTCCGGCCGGGGCGCCGGCGGAAGGTTCATCCGGCGCGGCGCGTCCTGCTCCGCTGCCGCGTCCTCCGTGTCGAGCTCGTCGACGACCTGCTCGGCCTCGCCCGCCACATCCGCTGCATCCTCAGCGGAACTGCTCTTCTTGCGACGTCCGAACACGTCACTGTCCTTCCCGGTCGGATACGACCGAAGCGTATCGATTCCCACCCTGTGCGCCGCCCACGACCGACCCGCCCACGGCGGCGTGACCGCCGGTGGACCCGAAGCCCCCCTCGGCCCGTGCCGAGCCGGGAAGCTCCGCCACCTCGTGGAAGCGCACCTTCTCGACCTGCTGGACGACCAGTTGAGCAATGCGGTCGAACCGTTCGAACCGCACGCTCTCACGCGGGTCCAGATTGACCACGATCACCTTGATCTCCCCACGGTACCCGGCATCCACCGTCCCTGGGGCATTGACGAGGGCGACGCCGCAGCGGGCCGCGAGCCCCGAGCGCGGATGCACGAAGGCCGCATACCCGTCAGGGAGCGCGACAGACACTCCCGTGGGAAGAACCGCGCGCTCTCCGGGTGCGAGTTCGGTGGCCTCCGTGGTCACCAGATCGACACCGGCGTCGCCCGGATGCCCGTAGGACGGAATCGGTACCTCCGGGTCAAGGCGCCGGATCAGTACGTCGACAGGATTGCGCATCAGGGGTTCACCTCGAAGGCGCGGGTGCGCCTGACCTGGTCGGGATCGGCCATGGCGGCCTGGATCTCCTCGGGACGGCCGTTGTCGATGAAGTGATCGACCTTGACCTCGATGAAGAGGGCTTCGGCGCGGACGGCGAGGGGCCCGTCGGGTCCCCCGATCCGGCCGGTGGCCCGGGAGTAGATCTTGCGGCCGCTGACGGCCGTCACCTCGGCCTCGAGGAACAGCACCGTGCCGACGGGGACGGGACGGACGAAGTCGGTCTCCAGCCGCCCGGTCACCGCGATCACCCGCAGCAGCCAGTTCAGCGAGCCGAGCGTCTCGTCGAGCGCCGTGGCCAGTACGCCGCCGTGGGCGAGGCCCGGCGCGCCCTGGTGGGCGGCGGTGACCGTGAACTCGGCCGTGAGACTGACGCCCTCGCCTGCCCGTGCCTCCAGGTGCAGCCCGTGCGGCTGGGCACCGCCGCAGCCGAAGCAGTGTTCGTAATGCGCGCCGAGGAGGTCGCCCGGGGCGGGCGCGTCGGGGTGCCGTACCGGCGGTGTGGCGTCGGCCGGAGGGGTCAGTGTCGTACTCACAGGCGCAGACCTTACCCGCGCCACCTGCCGCAGGTCGCGCCGTGCCAAGCTTGGATTCATGCAGCCCTCGGCCACCCCCTCCGGCACCCCTTCCGGACCGCGCTACGACGAACGTCTCACCGCCCCCCGTTCCTGGTGGGTGCTCACCGCTCTGGTGGCGCTCTCGGGCGCTGTGGTGCTGCTGCCGCTGGGCGCGGTGGCGATGCTGGGCGGACTCATCGGGGCGGGCGCCCTGGCGGCGGCCACCGTGAGTGCGTACGGCTCCGCCCGCATCCGGGTGGTGGCGGACTCGCTGGTCGCGGGCGATGCCCGGATCCCGGTGTCGGCGCTGGGCGATGCCGAGGTGCTGGACGCCGAGGAGGCGCGGGCCTGGCGCTCCTACAAGGCGGATGCGCGCGCGTACATGCTGCTGCGCAGCTATGTGCCCACAGCTGTACGCGTGCCGGTGACGGACCCCGAGGACCCGACGCCCTACGTGTACGTCTCGACCCGGGACCCACGGGCCCTGGTGGCCGCGCTCGAGAGCGCCCGCGCAGACCGGGGCTGATCCGGCGGAAAGGCTCCCCGGGGCGGCTCTGCGGCCGGGCGGCTCCATGACTCGGCCGCTCCTGCGACCCGGCGGCTCGGTGACGCGGCCGCTCGACGGCTCGACGGCTCGCGCGAGGGTGGGCCCGGCACTCCCGATCGGCACCGGGGACTCGGCCTCCCGGTAGCGGGATCTCAGTCCTCCAGTCGCCGGCGCAGCTCGGGCGGAAGCTCCGGGGGCAGCTCTCCCTTCGGCTTCTCCAGCCGGGGCAGCTCGGGCAGTGCGTCCCACGGGACCTGCCGTTTACGCAGGTCCTTCCTGATGCGGTGGGCGAGCTTCCTGGTGTCCCGCCGGTTCATCACGGCGCCGACAGCGGCACCGACCATGAACGGCATCAGGTTCGGAAGATTGCGCACCGTGCGCTTCATGATCTGCTGGCGCAGCTCGCGCTTCATCTGGCCGCCCAGCGCGGCGTTGACCGTCGCGGGCTTGGTCACGTCGATCCCGCGTTCCTCCGTCCAGGAGGTCAGATAGGCATTGCCGCGCTCCCTGAGGCCGCCCGGCGGCCGCATGCCGTAGACCTCGTGGAGCTCGGCGACGAGCTTAAGCTCGATCGCGGCGACGCTGATGATCTCCGTCGCCAGCTCGGCTGGCATCGCGGGAGGCACGGGCAGCATGGCTGCCGCGCCGATGCCGGCTCCGACGGTGGAGCTTGCGTTGGCCGCTCCGGCCACCAGCTTGTCGGCGATCTCCTCGGGGCCGAGACCCGGGAACTGTTCGCGCAGGGTCGCGAGATCGCGCACCGGGATGCGCGGTGCGGTGTCGATCAGCCGGTCGGCCACGTAACCGACCGCGGCCTTGGCAGCCACGCCGCTCCTGCGCACGCCGCTTCTGACCGCGTCCAGACGTCTGTGCCCGGACGGGGGGCCCTCCTGCGGCGCTTTCTCGAGCGAGGCCGGCAGGCCCCGCTCGTCGTCACCTGCGTCGCCGGAGGACGGCGGTCGGCCGGTGTGCCCGTGCCCGGACTCCTCCGGCGTCAGGGCACCCTCCCACGGGCCCGGAGCGCTCTGCTGCGCCTCGGGCTCCTGGGCTCCCTTCCGCCGGAAACCCAGCTTCCTGGACGGTTTCCGGGGTGGTGTCCCGCCTGCCACGGCCGACCGGACCTCAGTCGCAGTCGCGGCAGATCGGCTGGCCGTTCTTCTCGCGGGCCAGCTGGCTCCGGTGGTGCACCAGGAAGCAGCTCATGCAGGTGAACTCGTCGGCCTGCTTGGGCAGCACCCGGACGGCCAGCTCCTCGTTCGAGAGGTCCGCTCCGGGCAGTTCGAGGCCTTCAGCGGCCTCGAACTCGTCGACGTCGACGGTCGACGTCGTCTTGTCGTTCCGACGAGCCTTGAGCTCTTCGATGCTGTCCTCGTTGAGGTCGTCATCGGTCTTGCGTGGGGTGTCGTAGTCCGTTGCCATGTCGCTCTCCCCCTCTGGGTGTCTGTGGTGTCTCCAGCGCACGTAACGCGTGAGAGGCCGGACTTGTGCCCGACCCGAGGCGGAGATTTTGCCTCACATCAAGGTCTGTTACTCAATCGACACCCAACCGGACCCCTCAAACGTGATCGGGTTGGACGGCGATCGGGACCGTACACGGTCCGAAGGTTGCACTGCACGGGTGCCACCCCGTGTACTTCCCGTGATCCGGACCCCTGAAAACCCGGACTTTTACCGGCTTTCCGTAAGGTTTTCCGATCACGGAGAGTAGATGACCGGAAAGTCACCTCTGTGATCGATCACACACAGAACCGGTCGGTATGAGTCCCGAAAATTCCGCGTAAAGCGAACAGAAGATTTTTCCGGTCACGAGGGCCGATGACATCGCGATCGCAGGTCGGCCGGGCATCAGACCGGCAGGGTAACCCGCATCACGAGGCCGCCGCCCTCGCGCGGCTCCGCGATGATACGGCCACCGTGGGCGCGCGCAACGGAACGGGCGATCGACAGGCCGAGTCCCACGCCCTTGTCGCTGCCGGTCCGCTCCTGGCGCAGCCGCCGGAACGGCTCGAAGAGGTTGTCGATCTCGTACGCCGGAACCACCGGGCCCGTGTTCGAGACCACCAGCACCGCCTGACCGTGTGCGATCTCGGTGTCGACCTCCACCCATCCTCCCTCCGCGACGTTGTAGCGCACGGCGTTCTGCACGAGGTTCAGGGCGATCCGCTCCAGCAGGACGCCGTTTCCCTGCACGAGGGCGGGCGCACGCCGGCCGCGGAACTCGACGCCCTTGGCCTCGGCCTCGCCGCGGGCCTGGTCCACGGCCCGGGTGGCGACCTCGGCCAGGTCGACCGGTTTGCGCTCGACGATCTGGTTCTCGCTGCGGGCGAGCAGCAGCAGGCCCTCCACCAGCTGTTCGCTGCGCTCGTTGGTGGCGAGGAGCGTCTTGCCCAGCTGTTTCAGCTCGTCCGGCGCGCCCGGGTCGGAGAGGTGCACCTCCAGCAGCGTGCGGTTGATGGCCAGCGGCGTACGCAGCTCGTGCGACGCGTTGCCGACGAACCTCTGCTGCGCCGTGAAGGCCCGCTCAAGGCGTTCCAGCATCTCGTCGAAGGTGTCGGCGAGCTCCTTCAGCTCGTCGTCCGGGCCGTCGAGCTCGATCCGCCGGGAGAGGTCGGAGCCGACCACGCGGCGCGCGGTGCGGGTGATCTCGCCGAGCGGTGACAGGACGCGGCCGGCCATGGCGTAGCCGAAGGCGAACGCAATGACGCTCAGGCCGACGAGGGCGAAGAGGGAGCGGGTGAGAAGCTCGTCCAGGGCGTGCTGGCGCTGCTCGTTGACACAGTCGTTCGCCAGCACGTTGAACTTGTCGGGCGGCGTCCCGGCGGGGAAGTTGCAGACGTCGCTGGTCACACTGCCGCTGACGATCTTGAACGGCAGCTGGCTGCCCACCTGCACGGCCTGAGCGGCGAGCAGATAGATGATCGAGAGCAGCAGGATCCCGGCGATCAGGAACATGCCGCCGTAGAGCAGCGTGAGCCTTATCCGGATGGTCGGCCGGAACCAGGGCCGTTCCGGCTCTCCGGGGTCCCAGGTCGGCTTCGGGGGCGCCGTGGGGGGCGCGGGTAGCGTGGCCACGGCTTCAGATCCGGTAACCGGAGCCGGGGACCGTGACGATCACGGGTGGCTCGCCGAGCTTGCGGCGCAGGGTCATCACGGTGACCCGCACGACATTGGTGAACGGGTCCGTGTTCTCGTCCCAGGCCTTCTCCAGCAACTGCTCGGCCGAGACGACCGCGCCCTCGCTGCGCATCAGCACCTCCAGCACCGCGAACTCCTTGGGGGCGAGCTGGATCTCCTTGCCCTCGCGGAAGACCTCGCGGCGGTTGGGGTCCAGCTTGATTCCCGCGCGCTCCAGGACGGGCGGGAGGGGCACGGTCGTACGCCTGCCGAGGGCCCGCACGCGCGCGGTGAGCTCCGTGAACGCGAATGGCTTGGGGAGATAGTCGTCGGCGCCGAGCTCCAGGCCTTCGACACGGTCGCTGACATCGCCGGACGCGGTGAGCATCAGGACGCGCGTCGGCATGCCCAACTCCACGATCTTGCGGCACACGTCGTCGCCGTGGACGAGCGGGAGGTCCCGGTCGAGGACGACCACGTCGTAGTCGTTGACACCGATGCGTTCCAGGGCCGCGGCGCCGTCGTACACGACATCGACCGCCATGGCCTCCCGGCGCAGTCCGGTGGCCACCGCATCGGCGAGCAGCTGCTCGTCCTCGACGACGAGTACGCGCACGTGGCTGGTCCTTCCTCTGGGCCCGCCTCCCTGCCCGTGATCAGGGCAGGCAGTAGTACGGGCAGGCACTGACTGTGTGCCTCCATCCTGCCCCTTACGCGCGTAAACCGGATGTAAGTCGTCCTCACGCCTGTGGGGGACACGACTGGGGCACCGGGAATTCACAGGAATCCCGGAGAGGTTGAGGTTTCTGTGCGGGTGGGCCTGGGGAGGACGACTGCACACCCGCGATCACGCCATGTATGTGGCTTGCCACACCCCGCTCTCTGTCCCCCAGGGAGGGTGCGTGATCGACCCGCCGTAGGCACACCCCCGTGCCATTCGACCCACGACGAGGGGGCGCAACCATGGACGCATTCACCGCAGGACTTCTGCAGCGCATCAAAGCCACGGAAACCGACCTCACGCGGGCTCGCGAGACGGGCGACGACTTCCTGGCGGACGTCGAGCAGGCCGAGCTGGACGACCTGCATCGCCTTGCCGCCGAGCACGGCGTGGAAGTCAGCGCCGCGAGCGCCTGACGACAGCTGCGGAAGGGCCCGGCGCCGCGGGACGGCGCCGGGC
>NZ_JBHVDH010000041.1:0-19374 GCF_042802855.1 Streptomyces sp. NPDC057445 | reverse complement strand
CCCCTGACGGAGCATCAACCGAACCAGTGACCGAATCCCAAAACCACCCCACACCCAGAATCACCCTGCCTACACCTCAAGGCAGCCATCCGGATGTGCTCCCGTGCATCATAACCTCGCACTGTGTAGAGCGATCGAAACAGACTGACCCCCGGCAGAGGTCGGGAAAGGGCAGCTCCCTTTCCCTGCTGCTGAAATTCTTGCATCCCACCAAAGCCGCACGCACTCACAGTGCAAACACACTACGCCCTCACTCTGTTGCTCGAATTCCCGCACTTCCCGCAGGGCCTCAAATGACGCTTCCCGGGTGCCGCCCGTGGGACCGTGAGTGCCTGTTTTTGAACCCTCGGACGCGAGTGCTCGGTAAGTTGCAATCCGGCGGATCCTGGGCCAAGTTCACCGCGGTGAACTTGAGAACGATCAAGCTGCGGGGCTCCTCGATGAGCTCCGGGTAGCGGTGGTGGGGACCACCGCCACGGCGTTCGCTGCTCCGGGTGCCCGAGGCTGCACGCGTCCGCCTGCGCGCCGATCTGACACCCCAGCGTCGGGAGGCCGTGCGGGCGTCAGATCGGCGCGCAGGGGCGCGCCTAGAGGGCTCCTGCCTCTTGTGCGCGGGCTGCTGCAACTGCCGCTGCGCGCGTGGCTTCCCATTCGGCATCAGATGCCCTGCGTGCTGCCTCCGCCTTAGCGAGGCAGCGGTGACACAGTCCGGCAGTGACCACCGGGCGACCGCACGGCCCGTCGTGGCCGGGGCACAGTCCCTCTGCCGGGTCGGCGTCCCCAACTGCCGTGCACGGGATGCAGCGGTCACCTGTGGCAACTACGGTCCGACCGCACCCTGAAACGCACATCGGATTCACACCCTGGCAGGGGCCGCACAGGTCGGAGTCGGGAAGCGCCAGACGCGGACAGAACCCGCCATCACCCGTGCACGGGCGGTGCCGGCCCTGCCCGGCGACCTCGGCCGCCAGGCGCGCCCGTTTCTCCGCCCAGCTCTTCGGCTGCCCGCCGCGGTCATCGCTGCCCGGCTCCCCGGCGGTGGCCTGTTGCGCCGGAATCGCGGGAACGGTGCTGGCCGGTCCGGCAGCCAACAGATCCCGCAGACGTCGCGCAACGACCGCACCCACCGTGTGCGTCATGCGGTCCGGCAGCGGGCGGGAGAGCAGCGCGTGCCGGATCTCCTGCGGGGTAAACCCGCTCGCCAGCATCCCGGTAGCCACCAGCCCCTGATCCCGCAGCGTTTCAGCGTGAGTGATCGTCCACTGCGGGCACTCCGCGGCGATCGCCCGGAGAACCTGAACCCCGGGAGTCGGACCGACAGCCACCGGCCCTGACCCAAGACCTGCCCCCCTGCTGCTGCCGCTGTTCGGCGCGGCGTCAGCCGCCGCCGTCTCCCCACCAGTTGCCGCACCCGGCAGTGCCTCCTCCTGCTGATCGACTCCTCCGCCGTCCGTCCTTCCATCCGTCGCGCACGCGTCAGCTACCTCCACGGACGGACGGACGGGAGGGGGTGTCTGGTCTGAGCGGAGAGTATGAGCGGGGGGACTGAACGGGAGTTCGCGATCTTGCAGGTCAGCGCGGGAATCCGGGCTAGAAATCTGGCCCCGCGGGCTAGAAATCTGGCCCCGCGGGCTAGAAATCTGGCCCGCCCCCTCCGGGCTAGATTTTTGGCCCGCTTCTCCGGCGGCCTGCTCGGCCTGCTTCTTCGCGGCGCGCTCCCGCTCCTTCTTCACGGCTCGCTCGGCAGCCTCAGCAGCCGGCTTGCGCACCTCGGCCAGGAGCGCGAACGCGTTGCGCGGGCCGCTGTAGCCGCCTCGCGGCCGGTCGTTGATCCGGATGCGCAGAGGGGCACCGGACGCGCTCGCTCGGCTGGACGTCTTGACCGGCTTACCCTCGGGAGTGCTGATCAACTTCACGGCGGACAGCTCCGCGAGGAGTGAGCGGATGCGCGCCAGACTTGACGGCTTCACCGGCTCACCGGGCTTCACCGGCTTGGAGGGAAGGAGGTAGCAGAGCTGCAGAAGACTGAGCTTGCGGACTGGTCCGTGCTTCTCGATCACTAGAGCCCGCATGATCCAGTACAGGCGCACGGCACTGTCCCGGAGCTCAGGGCACAGGGGAATCCAGTCGTGGAGCTGGCTGGTATAGAGCCCGTCGTTGTCCGGGGCGTACAGCTCTGCGCGCTGGCTGGTGTCGGCGTTCTCGTCGTACTCGCCGGGCATCCGGCTGTCCTTTCCGGCCTCCCTCGCGACGTGTCGCGTGGCGGGGCGCACCCATGGGTACACTCGCCGGAGACCTGCGTGGGTCACCCGCCGCCACTCCGGGACTGCAATCCCAAGTGGAGCCACGGCGGGTTTTAACGTTTGGTGCAGGTGACACTACGCCCCGTGCGCAGCCTGGTTCCTCCCCCAATCGTGGCCGTGGTCTGTGTCAGGGCCCAAGCACGGTCACGGGGAACGAGTCCGGTCAGGACTGCGGAAGGTAGTGGAACGTCGGTCGCGGGTGCATCAAGAAGTCGTAGTGGGAGATGTTCCACGCGTAGGCGCCGGCCATCGAGAAGGCGATGACGTCACCGACCGCGATGCGGTCGGTCGGGACTGACCTCGCGAACACGTCCTTCGGTGTGCAGAGCTGCCCCACGTACGTCACCGGCGCGTTCTCGACTGCAGGCCCTTCCTGAGACCCGCCGGGCAGAACCGTGAACGGGTGGTCGTGGCCCTTCGTGACCGGCGTACGGATCTGCATCGTGCCGCCCCGGAGCACGGCGTACCACTCGCCGTGAGCCTTCTTCACGTCCAGGACGTCGGTGACATACCAGCCTGCGTAGACGGCCATGGCGCGTCCCGGCTCGATGCGTAGCGTCTCCCCCGCCTGCGTCAGCTTCGCGATGCCCTCCGCGTAGGTCTGCCAGTCGAACCGCTGCCCCGGCCGGGCGTAGTCGACGGCCATCCCGCCGCCCAGATTGATTTCGGGAGTGTCGACTCCCGCCGAGGAGAGCCAAGGCCGCGCCCATGCCAGGATCTGCCCGCTCTGCTTCAGCATTGCTTCAGCATCCAGGCCGGAAGCGAGGTGCGCGTGGATGCCGCGTAGCCGAAGCCAAGGGGCAGACTCCAGGATGCTGCGGCATGCTTCGATGAGTTCGAGGTCCATCCCGAACGGTCCGGTCATGGCGAGTGCCGCTCCTGCCCGGTTGCCGGCCAGGTTCACGCGCAGCATGACATCCGCGCCGCCGACAGATCGCGACAGGTTCGCCAGCCGCTTCAGCTCGTGAGGGCTCTCCACGTGGATCCGCTCAACTCGGAGCTCTAGCGCGTCCCTCAGCTCTGGGTCCGTCTTGCCTGGGCCGCCGAAGGCGATGCGCGAGCCTGGAACCGCCTCGAGGACGTGCCGCAGTTCGCCCCCCGACGCGACCTCGAACCCGTCCACGAATGGCGCGAGGGTGCGCAGAAATGCCGGATCAGGGTTCGCCTTGGCGGCGTAGAAGAGCTCAGGGGCAGAGGGACCAGAGAGCGCGGACCGGATGCTGCTGGCGTGCTGGGCGAGAGCCGTCAGCTCGTAAACGTAGGCCGGGAAGGAGCCCTGCTGGGACAGCTTCTTGCAGTAGTGGGTGACGGATTCTGTGATCACGGGAGAGTTCCTGTCAGCTCAGCGGAAACGTGTGCTCGATGACGAGGTAGTGAGCGGGAGCAAGGGTGGTGGTCACTTCGACGGCCTGTCCGTCTGCAGTAAGGCCGGTATGCACGATGTCGGTGATCGTGCGCTCCCTGCTGATCTCAAGTGCCTGCGCCTCAGCCGCGGTCGGGAGACGGCTGGGCACGATGCGCTCCGTTGCCTCCGTCTGCAGGTATCCGAGATCAGACAGTGCCGTCTTTACGCCGCCCTTGATCACTGGTGCCGCCTCCTCAAGCACGGTGTCCTCCGCGATTGAGAGCGGGACCCATGTGGCGTTCAGCCGGACAGGGATGCCGCTGGCGAGCAGGCGCCGACGGCGGACCAGGCAATTGACCTCGCCGCGCGGCAGCCCCAGGGCGTCAGCAACCTCTGCCGGTGGCTCCGCGCGCTCGACGGTGATCTCGTGTGTCGGCTCCAGCCCCAGCGCCCGCACCTCACTGTCAAACGCCCCCTTCGCGTCGCCGCGCTCACGGTTGGCTTTCCGGTATCGAGCAGCGGAGTGGAGCATCGGAGGGAGCCACGTGACGATCGTCCCTCGGCCCTGGCGCGGCCTCACCAGCCCTTCGGCGGCAAGCACACTCATGGCTCGGTTCACCAGGCTGCGTGAGGCTCCATAGCGCTCCGCGAGCTCTGGTTCGGACGGGAGCAGCGACGCAGTTGGGTAGCGACCGTTCACGATGTCCGATCGCAGGGTGGCTGCGATCTCGCGGAATCCGAGTTTCTGTCCGCCGCTGTTCTCGGGCATGGCCTCCTCCTTTCGTGGGCTTGATCAGCCCTAGGCTGCCCACACCCTAACTCAAACGCCAAACGTTTGGCGATGCTTGACGGGTGTGGCCCGGGTGTGCGTGAATACATGCGTAAACGCCAAACGTTTGGCGTATGGCTTTGAGTGGACTAGCGCACTGCTACGCCGCGCAGCGGTTCGGAACCGCCGTCGAATGACGGGAGGCCGGTGCAGGAGCGTCCGTGGATTGAGAACTCAACAGTGAACTGATTCTTCGGGCCGCGGCGCCCCTGCCGTCACTACGACGAGAGACCCCCTCACCAGCGACTTCCGGCTGGCGGGCTCTTGAGCGGGGGGCTGGCTGCACGGCAGCCCGAGAGCGGATCTCAGAGGGCCCCAGGGGTGGGGCCACGGGTGCGAGTCCCTGTCCGCTCACCGCGCCGCACAGACGGCGCGACCCCCGGCACGGCGTTGCACCGCCATATGTGCCGGGGGTCCACGGATCTCCAGAGCAAAGGAAATGATCCGCATGACCATCATCGCAGCCGCCACCGTTGCCCCGGAGCGCGCCGCATGACCCCCCAGGAGCAGGCGGCCAGGGACGCCGCCGAAGCTGCGCAGCGCGCCGAGGCCGCCCGCCGCCAGGCGGAAGCCGAGCTTCAGCGCCACGGACAGGCCATGTCGGGGGTGAGCGGACGATGACCCCCCGTCCTACGGACGACCTGTACGTCCGCTATATGCGGGCGTTCGAGGCCTCGACCGAGCACACCAACGGCTGCGGGCCCTGCCAGGCCGGTGAGGACTGCTCGGCTGGTCAGCCGGTCCACGAGCGGTTCGCCCGGCTTCAGGACGCCTACCGCGAACGCCAGTCCAAGCAGCAGCGCTGAGTTTCCCGGCTATGCCCGTCGTTCCCGCCCTTTCCCCGGGCGGGGCGGCGGAGTCCACACGAGAAGAGAAGGACGGAGAACACGGTGAACAAGGGCAAGAGTTGGCATGTGCAGCCGTCCCCGCGCGGAACGGTGCTCAGCATCCTGGGGGTCGTCACGCTGGGCGTGGCGATCCTGTCGGTGGCCGTGAGCTACCAGATCCTTGAGCCCCGGTTCGGGGGCTGGGCGGTTCCGACGGTGGGCGCCCTGGATGCCCTGTGGGTGGTGTTCCAGGCGACGGAGATCCTGGCCGGCAACAACACCAGGCGCGTTCGGCGTGTCCAGCGCGCCGGTCTGGCACTCACGGCCGTCAACGCCGCGATCCCGACGCTCCACCTGATCTTTTCCGGGCCCGGCGGGTTCGACCTGGCCATGGTCCTCACCCCGATTGCCATCGTCGCGACCAAGGCCGCCTGGTGGGTCGCTCTCCCCTCGCTCGGGCGGAAGGTGTCGGCCGCGACGCGGCAGCGCATCGACGGCAAGCGCCAGGATGTGGCGGACCGCCTGGAGGAGATGGAGGCGGAGGCCGCGCACCGCATCGAGCTGCTGGAGCTCGCTACCGCGCTGGAAGAGAAGGTGGCCGAGGCCGAGACGGCTTACCGCCTGTCGGTGCTCGCGGCGCAGCAGTCCATGACCAAGGAGCTGCACGAGCAGGCCGAGGCCACCGCGAAGACAGTTGCCGAGAAGGTGCTGCCGGCCTCTGTGGCGGGGATCCGTCTGCCGGTACTCGGGCAGTGGACGCCCACCGCGCCCGCCCTGCCCGGCACGGTCGCCATCGGGACCGGCACGCAGGTCAGCGCGCCGTCAACGGAATCCGGCACACCAGGCGGCACACCGGCACACCAGGCGGCACAGGCCGTCATGCTCGCCGAACTCGCGGCCGTCGCGGGCGTGCCCGTCCCGAAGCCCGGCGAGCAGCTGACCGACGGGCAGATGGACGTTGTGCTGCGGCACCTGCGCTACTGCGACGACCCGCCGCTGTCCTACCGCCAGGCCCGCGACGCCTTCCGCCGCGCTGGCTTCGTCGGCAGTGAGGAGAGGGTGCGCCGCGCGTGGGTTGCGCTGCTGTCGAAGGAGGAGCGCAGCGAGGACAGCGAGAGCGAGGAAGAGCCCGAGGACGCGGGCGCCTGACCAAGCGTCCGGCACCACCAGTGAGGGCCAGCCCGCACCTTGTGCGGGCTGGCCCTTGCTGCGACTGCCGGAACACCAACACGCCGCAGTCGAGGCGGTGCAGACCCGGTGAGTGACCCGGCGAGCGAACACCGCGTTCGCAGACCCGGGGAGCAGACCCGGCGAGCACCGCAGAAACCCTAAGAAATCCCAGGAATTCGAAGGCATGTGCGAGTTATGCTCGCCTGCTCATGATCGAAAAGAAGGAGGGGGTGTGGGGAGGAAAAGGCAACAGCAAGGGGAGGATTCGTACGGGCAGGCTGCGGGTGCGATCGGCGGCCTGGCCATCGCGTTCGGGATCCTCGCCGCCATCAAAGACAAGCTGGGCTTGTCCTGGCCGGCCACCGTGCTGCTCACCGCCGGTGTGCTGGTCGCGCTCGGCTACGGGGCCTGGAAGGTCCGTACGGGCCTCAAACGGCTCTGGGCAGGCGACACGCAGCCCGCGACGGCTCTGAAGCAGGAAGCGCCCGACGCGGTGCTGGACGAGGCGCAGACGGACGCTGAAGACGTTCCGGTGCACCCGGAGTTGACTGCGGCGCTTACCACGGCCGGGGCCATCGGCCGGGAAGAAGTGATCCGGGCCGATGAGGTCACGATCGAGCCGGTGCAGACCGGCAAGGTCTATGACTTTCTGGTGCCGAAGGGCCGCACGTACAAGGACGTTGAGAAGCGGCTCGGGAACGTGGCCGGCGTGTTCGCTGTCACCCGCCTGCATACCAAGCTGGAGCGCAGCCGCACCAACGAGCGCCGGGTACGGCTCCTGGTGCTCAACGAGCCCCCGTTCACCCGTCCGTTCCCTGCGCCGACCCGGCGCGAGATCGAGACGTTCGACGGGGTGACGTTCGGGCACGACGTCACCGGCCAGCTCGCCGGGGTCGGCACGTTCGACAAGGCGTCGCTACTGGTCGGCGGCATGACGCAGATGGGCAAGACCACGCTCATCAACGGGCTCATCACGTGCCTGCTCATTGCGTACGGCGAATTCGACCTGTATCTGCTCGACGGGAAACACTGCGGGCTCACCAGGTTCGAAAAGATCGCCGTCCGCTACGAGGCGTCCGACAAACCGGCCGTCATGGAAAACATGCTCGATGAGCTCAACGGGCGTGTAGAGGGCCGGTATACAGAGATCCAGGACGCCATCCGGAACCGGCGGCCCGCGCCGGTTTTCAGGCCGGTGTTCTTCATCGTCGACGAGGCAGCCGACTTCTTCACCCACGACGGAACGGACGACGGGAAGGAACAGGCGCGCCGGGTAGCGGAGAAAGCTCGCTCGCTGGTCGCCAAGGCCCTGGAGTCCGGAATTTCCACGGTCATGCTGACGCAGCGCCCGGCCCAGAACGCGATCCCGGTCATGGTGCGGGACCAGTTCCTCTACCGGATGTGCCTCTACGTGGCATCCGAAGGAACCGCGAAAGTCGCCCTCGGCGACACGTATTTCGAAACGGTCGCACCCATTAACCCGGTGCTCCTCGACTCGAACATCAAGGGTCAGGGTGTCCTTTTCGCGCACGGCGTTTCCACCCTCATCCGGGGGTTCAACTTCGAGGACGACTTCATCTGGGAAATCGTCGACGAGGTTCACGACCGGCAAGAGAGGGTGCTCGAAGCGGCACCGGTATCCCCGGTCAAAAAGGCCGTCGACCTGATGCGGAGCAAGGGTGTGGAGTTCATGCCCACTTCGGAGATGGCCCCGGCTCTCGGGATCACAGAAACCGATCCGACGGAGCGCGGAAAGCAGCTTTCGAAGCTGCTCGGGGTCTCCGCCGACAGGGGACCGAAGGGGGTGCGGGGGTACCGGCTCGCCGATCTCACCGCAGCCCTTATGTCCGGTTCGTGACAGCCACCAGGTACCGCCAAACCACCGCCACAGCACCGCCAGACCACCGCCACCCCAGCCTGCTGGGTGGCGGTCAATCGGCCCCCTGTGGCGGTCCCATGACGGTGCCGTGACGGTCACGTGTGGCGGTTCTGACCAGCACAAATACTCGAATATCTCAGGAGAGAGGGGGGAGACCTTGCGCAGCTCTTTAGCCGTCACGATCGGCGTGGGAGCGACCGCGGCCGTCGTCGTCGCCGCACTCGTGCAAGCAGCCGGCGACAACCCCATAGACGCGGCACTCAGCGTGTCCGTCCCCGCGGACTACCAAGCGCTGATCGAGAAGGCGGGACACGCCTGCCCCGAGATCAGCCCGAACCTGCTCGCCGCGCTCCTCAAAAAGGAATCAGAATTCGACCCGAAAGCGCGGTCACCGGTCGGAGCACAGGGAATCGCGCAATTCATGCCGTCCACGTGGGAGAGCCACGGAATCGACGGCAACGGCGACGGAAAACGGGACGTGTGGGATCCCGAGGATGCGATCCCCTCATCGGCCCGATACCTGTGTACCGTCGCCAAAGAAGTCAAAGACGTTCCCGGCAGTCAGCAGAGCAATATGCTCGCCGCCTACAACGCCGGGAGCTACGCCGTCCGCAAAGCCGGTGGCGTCCCTCCCATCAGGGAAACACAGGACTACGTCCGGACCATTACCGCACTCGCCAAGCAGCCAACCGGCGCCGGTAAAACCGCAACCACGACACAGGCCGCCACCGCCGTCAACGCGGCGAACGCCATGCTCGGCACCCCATATTCGTGGGGTGGCGGCAACGCGAGCGGTCCCAGCACGGGGATTTGCTGCTCGCCCAGCGGCCGTTCCGGACAATCCATCACCGGATTCGACTGCTCCGGGCTGGTTCTCTACGCCTACGCGAAGGCCGGTATCAGCCTGCCCCGCACGGCAGCCGCGCAATACGCCGCGTCGGAACCGCTCAAGCCCGGACAAGTACGCCCGGGAGATCTCGTCTTCTACGGCTCAAGTGCCGCCGGAATTCATCACGTCGGCATTTACGTCGGCGGCGGCTGGATGATCGACGCCCCCCGGCCCGGCACCCAGGTCCGCTATTCACCCATGGACACGATGCCCGACCTGTTCGGCGTCGCACGACCCGTACCCGACCACAGCAAGGAGATCTGACCCATGTTCAAGTCCATCACGCTCGCCAAGCCCATCGACATGTCCGGCGGATTCAAAGACTTCTTCGACACCATCGGCCTCACCGGCGGCGGCCTGGTCACCAAGGGCATCGCCGCCGTGATCGCAATCATCGCGCTCCGCATGCTGCTCCAGCTGTCCAACGACCCCAAGGGCGCACTGCGGAAGGGCTCGATGGCCGTAGGAACGCTGTTCGTCGCTGTCGTCCTCGCCCTCTACGGCGACACCCTGTTCTCGACCGTGACCGACGCCAAGGGCTGATCCGTCATGCCGGACAAAGACCCCTGCAACCTGATCAAGGGCGTGGCACGGGAGTACTGCGAACGGGCCAGGGACGGAGAGGCCCCACCCGACGCCCCCACACAGGGCGAAAGGGGCCTCACCGACGGAGCCTCCGACCACGTCAAAGACCTCGCCGAATACCTGATCAAGAAGATCAACGGCCTTGTCGCACCGGAGAAAGCCTGGGCGCCCGACGACTCCAGGGACGGGCTGTATGCGCCGTTTCTGTGGCTCGGTCAGCACCTCGCGGTCGCCATCTTCGTGTGCGTGATCGTCGTGTGCGCCGTGACCGCCTGGCAGGGCGCACCCCGCCTGAAACAGATGGGGGCATCCACCGGGTGGACGCTCGCGGCCGTCGCCGGCATGGCGTCGGTCCCCGGGGCGGTGATGCTGCTGAACAAGGCCGTGAGCGGCGCGTTCAAGGCCGCGTTCAACAGCAATGAATCCACCCTGTTCACCACCATCAGCAACGACCTGAAGAACGGAGCGGATTCGGGAAACCCACTGGCCATCCTGATCATCGTCTCCGCGCTCGTGGTCGCCCTGGCGTTTGCGGCGTTGGTGTTCATGACGCGACAGCTCGGGATCGTCGCGTTCGTGTGCATGGCACCCCTGGTGCTCGCGTCGCTGGCACGCGGGGGCGACATGACAGCGGTCAAGACGTGGGCGATGCGGCTGCTGGGGCTGATGTTCGCCCCGTTCGCGCTGCTGCTGGTCAGCCCGTTCGTGAAGGGCTTCGGGGGCTCGCTGGTGATGGACGCCGTCCTGCTGGTCGCCGCAGATGCCCTGATGCTGCGAATGATCTTCCACGGGATCCCGTACTTCGGGCCCCGGGTGGCCCGTGCGGCACGGTCGATGGTGGAGAGCCACACCAGCAACCCGTTCGCGCGAGCGGCCGTCAAGGCGGGCGTGCCGGACTTCCACGAGCAGGAGAACACCCCGCGCAGTCCGCGTGTGGTGGCCACCCCGGGCCGCGCCATGGCTCAGGACGGAGATGTTCTGTTCGCCGCGTACGGGGTGAAGCAACGGCGGCGGCCGGGGCGGTTGACGACCGAATCGGCCATCGCCCAGACCCAGACGGATGCGGAGCGTCAGGCGCGGGTCATGGCCGCGCGACGGGAGGCCCGTGCCGCCCACACCCCGAGCCGTACCACCTCCCGCACGACGCACGCCGCGTCGACTCCCGCGGCCCCGTCCGGGCCGACGCCTTCGGCACCCAGCTCGCCGCCGGCGCCCGGTCCGGCGTCGAGCGGACCGACCACCCCCTAGAGAAGGAGAGTTGCTGTGTACTCCCTGACCCCCGGCTACCGCGTCCCTGCTATCCAGCGCGGGCTCAGCCCCGCAGAGGTCGTGCTGACCAAGACGAACGCCGGGGCAGGGGCCGCCATCCTGGCATCGGCGATGCTCAACCCGCCGCCCGCGTGGGCGTTCGGAGTCATCGCCGGTATCGCCGGGCTGATCAACATCGCGCCCGGACGCCGCTCGATCGCCCGATGGGTGGCGGTCGGCGTCCGGCATTGGCGGGAGCGCACCACCCCCGACCTGGCCACGAGCGCGGGCACGACCAGGACGTGGACGCTGTACCCGCACCACGGCACCATGCAGGACCCGTACCTGCGGGCCGGCTTTCACGCCGCATTCGCGAAGGCGCTGACCTTCGTGGCCGGCCAGGCCCGCACCGCTGGCATCCAGGTCCACGTCACCCACCACGCCACGGTGGGCGACTACACCGACCACGAGCAGACGATTTCCGTGCACATCCCCAAAGGGCTGATCGGCCACCCTGAGCGCGTCATCAGCACGATCGAGAGCGAGTTCGCGGCCCTCGGCGTGCTGGCCCCGATCACCCCGGAGCCGGTACCGGCCGTGACCGACCGCGCCTCCGGCTGGGCCGCACTTGAGAACGGCCGGTACGCAGCAACGGCGCGCATCACCTCCTGGCCCTCCGAGACCGACGGCGACCTAATGCCCAAGCTGCTGCTCGGCAGGAGCGATGACCCCGACCGCACCGCGGACCGCTCCTTGGCGGTGCTCTACCGGCCGCTACCCGCCGGACAGTCCCGCCGCTCCGCGAAGTGGCAGGACGCTGCAGCCGGGGCCTTCACCACCGACAAGATCAAGCAGGACGCGAACGACGCGGCCAGCGGCACCACACACGACGCGCTCGTGCAAGGTGCGTCCCTGGTCGATGTCGACGCCTACCTGACCGTGTGGGGCGACAGTCCCGAGGCGGTCACGGACGCGCGCTGGGATGCCTCCCTGCTTGCCGACCGGCACCGGATCTCTCTGGACTGGCTTTCTGGCCAACAGGTCCGAGCCCACGTCATGACCACCCCGCACGGAGCACCCACACGGAAAGGGGCCATCCTGTGATCCGTCTGCCCGCGACGCAGGCCGCCATCACGGCGCCGCTGGTCGCAGCCAACTCCCACTTTCCCGGCATCCAGATCGGCCGCTCCGAGACCGACGGCCGACCCTTCCACCTGACCCCCGTCCTGGTCGACGCCAGCATCCTTCCGGCGACCAACTCCCTGGCCCTGGGCGGGCTCGGCTCGGGCAAGTCCACCACGGCGAAGGTGCGAAGCCGCCGCGAGATCCTGCACCACGACCACCAGTACGTCGTCATCGACAGCTTCGGAGAGGAGACGGCCGCAGGCGAGTGGGGGAAGCTCACGGAATCCCTCGGTGGCCTGATCATCGAAGCAGGCGCCTTCACCCTGAATCCCTGCTCGCCAGAGTTCCAGCCTGATGTACGCGAACAGTTGATCCGATCGCTGATCGCCGCTGTCGAACCCGGAGCGCTCACCCCCCAGTCCACTCATGCTCTCCAGCACGCCCTCAACAGCCCCAAGGCCGGCACTCTCGGCGGGCTGGTCGATGCCCTGGTCAGCCCGGAGGACGGCCGTTGGCCGGCCGACAAGATCGCAGGGTGGGGCGAGGGCGTGGCCATCGCTCTGTCCCGCTACACCGAAGGCTCGTTGCGCGGCCTGTTCGATGGCCCGGCAGCGGGTCTGCCTCCGACCGATCTGCCCATCATCAGCTTCGATTTCTCCAGTCTCGACCGCAACAGCCCCGCGATCCCCGCTCTCATGGCTGCGATCGCCTGTTGGGTCGAGCATGTGTGGCTTCGGCAGTCGACGGCCGTGCACCGCCACCTGGTGCTCGAAGAGGCCTGGCAGATCCTCCTGTCCCCCGCCACAAGCGAGCTGATCCAACGGCTGTTGAAGAACAGCCGTAAGGCCGCCTTGTCGCTGGAGGTGGTCATGCATACGCTGTCCGACCTTGGCGAAGGCCGTGCCCAAGACCTGGCCCGACTCTGCGAGATTGCCCATGTCGGACGCCTGGGCCCCGAAGAGGCCGCCATCGTCGGTGCCCTGCTCGGGCTGCCCGCCTGGGCCATCAAGAAGATTCCGACCTTGGAGCCGGGACAAGCCGTGTGGAAGGTCGGCCCGGATTACGTCGACATCGTCCAGACCGTCCTCACTGAGGAAGAGGCCAGGCTGACCGACACGTCGTCCCGGCGCCGCAAGGCACAACAGGCCCTGGCCATCGAACAGGAAACGGTGGCTCCGACGGACCCTGACGTCGTCGGCGACGAGGACCAGGGCGAGGACCTCCTGGCACCAGTCGAGCAGGACACCAGCGACGGTGACCGGGACTGGGACTGGGAGATGCCTCCGAACGTCATCGACACCCGGCACCAGGATGTTCTCCAGGCTGCTAGGGAAGGCCGCTGCAGCGAAGCCGCCCAACTCGCCGCCATCGGCGAACGCGAGGACATCACCGCCCACGGGATCAACTCGGACCAGGCGGTGTCGTGGCTGTCGACCCGGGCCCGGGTGGCAGAACTGTGCGGGAGCCCGGAACGAGCAGTACAACTCCGCGCTACCGTCGCACGTATGGGGAAAGACGTCGACTGGTTCGAGAAGACCGGCGCTGGCACGGACCCGGAATGGCACCGCGGGCCCGAGCCCGGATCGCTCGCACAGGCTCCCGAGGACACACCGGCACCGCCGACGCGACGACGCACCTGGCCCTACGCCGCCGTGATTGCGGTCCTGTCCATCGCGGTCGCGGGCGTGTGGCAGAACGCCTCGGACGAGGAACACCGCCAGGACAGCAAGCAAAAAGCAGCCGCGTACAAGGGCGTATCAGCCACAGATCTGAACATCGACGGGGCCAAGATCGAAACCTTGGCAGCGTGGAGCAAGGACGGCCGGTCCGTCATCCTGTCAGCCTGGGTCGACTCGGAGGTGGAACCGAAGTACATCCGCATCGACTCAGGAAGCCAGACCGCGGAAGAGGAGACATCTCCTCCCAAGGAGGGGCAGATCCCTATGCCGATCCGGCTGGAGGTGAAAGTCCCGGTCAAGGATCACTACCAGCCGGTCCGGTTGACCGTCGCGGTCGGCGGCCCCCACTGGAAACGAGGCTCCCGGGCCCCACGCCGCACCATCGAGTTCCGCCCCGACCGGACAGCCACCGACATCGAAACCGGAAAGCGCCTCAAGCAGAGCTATACCCCGCTGCTTTGACATCACCAGATCTGCTACGGCTGATGGCCCGTACCCCCAGTGCTCAGGCGCCAGGGGTACGGGCCATCGTGCGTTTGGGGGCGACTCATCGCGTGGATCAATCTTTGTGGGGCCGTCTCAGGCGTGAGGGCCCTTGTCGGTTCCTCGGGCATGGCACCATCGTGCGGGCCAGTGCCGAGCCGAGGGAAAGAAGCCGCCGTGTTGATTGCCAACATCAGCCCCCGCAGTATGGGCAAGACCACGGACACGGGCATGATGGCCCATGCCCTTCACGAGGCCGGCTACCCGGTTCGGGCTTGGGACGCCGACGAGTCCCAGCACCTCACGCAGTGGTCGGAAGCCGCCGATGGCTTCCCCTTCCCTGTCGAAAGGAACGCCAGCGCGACCTTTGCGACTGACGTGACGCCTCTCAAGGACGGGATCGACATCGTTGATGTCGGCCACACCGAGAACCACCCGCACATTGCGGACAGCGTGCTAAAGGTGGCCGACTTGGCGATCGTGCACATGGAGCCGTCCATGGCCGACTGGCAGAGGGTCACCGAGCCGCGCACCTCCACCCCCGTGGCCGAGATCGTCGCCCGCTCCGCTTTCACACGCCCCGACCGGCAAGCACCGCCGGTGTGGATCCTCCTCAACCGCGTAAGGACCGGCGTGCGTTCGGCTCAGGACATTCGCGGCATGCTGCGTGATTCCGGGTGGAACGTCTTCACGGTGATGATTCCGAACCTGGATGAGCTCAAGCAAGCAACGGCATTCCCCGTGGAACGCGCCTCACGGGGTCCGTTCGGGGAGCTGGTCACGGAGATGGAGGCAAAGGGCTTGATCAAGAATGGCTAGGCGTCGGGACCTGCGCGCTGGCGCGGCAGCCACGACCGCCACACGCACGACGGAAACGCACGACTCGACTCCGAGCACCTCTGCGGGAAGCGCCTTGCCGCGGTCATCGGCTGGTGTGGGGCTGCGTGATCAGCCGTTCACGCTCGCTCACTGGGCAGCCACTCTGCCGGAGCGTGATGTGGCGGCAGGGGAGGCGAACGGTCCGCTCAGCCCCGAGGAGCAGGAACTGTTGGGCGAGTGTCACCGTGCCATCGACAATGCACGCTCAGCACAGTGGCTGCTGGGCCGCTCGTTGGAGATTGTGCGTCGTCGTCGTCTGCACCGCGGGGACGGATCCCGTACGTGGCCTCAGTACCTCGCAGCCGAGCATGACGGGATGACCGAGCGGGAGGCGCGTCGGTTGCAAGAGGAATGGCGGCTGTCCAAAGCGGTGCAGGATGCACTCGGGAAGCCCGCGCCGGCCTCCCACGTCCGGGCCATGCTCGAGTACGCCGACAGCACCTCCGACGAGCAGGCCGCCCGCGACTACGTGATGCTGCGGGAGGCATTCGAGTCCGGGCAGATGCGTCTCGCCGCACACCAGATCACGGCCAGAGTCGCCAAAGCCATCGAGGCGGCGGCCGTCGAAACTCCGGAAGAACGCCGCCACGCGGTCGCCGTCCGCTGGCACGAGATCCACGCCCCTCAACCCTCCATCCCCGCGCCGACGGCAGCCCCCGACAAGGCGCCTAGGGGCCCACGGCCGCGGGAAGGAACCGATCCCCTCGTGGGTGCCGTTCGCGCCGCGGAGCAGGCCTTGGAGCGCCTGAACGTGGTGCTCATGGATAAGAGTGCTGCCATGCAACGGCCGGACGTCGATGCTGAGCATCTTCAGGAGCGCCTCCGCAAGGTCGGCCGCATCCTCGCAAAGGTCACTGTCCCGTCCCACGTCATGGAGGACGGCACCCGTGGTTGAGCCGAACCCGGCAAAATTTCCGGGTTCGGCTCAACCGCAAGGGGCCGTCCTCTGCGTTTGCAGTAGTGCCGTGCTTGCGTAGGCACTGCATTGGTAGGGTGCGCGATCATGAGCACAGCAGAGAAAGCAACAGAGAACGGACCGGCTCGGCAGACCGCCGTGAGGACCAAGCCCGTGCGGCTGACGGTGGACATGACTCCCGTTCTGCGGCGGAGGCTGCGGGCATGGACCGGGATGGCGGCGGATGAGCTGGGCCTGGTGGACGTGCCTGCGGCTGAAGTGATCCGGGCTCTGGTTGGCCGGCTCACGGACTTGCATGGTGATCCGGAGCTTCGCAGGGCGCTGTCCAAAGCGGTCATGGACGACCTGCAAGCAGTACAGCAGTAAGCACGGGGCACCGTGAGGCCGTAGCGGTTCCTCCGCGGCCCCGTATCCACTGACCTACTGCACCCCTGCATACAGGGGTGCAGTAGGTCAGTGGATACGGTATTCCGTGCCTGTCTGACGTGGGAAAACGTCAATGGCCGCCCAGACGCACCGGACGTGCAAAGGTCAGAGCCGGGACAGCCAACAGAGGGGGACGCCCCGTCAGGGCGTCCCCCTCTGTTGCGTTCCGGCTCTTCAGATCACTCCGAGCTCGGTGAGGACGGCCACACGGTCGGCGGGGAGTGTCGCGTGTCGGCTGCGCTGGTTCGCAAGCCATACACCGAGTTTCACGTCGTGCTCCTGGTCCTCGTGTACGACCCGTTCGACATGCGCTCGGGAGACGCCCGTCAGGGTGCCTTCGCGTGCGAGGTAGGCGCGGGCCGCGGCGACGCCGCGTTCCCATGCCGCCGCCCGTCCGCCGGCCTTCGGCGCGACCGTGGTGGGTTCGGGTGGCGTGACTCCGAGCGCGGCCAGCCGCTCGCGCTGCGCCTCCGACAGCTCGGCCCACGTCTCGCGCTGCCGCTGGAGCCACTGTCCGACGTCGGCGCCGTGCACGCTAACCCCGGGCACGATCTCGTCGACGGCCGCGCCGCCGCCGGTCACCAGGGCCCGTACGCCCGCGTAGTGGCGCTGCCAGTCGATGGGCCATGCCGGGCGCCAGTCCGGGTCGATGGCGGTGAGCTGTGCGGCCCGCTCGTCGTTCAGCGCGCCGGGGCGGCGGCAGTTGGACAGCCATTGCCCGATCGGGCGTCCTGTGGCCCCTGACGGCCCTTCCAGCGCCCGCGCAGCCTCACCCCCGGGCTCTACGACCACCGCGCCGCGCGGAGCGGCCAGCGTCCCGTACCGCCCCATGTACAGCCGCGCCGCCGCCACGTTGTCCTGCCACTCGGCCTCGGCCGGGTCCCACACCATGCCGAGCCGCTCCAGCCGCGCCGCCCGCAGTCCGTCGAGCTGACCGGACGCGTACGCCGCCCGCTGCCGACGGATCCACCGTCCCAGCGGATACGCCCCGCGATCCGTTCCCATCTCCGCACCCAGCGGCACCCGCAGGTGTCCCTCGCGCGAGGACCACCGCCGCGCCGCCCAGTACCCCCGCGTCCAGTCCTGCCGTTCGGTGTCGATCACGCGCAGCGACACCAGATCGGCGACCGCGGCCGGATCCCGGGGCGAGGAAAACCGCAGCAGCATCCGCGATTCCTCCTCGCCCTCCTCAGGCTCCGGACCGATCCACTCGCCCTCTTCACGTGGCGAGTTCTCCTGCGGGAGGGCGAGCAATTCGACCGCACGTTCATCGTGCGCCCGCAAACCCGCCAACACCTTTACCAAAGGCCGATACGACGCGGAAGTGACCATGTCGTCCGGGGTCTCATCCGGCCCCAGAAACACGGGCACGATCAGCGAAGCGACCTTTCCGGAATTCGGCTTCTGACGCAGCGCCCGCCCAATCGCCTGAACAATATCGACGGACGAACCCTTGGGATCAAGGAGCGCCACCGAATCCACCGCCGGACAGTCCACCCCCTCACCCAAAACCCGGCAATTCGACAGCACCGCACGATGCGCCGTACCGCCGAACTTCCCCAAAACTTGCGCCCGGTGGTCCGATTCGTGCTCACCGCGCAGCCATCCCGCCCACACCGAGGCCGGGTACTTCTCCGGATCAGACGCGTGCAATTCGGCCGCCTTCTTCTCCAGCCCCTTGGAGAACGCCTCGGCCTCCACCGTGCGGTGATGGAAAGTAATGATCTTCTGCAACCCGTGATCGGCCGCCGTCCGCAGCAACGCCGCTTGGAGCGCCCCGAGCCGCTGCCCGCGCACCTCCTCCTCCCGCGCCCCAGGCCCCGACAGCCGCTCCGGCGTCACCACCGGGTCACGCATCTCCACCACGAGAATCCGATACCGGGCCAGCAACCCCAGACTGATGGCGTCCGCCAGCCCCAGCTCGTACACGACCGGCCCGAACACCGACTCGTCATCCATCGAGCACGCCAACTCCGCCGGCAACCGGTCCCGCGCCCCCTCCCGCACCTCCCAGCTCGGCGGACGCTCCCGCCAAACCCGAGGCGTCGCCGTGAAATACAACCGCCGCGCCGCCGGAATCTCCGACTGCCGGTGAATTGCCGCCCACGCCTTCCCCAGACTCCCCGACGTCCGGTGCGCCTCATCAACGACCACGAGGTCAAATGGCTGAATTGCCGGGCCGTACTCTCCACTGAACGCTTTGGTGAGGACCGGCAATGACGCATACGTGGCGTACATCGTCACCGGGCCTTTCCCATGACGCTCGGCAAGCACAACCGGATTGGTAGTCGTCCGCACCCCCGCCGCAAACAATCCAGCGTCGTCATCCAGCGAACACACCGCCACTGACTTTCCGTCATGACCTTCCGCACGCCATTCCCTTACCGTCTGCGTCAGCAGATCCAGAGTCGGCAGCATCACCAGAATCCGCCCGCCCTTAGCGATCCGCAGCGCGGAATGCGCGGCAATGAGCGTCTTTCCGGTACCGCACGCCGCCACCACAGACGCCCGCAAGCCGTCTGCGGGGATTCCAGCGGGTGGCGTGTCAAGGGCGCTGACAGCCGCTTCCACGGCCTCTACCTGATGCGGACGGAGTTCACGCGGTGCGCTCATCGGTTCCCCACTCCCATCCCCTGCCGGGGGTCTGCCCGTTCCGGTCGCTCTACACAGTGCCCTTATGTGATGCACGGGAGCGTGTCCGGGTGGTCGTCTTCAGACGATAGCAGGGTCGTGGTCAGTGTGGGGTGGTTTTGGGATTCGGTCACTGGTTCGGTTGATGCTCCGTCAGGGA
>NZ_JBHVDH010000040.1:0-22629 GCF_042802855.1 Streptomyces sp. NPDC057445 | reverse complement strand
AGCCAGGATGACCAGGGCCGCCGGGGGCGCACAGGCCGTCGCGGGTACTGAACGCCTCCAGCGCGGCGGGGAAGTATTCGTGCAGGTGGGAGCGGAGTTTGTTACCGGCCTGGGTGCGGTCCCAGACCGCGTCCTGCTGGGCTCGGGCCAGCACCGCGATGGCCTGGGCCAGCTCGGAATCGCGGGGCAGCTGCCGGTGGGCTGCGGCGTCAGTGCGCAGGATGTTGGCCAGGACCATCGCATCCAGGTGGTCGGATTTGCGGCGGGAGACGGCGTGGCGGTCGCGGTAGCGGGCGGCAGCCATCGGATTGATGGCGTAGACGGGGCGTCCGGTGGCGCGCAGGCAGGCCACCAGCAGACCGCGAGAGGTCTCGATCGCCACCGGGATCGGGTCCTCTCCGGTGTCGCCGTGGGCGGCGAGCAGGTTGATCAGTTGTTGCAGGCCCGGTGAGTCGTCGTGGATCCGGGCCTTGGCTAAAAGGGCTCCGTCCTGGTCGACCAATGCGACATCGTGATGATCGCTGGCCCAGTCGATCCCGCAGTACACGTACATGATGTGCTCTCGCCTCCTTTGGTTCGGGGTGCATTGCTGCTGGTCGCAGCCGCGCAGGATCACGCGTCTCCCTAATGGAAGGGCTCGATGGCCCAGCATCCGATTAGCCGTTCGTGACCCCAGCTGTCCGCAGGGGCCCTCGGTCTTGGCCAGTGCTCGAAGGGCTCCGAGCGCGATGAGAGGTGATCCCTGCGGATGGCTTGGACCGCGAACAACAACGATCCGATCATCTGACTGGATGTGGCCGCCGGTGGAAGCCGGCACCAGCCCGTCTCTGCAAGGGCTCGAACGGACCCAGTGCACTACAGGCATGGCCTCGCCTGTCGGGACGGCGGGCGGTGGCCGGTCCCGGGGTACAGGACCAGGTCAGTCTGGCGATGGAGCTGTCTGCCCTGATGATGTATAGACCTTGGTCCTGCCCACGATGGCAGCCGCGGAGCAACCGCCTTTCAGCGCCCATTAGATGATGTAGCGGCGGATCATGCTGCCCTGGGCCTTGTGGCTGGGATGGTCTGTGCCGTCGAGGGCGAAATAGCGCAGGGCGGTGAACTGGGCCTCGATCCGGTTGAGCCAGGAGCTGTTGGTCGGGGTGTACGCGATCTCCACATTGTTCGCCGCGGCCCAGGTCCCGACCCGCTGGCACCTCTTGGTGGTCAGGTGGGGCGAGTAGTTGTCGCAGACGATCACGATGCGCACGTCCAGCGGGTGCAGCGAGCGCAGGTAGCGGCAGAACTCCAGGAACTTTGACCTGTTCTTGCTCTTCTTGATGTGGCCGTAGAGCTGGTCCTTGGTCAGGTCGTAGGCGGCAAACAGGTGCCGGACCCCGTGCGGGCGGGTGTAGGTCGCGCGGCGGCGCCGTCGGGGCTCGCGGTCGGGGTCCTTGTGCTTCCCGCCGCGTTCGGCCCACTGGCGGCCGGGGTGGGGTTGGAGGTTGAGCGGCCCGAACTCGTCCAGGCAGAACACGACCTCGGGTTCGCCGGGCTCGGGAAGGACCTCGCCGTCGGCGACGGCGTAGAGATGCTCGACGCGGGCCTTCTTGACCGCGTAGTCGGGATCATTCGAAGTCTTCCAGGTCTTCAAGCGTTGAAAGGTGACGCCTTCCTCGCGGAGCAGGATGCGCAGGCCCTCGTGGCTGATGTCGTCGACCACCCCCTCGGCGACCAGGAAGTCGGCCAGCTTGACCAGGCTTCAGGTTGAGAACGGCAGGCCGTGCTCGACCGGCCTGGACTTGGCGATCTTCTTGATCTCGCGCCGCTCGGGCAGCGTGAACGTCTTGGGCCGGCCGCCCTTGTACTTCGGGTAGAGCGAGGCGAACCCGTCAGCGTTGGAGTTGTGGATCACGTCCCGGACCCGGTCCGGGCTGGTGAACGTCACCTCGGCGATCTTGGCCACGCCCATGCCCTGGGCCGATAACAGCACCATCTGGGCCCGCCTCCAGGTCACCACTGACCCGGAGCCCCGGCGAATGATCCGCAGCAACCGCTGCCCCTCGCTGTCATCAATCTCGCGGACCCGGACACGCTCAGCCATCCGCCCAGCATGACGCACAACGAGCCGCCCGGATCACCATCCGGACGGCTCGTCACAACAGGGCGAACGTTGCCTGAAGCGGCACTAGGAGGCCCTGCACAACGCGTGCGATGCCTGGTGGGAGGGCCGGGAGATCACCACCGGCCGTGACTTTACCGAGTACCCGTGGAACACGTCCGTGTTGGCAACATGATGCGTGTCCGCTACCGGGGCGGGCCGGTCATCGAGGCGGCTCCCGCCTACACCGAACACCGGCGGCCTGTCCCCGACGACAGCGAGGGCTGGCAGCCCATCATCGACCTTGCCACGGACCCGTCTCATCGGCGCGGGTCAGCGGGGGTGGTCGTACATCGCCCCGCCGCCTGCGCCGAAGGACGAGGGCATCTACCCCTACTGGGACGAGCCGACGACCGGGACGCCGGCCGCGTGCGGTTGCGAGTTCGCGGCTGAGTCGTCCCAGATCGATACGTTGCAGTGGTGCCAGCCGCCGGGCTTTCCGTCCTTCCAGGACGGCCGGTCGTCCTGGTCGTGGTGGCCGGCCTCACGCGTACAGAGGATGACGTCCCCGGGTGGACAGCTCGACCGTCGGCGCGGTGCACAGACCACCGGCCTCGCCCAGCGCCTGCAGCACCCGGTGCCACTGCGTGGTGTGCGCAAGGACCGGCTCGCGCACGAACGCCTCCAGGCGTATCAAGTCCGCCCGCTCACGCTGTCTCACATCGACGATTTTGCAGGACCGACTTCAAGGCCCGGCGCAGTGGCGGAACTCGCGCGGGTGAATCAGGGGCGTTGCTCCGTGTGCTGCCCGTGATATGGGTTATTTCTATGGGTGTGATTCGAAATGTGATGCGTGCTGGTGCAGTCGTTTCCTTGGCGTGTCTCGCGCTGACCATGCCGGCATCAGCGAACGCCGGAGCGAGCCTCGGGCGCGCCGGCATCGATTGTCCTGATGGCTATGTGTGCCTCTACCCGGAGATCAACTTTGGGGGTCAGCCGTGGGTGCGGCGTGCTGCCGACGGCGGGGTGAAGGACCTGCCGTCCGCGATCCGGGACCGCGGCAGTTCGATCCGGAACAACTCCGACCGGACCGCGCGGGTGTATGAGAAAAGGAACTATGCCGGGCGCTGGGTCTGCGTGACCCGCAGCGGAGGCTCCATTCACGACCTGCGGTCGTACAACCTGAACGACCAGACCCGCTCTTTGAAGATCAATCGCAACGACTGCGGATAAGGCGAACAACCGCACCGGGTTCTCGAAGCATGCGGCCGGTGCTACCACTGGATTCGGGCCGAAAGGTGGGCGGGCGTGAGACCTCTGTATGTCGCATGGTGGAACGTGGAGAACCTCTTCGACGAGGAAAACTCCCCGCGGCGCAGTGAGAAGCTCACCCGCGCGCTGGGCAACGACTTGCGCGGGTGGACACCGGAACTGCGGGACCGCAAGATCAGCCAACTGGCGTCAGTGATCGCACAGATGAACACCGGCCAGGGCCCGGACCTCTTGGGCGTGTGCGAGGTCGAGAACGAGTTCGTCATGCAGCAACTGGCCACGGCCATCAACACGCTGGTGCCTGCCCGCACGTACGAGGTCGCTCACGCCGACACCTCCGATCAGAGAGGTGTCGACGTGGCGTTTGTCTTCGACTCCGCCCTGTTCACCGCACCGGCAGACCAGCGATTCCAGCATGTGGTGATGCGCCGTACCGGCACCCGCGAAATCCTCCAGGTCAACTTCCAAACCGCCCAAGGCCGCACGTGGGCGATGCTCGCCAACCACTGGCCCTCCCGCCGCGGTGGCCAGATGGAATCAGCCGCCTACCGGGCCGTGGCGGGAGAGACCCTCGCCTACTTCCACGAACGCATCCTCGAAGTCCACGGACCGGACACCCCGGTGCTCGTCATGGGCGACTTCAACGACGAACCCTTCAACGCCTCGCTGACCCAGCACGCCCTGAGCACCCGGCAACGCAAAAAAGTCCTCCACGCCACCACCACGCACCCGCTGTGGAACCTGATGTGGCCCCTGCTGGGAACCGACGACCACACAGACCCCAACGGCGACAACAACGAAACCCCACGCCCCGCCGGCACCTTCTACTTCGAGGGCCACGCCAACGTCCTCGACCAGTTCCTGGTCAACAAGAACATGCTCACCCCCGGCGCACCGCTGCACGCCGACCCGGCCTCCGTGCACATCGTCACCGACCCGCCCGGCATGATCGGCACCGGACGGTATCCCGTCCCCGTCCCGTTCGGCGGTATGGGCAAGCCCGTGGACAAGGACGGCTTCTCCGACCATTACCCGATCGCGATGCGCGTCCACACAGCAGACTGATCCGGGCTGCCACCGCCCCGGCCCGTCGACCGGGTGCTCATTCGGGAGTGTAAATCTAACGGCGGATCCGACGATCATGGGAGAGACGTCAAGTGACTGACACCGCCGTGGAGTTGGAGACCGCGAAGCCTGCCGAGAGTGCCCAGTCCGGGCCGTCTGCGCCCGTGTCCGACGAGCAACTGGTCGCGATGCTGGTGGAGCGGGCTCGGTCGGAGGGGCTGCAGTTGACCGGGCAGGGTGGGCTACTGCAGCAGCTGACCAAGCGGGTCCTGGAGTCTGCGCTGGAAGGTGAGATCGCGGATCACCTCGGCTACGAGAAGCACGATGCCGCCGGCCGGGGCAGCGGCAACTCCCGCAACGGGGGACGGGCCAAGACGGTGCTGACCGACGTCGGGCTTCGAGGTCAAGGTCCCGCGTGACACCTCGGGCACGTTCGAGCCGCAGATCGTCAAGAAACGGCAGCGGCGGCTGACCGGGGTCGACGAGATGGTGCTGTCGCTGTCCGCGAAGGGCCTCACGCACGGTGAGATATCCGCCCATCTGGCCGAGGTCTACGGCGCCGAGGTGTCCAAGCAGACCATCTCCTCCATCACCGACAAAGTGATGGAGGGCATGGCCGAGTGGCAGAACCGGCCCCTCGACCGCGTCTACCCCGTCCTGTTTGTGGACGCCATCAACGTCAAGATCAGGGACGGGCAGGTCGCCAACCGTCCCGTCTACGTGGTGATGGCGGTGACCGTGGACGGCACCCGCGACATCCTCGGCATCTGGGCCGGCGACGGCGGCGAGGGCGCCAAGTACTGGCTGCACGTGTTCACCGAGCTGAAGAACCGTGGCCTGGACGACGTGCTGATGCTGGTCTGCGACGGCCTCAAGGGCCTGCCCGAGGCCGTGGAGACCGTCTGGCCTCGCACGATCGTCCAGACGTGCGTGGTTCACCTGCTGCGGAACTCGTTCCGTTACGCCGCCCGCCAGGACTGGGACAAGGTGGCCAAGGCACTCAAGCCCGTCTACACCGCGCCCAACGAGGACGCGGCGACGGAACGGTTCCTGGAGTTCCAGGAGGCGTGGGGGAAGAAGTATCCGGCGATCGTGAAGTTGTGGTCCGACGCCTGGGCCGAGTTCGTGCCCTTCCTCTCCTTCGACGTCGAGATTCGCAAGGTCATCTGCAGCACGAACGCGATCGAGAGTGTCAACGCCCGCATCCGCAGGGCCGTCCGTGCCCGCGGGCACTTCCCCAATGAGGCCGCCGCCCTCAAGTGCATCTACATGGCGCTGATGAGCCTGGACCCGACCGGGAAGGGCCGCAAGCGGTGGACCATGCGCTGGAAAGCACCCCTCAACGCGTTCCAGATCGCCTTCGAGGGCCGCCTGACCCCGAGCAACAACTGACCACTCAACAACCAAGATCAGCCGTTAAATTGACACACCCGATCCGCATCCGCCAGGCGGCAGCGCGCGGCGCACAGCTGATCTGGGGTCGGCCGATCAAGGCGTCGGCGAGACCTTAGCTGCTCACCCAAGCGACACCACGTCAGGTTGGCGTGGTTCGCTTCCCGTATCCATTCCATGGTGTCGCCAGTGTCCGGCAGCGCTGAAGGCAATGGGCTGTCGTTGCCCCAGGAAACTGGCTGCCTGTGACAACTCAGGCGCCTCTTGACGTTGTGTGGTGGCGTGACCGTTGTGAGGGGATTCCCGGATCGGCTGCGGCGCGGCACAGAGCCGGGAAGAATCGCCGTACCTGTGATCAAGGGGGTGCCGATGACGACGTCATTGCTCAAGGGCCAGAACGCTGCTCTTCTGGCGGGCCGGGTGACTTTCACGGTTGCTGCGGCGACAGCCACGGTGGATGTCTCAGCGCTGCTACTGGGCGCTAACGGGAAGGTCCGCAGCGACGACGATCTCGTCTTCTACAACCACCCGGCTCAGGACGGCGTGAGAGTTTCGGATCACACGGTTACGGCTGATCTGGATCGGATTCCCTCCGATGTGGACACGGTGGTGGTTGTCGCGAGCGTCGACCCGCTTCAGCCCGGGAGCGTGTTTACTACTGCGCCGCGCGTGAGCATCACCCAGACCGGCACGGCTGGCATGGCTTTCACCGCCCCTGACTTCAGCGCCCGCGAGACGGTCGTCGTGCTCGCGGAGCTCTACCGCCGCGGTGAGGCATGGAAAGTCCGTGCTGTGGGTCAGGGTTACGCATCCGGACTTGCCGGCCTCGCCACCGACTACGGCGTCGACATCGACGACGCCGCCACCAGCACCTCGCCCGGGCCGGTACCCGCCCAGCCAGGGCCCGTTGCGGGGGAGGCGGTCAGCTTGTCCAAGGTCCAGCGTCAGGCCCCTGCCCTTCTGGAGCCCGCTCGGCAGGCCGGACAGGCGCTGATGAGCAGGGGCATTGCCGACCGGCGTGCCGCGGTCTACCTGATCCTCGATCACGACTACCACATGGAGGAGATGTACGAGTCGTTCGCCGTTCAGGCCTTCGCCGAGCGCGTGCTGGCACTCTCGGCCAACCTGGACGACGACGGTACCGTCCCGGTGATCTTCTCCAGCGGGCGGGAACCGTTCCTTGAGGAGATCCGGCTGGACAACTACCGCGGCCGCATCGGGCAGCTGCACACCCAGGTCGACTGGGGCTGGGGCAACGTGGCCGATGCCATGCGTCGTACGGTCACCCACTACCAGGAATCTGGCGCCACCGATCCCGCCTTCGTGATCGTTCAGGTCGGAGACGAGCCGTGGGACAAGGCCGAAGTGCGTTCCCTGCTGCAGAACACTGCCACTTTGGGGGTCTTCTGGCTCTTCGTCGGTTTCGGCCGCGGCAAGCTCGCCTTCTACAAGAATCTCAACGCCTCCACCTCGGCATCGTTCACCAATGTCGCCTTCTACGACGCCAGCAAGAATCCCGGATCCGTCCCGGGCGACCGGTTCTACACTGGCCTGCTCGAAGCGTTCGGCGCGTGGATGAAGCGGTAGGGGCCCGCGCGGCAGAAGCCGCGGTGAGTTGCGACGATGCCGAGTGTGGCGCCGGATCCCATTTGGGAGGATGCCCCGGGTGCCTTCGAGAACTGGCGCCGCTGGTACATCCCTCTCTTGCCGAGGTAGCCCTGCATGACGCTGGTTGAGATGCTCCGGCCCGGTGGCCCTGCGAAGCGGCCGCTGTTCCCGGATCAGGTCGAGGCGGTCGACCGGCTGGTGCGGCACTTGCGGCGGGCGGGGTCGCGGGGTCTGCTGGTCGCGGCGACGGGCACGGGTAAGACGCTGGTGTCGGTCCGGGTTGCGGACGAGCTCGGGGCGCGGCTGGTGCTGTTCGTGGTGCCCACGCTGGATCTGGCCGCTCAGACGGCGCTTGCGTGGCGGCGGGACGGTCATCTGGAGCACATGGTGATCGTGTCCTCGATGGACACCTCCGCCCGGGAGGATCTGGTCGCGGCGCGGGTCGGCTCCACGAGTGACGCGCGCTCGCTGGCCGCCCTGTTGTCGGTCGTGGGCCAGGGAGCCGACCAGATCCCCGCCGTCACGGTGATCTGTACCTACGACTCCCTCGACAAGATCGAACAGACGCAGAAGACACAGTACGCGGTGCCGCCGTTCGACCTCGCCATCATGGACGAGGCGCACCGGATCGCAGGCCGGGCGGACAAGAAGTGGGCCGCCGTCCACGACGCGCACCGGATCCTGGCCGAACGCCGTCTCTACATGACCGCGACCCCGCGGATCCTCGCCGCCCCGGAGCTGACGGAGTCTGCCGACACCAGCCGCCCGCGACGCCGCCGCGCCGAGACGGATACGGACGCGTTCGCCAACTCGATGGACAACACGGCCGTCTACGGCAAGAAGGTCTTCGAGTATCCGCTCGCGCAGGCGGTCGCCGACGGCCGGGCTGCGGACTACCGCATCGTGGTGCCCACCCTCACCGACGCCGACCTGCGCGCACGCCTGAACCTCCCGGCCCCCGGCACCACCGGCCGCGGCGACAGCGAGAACCACGGTGAGGCCGAGGGGGCACTGCGCACCACCGCCCTGCACCTCGCGGTCCTCAAGGCCATGACCCAGCACTCGCTGCGCCGGGTACTGGTGTACTTCACGCTTGTCTCCGATGCCCGCCGCTTCGCCCGCGAACTGCCCCACACCCTGCGCCTGCTCCGCCGCACCGCACCCGAGCTGTGCCCGGGCCTCGACCCGCGGCTGTTCTTCGTCCATGGCGAGCACACCCCGGCTGAGCGCCAGGAGGTCTTCGACGGCTTCGCGGCCGCACCCTGCGCCGTCATGACCAACGCCCGACTGATCTCCGAAGGCGTCGACATCCGAGGCGTCGACGCGGTCGTCTTCGCCGACCCCACCCGCAGCGTCATCCGCTGCGTCCAGGCCCTCGGCCGCGCCCTCCGCGTGGATGTCTCCGGGAAGGTCGCGAGCCTGATCGTCCCCGTCTACGTCCCGCCTCAGGCGGACCCCGAGGACATCCTGGGCACCGCGTACGAGCCGGTGTGGGCGATCGCCACCGCACTCGCGAGCCACGACCACCGCATCCTCGAACGCCTCCCCGACAAAGCCAACCGGCTGCCGCGCGAGACCAGCGAACTCATCCAGCACCGCTGGCACTTCGACTTCACCGTCCACCCCGAGCGCATCGCCCGCGCCATGGACCTCATCGCTTTCGACCCCCGCGACACGGTCGTCTCCCGCTCCCGCCGCGAGGGCCTCGCCGCCGCCCAGGCCTACCGCGACCAGTTCGGCCACCTCGACGTCCCCACCGGCCACATCGACCCCACCGGCTACACACTCGGCACCTTCATCACCACCATGCGCGACGCCCACACAGCCGGCCGCCTCGAACCGGACTGGACCGACGAACTCGACGCTCTCGGCATG
This sequence comes from Streptomyces sp. NPDC057445, assembly GCF_042802855.1. Lineage (NCBI taxonomy): Bacteria > Bacillati > Actinomycetota > Actinomycetes > Kitasatosporales > Streptomycetaceae > Streptomyces > Streptomyces sp. NPDC057445. The sequence goes on along the minus strand of NZ_JBHVDH010000040.1, from coordinate 13,337 downwards.
ATCTGGGACAAGCACCAGGCGGCCTGGCGCGCCCGCCTTGCCGCCGCGGCCGACTACCAGCAGGCCAACGGCCACCTCGCCGCACCCGCCACCACCCCCATCGGCGCGTGGCTGGCCGAACAGCGCCACCTCGCCGCCAAGAACCAGCTCGACGCGACCCGGACCGCCGGCCTCAAAGCGATCGACCCGGACTGGCAGCTCCCGCACGGCGCCGACTGGCACCGCAAGTACCACGTGCTGCGCGCCCACCTCGCCGCTGGCCACGACCCGAGTGCGCTGACCCGCGACATGCTGCTGGGCCCGGTGAAGATCGGCTCCTGGCTGCACCGGCAGCTCACCACCTGGGAGGCCCTCCACCCTCGCCAGCAGCACCTCCTCACCCGGCTCGGCCTCACCCCCGGCACCAACCCCCTCGCCCCCACCCGCCGCGCCCGCCGGACCTTCGAGCAGACCGTCCAGCTCCTCGAGCTCTTCCTCCACCGCGAACGCCGCGCCCCCACCGCCCGGGAGACGATCACCGTCGACGGCGAGACTGTCAGGCTCGGCCCCTGGTTCGCCAAGACGCGCACCAAGCACCGCGCCGGTCAGCTCAGCCAGGATCACGAACGCCTCGTCGCGGCCCTCTTCGACGGCGACTGGCTGGTCGAGGACGCCGTCCCAGCCTTCGCCTGACCCGAAGCGGCAAAGGACCAGCCGACCACCACGTTCACCGACGACGAGCCTGAGGCGGCCCGGCTGCGACCGCCAAGGGCACCAGGCCACTTCGCATCCCCGCGGATGCAGCAGGTCTCTGATTGCCCGGCCGGGGCGGCGACGAGACCCGCCAGAGGCGCAGTCCACGGCGTCGGTGAGCATCAGCTCGGACAGGGTCTTAGCCGTACCGGCGCCGTGGTTCTTTCCGCGTCCGAGAACGGTCCGGCGCCGCGCACCGGTGTATCAGTCAGTCGGGAATCCACCGGACGCGGTATCGGGCCTGAAGCTCTTCGGCCGTCATCCCCTGTCGTCGGGCCCGTTCCCGCTCCTCGGCGGCCTGCTGCGCGTCATCCAGCGCGTGCTCGTCTGGGGGAGAGGCATCGTCGGTGGCGAGTTCGGGTGCTCCCAGTGCGCGTCGGCGTCCCGGAGCGGACCGAACGGGGCCGGGCCGATACCGGAGATGCCGACGAGGTCGGGCGGCCCGCTCGTGGTCATGAACGTGCCTGCCCGGCCGTCGGGGAGGGTCAGCAGGCCGGGGGAGGCGTCCCAGAGGTCGTCGTCGGTGTCCGTGTGAATGCTCCCGACCCAGGTGGTGTGCCGGTCGTAAGTAAAGCCCGGCACCTTTTCGGGATCGAGCTTGAGCACCAGGGCGGCGACGACCGGGACCTCACGTCCTTCGGCGAGCGTGACCGTCCCCTTCCCGACGTATCGGATCTTCCCGTCTTCCCACGGCATCGCGGCCCCCTGCCTTGCGCGTGTGGTGAGTGTGGACCGGGATCGTCGCGCACCAGCCGGGAAGGGAGCAACTTCCAATCGCACAAGGGCGGCTTCGGCAACCTTGGCCGCGGCCCACTGCAGTCTGAGCCCCGGCGGCCCGGTCCCGGGCGGGATCGGGCCGCCGGTTACGCCCTGGCCCCGCGGAGGAGCGGCGCTCTGCTGCTGGGCGTCCGAAGGCCAGGGCGCCGCCGCGGGGCCAGGCGGCGGATTCTCAGTGGGTCCAGGTCTTGAGGGCGGCAGCGACCTCGCGGATGGTGAGCCTGCCGTCGGCGGTCGCGGCGACCAGGTCGGCCGCGTCGTCGGTGGTGACTTTGGGCTGCTGGCCGCTGACCTGCAGGTAGGCGTAGGCGGTCATCGCGGCGTAGAGCTCGTTAGTGTGCTCGAGCGCGGGGATGCGAGCGAGGGAATGGAGGAGGGCGGCGGCCCGGTGGTGCGGCTCGGGATACACCAGGGTGCCCATGACCTCGTGCCGGTGCCGGGCGACCGCGGCGGCCAGGGCTCCGTAGTCGGTGATGTCGGGGTCGCCGGGGACGTGGGTCTGGGCGACGTCCAGGAGCCAGCCTTCGTCGATGAGGACGATCGGTGCCATCAGGCGGCGGCCTGCCCCGGCCCGCTGCCGAACCGGGCGGCGAAGCCAGCGGCGTGCTCGTCGGCGAAGCCGGCGGCCGCCTCGTTGAACCGGGCGCGGGTGATGTCGGCGGTCAGCAGCTGGGCGGCGTACTGCTCCGGCTCGGCGTGCCCGCCAGCCGCGAGGCGCTCCAGCTGCTCGTAGGTCTCGTCGTCGACCTCGATACGGATTTCCCTGGCCATGCCCCCACGGTATCGGGAGCCGCAGAGGTACGGGAGGCCGGATTCCCGATTCCGAGCCGGGCCGCGCGCCGGTGCCGCCGCCTGCTGTGGACGCACGGCATCAAGCCGCTGATCGCCCGACGCGGAGTGAAGCGGCTCCGCATCCGCTACGCACGACGCGCTGACCTCTACCGGGGATCGCGGCCAGGTCTCGCCGGCACGAGTGGGGGCTACTCCCAGGTGGTGTTGAACAGTGCGCATTCGAGTAGGTCGGGGGCAGCATTGGATGGCCAGGTGCCGGTGTCCGCTACTTGGTGGGCGGCTGCGTGCATGAAGGAGAGGTAGATCTGGTAGCGGTGGGGCGACCAGTTCCAGTCGGCCCATACCCAAGCTGCGACCGTTCCGTCGGGGTCGTGGCCGGTCTCCCGGCCGACCGCTGTGGCTATGGACCGCAGTTGCAGGGACAGGACACGGTCGAGGATGAGCGGTCTTGGGCCGTGCGCGGGTCGCAGTGTTTGGCCGGTGAAGTACAGGAACTTGGTGAAGAAGGACGGTCCGAACTCCGGGATCCGCTGGTGCAGCGTCGCATAGGCCTCTGGTGAACCGTGGTCGCCGAGTGCGGTGACCGCGGCGGCCAGTGCCGCATCCAGGCCATCGGCGTCCAGGATCCTGTGCAGTGTGGCCGGTCCGCTGCCGCGAGGGGTACCGCGCTTTCCCTTGCCCCACACGTATGTCGCGACAAGGGCCTCCCTGAAGGCCTCGCGCCGCAGTGCATCCGCGACGATCGAGGTCACCTCCGCCCGGCTGACCCCGGCATCACCAGTAAGGGACGTTGGAGCCAGTGCCAACGGCCAGGGGGTGATCTGTGCCCACCGGCCGGGGGTGTAGCGGACGGTGTGCGCGCCAGGCGTCCCGTCCGCGTACCGCACCGCGTTCTCGTTCCACCAGCGACCCAGGGCCAGCAGAGCAGCAGCCGGCAGCAGCGCGCCAGCCATCTCCCGGTCCACCGCGTCAGCACGGTCCTGCCTACTCACGCTCCCGACCCCCCGGCTTGTCATCTCCCGCAGCGTACGGCCCCACCTCTTCATGAAGCCGATCGCAGCGCACTGACACAGGGGGATCAGCTGCGTCGGCCCAACGTGGGGAGTCCGCCCGAAACCGTGCGGACGCTGCGTCCTCGTGTGGCCTTTCTGCGGGCGAGGAGTGTTGCGCGTGCTGTCGCGCTCCAGGCGCCGGCCTCGCCTGCACGCCCGGCCTCCCGGTGCAGCTGTGCGCCCCGCAGAACGGCTGTCCTGGTTCGCGCTCCGAGCGTTTCGGCGATTGCAGTGACCGATCCCCGTGCCCGTACGGCGCCGTCCGTGCCTCGCAGGCACAGCACGAGGCGGCCTTCTGTATCGCCAGGTAGCGATGTGACGAAGAGGCTGGCTCGGCTCTGCCCGATCGCGATCCTGCCCAGGGTCTGCAGGGTCTCCAGGTCACCGGGGAGCAGCACTTGCTCGACCGCTGCGCCCGCCGCCGGGCGCAGCGAGGCCGCGTCCGGCCGGTGTCCTTCCCGCCGCACCCACACGCTGAGCGCGGGCCACCCGGCTGCGCCGCCAACCACGGCCGGGTGCTTCAGCCCTTCACCCATGCTGCCCCCTTCTGGCGACCATCGTCGCCCAGCCCCCGACGGCGTTCAACTGTGCCCGCACCCCCAGACGAGCCGAGATCAAGCAGGTGGAGCGCGCACCATTGGTCAGGAGCCGAACCGGCGCACCGCCAAGTCACACACGCCCCCGCACCTGGCTGCCAACCCCGGCGACGACCTGACCTTCGACCAGGAAGAACTCCTGCGCGAGATCGGCCTGGCCGGCGACGACGAAGCCGCTTTGACGGGATGAAGCGGCGTGCCCGGCCGCCTCCGCGCGGTCGTAGCTCCGCTCTTTCGGGGCAACGGCGGCGTCGCAGACGAAGCGCGTGCGGGCGCCGGGGGCAGCCGGCGCCCGCCCTGTTCACCAGGTTCCGACCCACTGCATGATCCATGCCCACAGGGCTGCTCCGGCCGCTGACGCGAGAGCGCACACCGCGCTGAACACCGCGGCGAGCGCCAGCCGCCGGATGATGTCGTGCTTTGTCTTGTCCATGAGAACTCCCACCGTCTTCGCCCGGCCTGTTGCCGGGGCACGGCAGAGATTTCCTGGCGACGTACCTGCCCGTCCCAAAGCCCGGGCGAGCCGGGCGAGTTCGCCCTAACATGCTGGTCACAGCCTTGCCCGCAGGTGCCCGCAGCGGGCACCTGCGAGGACCGGGCAACCACGAGGAGGCCGTCATCGCCAGGCGCGACGCCCGACTGCTGCACTCCGCGCTGCTCGCGCTCAAACATCAGGCGGAGGACGCCCGACGAACCGCCGGGCTGCCCTGCTCACAGAGGGATGTCGCCAAATCACTGAGCAAGGAGCCGTACTCGATCAGGTTCCGGGCGCAGGCCATCAGCGCCTGGGTGCCTGATGACCAGGCGAAGGCCCAGGTGCCCCTACCCGGCAGCGCGGACGCGGTCTGGGCCCTGGTGCGCCTGTGGTCCGACTGGGCCGCAGTGCAGCCGCTGGGCGAGAGGTACTGGCGCGATCTCCTGGAGAGGGCCCAGGCCGGGCGGATCCCTCGGCCTGGATCGGGAAGGGACTCGGGCGCAGAACCCGACGATTCGGACACCGGGGATCTCGCGAACGAGCGGAGAGCTCTCACAGCTGCCGGTGCGGACCAGGCACGGGATGTGCTGCTGGAGCTGAAGAGCCTTCGCCTCAACCCGAATCAGCGGCATGACCTGCAGGTCCTGTTCCGCGAGGGCCCGGAGCAGGCGCAGTTGAGCATGCGTGAGGAGGAAGCCGGCGAGATCTGGCGCGGCGAGCGGGAGGCGCTTGTCCGGCGGCTTGAGCGCGCGGCCCTGTACATCGCCGACACCGGCCTCAAGGAGCGCCTGGACGAGGTACGCAGGGTCCTGGAGTGCTGGCGGGCGCCGTTCCGGGAGGCCGCGCAGCAGGAAGGGCGCACCCGGTTCCTCGCCGTCGACCACGCCCTGGATTCCATCAGGGCGTTCCGCCTCGGCGAGCCGCTCCCGCAACCGTCCGCCGCATACGTTCAGACCTTGGACTTCGTCGACGACTTCATCGCCGAGTGGGAGGACTCCCGCCCGTGACGGGGAAGCGACGAAACGCGAGGATCGGGTGACGAACGTGGCGTTGGTCTACCCGCGGGTCGAGCGGGCGGGGCCGGCGATGCTGGCCTCACGCGGCTTGATCAGTTCGCCGCCGCTGCAGCTGCCTTTGCTGTGACGGCGGTTGAGTGGGGACGGTGGGGCTTGCCGGGGTGGTGGGGGATGCGGAGTTCCAGTAGCTGGGCGATCTGGATGCGTTCCTCGGGGGTGGCCCAGGCCTGGCGGCGGTCGAGGAACTGCACGGTGGCGGTGTCGAAGGCGGTCCCGGTCTGCCGGGTGCGGGTGATGGCGCTGAGGAAGAAGTCCAGGTTCGCGTTGCCCGGCGTGCTGGTCGGATCGGTCCCGGTGCCGCCATCGGGCGTGGTGCCGAGGAAGGATGCACCGAAGCTGGGCAGCGAGACAGCCGAGCCGGGAAGCACGTTCCCAGTGGAGACGGTCAACCGTTGCCGACCGCGAGCGTCGCGGGTGTTCAGCAGCGCCAGCAGCGCCGTGTTGCCCCTCCGAGCCAGCTCAGTGCGGATGGTGGCCAGCCGTGGCTGCTCGAGGAATAGCTGCCCGTGGTAGCCCAGCTGGAGCGTTGAATTGATGAGCTCTTCATTGGCATTGTTCTGCGGGTCCTGATGGAGGGTCTCGTGAGAGAAGACGACTCCGAGCAGCCGGAAGTCCTCGTAGCGGTAGCGCTGGTTGAAGATGATCTCCGGGCCGTGCGGGCCCAGTACTACTTGAGCGGCGGCAATCGGGTTTGGCGGGCTGCCGAAGTAGGCGCGATGGAAGACGCCGTTCCGGATGGTCTGGATGCTGGCCTGCCCAGGACTGCCGGCCAGCGAGGCCAGGGCGGCACGCAGGTTCGGATCCGGCACCACCGCGGCGATCTGTGAGCTGTAGAAGGCCGTCAGACCTTCCTCGACCGCGTGTCGGCCGCGCCGCCTGAGCGTTGCCCTGAGCTGGTGGACTAGTTCCCGGTCGGTGATCTCGCGGGGCGGCGCAGGCTGCATCGGCGGCCCCTGAGGATACGACTGCGTGTTCACAAGGCTGAGGTCGGTCGGTGGAAACGGCGGCTGAGACAGCAGTTTCAGCGCTTCGCGGCTCGGATCTCGGTCGTCTACGTGAGCGCTGGTGGTACCGGCGTCCGCTGATGCAGGCGAAGCCGCCGACAAGGGTGCGAGCAACAGTGTCGCGGCGGCCAGGGTCAAGGCGGCGGCGCAGCGGCGCGCGCGGAATACGGTCACGCAATAGGCCTATCCAGCCGTATCAGGCGGCTGGAGCCACCGCGCCGCCCCGCGACCAGGTAATCACCCACCCGGCCGCTCTCAGGGAGCGGCGAACGTCTCCAACCGGCCGGACTCCGGCCCGTGCACGTCCTCCGCACTCCAGCCGAGCTTCTCCAACTGGGCGAGTACGACGGTGAGGTATGCCCGAGCCCCGCGCGGAGCCGGTGGACCGGAGTCCCTGTCGGTGTCGAGGACGTGCCGCAGCGCGGTGGTGTACTTCTCGCCGGTCGTCGCCATGCCGGCCTTGGCAGCGGCCTTCGCGGAGTGGGGAACGGGGGACATAGGGATCCTGTCAGCGGCCTGAAGCCCCGCATCCTCAGACCGGCATGATGCGTCCAGGCCGTTCCGGTGCACTGCGCGCTGAAGCCCGTGGGGCCTTGTCCTCGACGCCAGCGTCCTTGCGGGCGGCGCAGGCTCGGAGAGCGGCGGGCGCGACCTCCGCCGACAGACAGCATACCGACCGCACCGGCCCTTCACCGGGCCGCTAACGGGACCGGGGAAGCTGCCTTGGCCCAGGGGAAACCGGAGGCGCCGAGGCGGCCTCGGGCTCGAGAATCATCCCGGGGGGCGTGCCGGCCCCGGGGTTGAAGGGAGTGCCGACATCAGCACGCCGATTTCGCCTCAGCACATGAAGAGCCTGGCCTTCATCAGGCTGCTGCACCGCCAGGGCGTCGAGCAGTCGCTGCTTCCCGAGCCGCTGTCCTTCACCTCGGTGCTGACCTTCCACGACGCCGTGGAGCTGTTCCTCATCGTCACGGCCGAGCACGTGGGCGCCGTGGTGAAGGACCGGGCCCGTTCATCAGCCGGTTCTTCGAGGGCCTTCACCCGAACACCACTCCCGACGGCGTGGCCCTGCGGGGGCAGTACGGGATCAAGCGCCTGACCGATCTCCGCAACGGGTTCAAGCACACGGCCGGCTTCCCGAGCCCGCAGGCCGTCATGGACGGGAGGGCCGACACTGCCCACTTCTTCGAGGAGAACACGCCCCTGGTCTTCGGCCTCGCCTTCGAGGACATCGACCTGGCCGGGGTCGTCCGGCACGATGCGACGCGGGCGCGCCTGAAGACGGCTGCCCGGTTCGATGCGGAAGGTGACCGGCTTGCGGCCATGGGCACGCTGGCCGTCGCCTTCGAACAGCTCATGACCGAGCAGGCCAACGACGAGGACGCACCTCGGGGTCTGTCCGTCTACAGCTTCGGGGAACGGATGCCGACGGCTCATGCCCTGCGCACCGACCAGGTGCACGCGACGCTCGAGCAGCGGATCACCGCTCCCGCCGCGGTGTGCCCGTACGAGCGGCGGAAACACTCGCCCGGGAGTTCACGAGGACACGCGAGGTCACCCGGGCGTTGCAGGAGGGCATGCGCCTGATGGCGCTGGGCGTGGACTTCCACCAGTACCAGCGGTTCACCCAGCTCACGCCCGCCGTCGGCTACTACGGCAACTCGGTGGAACCCCGCTTCTCGGCCGAGCCCGGATACGCCCCCAACCAGGAAGAATTCGTCTTCTGCCGCCAGTTCGTCATCACGGTGGCCCTCCGCCTCACCGAGATCAACGCACGCGCCGTACCGCCGTCGTGGCGGTGACAACAGAAATGGCGGATACAGGCGGCTGAGGCCGTCGATGACTCCATCGTGTGCTCAGGGGCGGGTGGCGAGCAGGGCGGTGACCTGGCTGGAGTGCTGGATGTAGACGGCGAGGTCGGGGCTGAGCAGGCCGGTGACCATGAGCAGGTCGTTCATGCGCCGCGCCACGGGGGCGGCCAGGAGCGGCTCCCAGTGCGCTGCCCGGTTCCGCAGCTCGTGCAGGTCGCCGATCGCCCTGTCCACCGCGGCCCGGCGCGTCCCGGGCGGGAAGGCGCGGTGGAGGTGGGGAACCCACAGGGTCTTCTCGTGCGCGGAGGTGGACAGGTAGCGCCACACCCCGAGCGTCAGCTCGGCGATGATCTTCCCGGGCGGCGCCTGCGCCCCGTACCGGGCGCGCGCGTTGTCGATCGCCTTGCGCGTCTTGTCGTTGATGTCGACGCGCCGCATCCCGCGGAGCCCGCCCTTCTTGGTGCGCATCAGCGGCGCCCGCAGCGGGCTGGCCGGGTCGTCCAGCCAGTGCCCGCTGCCCGACCAGGTGGCGTCCAGGGCGGCGGCATAGGCATTGCGCAGGGCGACCTCGAGATGGCCGAGGTCGCGCAGCACCGCGCACGTCAGGGCGGTGTTCCACTCGTACAGGGCGAGCGCGCGGACCGGGTCGCCGGCGGCCTGGGCCAGGTAGATGCCGTGGCGGGCGGGGCTGAGCCACTTCTCCACCCAGGGACCTGCGACGGGGACCGGGGCAGCGTGCGTCACGTTGTTCCTCCTCAGGGCTCGGGTATAGTCAGGGATGACAAGCCCCGGTGGACCGCTGATCCTCAGTGATCATGTCGCCGGGGCTAAGACGTTTCCGGGCCCGGTACACGCCTGCCGTACGAGCCGGCCGGACACCGCTGCACCGCCCCCGCAGGGCGGGGACGGTGAGCCGGGCCGGAGCTCGTGCATCCATAAGACCCCCGAACCGAAGGCCCCCCGCTACACTGGCTCCACGGATTGACCCTGATGTGGCGACATACCAGTCGATAACTGGGAAGCAGATGGCATACATGAGGGTCAAAACGTAGCTATCAATCCGTGGGGGTTTGTTCGTGCGCCACGTCTCGTCCCGGGCCGCCGCCGCGGCGAAGAAGATCAAACCCCGGCTGGATGCGCTCACCGCACTCCGCGAGCGAGGCGCCCTCGACGACGTCACCCGGGCCGCTGCCGAGCTCGCCGACCAGGGCCGCAGCCCCGCCGCCGTCCCCGTACGTCGCACCTACATCCGCCACCACGAGATCCGGCACGTCGAGCACGAGCGCAGAGGTCTGCCGAGCGAGGAGCGCCCGCCCGCCGCCCGTCTCATCGCCCCCCGGGGAGTGGCCGGGCGCCTCCACCTGACCCTGCTCTTCGCCGCGGCCTGCCAGGCCAAGCCCGGCAACCAGTGGCCCAACCGCATCCCCATCGAGCCAGACAGCTCCCACCGGTTCTCCTGGACGCGCCTGATCGGCACCCACGCCCGCTACACCCCCGGCGGCAACTACGTCGCCAGCGCCCAGGCCAACAAGCAGCGCCAGATCACCCAAGGCCTGAAGAAGCTCCGCGACAACCTCCTCGTCGAGTTCCCGCACGCCGGAACCCGCCACCCCTTCCGCGACTTCACCCTGTTGTCTGAAAGCGGTACGAGCACTCCGGCTGCCGTCATCCCCTACAAGGTGCCCAAGAAGGCCGAGACGACGTTCGACATCCCGGCGGAGTTCTTCACCAACGGCTGGGTCCACCTGCTCACCCCCAGCGAGACAGCCGCCTACCTGATGTGGCTCGACGTGGACCAGAACCCCGAGCACGACGAGCCCTACGTCACCGGCGCAGAGCGCGCCGGACACTACGGGCTGGGGCGCGAGGTCTACGAAACCCACAGCCAGCTCGAAGCCTTCGGCCTCGTTGACGTCACGCCGGCCGCAGGCCGATACGACGACGGCAAGTACGCCGACTATGGCGCAGAACCCGGCATGCCGCCCTGCCACCGCGTCACGATCCTCCCCAAAGGGCTGCGCCGAGACGCCGGCACCGTCCTGCACAACGTACTGAGGGGCTACGCCGCCACCGGTGACTGGACCCTGCCGCTGAACATGCGCACCGCCAAACCCGCCAAGGGCTGAGCATCAGCGGATCCGGCACAGACACGCCCGACAGGACGGCTCTGCGCTACCGTCGAAGCATGCCGAAGTCAGTGAACCTCGAGGTCGACGACCAGCTGTACGCGCAGCTGCAACAGCGTGCTGCCGCAGAGGGCACCACGGTCGAGCATCTGATTGCCGAGGCCGCACGGGACGCGGCTCGCGACCCGCGCCTCGAAGACGCGACGTATCGCGCCGCCCCCTGAAGAGGCGACAGCGTCAGTCACGTTGCTCTTCCGCGGCCATCCTGCTGAGCGCTCCTTCCAAGTCGTTGATGGCCCGCACCACCTGCCGCCGCTCCGCCTCAGGAAGCAACAGCTCCGACACGATGCCCGCCTGCCTCATTCGGTACAACAGCGGCCCGCACGCCCGATCCACCGCCAGCACCACCGCGTGACCGCTGTACACGTCGTAATGCGGACTCCGCGACCACATCGACTCCCGCAATTCCTCCAGCTTCGCCAGTAGCGCCGGCACCCCGCCCTGGTCGAACTCTGCGCGCACCGCCAAGGCCACATCCTCGATCGCCACACAGCAGCCGCCCATCTCGGGCTCGGGCTCGGGTTCCTCGTACTCCTCGACCAGGAACCGGTACGTCCCATCGTTGGTGAGGTTCCGCGGTACCCAGTAGCAGCCGTCACAGCAGTTCTTGACCCACGGCGTGATCCAGCCGTACTCGCTGTCCCAGATCCACACCACCCGCTTGCGTCCCGGCGCCGGACAGGTCTGGCACGTGATCGCCGCCTCCGCGAACGCCTTCCTGACTACCGCCGCGGCCTCGGCTGGAGCACTCATCCACGGGAAGCTCTTCCAGCACAGCTCGCCGAACTTCTCTTCCCAGTGCGGTGCGGGCCCGGCGGGCCAGATCTGCGCGAGCCGCCGCACGGCGCGTTCGGTGATCGGCTTCCACCCCGCACCGCGGGCGCTGAACATCACGAACCGGTCTGCTCGGGCGGACTGCACAGCCCGCAGCGCTTCGGTGTACTTCTCACCCGTGCCGGCCTGACGCAAGCGGGCCATCTGCGCGGCGGTGGACTGCCTCTTGGGCATCTGCTGCTCGTTCCTGACGGTCTCCCACGCTCCCGTCGGACGAAGGACATACCGATGGGGCGCGGGCCCCGGAGGACCTTGGCCGGTCGTTCACCTGGCGGCGTGGGCGCTGGTGACGGCGGGAGGCGTACGCGACTTGCCTGCCGCAGAGCGTACAGCGCACCGCGGGGTGCGATCGGCCGTGGCCCTGAGCACCTGTCCTGAACGGCCAGGTCCGTGGCTCGTCCGGTGGCTGCGGTGTGGGGCTGCGGCGGGAGAGTGAATGCCGGTGACGGCGCGGTACGCCCGGCCGCCGGCCGCCGGCCGCCGGCTGCCGCTGGCGATGTTGCTGCCCGCAGTCTTGGCGACCGCCGCTCCTGCGTCAGCCGACCAGGGCCCGACCAGCGCCTATCTGGTGGACCGAGATTCAGATCGTAGGGCGCTGCGGTTGCTGGCCCAGCCGCCGTTCCCGCCCACCGACCTCAGCCTGCTAAGCACCGTGGCCTATCCCGATGGGCCTCCGATGGAGCCGGCGCCGCCCCGCGAGATCACTGCCGAGGAGCTGGTCAAGCAGCTCAAGGCCACGCTCAAGCCCCGCGGCCACCGAGCGGTCGAGAAGGGACTTGCCGTCTTCCGCAGCCAGCAGATCGCCGCCCTGGTGCCCGATTCGAACTTGCGCGCCGCCCTCGCATCCTTGGCCGGTAGCCCCGCCCAGGCCAGCATCCAAACGATCCGCGACGGCAGCTTCCGCCTCCGCCTGGCTACCTTCGGCGCTACGCCTAACCCCGACGCGATTGCCCAGGTCGTACTTACCCCTGACGAGCAAGATAGAGACATCGTCTTCAACCAGCGGTACCGCTACGAAGACTTCCGGCTCCTCGGGGTTGTCTTCTCGCATGAGACCCTGCACTCAGACCGGCTCCTCAACGCCAACGAAGAGCTCATCGCCTCGACGCTGAATAATGCCTATTACGGACAACTAATCCTGAAGCAGCCGCATCTGGACGCCAGTACAGAATTGTCCCGCAGGCTTAACACTGCTCTCATGGCGCACTTGAACACGCGCGACGCACGCGGCCGCCGGTAGGGGCGGGCGCCGTGGAACTCCCGGCCGTAGGCGAGGAGCCGGCGGCCTGACGGCCATCCCGTGCGGGTGGCTCTTGCCGGTGAGCAGATAGAGGGTCCACTGGGAGGACGAGATCAAGCAGGTGGAACACACCATCGGCCGGGAACCGAACCGGCGCACCGCCAAGTCACCCACCAAGGAGGCCCATTGACCCAAGACCAGGACACCTGTCTCTGCCCCACCCCCTGGCCCCGCCTGACCACCGTTATCGAGCGGCGCGAGTACACCGTCACCCCCGCCCCCGCGCACAGCCCGACCTCAGCGCTCCACCTCGCCCACTGCGCCGTGTGCCAGACTCCCTACACGCGCCCCTGGAGGCGGATCCCGCCCACAGGGCCGGCAGCATCCCAAGCCGCGAGCCTCATCGAGCATCCTGGAGAGGCACCAGCGCGAGATCCGGATTCACCAAAAGTCTTGACCTAAGGAAGCATCCGCATACGGAGGTAGTAGGCCCTGAGGAAAACCCACTTTGATGCAGCATCAGCAACCATCAACCCACCCCCTCTCGCTGCCGCCGGCCCGCGAAGCGGGCCCAAAGGGTCTCGAAGGCGAAGCCGAAGAGACCCAGGCAGGGAAGCGCAGCGCCCTGCCCTTAAGTTGTTGGAGCGAAGCGGAAACAACACAACTCGGCGAAGCCGAGTCCAACACAACGCTTCGCGTTGTGTCATCACTTCACAACGCCCGTGCTTCGCACGGGCGTTGCTCTGGGAAGGTGCGCAGCAC
>NZ_JBHVDH010000039.1:0-23123 GCF_042802855.1 Streptomyces sp. NPDC057445 | reverse complement strand
CCTGCACTCTCCCTCGGCTGGGGCCTGTGGGAAGACCGCAGCAGCATGACCGGCAACCTCACCGACACCGACCTCCACCGCATGACCCGCCACGGGGTGTCCGGGCTGTCCGCGGCCGAGGGGCTGGCGTTGTTCGACGCGGCGTGCGAGTCGGGTGAGGCGCATCTGCTGCCGATCCGGCTGGATGTCGCGGCCCTGGGGCGGTCCCTCGACGGGGAGCCCGTACCGGCGTTGCTGCGCGGGCTGGTCCGCCGCCCGGCGCGCCGTGCCGCCGCGCGGGAGGGGGCGCAGCAGCAGGACCGGTCCCTGGCCGCCCGGCTGGGCGAGTTGGAGCCTGCCGAGCGCGTGGAGGTCGTGCTCGGCCTGGTGCGGGAGCACACCGCCGCGATCCTCGGGTATGCGGGCGCGGGCGGTGTCGAGGCCGAACTCAGCTTCAAGGACCTGGGGTTCGACTCGCTGACGGGTATCGAGCTGCGCAACCGGCTGGCCTCGGCCACCGGGCTGCGGCTGCCCGCCACGCTGGTGTTCGACCACCCGAGCCCGGTCGAACTGGCCCGGCACATCGTCACCGAGGCCGTCGGCGACGAGCCCGGCCCCGTGGCCGGCCCGGCGCGGCAAGGTGCCCAGGACGAGGACGCGGTGGCCGTCGTGGCCATGGCCTGCCGCTATCCGGGCGGGGTGCGCACCCCGGAGGACCTGTGGCGGCTTGTGCACTCCGGCGCCGACGCGATCTCCGGGTTCCCCGACGACCGCGGCTGGGACACGGAGGCGCTGTACCACCCGGACCCGGACCACCCCGGCACGACGTACGCCGTGGAAGGCGGATTCCTTTACGACGCGGCCGAGTTCGACCCGGCCTTCTTCGGGATCTCGCCGCGCGAGGCCCTGGCCATGGACCCGCAGCAGCGACTGCTCCTGGAGACCTCCTGGGAGGCCGTAGAAAGGGCCGGCATCGACCCGCGGGCCCTGCGCGGCAGCCGTACGGGCGTCTTCGCCGGAGTCATGTACCACGACTACGGCACACAGGTCACCGAGGTGCCGGAGGGCCTGGAGGCCTTTCTCGGCAACGGCAGTTCGGGCAGCATCGCCTCCGGGCGGGTGGCGTACCACCTCGGCCTGGAAGGCCCGGCCATCACCGTCGACACCGCCTGTTCCTCCTCGCTGGTCGCCCTGCATCTGGCCGTGCAGTCGCTGCGCAACGGCGAGTGCTCGCTGGCGCTCGCCGGGGGCGTGACCGTCATGACCACGCCCGGCACCTTCATCGGGTTCAGCCGGCAGCGGGGTCTGGCCCGCGACGGGCGGTGCAAGGCGTTCGCGGACTCCGCGGACGGCACCGGCTGGAGCGAGGGCGTGGGCGTCCTGCTGCTGGAGTGGCTGTCGGACGCCCGACGCAATGGCCACCCGGTGCTGGCGGTGGTGCGCGGCAGCGCGGTGAACCAGGACGGCGCGAGCAACGGCCTCACCGCACCCAACGGGCCCGCGCAGCAGCGGGTGATCCGCCAGGCCCTCTCCAGTGCCGGACTGACCGGCGCGGACGTCGACGTGGTCGAGGGCCATGGCACGGGCACGAGCCTCGGCGACCCCATCGAGACACAGGCCCTGCTGGCCACCTACGGCCAGGACCACACCCCCGAACAGCCCCTCTGGCTCGGCTCGCTCAAGTCCAACATCGGCCACACCCAGGCCGCAGCCGGTGTCGGAGGAGTCATCAAGATGGTCATGGCCATGCGCCACGGCCTCCTCCCCCGCACCCTCCACGTCGACACCCCCTCCACCCACGTCGACTGGAACTCCGGCGCCGTATCACTGCTGAGCGAGACCACCGAGTGGCCGGACACGGGCCGGGCCCGCCGCGCGGCCGTCTCCTCCTTCGGCATCAGCGGGACCAACGCCCATGTCGTGCTGGAGCACGCCGAGCCGGACCACAGCCCGGCCACGGAGGGCGAGCCGGGTGGTGTCGTGCAGCCGTGGGTGCTGTCCGGCAAGAGTGCGGCGGCCCTGCGCGCGCAGGCGGCGCTGCTGCGGGACTTCGTACGGGAGCGGCCGGAGCTGACCGCCGCGCAGGTCGGGCTGTCGCTGGCCACGACCCGGTCGGCGTTCGGGCACCGGGGTGTCGTGCTGGCCGATGATCCGGCGGACCGGCTCGCGGCTCTCGACGCGCTGGCCCGTGGCGAAGACTCGCCGTTCCTCGTGCGGGGTGCGGGCACGACCGGACACAAGGTCGCCTTCCTGTTCTCCGGGCAGGGCACTCAGCGGCCCAGGATGTGCCGGGAGCTGTACGCCTCGTCGAAGGTGTTCACCGCGGCCTTCGACGAGGTCTGCGCGCAGTTCGGTCCGTTGCTCGAACGACCCCTGGCCGATGTGGTGTTCGCCGACTCCGGCACGCCGGAGGCGGAGCTGTTGGACCGTACCCAGTACGCGCAGCCCGCGCTGTTCGCCGTAGAGGTGGCGCTGTTCCGGCAGTTGGAGGCATGGGGACTGCGGCCGGAGCTGCTCGCGGGGCACTCGATCGGTGAGCTGGCCGCGGCTCATGTCGCCGGGGTCTTCGATCTGCCCGACGCGGCGCGGCTGGTGGCGGCACGCGGCCGGCTGATGCAGTCGCTGCCCGACGACGGGGCGATGGCCTCGCTGCAGGCGGCGGAGGACGAGGTGCTGCCGCTGCTGGCCGGCCGGACGCACGAGTTGGGGGTCGCCGCGGTCAACGGGCCTTCGGCCGTGGTCGTTTCGGGCCGCGTGAGTGCCGTAGAGGAGATCGTCGCGCACTTCGCGGGTCTGGGCCGCAGGACCCGGCGGCTGCGGGTCAGTCACGCGTTCCACTCGCCGCTGCTGGACCCGATGCTGGAGGAGTTCGCGGCGGTCGCGCGTGAGGTGTCGTACCGGGCGCCACGCATCCCCGTGGTCTCGGACGTCACCGGGGAGACGGCTGCGGACGGGCTGCTGGAGGACCCCGGCTACTGGGTGCGCCACGCGCGTGAGGCGGTGCGTTTCGCCGATCAGCTCACGCATCTGGAGAAGGAGGGCGTGACCGCGTACGTCGAGGTCGGCCCGGACGCCGTGCTGGCCCCGATGGCCCGCGAGAGCCTCGGCGGCCATGCGCTGGTGGTGCCCGTCCAGCGGCGCGACCGTGCCGACGCCGTCGCGCTGGGCACGGCCGTCGCCGAGCTGCACGTCCACGGGGTGTCCCCGGACTGGAAGGCGGTGTTCGCCCCCACCGGCGCCCGTACGGTCGAGCTGCCGACGTACGCCTTCCAGCGCAGCGCGTACTGGCTGCCGTCCGGGCCGGCCGCGCCGCAGGCCTCGACGACCATGCCCCGTGACGGTGACCTGGAGCGGCGCTTCTGGCAGGCCGTCGAAAGCCGGGATCTCGGTGGGCTGGCCACACTGCTCGACGTCGACTCCGCCCAGGAGGCCGACTCCCTCAACGCCGTGCTGTCGCTGCTGTCGGCGTGGGACCACGGCAGGGCTGCGGCCGACACGTCTCAGGACGCCCCGCTGCCCGAGGGCGGCGACGACCTGGCGCGGGCACTGGCCGGGGCGTCCGAGCAGGAGCGGCCCGCTCTGCTGCTGGACGCGGTGCTGTCGGCCGCGTCCGCGGTGCTCGGGCATTCCGATCCGGATGCGCTCCCTGCCGACCAGGACTTCCTCGACGCCGGCTTCGCCTCGCTGACCGCGGTGGAGCTGAGCGGACGGCTCACCAAGGTCACCGGCATCGACCTGCCGCCCACGCTGGTCTACGACCACCCCACGCCGGCGGAACTCGCCGCGCACCTGCACGAGGAGATGAAGAGGACCGCGTCATGACCCCCACACGTACAGAGAGCCCCTGGGTCCGCCGCTATCAGCAGGCGCCCGCCGACACCGTCACCCTGGTGTGCTTCCCGCACGCCGGCGGCTCGGCCACGTCCTTCCATCCGCTGTCCCGGGCGCTGGCCGGGCGGCTGGACGTGGTGGCCGTGCAATATCCGGGCCGTCAGGACCGGCATCGGGAGCCCGCCTTCGAGGATCTGCACGAGCTGGCCGACGCCGCCTACGAGGCGGTCGTCGAGGCCGTGGGCACCGACCGGCCGCTCGCCCTGTTCGGACACAGCATGGGCGCGTCGGTCGCCTTCGAGGTGGCCTTGCGGCTGGAGCAGCGGGCCGGTGTGAAGCCCGTCTCCCTGTTCGTGTCGGGGCGGCGGGCGCCGTCCCGGCATCGCAGCGAGGATCTGCACCGCATGGGCGACGACGCTCTGCTGCGGGAGATCCAAGCCCTGGACGGCACCGCGCAGGCGGCGCTGGACGACGAGGACATCGTGCGGATGTTCCTGCCGTCGCTGCGGGCCGACTACAAGGCGATCGAGCGGTACCGCAGCGCGCCGGGCGCGACGGTCAGCTGCCCCGTCGTCGCGCTGACCGGCGACACCGACCCGAAGACCACCGTCGAGGAGGCCGGGGCCTGGCAGGAGCACACCACCGGCCCCTTCGACCTGCGGGTCTTCGACGGCGGTCACTTCTTCGTCTCGGAACGGACCGACGCGGTCGCCCGGGTCCTGTCCGGGCAGCTGGACCGGTTCCGGTGAGCACGGCCGCGCTGTCCGCCCACCCGCACCGGCCTGGGGTCGCAAGGGGTCGGCTAGGGGTTATCCGGGCCGGGAGGCGCACATAGCGTGACCGCGAATTCAACACCCTCGCCCGAAGCGGCGTCCACGACCACAAACGCACTGTTTTCCACTGCACCTGGGGGAGCCCGAACCATGACCGAACCGCAGAAGTGGCGGGTTCTCGGCAACGCGGACGCGCACGAGCTGGTGCTCGCCGTGGACTTCGACGCCACCGGCCGCGCCGAGGGCCGTTTCACCGATCTCGCGGCGGGTCTGGCCGGCCTGCCCTTCTCGATCTGGGAGACCGTTCCCCAGGAGGCGGGCACCGGCGCCGGTGGTGCCGGTCCCGTCGAGCGGTGGCTGGAGGAGGTGGCCGCCGACGGCCGCCCGGTCCGCGCGGTGTTCGGCTTCTGCGTCGGCGGCGTCTACGCGGGCGCGATCGCGCAGCGCATCGCCGAACGGCAGGGCCGGGCGCCCGCGCTCGTGCTGTTCGACCCCGAGCAGTCCGGCCCGCTGACGCTCTACTCGCAGTTCCACAAGGTCCTCGACTCCATGTCCACCCTGCTGAGCGACGAGGAGACCGCGCAGGCGGCGGCCGAGGCGCGGCGGGCCCATGAGCAGCACACCGAGATGGCGCCGCTGGGCGCCGAACTCCTCGATGTGTACCGGCGTACCGCCAAGCCCGTCTTCGACCGGCTGGAGCTGGACGAGAAGCGGCAGGAGGAGTTCACCGCGGTCTTCGCGTCGTTCGTGGGCTATCTGATCGCGGCCGCGGAGATCGACCCCCTGCCGGCGTGGCGGGAGGCCGTCGTCGTCACCTCCTCGTCGCCCACGAGCGGCCTGAACGGCTCCCGCGGAGCCGGGCAGGACATCGCCGTGGGCCGGGAGCTGCGCGTCGACGTCCCGCATGTCGATCTGCTGCGCGACCCGGGTGTCACCCGCACGGTGGCCGAGCTGCTCGGCACCGAGACGCGCGGCTGAGGAGCCAGGCGCCTCCGCACTCGCATACCCCACAAGCGAATTTCGCGCATCTACGAACGCGAATCCACGGACGCGAATCTACGGAACGGTTGGAATGCCAGAAGCAACGCAACCCCGGTCCCTCCCGGCCGACAGCAAGGAGCACGCCCTCTGGCTCCTGGACGAGCTGGTGCCCGTCAAGGGCGTCAACAACCTCTCCGTCGCCCTCCAGGCCGACGCGGCCCTGCTCGGCCCCGCGGTCCAGGGCACGGTCGAGCTGCTGCTGCGCCGGCACGAGGCCCTGCGCACGGTGTTCCGGCAGGAGGAGGCGGGCCTCACCAAGGAGGTGCTCGACGCCGACGCCCTGCCGATCGAGGTCGAGGAGCTGGCGGCGGAGCCGGGTGAAGTCGCCGCTGTCGTGGGCGGGTTCATCGCGCGGCCCTTCGACATCGACGGGCGGCCGCTGGTGCGGGCCGCGCTGGTGCGGTGCGCGGACGGTGACGCGTTCTGTCTCGCCGTCCATCACCTCGTCTTCGACACGGTCTCCGGCGCGGTCCTGCTGGACGAGTTCACCGCCGGGTACACGGCGCTGGCCGCCGGCGGCGAACCGCCCGCCGAACTGCTGGCCGCTCAGCCGCCGTACCGGGAGCCCGCTCCCCGGCCCGCCGCCGTGGAGTACTGGCGCGGGCAGTTGGCCGGGGCCGATGCCGCCGGGCTCGCCCTGTGGTGCGGCAGCGAGGACCTGCCCGAGCCGACCCTCACCGGCGACCAGGTCACCGCCGATCTGTCCCCGCGGGCGACCGAGGTGCTGCGCCGGCTGCAGAAGGAGCTGCGCGCGCCGGAGGCCGTGGTGCTGCTGGCCGCGTACGGGCTGCTGCTGGCCCGGCACGGCGCGGGGCCCGACCTGGTGGTGGGCACTCCGGTCAACGTCCGTGCGCGGGAGGCGTCCAGGGCGGTGGGCTACCACGTCAACACCCTGCCGCTGCGCATCCCCGTCGACCTCGGCGGCGGCTTCCGGGGCCTGGTGCGCACGGCCCGCGACGCGTTCCTCGGGGCGGTCGCCCACGCCGATGTCCCGGTCGACGTCCTGACGCCGGAACTGCGCAGGGACGGAGGCGCCTCCTGGCGCAACACCGTCTTCCGGCATCTGTTCAACTACGTTCCCGACGAGGGCCGTACGACCTTCCCGCTCGCGGACACCACGGCCCGCAGGCTGCCGGTGGAGAACGGGTTCAGCAAGTTCGACCTCGAGTTCTTCTTCCTGTCCTCCGCGGACCGGGTGACCATCCGGGCCGCGTACTACACACAGGTCCTGGACCGGGCGGACGTACAGGGCCTGCTCGAACGCTTCGAGTCGCTGCTGCTCGCGGCCGCGGCCGGGCCGGACCTGCCGATGGGCGAACTCCCGCTGGCCGGTCCCTCCGACCGGGCGGTCCTCGCCGCCTCCAACGACACCGCGCGCCCGGTGGAGCCGGCCGATGTGCTCACGGCGGTGCGGGAGCGGGTGGCGCTGGCGCCGTCCGCGTCTGCCGTTGTGAGCGGCGGCCGCAGCACGACGTACGCCGAGTTGTGGGGGGCCGCCGAACACACCCGGGCCGTCCTCGCGGACGCCGGTGTCGGGGCCGGTGACATCGTCGCGCTCGCGGCGCCCCGCGGGCCCGAACTCGCGGCCGCGGCCCTGGGGGTGTGGCTGGCCGGCGCGGTGTATCTGCCCGTCGACCCGGAGCACCCCGCGCAGCGGCTGGCGTACGTCCTGGAGGACTCCGGGGCGCGGGCCGTGCTCACGGCGCCGGGCGTGGAGCTGCCCGAGGGTGTCCGGGCGCGTGTGCTGCCGCTGGAGCGGGTCGGGCAGGACGGGCCGCTCCCGGACACCTCGGCGAGCGGGCCCGATCCGGACTCCTGCGCGTATCTGATCTATACCTCCGGTTCGACGGGGAAGCCGAAGGGCACCCTGATCAGCCACCGCAGCCTCGGCAATGTGGTGCAGCACTTCGCCGAGGAGCTGAAGGTCACCGCGGAGGACTCCGTGCTGTGGCTGACCACGTTCGCCTTCGACATCTCCGCGCTGGAGCTGTTCCTGCCGCTGGTCTGCGGCGGGCGGCTGGTCGTGGCCTCCGACGAGGCCCGCACCGACGGCCGTGCCCTGCTCGGCGAGGTCGTCGCGCACGACGTCGGCATCGTGCAGGCCACCCCGGCGACCTGGCGTGTCGTCGCCGACGCGGCCGACGGCCGGCTCGCGGGCAGGCGCCTGGTCTGCGGCGGGGAACCGCTGCCGCCCGCGCTGGCCCGCACCCTCGCCGCCTCGGGCGGCTCGCTGCTCAATGTGTACGGCCCGTCCGAGACGACCATCTGGTCCACCTCGGGCCCGGTGCCGGCCGACGTGGACCGCGTGGACGTGGGCCGCCCGATCGCCAATACCCAGGTGTTCATCGTCGACCCGGACGGCCGGGAGCTGCCGGTCGGGGTGCAGGGCGAGCTGTGCATCGCCGGGGCAGGTGTCGCGCTCGGCTACCACAATCGCCCTGAGCTGACGGCGGAGCGCTTCGCGGACCATCCCGTGTACGGGCGCCACTACCGCACCGGCGATCTGGCCCGGCTGCGGCCCGACGGCACTGTCGAGCTGCTGGGCCGGACCGACCGTCAGATCAAGCTGCGCGGCCATCGCATCGAGCTGGGCGAGGTGGAGGCGGTACTGCTCGGCCATCCGGGCGTGCGGGATGTCGCCGTGGTCGTGGTCGGCCGGGGCGGGGCGGACGCGGCCCTGGTCGCTTTCGTGGAGTCCCCCGACGGCCTGGACGCCGCCGGGCTCACGGCTCATGCCCGGTCCCTGCTGCCCTCCGCCGCCGTACCCCAGGAGATCGTGGTGCTCGAGTCGCTGCCGACCACCGCCAACGAGAAGCGGGACCATCTCGCGCTGACCCGTCTCGCCGAGCAGCGCCGTGCCGAGCGCAGTCCGGCGGCCGAGGCCGTGCCCGAAGCGCAGTCGGGTACGGCCGGGCAGTTGCTCGCGCTGTGGCAGACCACGCTCGGCCGGACCGACATCGGCCCGGACGCCAACTTCTTCGACAGCGGCGGGCATTCGCTGCTCGGCGCGCAGCTCGTGCAGCGCATCGAGAAGACGCAGGGCGTGCCGGTGCGGCTGACCGACCTGTTCGCCCATCCCACCCCGCTCGCCATGGCCGAGCGTCTCGAAGCCGGAGCCTGAGAAAGCAATGGAGACCGTGAACCAGAAGCACGCCACCGCCCCGTCCGCCGGGACCGTACCGCCGTCGTCGTGGCGGGTCCTGTGGCAGGACACCTTCGACGGGCCGGCCGGTTCGCCGCCCGACCCCGCCCTGTGGCAGGTCGTCACCGGGCAGCCGTTCGGCGCCGGCATCGAGTTCCACACGGACGACCCCGCGAACGTCGGCCTCGACGGGGCCGGGCATCTGAGGATCACCGCCACGCATGAGGCCGGGGAGTACCGGGCGGCGTGGCTGGAGACCCTGCGCGAGGACTTCGTGCCGCGTCCCGGCGGTGCGCTGCGCCTGGACGCCCGGGTGAAGACCGCGGCGGGCCCCGGCCTGGACTGTGCTCTGTGGGCGTGGGGCACTCAGCTGCGCCACCGGGGTGACGAGGACCCGGTGCAGGCCTGGTACCGGGCCGGGGAGATCGACGTCCTGGAGGCGCTGGGCTCGGAGCCCGACTCGGTGTGGGGTGCCGTGCACTCCCCCGAGTGCCACCAGATCCCGTCCCTCGGCATGGGCGCGCGCACCACCACCGAGGACGGCAGTGCGCTCAGCGAGGACTTCCACAACTACTCGGCGGTCTGGCGGCGCGGCCCCGACTCGATCACCTGGTACCTGGACGGCCGCGAGTATCTGCGGCTGACCCCGCAGGACACCACCCCGAAGGGCTGGCTGTTCGACCAGCCGGTGTACTTCTGTCTGGCGATCATCATCGGCAGCCCGGGCGGCCCGGTCCTGCCGGGCGACCCCGACCCTTCCACGCTGCCGTCGTCGCTGCTCGTCGACAGCATCACCGTCTCCGAGGAGATCCCGGCGTGACCGCGGGCCCCGATCTCGACGCGCTCGTCGCGGAGCTGGTCGACCAGGTGCTGGACGATCCGACCGGCGCGCTGGGTCCCTCGGTGTACGAGACGGCCCGGCTGGTGTCGCTGGCCCCCTGGCTGGACGGCGACACCGCCCGGGTCCGTCATCTCCTGGACGAGCAGCGGCCCGACGGCAGCTGGGCCGGGCCCGGCGGGTACGCCCTCGTGCCGACGCTGAGTGCGACGGAGGCGCTGCTCGCCGTGCTGGGCCGGGAGGGCGAGACGCCGCCGCTGCCGCGTGCCGGTCTCGCCGAGGCCGCGCGTCGGGGGCTCGCGGCGGCGGCCGCTCTGGTGGCCCGGCCGGTGCCGTCGACGGTCGTGTTCTTCATGCTGATCCCGGCCCTGGTGGAGGGCGTCAACGTCCGTCTCGCCGTCCTCGGGGACACGCCGGCTCAACCGCTGGCGCTGCCGCACGGGTTGAGCGACGACGCCCTGCGCGCGTTGCGCGGCGGCGCCTGGCGCAATCCGCTCGCCGGTCACTATCTGGAGATCATCGGCCCGGCGGCCGTCGGTGCCGCGGTGATGGAGCCGGTCGACGGGGTCGTCGGCTGTTCCGCGGCCGCCACGGCGGCCTGGCTCGGCCCGCGCGAGCCGGCCGATCCCACGCATCCCTCGCTACGTTTCCTGCGGCGGGCCCAGGAGCAGGGCGGCGGCCGGGTCGCCGCGATGACCTCGCTCGTCTTCTACGAACGCGCGTGGATCGCCGGCAACCTGGCGACCGCGGGGGTGCCGCGCGAGGTGCTCGCCCCGCTGCTGAAGGAACTGCCGGGCGACGTCGGCCGGTCGGGTGCCCCCACCGCGCCGGGATTCGCGTACGAGGCGGAGACCAGCGCGATCGTCCTCGCGGCCCTGGCCCACCTGGGGGCACCCCAGGAGCCCGCGTACCTGTGGCAGTACGACGCGGGCAGCCACTTCATGTCCACGATCCCGGAGCACGAGCCCTCCACGACCACCAACGCCCACATCCTGGAGGCCCTGGGCTGCCACCTGGCCGGCGATCCCGTCGACGACGACCGCTACCGGGACGCCGTGGCCCGGATCGCGACATGGCTGCGCAACCACCGGCACCCGGACGGCAGCTGGTCCGACAAATGGCACGCCTCGCCCTACTTCGCGACGATGCGCTGCGCCCTGGCCCTGCACCGGTATGCCGGCCCGGACACGGCCGACACGCTGCGCGGGTCCGTGGCCTGGCTCCTGGAGCAACAGCGCGAGGACGGCTCCTGGGGCCGCTGGGAGGGCACAGCCGAGGAAACCGCCTACGCGGTACGCACCCTGCTGGAACTGACCGCCGACACCCCCTCGGAGGAGGCGGCCGAGGCCGTGCAACGGGGCCGCGCCTTCCTCCTGGAACACGGCCTGAACGTGGAACGCCACCCCCCGCTGTGGATCGGCAAGGAACTCTACGCACCCGCCCACCTGGTGCGCGCGGCAGTACTGGGAGCCCTGCTCGCGGCCCGACGATGACCGCGGCCTCCGCCGGGCCCGGCCCTGGGCCGCACGGCCCGGCGGAGACCAGGCGCCGGCCGCCCTTACCCAAGTGGCGGCCCCTCGGTGCACCCAGGCCGCCGCCCGGCGCGGCACCGATGCCGCCATCTCGGTCGGCACCCGCGCGGACCGAGGCCGCGGCCCGGCGGAGACCGCCCGGCCGTTCCCCGGTCACGCCCCTCGGTGCCACAGGCGGCGTCCCGGCGCTGACCCAGGGGCACGACCCAACGGGATCATGCGCCACCAGGGCTGCCCCAGGTCACGACCCCTCGGTGCCCCACCTCGCCGCCCGGCGAAGACCCAGGCCGCAGCTCGGCGTTGCCTCAGGCCCGGCCGGCGCTGACCCAGGTCCGGGCCCGGCGGAGAACCGATCAGCACCCAGCCCTCCCCCACCCCGCCAATAACACAACTCAGCCAGTCTATTAACCCGGTTCAGTTATGCTGTGACCCGGAATTCGCCGACCGGCCCCGCCGGGCGGCGCGCAAGACCGTCACTTCGGAAAGGTCGATCGATGACGTCACACGTCCAGGACACGTACGGCACCCAGGAGGCCGTCGGACTCGACGACGAGCTGGCCCTGGAGCGTGCGTACGTCGCGATGTGCCGCGAGGCGATGACCCGCCAGGTGGACGATGCCCAGTACCAGGTCGTCGCGGGCGAGGACGTGTCGGGCGACGGCGCGAGCGCCGAGGCGCTGGGCCGCTATCTGCGCACCCGGGCACGGCAGATGGCGGAGGAGCCCGACAGCCCGCTGTTCTTCGGCCGGCTCGACTTCGAGGACACGGAGGACGCGGGGGACCACCGGCGGCAGCGGTACTACATCGGCCGCAGGCGGGTCTCGGAGCACCCGGCCGCACCGCCGCTGGTGATCGACTGGCGTGCGCCGGTCTCGCGCACCTACTACCAGGCGAGCGCCCTGGAGCCGCGCGGAGTCGCGGTGCGGCGGCGCTTCGGCTGGGCGCCCTGGAGCCATGGCGCTCCGGAGGACCTCACCGGACTGGAGGACGAGCCCCTCGACCACGCCCGTGGCGAGGGCGACGGTGACGCGGCGAGCGCGATCGTCGCGGCCGAGATCGAGCGGCCCAGGCTCGGCCCGATGCGTGACATCGTCGCCACCATCCAGCCGGAACAGGACAACCTGGTCCGCAGCGAACTGAACGAGTCGGTGTGCGTGCAGGGCGCGCCGGGCAGCGGCAAGACCGCCGTGGGTCTGCACCGCGCGGCGTTTCTCCTCTACACGTTCCCTGAGCGGCTGCAGCGCAGCGGTCTGCTGATCATCGGCCCGAACCGCACCTTCCTGCGCTACATCTCCGAGGTGCTGCCGTCGCTGGGCGAGATCGACATCGCCCAGCTCACGGTGGAGGACATGGTGGCCCGACACCCGGTCAAGCGGGTGGACGGGGAGGACGTGGGCGTGCTGAAGCACAGCGACCGGATGGCGACCGTCCTGGAGCGGGCCCTGTACGCCCGGGTGAGGCACCCGGAGGAGTCGATCGCCGTCACCGACGGGTCGTACCGCTGGCGGGTCGACTCGTACGACCTGGCCCGCGTCATCGACGAGGTGCAGGGCATGGGGGTGCCGTACGGCGTCGGGCGCGAGCATGTGCGTTCGCGGGTGGTGACGCTGATCCAGCAGCAGGCCGAGCGGCGGGCCGGGCCGAAGAGTGTCACCTGGGCGCGGAAGATCGGCCGTTCGAAGCCGGTCGCCGCGCTGCTGGAGGCCGCGTGGCCGGTGGCGCGGCCGGAGGAGGTCGTGGCCGCGCTGCTGAGCGACCCGGCGGTGATGGAGGAGGCGGCGGACGGCGTGTTCGACGCGGCCGAGCAGCGGGCGCTGCTGTGGGCCAAGCCGCCGCGGTCGGAGAAGAGCGCGACCTGGTCGGTCGAGGACATGCTGCTGCTCGACGAGGTCGCGGGGCTCATCGAGCGCCCCGAGGGCTTCGGCCATGTGGTCGTGGACGAGGCCCAGGACCTGTCGCCCATGCAGTGCCGGGCGATCGCCCGCCGCAGCGCGTTCGGGTCCATCACGGTGCTGGGCGACCTGGCCCAGGCGACGGCGCCCTGGTCGGCGCGGTCCTGGCAGGAGCAGTTGACGTATCTGGGCAAGGCGCAGGCCACGGTCGTCCCGCTGACCACCGGCTTCCGTGTCCCGGCGGCGGTGATGGAGCTGGCCAACCGGCTGGTGGGGGCCCTCGGTGTGGATGTGCCGCCGGCCCATTCGCTGCGCCATGACGGCGAGTTGACGGTCAGCGAGGTCGACGACATGGCGGCCGCCACGGTGTCCGCGGTGCGTGCGGCGCTCGACCGCGAGGGGTCGGTCGCCGTGATCGCAGCCGACGACGCGGTGGCCGCGACCTCGGCGGCGCTGCGCAAGGCGGGCATCGAGACGGCGACCGCCGATGAGGTCGGCACGGCCGCCCGGGTGACCGTGCTGCCCGCGACGGTCGTCAAGGGCCTGGAGTACGACCATGTCGTAGTGGTGGAGCCGGCCGCGATCGTCGAGTCCGAGGCGCGCGGACTGCACCGGCTCTACGTCGTGGTGACGCGTGCGGTGTCCCGGCTGGACGTCCTGCACGCCCGGCCGCTGCCGGAGCCGCTCGTCGCCTGACCGCGCCGATGTGACCGAGATGTGCGGCCCGCGGACTCCCCCGGGCCGCATTTTCTTTACGGCCGTTTGACGAATTCCACGGCGGATCATTGCCTTTGGATCGGATGTTGGCCGGATTTCCGTTCCCGACGGTCGCGCTTGCGCCAAATCGCTGTGGCGATAGTCACTGATCGTTCTGTGGACTCCCTGAAGTTGCAGGATGGCTGAAGACATACCGAAGCCTCGGCACCATAGGGAGCATCTTGCGGATGTCCATCGTCGGACGGGACATACAACTCACCCAATTGCATGACCTGCTGACCGCACGCGACCGCGGAGCGGGTCCGATCGCCCTGGTCAGTGGCCCTGCGGGGGTCGGCAAGACGGCCCTCCTGCATGAATTCACCCAGCACGCGGCGAAATCCGGGTCGCTCGTCCTGAGGGCGGCCTGCTCACCGAGGGAACGCTCCAACGCATGGGGCGTCGTCCACCAACTCCTGTGGCACACGGGACGATTCAAAGGAGCCTCACAGCATACGAGTGACACTCTCGCGGCCGTCGGCCGCAGCCTCGCGGCGGTCACCCGCGCCCCGGAAGGCGAACTCGACAAGTCGATGGACGAATTCTGCGCGGCCGTCATGGATTTGGCCGACGAGCAGCCCCTCGTCCTCGCCGTGGACGACCTCCACGAGGCGGACCCCGAGTCGCTGGGCTGCCTCGGCCATCTGGCCCGCCGTATGGTCGCCTCGCGCGTCCTGGCGGTGTTTACCGACCGGCCGGGTGCCCTGCCTCCGTACTCCGCCGCGCGCGCCGAGTTCGCCCGCCAGCCCGGCTTCCATCAGCTGCGGGTGCCTCCGCTGACCACGGACGACATCCGGCTGCTGCTGTCCGACCGGCTGGGCGTGCCGGTGGACGAGGCCGACGCCGAGGAGTTCCATGCGGCGAGCGGCGGCAGCCCGCTGCTGGCGCAGGCGCTGATCGAGGACACGCGCAATGCCCTGAACGGCACGGAGGCGGCCGCTTCACGGCCGGTCGCCGGGGAGATGTTCGACTCCGCGGTCGCCGACTGTGTGCACCGCGTCAGCGCGCCCGCGGCCGATCTCGCCCGGCATCTGGCGGTGCTGGGACCGGACACCCTGACGGTTCTGCTCGATCGCAACAGCACCAGTCCGCCCACCCGGCTCTTCCAGGAGCTGACCCAGGCGGGCCTGCTGGCGAGCCCGGGGCTGCGCCATCCGAGGATGCGCACGGTGCTGTGCGGTGAGGTCTCCGCGGAGGAACGGGCCCGGCTGCACGGGCGTGCCGCGGTGCTGCTGCACGACAACGGCGCGCATCCGGCCACGGTGGCCGAGCACATCGTGGCAGCGGGAGGTATCGCGGAATCCTGGGCACCCCCACTGCTCCGGGAAGCCGCGGCCGAAGCGCTCGCCCACGACGAGTTCCCCAAGGCGATGCGGCTGTTCGACCTGGCCCACGCCATCTGCCCGGACGGGCCGCTGCGGGCGTCGATCCTGTTCCAGCGCACCCTGTCCGCCTGGCAGGTCGACCCGGCCAAGGCCATGCGCCGGCTGCCGGAACTCAAGGAGGCTCTGGAGGCCGGGCATCTGACGGCCACCTCGGGGGCGATGTCCCTGATCAAGAACCTGGTGTGGCACGGCTATGTGGACGAGGCCGCGGACGTACTGCGCCTGGTCGACCGGCAGCTGGCCGACGATCCGGGCGAGCAGGGCGTGGAGGAGGTCAGGGCGCTGCAGCAGTGGCTGTCGGTGCTGTGCCCGCCGTTCCACCGGCGCATGTTCGGCGATGTGTCCCTGGATGTCGCCGACGAGATCGCCCCGGCGGCGATCGCCGCGCGGCCGCGTCTGCACGCGGCGACCGCCCTGGCCGTCGTCCTGCGGGGCGGTGAGCCGGAGCCCGCGGTGGTCGGGGCCGCGCATGTGCTGGAGATGTCCAGTCTGACGCCGACGCTGGAGACCATTCCGCTGGCGCTGATGACGCTGTACTACGCCGACCGCACGGAACAGGTCGACGTCTGGTGCACCACGCTGCTGGAGGCGGCCCGGGAGCGGAACATCCCTACCTGGGACGCGCTGCTGTCCTCGCTGCGGGCGGCGAACCTGATCAGGCAGGGCCGGCTGCTGGAGGCCGAGAAGCACAGCGAACTGGCGCTGTCCCGGATGTCGTCGCGGGGCTGGGGACTCAGCATCGGTATGCCGCTGGCGAGTTCGGTGTTCGCGCTGACCGCGATGGGCCACTACGACGAGGCGCGGGCCCGGCTGAGCCGGCCGGTGCCCGAGGCGGTGTTCGAGACGCTGTTCGGCCAGCACTACCTGTACGCCCGGGGCCGTTTCCATCTGACCACGGGGCGTCTTCAGGCGGCTCTCGGTGACTTCCTGGCCTGCGGGAAGGCCCTGGAGAGCTGGGGGGTGGGCGACACCACGCTCATCCCGTGGCGCACCGGGGTGGCCGAGGCCCGGCTGCGGCTGGGCGAGCCGGACCAGGCCGTCACCTATCTGCGGGAGGAACTGGCCCGGCACAAGGGCTGCCCGAGGGTGCACGGCAACGCCCTGCGGCTGCTGGCCTCGACGATGGAACCCCGGCAGCGGCTGCGGGCGCTGCGGGAGGCGGTGGACGAACTCCAGGACTCCGGCAACGACTTGCTGCTGGCGCACGCCCTCGGTGATCTGGGCCGCGTCTACCACCTGCTGGGGCAGTCCAACCGGGCCCGGGTGATCGTACGGCGTGCCTATCGGATGGCGAAGAAGTGCCATGCCGAGCCGCTCGCGCAGAACCTGCTGCCCGACGCGGAGCGGGCGGCCGACGGCCGGGCCTGCGCGGCCGGGCACGAGGCGTCCGAGCAGGTGCACGACGTGCTGTCGGAGGCCGAGTTGCGGGTCGCCGCGCTCGCGGCGGAGGGGCACACCAACCGCGAGATCGCGCGCCGGCTGTTCATCACGGTTAGCACGGTCGAGCAGCACATGACGCGTGTCCTGCGCAAGCTCAACCTGTCCCGCCGTGACGAACTGCCGCAGGGGCTGGACTCTATGGGCGGTTCAACCGCACCGGCAGTGAGTGGAGCCCGCGGATGAGCGTGCTGGTGCGCCAGCGCACGTCGTCGGGGTCGATGGCGAGACGCATGGCGGGGTATGTGTCGAGCAGGGCGCCGAACGCCACCTGCGCCTCCATCCTCGCCAGCGGCGCGCCGAGGCAGTAGTGGATGCCGTGCCCGAAGGCGACATGGCCGCCGGTGGGCCTGCGGACGTCCAGTGTGTGGGGATCGCCGAAGCGCTCCGGGTCCCGGTTGGCGGACGCCAGTGCGAGCAGCACGAAGTCGCCGGCCGGGATCTCGGTGTCGCCGATGCGCAGGTCCTCGGTGGCGCAGCGGAAGGTGGCGTGCTTCAGCGGGCTCTCCAGCCGCAGGAACTCCTCCACGGCGCCGGGCAGCAGGGAGCGGTCCTGGCGCAGCGCCTCCCACTGGTCCAGGTTCCGCATCAGGTGCAGGGTGCCGTTGCCGAGGGTGTTGACGGTGGTCTCGTGGCCGCCGATGAACAACAGGAAGGCCATCGAGACCAGTTCGGTCTCGGTGAGCCGGTCGTCGACGTCACGGGCCGAGACCAGGGCGGCGAGGACGTCGTCGGTGGGCGTACGGCGCTTGCGCTCGATCAGCTCGCCGAGGTACTCGATCATCGCGGTCGAGGCGGCGGCGGTCGCGGCCGGCGAGTCGCCGGAGACGAGCGCCTTGGACCAGGACTTGAAGTTCTCCTGCTCCTCCAGCGGCACGCCCAGCAGCAGACAGATCACCCGGATCGGCAGTGGGAACGCGAACGCGTCCAACAGGTCCACGGTGTCGTCGTCCGGCAGCGCGGCGAGCAGTTCGCCGGTGATCTGCTCGATCTCGGGGCGGAGCTTCTCGATGGCGCGACTGGTGAAGGCCTTGTTGACCAGCTTGCGCAGCCGGGTGTGGTCCGGGGGGTCCGAGTGCAGCATGTGGGTGGCGAGGGCGGAGGAGAAGGCGCCGCGCTTGTTGCGGTCGGGCTCGTTCTGCGCGAACAGCCGGTCCGTCCTGTTCAGGTCGGTGCTCAGCCGGGGGTCGGCAAGGGCGGAGCGCACCTCCTCGTAGCCGGTGATCAACCAGACCGGCAGGCCGCCGCAGACGGGAACCCCGGGAGGCATCATCACCCGGTGCGCCGAGCCTTCGGCGTTCAGGCGCGTGTACACGGAGTGGGGGTCCTGCATGAACGCGTCGTCGAGTTCCAGCGGGGCTGAATCCTGAATCATGGGCACATCCTCGGAAATGACGGCTACGGGCCGTTCGCGGGTCGCGCTGAGCCTACGTACGCCCCCGCCCCGACGGCGTTGATCCACGGTCGGAAGAGGGGGTGTAGGGGCCTGATAGGGGCCGCCCGCCGGGTCTGACGGTCAGTCTCGGCGGGCGGCCTGAGCAGCCACCGGGCCGGGGGAGGTCACCCGGCGGCTGCTGGTCTTCGGGGCGGGGTCAGCTGCTGGGCGCCAGATCGCCTTCCGCGGTCCGGGCCTGCTCGGCGGGGGCCTGTGCGGGCTTGCGCAGATCGATGGTGATCAGCAGGCCGGCGAGGAGCGCGGCGACGCCGGTGATGCCCGCGGCCCACAGGCTGGCGACGGCGTGGCCGTGCACGGTCGCCTCGGTGACGGCCCGTTCGCCGCGGCCGCCGGAGGCGATCCGGTCGGCGGTGACGCTGGTGGCGATGGCGTTGAGGAGCGCCGTGCCGATGGAGCCGCCCAGCTGCTGGGAGGTGCTGACGAACGCGGACACCACACCGACCTCCTGCGGCGGCACCCGGTAGGTGGCGGCGCTGATGCAGGGCGAGATGACCAGTCCGACGCCCATGCCGAGGAGGATCTGGGTGGGCATCAGGGTGGAGGCGTAGGAGCTGTCGGGGGTGAGCCGGCCGAGGTTCAGCAGGCCCAGCATCGCGATGAGCAGGCCCGGCACCACCAGCATGCGCAGCGGTACGCGGGGCACCAGCCGGGCGGCGATCTGGGTGGAGGTGAGCACGGTCGCCACGGTCGCCGGCAGGATCGCGAGGCCCGTGCGCAGCGGCGAGAAGTCCATCACCACCTGGAGCTGGTAGGTGAGGATCAGGAAGAGGCCGAACAGGCTGACCATGGCCAGCGCGATGGTCAGGCTCGCTCCCGCCCGGTTGCGGTCGGCGACCAGCCGCAGCGGCAGCAGCGGGACCGGCCCCTTGGCCTGGGCCAGGCCGAACGCGGCGAGCAGCACCAGTGCGGCGGCGAGGCAGCCGAGGACGCGGGCCGAGGTCCAGCTGTGGGTCGCGGCTTGATCGAAGGCGTAGACGAGGGAGAGCATCCCGAGGGCGGAGAGCACCGCGCCGGGTACGTCGATCCGCTGGCGGTTGGCGGGCATGGCCGGCAGCAGCAGCCAGGCCCCGGCCACCACGGCCACGCCGATCGGGACGTTGACGTAGAAGCACCAGCGCCAGTCGAGCCACTCGGTGATCACACCGCCGCCGAGCAGTCCGATGGCGCCGCCCGCGCTGGCGACCGAGCTGAAGACGCCGAACGCCTTGGCGCGTTCCCGCGGTTCGGTGAAGGTGGTGGCGAGCATGGCCAGGGTCGAGGGGACGAGCAGCGCGGCGAACACGCCTTGAGCCGCGCGGGCGGCGACGAGCACCTCGGCGTTCGGCGCGGCGCCGCCCACGACCGACGCGGCGGCGAAGCCGACGGCCCCGGCCATGAACGCGCGCTTGCGGCCGACGAGATCGCCGACGCGTCCGCCAAGCAGCAGCAGCGCGCCGAAGGCGAGGGTGTAGGCGGTCACCACCCACTGCCGGCTCGCGTCCGACATCCCGGTGTCCTGCTGGGCCCAGGGCAGGGCGATGTTCACGATGGTCATGTCCAGCATGACCATCAGCTGGGCCAGGGCGATCACCCCCAGCCCCCACCACCGGTAGCGCACCGACCTCTCGGTGGAGGCCGCTGTTGCCTGTGCCATGTCCTGCCCGTCCTTCCGTGAGCGCGGGCGGCAGCCCGTCCGTCTTCCGCGGCGGACACTAGGGCAGATTTCTTAACCAAGTCAATTCACAGACTCGGTCACCTGATTGCCCCGGTAAGGGATGTGCTAGGATGGCCTGGTGAATGCGCCGATGGGCTTGCGGGAGCGCAAGAAACAGCGAACGCGAGAGACGATCTCCGACACGGCGATCACGCTCTTCCTGGAGCACGGGTTCGACCAGGTCTCGGTCGTCGACATCGCGGCGGTCGCCGAGGTCTCCAAACCCACGCTGTTCAAGTACTTCCCCACCAAGGAAGACCTGGTCGTCCACCGCTTCGCCGACCACCAGACGGTGGCCAGCAGCGTCGTGGCCGAGCGGCCGCCCGGGGTGTCCGCGATCGACGCGCTGCACCAGCACTTCCTGGACGGGCTGGCGGCCCGGGACCCCATCACGGGGCTCAACGACGACGAGGACGTCCTGGCCTTTCACCATCTCGTGTACTCCACGCCGAGCCTGGTGGCGCGCGTCAGCAAGTACCTGGCCCAGGCCGAGGACGCGCTGGCCGAGACCCTGGCCGGCGCGCTCGACTCGGACCGCGAGATCACCGCGGCCCTGCTGGCCGGCCAGGTGATCGCCACCGAGCGCATCCTGGCGTCGGTGAACTGGCGGCGCATCGTCGCGGGACGGTCCGCGGACGAGGTCCACCCCGAGGCGGTCGCCGACGCCGACCACGCCTACGCCCTGCTGCGCCACGGCCTGGCGGGCGTCGCCCCGCGGAAGTAGGAACGACGACGAAGGCGCCGCCTCCGAAGAGGCGGCGCCTTCGTCGTGCTCCCGTCCTACGGCGTGTCAGCCCGTCCCCTGCGCGGGCTGATCCGAACCGTGGCCGGGCTCCTGCCGGGGCAGGTTGTTGTGGCGTTCGATGTAGTCGGCGAGCCGGTCCATGCTGTCCGTGCCGCGCTCCCGGAAGGCCTTCGCCTGGGAGGCCATGTCGGCCGGGGACTTGTTCTGGCCCAGCTTGTACACGCCGTCGATGCGCCCGATCGGGATCTCGAAGCCCTGGATGAGCCGCAGATATTCGTCGAACAGCGCACTCGCCCGGCGCGGCAGCGACCAGGGCTCCTTCGGCGCGAGCCGGCTCTCCTGGTCCTCGATCAGATCGTCGAGCTGGCGCATGGTGCGCACCTCGTCCAGCAGCCGCGGCCGCCCCGTGACATGCACGGCGGCGTAGGCCCACGTCGGGAAGTGCGGCTGGGAGGCGTAGTGGTCGGGCGAGATATAGGCGCTGGGGCCCAGGAACGCCACCACCACCTCGACATTGCCGGCGAGCGCCTCACAGATCGGGTTGCCCCGCGAGAGATGCCCGCGCAGCTTGCCGTAGGGCCAGGCGTGCCGGTCGAGCACGAACGGGATGTGGACGGCGGCGGGCCGGCCCTCCACCGACAGCGCCATCAGGCCCAGCGGGTACTCCTCGATGAGGTCCCACTGCGTCTCCAGGTCCGGTGGCCGGAAGTAGTCGGGGCGGTAGACCATCTGCACTCTCCTTTCCGTGGGGCCTGATCAGGCGGTGGCGGCGGGCACCGTGCCGCCGAGCAGCGAGCCGAGGTAACCGAGCACCGCCGCGCTGTCCCCCGACGGCGCGGTGAGCCCGATATAGCCGTCCGGGCGGACGAGGACCAGCGTGTCGGCGCCGAGTCCGTACGCCGCCGGCCGTTCGCCGAGCAGGCAGGTCCTGAGGTCGTCCGGGGCCCCGGCCGCCACCTCGCGCAGGGCCGTCTCGCAGCCCGCACCGAAGCCGAGCAGCGTGAAGTGCGGCCCGCGGAACACGTCGAACAGCCGCACGAGCTGGCCGGCCATGTCCAGGCACACCGAGTCCGGGGCCCGGTCGCCCGCCTGTACGCCGGTGTCGGTCTCGCCGAGCATCGCGCGGCTCAGCGAACTGGACCGGTACTCCAGACCGAGCTGCAGCGTCTCCTGGGTCAGACCGGCCTCGGCGCCGCCGATGCCGCCGGTCATCTCCTCGAACACGGCTCTGGTGCTGGCGACGCTGGTGTCCAGCGTCCAGCGCGCCACCGGCAGCCGCTCCTCCTGGTAGGTGTCCAGCAGCTCCGGCGCCGCCCCGGCGAGGACCAGCGCGAGCTTCCAGCCGAGGTTGTAGGCGTCCTGGACACCGGTGTTGGCGCCCAGCGCCCCGAGCACGGGGTGGACATGCGCGGCGTCCCCGGCCAGGAACACCCGGCCCACCCGCAGCCGGTCGGCCATCCGTACGTTGATCCGCGAGGTCGACAGCCAGGTCGCGTCATGCACCCGGATCGGCATCCCGGTGGCCCGGTCGACGGCCCGCTGAAGGGCCTGAACCGACGGCTCCATGGGCCGGCCGTCCGCGTCCACGGGAGGCGTGGCCTGGATCTGCCAGGAGCGCGTGCCGCTGAGCGGGCACAGCATGACCACACCGAGGTCGAGGTCCAGCCACTGGTACCAGGCGTCCGGAGCCAGCCCATCGATCTGGACGTCCCCGACGATCAGCTGCTTCTCCTCGTCGGTGAACCCCTCGAAGGAGATGCCGAGTTGCTTGCGGACCAGGCTGCGGCCGCCGTCAGAGCCGACGACATACGCGGCCGACAGCTGCTCGGTGCCCTGCGCGGTCGCCAGGGTGGCCGTCACCCGGTCCATGTCCGTCTGCTCGAACTCGACCAGCTCGGTGCCCAGTTCCACGGCGACCCCGTACTCGGCGAGCCGCTCCCGCAGGATCTCCTCGACCCGCGACTGCGGCATGAAGTGCAGCCGGCGGAACGGCTCGCCCTGGGTGGGCGCGTTGTCGAGGTACGGGATGGTCTCGTTGATCAGCCGGTCACGGCGGTAGCGCCGGAACGGCAGCCGCTGCGTACCGGACGCCAGGACCTTGTCGATGACCCCGAGGTCGTAGAACACCTCCAGGGTGCGCGGCTGGATACCGGCCTTGCCGCGCGAGGCGGTCGTGAAGCTTTCCTCCTTGTCGATGATCCGCACCGGTACGCCCCGGCGGGCCAGCTCCAGTCCGAGGGTCAGCCCGGTCGGCCCGGCCCCGCTGATCAGCACGCTGACGCTGTCCATACAACCCCGTCATTCCTCGTCGGTCGGGCGATTGCCCAGGTCAGAGCTGCACGCTATGGAGCAGGCGAGACTCCGGCTAACCCCTAGCGATCCCCTACGGCCAGGTGATCCCGCCGCCCGACGCCCGTCGCCGTGGGTAGGGGTTCCGAGGCTGGAGACGGGGTGAAGCCACGGACGCTGCACCCTGGTCGTAGCCTGCTCGGTGAAGAAGCCCCGTGGTGATGGTCTTCAGTTCTAGCCTCAATACCGGTAACTTAGTGCTTTGGTGTGCGTTTGACCCGTTTGGGTTTGGTGGCGCCAACGAGGTTGATGGCCGCGGTGGTT
Source organism: Streptomyces sp. NPDC057445 (assembly GCF_042802855.1). Lineage (NCBI taxonomy): Bacteria > Bacillati > Actinomycetota > Actinomycetes > Kitasatosporales > Streptomycetaceae > Streptomyces > Streptomyces sp. NPDC057445. The sequence continues at coordinate 10 of NZ_JBHVDH010000039.1, read as the reverse complement.
GGGCGGTCGG
>NZ_JBHVDH010000038.1:0-31099 GCF_042802855.1 Streptomyces sp. NPDC057445 | reverse complement strand
GTCCTCTTCAACGAGGAACGCGCCTTCGCTCCGCCCGCGACCTCACCCATGGCAGCTGCTGCTTGACTTCTTCAGACCCCGAGATGTCTATCGGGACACGCCCGCCGGGGCCGGCGGCAGCGAGCCCCGCACGGGACCGGTCCGACAGATCGGCGCTCAGGACACCTTGGTCAGTCGCAGACCGGGTCAAGCCGCGGCCCCGTGCGGAACACGATCATCCTCACAGTCGCAGACGAGCATGAGGACGTCCTTCACGCCGCGGTTTCGGATCTCGGTCAGCACCGTCTGCCAGTACTTCGCGCCTTCACCGCCCTGCCCGGTCCACAGACCGAGGATCTCCCGGTAGCCGTCCGCGGTGACTGCGATCGCGACGTAGACGGGCCGGTTGGCGACCTGCCCGTCCCTGATCCGGACATGGACAGCGTCGATGAAGACCACCGGGTAAACCGGATCGAGGGGGCGAGTGCGCCATTCCGCCATCGATTCCAGGGCCTTGATGCTCCTATCGTTGGTCAAGCGGCAGAGAGCCAGCTGCGATAGGCGTCGGCGAAGGTGTCGTCACGGCGAAGGCCCCGTTCGATGTTGGAGATGACGGCGGGCCAGACTCCGAAGTGGTTCGCTGCAGCGGTGAGAGTGATGTTCTTGGCCTGGCGAGCGGGCCTGAGGTCCGCGATCTCGGGGACTTCGACTGTGGTGGTCAGGAGGCGGAAGACCTCCCGGGCGATGGCGCGTTTGAGGAGCCGGATGATCTCCTTCTTCGTCCGGCCGGCCTTGGTTTGACGCTCCACATACTCACGGGTGCGCTGGTCGCGGCGCATACGGACGAGCGCGATGCGGTAGAGGGCCCCGTTCGCCGCGCGGTCACCGCCGCGCGAGAGCCGGTGACGGTTGGTCTTGCCGCTGGAAGCCGGAACCGGGGCGACACCGCACAGGGCGGCGAAGGACGCTTCGGTGCGCAGGCGGGCGGGGTTGTCCCCGGCGGTGATCAGCAGCTGTGTAGCGGTGTCGGGACCGACTCCGTAGGCAGCGCGCAGGCCGGGGTTGAGCCCCGTGACCAGGGCAGCTGCGGCGGAAGGCCGCCGAGGCAACTCTGCGGCGGGCGATGATGTCGAAGAGGGTTTCGACAGCCTCGTAGGCGACGGAACGAGGGCCCGCTGATCCTCGTCCCCGGCGTACAGGGCGGACGCACAACAGTGGCACCTGCACCATGGCCAGGTCATCTTGGACGACGACACCCCGGTGACGGAGCAGGTCTGGCGCTACAGCACGGCGAGCTTCCTGAAGCTGCGCCTGCCCGGCCCGACGGTCGCCGCGCTGCTGCGGGGCGACGAACAGGACATCCACGGTCTCCACGTCGTCGTCCCCAGCCCGCCGCCCTCCAGCGCCTCCACCTCTCGGCTGCGCGGCCGGCAAGAGTGGGACCGGGTGACCACGCCGTGGCCGCGTACCGAGTGGACCATCAACCGGGACGCCAACGCGCTCCAGCCCGGCCACGACCTGCTGGTCGGGGACGGCCCCTCCTTCCTGAACTTCGACCAGGCCCTCAGTGCCTTCCTTCACCAGCGCCCCCACGACAGCAACGCGGGCCGCTCGGAGCTGTGGCGTATCGTCCTGCCGCAGCGTGCGGGCTGGCTCTCGCAGATCACCATCGGGCCCGACCTGCTGACGGCCGTCGTCGACGGCGCGGCCCTGGACGGTGCGGTACTCGAGCTGAGCTGGTCGGCGGGCAACGAGCGTCAGTCCGTCGCCGGCGCCGGCGCCTACCGCTTCCCGCTGCCCCACGGACTCGTGCGCGACAGCCTGCTGATGCTCCGCCGCGCGGACCAGTGGCTGGACTGGCGCCACTTCCCGGCTCCCACGTACGGGCGCGCCCGCGATGCCTCGATCGTCTGGGAGCAGCCCGGCCCGGAGCTGGAGCTTCTCCTTGCGAACGGAGAGGGAAAGTACCTGGAGTGCAAACAGGAGGTCCCGGAGGGCGACTCCCGGAAGAAGATGCTCAAGACCATCGCCGCCTTCGCATCGCACGACGGCGGCACCGTCCTGATCGGCGTCCGCGACGACCTGCAGATCGTGGGCCTGCCCGAGAAGCCGACCGTCGACAAGCAGGAACTCCAGGTCATCGGCATGATCCGGGACAGCGTGGAACCAGCGCCGCCGTACGAGTCACGCGTGATCGACCACGACGGCAAGAAGGTCCTCGCCATCGAGGTCTCCGGCGGGGGCCAGATGTACGCCTACCGCGACCGTGACTCACAGCGCCCGGAGTTCTACGTCCGCGTCGGCCCGAACACGGTGCCCGCACGCCACCCTGAGATCGCCGCCGGATTCCGGCAGGCTCCGACCGTCACCACGTTCTGAGAGCCGCCGCACCGGCGACGGCACACGTTGACCCATTCGGTGCGGCCGGCCCCGACTGGCCCCTGTGGCTCAGCCCGACAACCCGTCATGACGGCAGCGGAAGGGACGGCCCATTGTCAGACCCGGCCCGTAGCGTCGAAAGCGAAAGGCCCGGAGAGGCCGGTCCCGAGAAGCACGGGAGCGGGCCATGGGCGAGATCCGCGTGGGCAGCCGCACCTGGACCGGCTTCTGGCCGACAGCGCCGACGCATCGTACGGAGCCCCGTACCAGCGGGCCTTCGCCGAGCTTGCCAAGACACACCAAGGCCGGCCCGCCGCTGAGATCCTGCCCTTGCTGCGCCTGGCGGCCGACCAGGCCCTGCTGGAGTTCGCCCACGCCGACCTGGTCGAGCAGGCCGAAGCGATCAGCACCGGCGAGCGGTACGTCCTGCGCGTCACCGTCACCTGACATACCGGATTGATAGACACTGACCAGGCACTTCATCCGCACAGATCACTATCGGAATGGTGTTCCCTCCGTTGTGGGTTGCGGGTTACGGTCCCCCGAGCAAGATCCCGTCAGGGGAGCATCAGATGAATGTCGCCGAAACCGCAGGTGGCCCGGGCGGCCGTCCGGAATCCGGGTCGTCAACCCTGAAGGTCTCACCACCCGGCAGGCCGCGATAGTCCGGTTTGTCGAGCGGAAGGTGGCGCGCCAGGGTTCTCTGAACTACATCGTGAAACCGCTCGTGAGACTCGGGTCTGTGGTGGCAAGCTAGCGCGCATGGCCAACCTGCTCATCAAAGACCTGCATGCAATAGCCAAAGGCTTCCCCGAGAACACTGCGGAATGGCCCCACATTCCGTGTCCGACGTGTAGGCGAGGCGCTTTGTCTCTAGTGGCCGACTCGTACGTAATGGAGGAGGCAGAGACGAGCAAGGCTTGGCATGCTCACGATGCATGGGATCCCGATTATGCCAACGGCTGGTTTAACGCCATGCTGCGATGCGGAAATAAGTCCTGTGATCTCGTGCGCGTGAGCGGCAGAATGAGCGTTGATATGGACTTCAAGGGGTCGGAGGGATGGGATGGGGCCTCTTACATTGCGTGGCTCACCCCTGAAGTTTTCCTGCCGGCACTCCCTCTTTTTGAACACCACGACGGGTCCCCTGAGACCGTCCAGAAGCTGATCCAAGTTGCAGCCAAGGTGATCTGGTTGGATCCCAGCTCGGCCGCCAACCGACTGCGCTCCGCAACGGAGGCTCTGATGGACGAGCTGGGCATACCCAGGTGGGCAAGCGGCAAGCGGGGCAGGCCTGTCGAAGTCAAGCTCCATGCGCGAATCGAGAACCTCAAAAAGGCGAGACCAGAATATGAGGATGCAGCCGACCTTCTTTTGGCTGTTAAGTGGATCGGCAACGTAGGCAGCCATGAGGACCATCTACGTGTAGCGGACGTGCTGGATGGTGTCGAAATCCTCGATCACACGCTCACTTTGATCTACGACAACACCGTAGACGACATCAAGAGGAAGGCTGCTGAGATTACGGCACGTAAGGGCATTCCGGCCCGGCGTCTCGCCCCGTGAGAATTCTCTGCACTACCGATTTCGTACCACCCCACGTTCCGGACTGCCTCCGGACGAGAGACGCGCGAAAGCGGAGGCCTCAACCCTCGGACCGCGCGGTCCGAGGCGTGGGCGGAGAGGACGCGCCTTCACGTGGATCGGGCCATGGTCGTACGGGCGGCGAAGAAGTGCCCGGCCCTCATCAGGGCAAGGGCGAGAACGGCACGCCCGTCAGCTTCGGGTGGGACGCCGACGGCACCCTCACCCTCGCTCCGCGCATTGGGACCGCTGACGACCCACCAAAGGGATGACCATCCCGTCCACGCTCACCCATGGAAGCGCCGAACCCTGCTCATCACCCCTGAGGCGGACATCGTTGCGGTCAACCTGTCCGCGAACGGCGGGGATCAGCTGACCGTCATGTACTCCCTGATCCGCTGCAAGTCCATGGGTGTCGTGGCTTCGTGTCCGGGTCCAGGAGCTACGTGTCTCACCACACGGGAATGGGTCTTGGCACTGCCGGCCGGTCCGTGACGCTGGCTCAGGGCGGGGTCGTGCTGCCGTGGAGTCCCTGGTAGGCCCGGGAGATGTCCGCCGCGCGCACGGTGGTGATCTCTTCATGGGTGAGTGTCCCGGAGCCGCCGTGCTCCTCGTACAGGCGCAGGTCGCGGACCGCGGCTGCCTTCCTGCAGAGTTCGCGGATGAACCGGCCGTTGCCCAGCTGGTCGATGAGTTCCTCGTCCACGACCTGTACGCAGGACGCGGCGAGTACCCGCGCCGCGTCCTCGTCGAGGATGTCACCTTGGCTTTCCCAGCGACTCTGGGCGATCCTGAAGAGCTCGTCGGCGGAGTAGGAGGGGAAGTCCACGCGGGTGGTGAACCTGGACGAGAGCCCGGGGTTGGTCGCGAGCAATTCGGCCATCTCGTGCGGATAGCCGGCCAGGATGACGACAAGCCGGTCCCGGTCGTCTTCGGCGCGCTTGAGTAGGACCTGAAGTGCTTCCTCACCGAAGGCGTCCCGCCCGCCTGCGTAGCCGCTGTTGGACAGTGCATAAGCCTCGTCGATGAACAAGACCCCGTCCATCGCCAAGTCGATCACTTCACTCGTCTTGACGGCTGTATGGCCGAGGAACTTACCGACGAGGTCGACTCGTTGTGCCTCCACCAGCTGTCCCTTTTCGAGCAGCCCGAGGCCCGCGAAGACCTTGCCGATCACGCGTGCCACGGTGGTCTTACCGGTACCGGGAGGGCCGGCGAACACGAAGTGTTGTGGTGCGGCCGTGGCGGGCAGCCCCTGTTCCTTGCGTAGTGCGGCCATGCGTAACTGGGCGATGAGTGTGCGTACCTGGCGTTTGATTGACTCGAGGCCCACCATGCCGTCCAGTGTGGCCATCGCCTCGTCGAGGAGGATTTCCCGTGCGGCGGCATCATTACCGTCGACTGGGCTGCCCGCGCCGGCCGCGCTGTCCACACTGTCGGCGGATGGCGATGCCTGCCCCGCTGGTGCCGCGGTGGCGGCCTGGGCGCGTGTGGCCACATCGGCGAGTGTGGGGAAGCAGCGAAATGCGTACTGGAAGTGCTGGAGCGCCTCTTCCGGCTGTTGAAGTCCCTCGTGCGCGAGGCCCCGCGCATAGGCGACCTCGCCGTCGAAGCGGCCTTCCCTGGCAAGCTCCTGCGGAAGCGGCGCGAGGACGTTGAGGGCCTCGTGGAAGACATGCTGTTCGATCAGGGCCTTGGCGACGTAGAACTGGGACTCGTCACGGAGGAAGCCGTCCGTGATGTTCCTCGAGACATCCAGGACAGCGGCCCAGTCCCCTCTCAAGTACGCGGCTCTCGTGCACGCGAACCGTGTCTCGTTGCAGTCCAGGTACGCCTGCGACAGCGCCTGCCACGCTTCCTGGGCGCGCCCTGCGTCCATGAGCCTGGCCACGATGGCGAGCCAGAGGTCGCGTGCGGTCTCTAGCCGGAACGAGACATAACACCCCAGGTCGAACTGGGACACGAGCGGCATGTTGTGCTTCCGGCGCATAGCGCCGAAGGAAGCACTGTGCCGTGACATCGCGTCGACGGCTTCCGGCTGGCGGCGCCCCGTGGCATGGAGGCCGAGCCAGGCGTCGGCGGCGGTCGGATCGTGGTGGATGGCCTCTTCGAAGCACTGCGCCGCCCAGTCCGGTCGTCCCTGCCACAGGAAGCCGACGCCCTTTGCCCAGGCACGCTCGCACTTCCTGGGGGAGTACCGCGGCGTAGACGCTCCCAGCATCGCTTCTCCTGTCCGCACGCACTCGTTCGGGCTGTTCGGCGGGGAAGAGTATGTCACCCCAGTGGATCACCGTCGGAGTCGACTATCAGCCTGTGTCGGTGCCTTTCCAGGCGATCGCCAGGGGAGATCGAGCACAATTTTGGAGTACGAGGCGTTGTCGTTGCCGATCTTCCCGACCTCGCCGCGGCGACCGGAGTTGCCGATCCAGTTCCCCGTCGCGCCCGGAGATCCCTCAGTGGCGCAGCCTGTGGCGCGGCCGCCGGTCAGACCGGCGGCGCGTCTGGTACTGCACCATATGCGCTGGTGGGTGTGGTCACCGGGGCACTCGGTTTGGCTTTGCGTAGGAGCCGCGAGGCCCGCCTGGGGGTGCGCAGGGTGCCCGAAAACCGGGGCGTTGCGGGGGTACGCAAGGCCCCGAGTGCTGGTTTAATGCAGCGGACGGAGTTCAGAACTACGGCTCTCACTGCCAAGGCTTGGGTTCGTCGATGTCGCCGCGTTCAATCGGACGGGCAGCCTGATTCGCCAGTAGGCGTCTGACCTGTAGTGGGTCGGCGTCGACGTCCTGGGTGAAGCGGGCTACCGCCTTGTGGAACCGCAGGCCGCGGGGATCGTCGCGTTCGATCTTCTCCAGCAGACCGTCCCCGATGCCTGGCCAACGCCATCCCTGGGCCCGGGCACGGTTGGCCTGCCGGTTTCGTTCTGCGGCTTACTGTAGAGGGGCTGCAGCAGCAGGTGCCGCGCGGAGGCCCGGGCCCTTGATTCGTACGGCGGCGGCTTGATGCCGTCGGCTCGCAGCCGGACCCGCACCGTCCGCGCAGCCCGCGCGGGGTCCACCACGGTCCGGCCGCGGTGGTACAGATCAGTGGTACGCCGAGCCGGACGACCTTCTCGCCGTCGGTCTCGACTGCCGCGAGGGCAGCACCTCGACACAGGTGTGCTTCGCCAGCGCTGGCGGCCCCCCTCACCGTGTCTGAGGGGGGCCGCCATGATTCTGCCGCGCAGAGAGTGGTCAGGCGTGCGCGTCGAACTCGCCCGAGCGGACGCCTGCCACAAAGGCGGCCCACGAGGACTTCGGGAAGACGAGCGCGGGGCTCTTCTTGTCCTTGGAGTCGCGGATGCCGACCCCAGGCGCAAGGTAGGCAGCCTCGACGCAGTTGCCGGTGCCGTCGCTGCTGTATGAGGACTTGAACCAGGCGCTTTCGGGGGCGACGTCGGTGGAGGACTGGTGGTTTCGGTGAGTATTGATGGCTCCGCTACTTTCCGGTGAGGGCTTCCAGGAATTCGATGCTCTCCTCGAGGCCGAGGGCGGCCCCGACCATCGCGGTGAACCGGCGTGTGAACCGGTCGACTTCGCGGGGCTTGTCCGAGGTGGACACTGCCCCCCAGGCATTGTCCGTCTGCACGCGTGACGGGAGCTCGCCAAGGTCCAGGATTGCGAAGTCGTTACTGGCACGGTAGCCGCGTTTGAAGGGGAGGACCTGGACCTGGATGTGGTCCTTTCGCGCGAGCTTGACGATCTCGCGGTGCTGCTCGTGCATCGTGTCTGCGTCTCCGACGGGGATGCGTAGGGCGGCCTCCCCGAGGATGACGCGGAGACGGACGTCTTCGCGGTCCACAACCCTGTGCTTGCGCTCCATCCGCAGGTCTACGTTGCGCTGTATGAACTCGCTCGTGGTGTCCTCGACGGGGCGCTGGACCTCGAAGAGGGCCCGCGCGTAGTCCTCGGTCTGCAGGAGTCCGTACACGACGGTCGGATGGTAGGCCCGAATCTCGGTGGCTTCGGCTTCCAGGCCGATATAGTGGGGCATTCCCGCCGGCATGAAGGCACGGTACTGGGTGAGCCACTCATCGTTGGGTGCTTCACGGTTCAGTTCGATCAGTTGCTCGATCAGCTCATCATCGGTGACGGCGTACCGCTTCAACAGCGTCCGCAAGTCTCCGACGTTCCGTCGGAAGTTCAGCTCACCGTTCTCGATACGTGCGAGGGATGCCTCCGACAGGGCCTTGAGCCCGCGCACGGCGGTCTTGCGGGTCATGCCGCGCGCTCTGCCGTCCTCGGTGGGCGGGCAGTTCTCGCGTAACTGCCTGAGCTGGATACCGAGCTCCAAGCGCCGCCCGGTTGCCCCACGCTTTGCCGCCACCTGTGCACCACCCCCATGCGTATGCGCTGGTTGAGTATGAGCCTGCACAGAGTGTGGCATCCGCTGTGCGTTCACCGCAGCCCCCTGCGCACGTTCCGGCATAGTCCATTTATGACCCCGCTGAATTGTCAGCGGCGATTCAGTTGCTTCCCAATGCGTTCTACCGCCACGGTAGTTGAGCCACCGCAAGCCGTGACAGGCAAGTGGGTGAATCGCATCTCAGTGCGACGCCTGCGCCCTGCCATTTCGCCGCACTGGACGCCCCGGAGGTCTGGCATGACACCACCTGCGTTCGCCACGCAGAGGGAAAACATCCGTACAGTCCTCGACCTGTCCATCGAGCGAAAGCCTGGCCCCGAAGCTGAGGGCCTATCCAAAGCGGATGCCGCATGGCCCTGCCGGCTCCGGCGCATCGTCCGGACAGGGCTTACCTTCTGGGGCTTCCCTGACGTCATCGAGGCCGCGGAGCTGCTGCTGACGGAGCTCGCGACCAACGCACTGCGCCACGGTCGCGGCCACGACATCGGCGTGCGCGTCTACTTCGTCAGCGACAGCTGCGTGATCGAAGTGGCAGACGGCACCCCCGTCCGGCCCGAGCGGCGCCGCGCCGGCCCCGACGACGAGAGCGGCCGAGGCCTCCTCCTCGTCGAGTCCCTGGCCGACTCCTGGGGCGTCAGCTCCGACGGAACTACGACCTGGTGCGCCCTCCCACTGAGCAAGGACCGACTGAGATGCAACCAGCCGCGGCCGCACACCCGCTCTACGGAGGAACGTCGTGGATAGGTCGATAGCGCCGTACCTGATCCTGTGGACAGGAGAGAGCACTCCGCCCGAGCACGAGATGGTCACTCCGGTCGGCGTCGCGTACGCCGCCACGTGCACGACGCGCTCCAACGCGACCTGGACGGCGTGCTGTGGGAGCTGTGCGGAGATTCCGCGACCGATCGCCCCGCGTACGCCGCCCAATGCCAGAAGACGGCCAGGAAGGGCTCCTCTGCGCGGTGGGCAAGAAGCCGGCCGACCGTGACGACCACGGGATGCTGTGGGGTTGTCCCGCTCCCCGAGAATGCAGCGGGACCGTGCTGGGATGGGGTGCGCACCGCCATCCCGCCCACCCACGTGCAACGAGTGCGCGAAGCGGGCACCGCTCCTGTGCCCGAGGCTGTGCGACGGGCATGTCGAGCTCCGCGTCCGCGAAGCCGAACAGATCGGCGTCCGTGGAACTCTTTACCCCCGCCCCGGCGAGCGGGGAGAGCATGCCAGCGAGGCTCTGGTCGTCTACGACAGCCCAAACCTGCCGTACGTCGTCGCCAGCCAGGTCGTCCGACAGCTGCGCCGCACCACAGTGGTCGCCTTCGCAACAGCCATCCCCTAGACCCCTGTTCGGTCGCCTGGTTGCTGTCGGGGCCGGCCATCGAGCAGGCACAGCCCCGCCCGCATGACAACGGCAGTCGACGCGGACGGGGGCGGCGCTGGAGCCATGCCTGCGTTAGCCCCAGCGTTGCCAGCCACACCCTTTGACCCGCCGACCAGGCGGGTTCGACCACTGCGACAACGAGGAGACGCAATGTTCGTCCACTCTGACCGTTTGCCCACCAACACTGCGATCCCGCAGGGAACTATCACCCCGGCCCCGTGGGGCGTGAGCCGAATGGCCCCGTACCCGACGATGGCCCCCGGCTACTCGCAGGCCCGGCTCGACCCCACCACCCAGACCGCCGTGTTCCTCGACGACGCTGGCCAGGTGATGGAGATGCCCGGCCACGGCACCAGCACCGGCACCCAGCCGTCCACGGGCACCAGCCCTGACGGCAACGGCTCCACCCAGGACAGCGACACGGGCAGCGACAACGACCAGTGAGTGACACACGTCCGGTGTTGGTCGTCACCAGCCTGAACGACCCCACCGCCGACGTGGTGATTCGTGAGCTGCACGACCGGGATGTCCCGGTCGTGCGGCTCGACTCGGGGGACTTCCCCGTATCACTGTAGGTGGAGGCCGAGATCACCCACGACGGGTTACAGGGCAAACTCCATACTCCGTCCCGTACCTCCGATCTGGTCGGCGTTCGCGCCCTGTACTACCGGCGCCCGAGCGGCTTCGCCTTCCCGTACCTGAGCGAGCAGGACGCGCGGTTTGCGATCACTCAGGCTCGGTACGGGCTCGGCGGAGTGCTGGCGTCGCTGCCCGGCTGCCTCTACGTGAACCACCCGCATCGCATCGGGGACGCGGAGTTCAAGCCCTCCGGGCTCACCGCAGCCGTGGACGCCGGTTTCCTGGTGCCGCCCACCCTGATCACGTCCAGCCCCGACGCGGCCAAAGCCTTCGTGAAACGGCACGGCCCGGTCGTCTACAAGCCCCTGCACAACCCCGTATACCTGGTCGACGGTGTCTCAAACGTTGTCAAGATCGCCGAGGTGGCCCCAGACGACATCGACGACAGCGTGGCCGGCACGGCGCACCTGTTCCAGCAGCGCGTTCCGAAAACGGCCGACGTTCGCGTGACCGCCATCGGCTCCAACGTGTTCTGCGTCCGGATCGACTCCGACCTCCTGGACTGGCGCACCGACTACAGCCGCCTGACCTACACCCCCGTCGCGCCCCCGCCCGGAGTCGAGCAGGCACTCCGCCGCTACCTGGATCACTTCGGGCTCGTCTTCGGCGCATTCGACTTCTGCATCGGCGACGACGGGCGATGGTGGTTCCTGGAGTGCAACCCGTCCGGCCAGTGGTACTGGCTGGAGCCCGAGACCGGTCTGCCCATGTGCGCAGCCCTGGCCAACCTGTTGGAGAGGAAACCGTGACCAACCAAGCCCAGCTCCACGAGGAGCTCCTCGACGCACTGACGGCCGGCGGGAGTCTCCGCACGGACCCGTGGAAGAGGGCTGCCGCCGCGGTGCCCCGGCACGCATTCCTTCGAGGCGGGTTCTTCCGCCACACGACCGTCGAGGGGTTCTCAGCCTGGGAGCCGGTCCTGGAAGGGGAAGACGGCTGGCTCGAGGCCTGCTACCGGGATGAGTCGCTGGTGACCCAGATCGCAGGCACCATCGTGCCGTCCGACGTCCGCGGCCAGATCACGCGTGAGCCGACGAGCTCGAGCACCCTTCCCTCTCTCGTCCTGCGAATGCTGGAAGACCTCCAAGTCGCCGCGGGGATGCGCGTGCTGGAGATCGGCACCGGCACCGGCTACTCCACCGCAGTGCTGAGCACACGACTCGGCGAGCAGAACGTCACCTCGGTCGAGTACGACGAAGGCGTCGCCGCCCGGGCCCGCACCGCCCTCGCCCAGCTCGGCGTCTACCCCACACTCGTCAATGGCGACGGCCTGCTCGGCCACGCGGACGGCGGCCCCTACGACAGGATCATCGCCACCTGCGGCGTGAAGACCGTGCCCGTGGCCTGGATCGAGCAGACCCAGCGCGGCGGCATGATCCTGGCAACCATCGGTGGCTGGCTCGGCGCCTCCGAGCTTGCCCGGTTGACCGTGCGCGACGACGGCACCGCATCCGGCCCGCTCCTGAGCGGCCAGGTCAGCTTCATGCTTGCCCGCCCCCACACCCCGCCCCCGCTGGGCCTGCTCCCCGACCTGAGCGAAGGCAAGGAACGCGAGACCATCATCGGGGCCGACGTCCTCGACGACTGGACATCCCGCTTCATCATCCAATTCGCCGTACCGGACGCCCAGCGCCTCACGCTCAACCGGCACGGGCACACCGAGCACGTCCTCATCGATGTCGCATCCGGCTCGTGGGCCGCCCTCTACGAGGACCGCGGCCGTTGGATCGCGCGGCAGGACGGCCCTCATCCCGTATGGGACGCCGCCGAGGAACAGCTCGGACGCTGGCACGCCGCCGGAACACCCGCCGTCGAGGAGTTCTCCATCACCGTTACCCCCGAGGGCCAGACCCTCAGCTGGTGACCCAAGACCTGCCGGCTCGTCTCTTCACGCCCACGTCGGTGATGTCATCGTCACCCGTCTCAACCGGCGCCGCATGACCCTGCGCGGCGGGCGGGACTTCGTGAAGAACGGCGACACCTGGACCATCCAGAAGATCCTTGCGTCTGGGGACGCGATCGTGAAGAACACCGGGCACCATGGCCGCATCCGGCTGCCCGCCCACTACCTCGCCAGCCAGTGCGAGCTCGGCTACGCCTCCACCATCCACCGCGCCCAGGGCATGACCGTGGACACCTCCCACGCCCTGGCCTCGCCGCGCTCGGACCGCGAAGGTGTCTACGTCCAGCTCACCCGCGGCAAGCGCACCAACCGCCTCTACGTCGCCATCGACGACGGCGACCGCCTGGACGACGTCCTCACCGCCATCGCCGCCCGCCGCCGCACGCAGCTGTCGGCGACCGAGTCCATCACCGCACTGCACAAAGAGCTCAGCGCCCCCGGGCAACTGGCGGCCGCGTTCGCCGACGTCGCCGAACGCGCCACCACCGCCCGCCTCACCGGCGTCCTGGAACACACCCTCGGCCTCGAACGTGCAGCTGCTTTCCTGGCCGCCGACGCCTACCGAGCCCTGATGAGGGCCCTTGGCGACGCGGAACGCGCCCCCGTGTACTGGCCGTGTCCGTCACGGTCGGCCGGGTTGTACTTGGTGACGCAATAGACGTAGGGCAGCACATCCCTATCTTCCCTTACGGGCCTGAAGCGCCCCGAGAAACCATGGGAGTTGAGACACAGGTCCAGGAACGACCCTTGTCCCACTCCACCGGGGTGCTTCATGCGACGGTCCGCCATGGGGGGTCGCTGCGTCACCGGGCGGGAGGAGCATCCAGCCCCGCCCGTTGCCGGGGAAGCGTCGTTGAACGCCCTCAACTGCCCTGTTGGGCTACTGAGCACCGCGGTTCCTCCCTCCTTCGCCGCTGCTGCCGCTCGTACCGCGCGTGCCTTTCCCCGTGGGCCAAGGCGTACGGGCGGCCCGTCCCTTTCGGATCCCTGAATCCATGAAGGCAGGCAGTCGGTGGCCCAGACGCAGGTCCGCGCACTTCCCGGCACCCTCCCCGCTTCCGGACCGGACCTGCCGGAACCACCCGCAGCAAGAACCCCGCCGTCGTTCCGCGCTGTCCTTTCGTATCGATATTGCTCCCGGCTCCTGTTCGCTTCGGTGGCCGGACGCGTCGTCGCGGGTGCACGGCCGGTACGAATGCCGCTTGGCTTCCACGTTGAGCCGGTGCTGTCGCGGATGACGGTGCGCCGGGTCTGTCGGCAACGGCCTGGTGAATCACCAGCAGCACGAGGTGCATGAGCCTTCTACGGCAGATCAATCCGAGTCAAGTCTTGGCTTTCTCATGCCAATCCACGACCAGCTGACCCCGTGACAGCGAGGGACTGTGTCGCGACCGTGCTCAGGTACTGGCGGGACGAACGCAGGTGCCCGTTCAGCGATCCGCTTCATGCGCGGCGTCCGGGTCTGTAGGCGAAGCCGGGGCGCTGCAGCCGTCAGCATGGCAGGAGCCCGCCACCCTTGACGGATTCGAACACACAGTTCATATTTGACCAGCTTGTGTAAAGATCATGTAAGTCAGGGGTGGGGTTGTGAAAACTCGGGGGTGGCGTCGCGTGCGTCGCAGATCCGGTGTGGTGTTGGCGGCGGCTGTGGTTGCTTCGGTGCTTCCCCCACTAACCGGGCAGGCTTCAGCTCAAGTGCCTGCCGGACCGGCCGGCTCGATGCAGGCGGCATCCGCGCTGGCGGCAGAGTCCGGTGAGTCGGTTGAAGTGGTCGGTGAGCGCACCGAGTACACGCAGACGATGGCGAATCCGGACGGCACCTACACGCTGACGCAGTCGACGAGTCCGCAGCGGGCCCGGGGCGAGGACGGTGCGTGGCGGAGCATCGATGCGACGCTGGAGCGTCGGTCTGATGGCTCGATCGGTCCGAAGTCCACCGTGGTGGACCTGTCGTTCTCCGGTGGGGGTCCGGGTAAGGACTTGATCCGTCTGGCGTCTCCGAAGGGTGCGATCGAGCTGGGCTGGCCGGACAAGCTCCCGGAGCCGAAGATCGAGGGGGCGACGGCCACCTATCCGGAGGTGTATGAGGGGGTGGATCTGCAGCTGACCGCGACGGCGGAGGGTTTTCGCGAGATCCTGGTGGTCAAGTCCGCCGAAGCGGCGGCTAATCCGGCGCTGAACAAGATCAGTCTGTCGGCGGCCGGCGAGGGCCTGGACATCGTGCCCGGTGCTGGCGGTGGCCTGCGTGCTCTGGACGGCGACGGCAACGCGGTCTTCTCGGGGCCTGCGGGAATGATGTGGGACTCTGCCGGCGACGTCGGATCTCAGCCCGAGCCTCAGCTGATGCGCACCGCCTCTGACGACTTCGTGGAGCCGGCCGAGGGCGGCCAGGACCCGGCGCAGCCCGACGCGGGTGACGCGACTGCGGTCCTGCCGGTGCAGGTCGGCGACGGTTCGGTGAGCGTGGCCCCCGACCAGGAGCTCCTGCGCGGTGAGGACACGGTCTTTCCCGTCTATATCGACCCTCCGATCGGTACCGGTGCCTCGGAGAAGTCGGTGATCTCCTCGGACGGCGACCGGTGGTGGAATTTCGACGGCGACTATGGAGTTGGCCGTTGTTTCCGGGTGGGCCCGTGGTATTGCGACGCGGACCACACGAATCGGATGCTGTTTGAGTTCGCCCCAACCAAGATCGCCGGGATGCATGTGCTCGATGCGACGTTCCGCGCGTATGAGACGTGGTCGTTCTCGTGCAGTCCGCATGAGATCGAGCTGGTGCGTACGAACAACATGTCGGAGGCGACTCGTTGGCCCGGCCCGGTCGAGCTGGACCACATGGGCGACCGGAGCGTTTCCGCAGGTCGCGGCGACAACTGTTCCCCGGAACAGCCGGACAAGTGGATCGAGTTCCACGACAACCCGGCCGAGACGAGCGAGAATCTCACCGCCACGGTCAAGAACTTTGCCGACGGCAAGTTCTCTCGCCTGACTCTGATGCTGAAGGCACAGGACGAGAGCAATCCGGATGCGTGGAAGCGGTTCGAGGACAACGCCGAGCTCCAGGTCATCTACGTTCCCAAGCCCTACCTGCCGAACAACGTCGGCGTCATCCCCGGCTTTAGCAAGCAGCAGTACTGTGCCAAGGACGTGGCTTCTGCGACGACGGTCACGCGGACGGATCCCACGATCCAGGGCATGGTGCAGACCCAGCAGCAGCCCCAGGGCAATGAGTTCCGAGGCTCTCTGCGCGCGCTGTTCAATACCCAGTACCGCAAAAGTGACGGCACCTGGGCTGACGCCTTCACCGTCAATGAGCCGAAAACAGGATCGGATCCGGACGACACGCTCGAGAAGTTCCGGATCGACGGTGTAGCGCACGGTGCGACCTACCGGTTCAACGTGCTGACCGAGTCGTACTGGACCTGGGACGGCAAGAACGGGAAGCTGTCCTCGGGCCGCTCTGCCTGGTGCTACTTCAAGGTCGACACCACCGCTCCGAAGGCCCCGGTCATTACAGCCAACCTGGTGAACGGCAAGGGCTACACCGAGTGCACAGCGGATCTGTGCGAGGGGCATGGCGGCCCGGGCGTGCCGGGCAGCTTCACTTTCAAGCCGAACCCGGCAGACTCGGACGTCGTCGGCTACCGGTGGAGGCTGCTGACCACTGCGCCGGCCGGAGCGAAGGAAGTCACTGGTACCACGGTGACTGTCCCGGATATCAAGCCGTCGCTGACCGGTACCCAGGTGCTGACCGTGGAAGCTACCGACCTCCTGGGCAACCGGGAGCGGTACGGCACGCCTGCCGAGTTCGTCTTCAAGGTCGCGCAGGGAACCCGGGAGACCAGCCGCTGGAGTTTCGCGGAGAACACCGGCACCACGGCGAAGGACACTGGCGTCGAAGGCACCACCCGGCACCATGCCACGCTGTACCAGCCGCAGCCGAACACCGTGACGTGGTCCCGCTTGGGCCGTCGCGGTGAGGGCGACACCTCGCTCGCGCTGAACGCAACTATCACCGACCCCACAAAGCAGGTCGGCTACGCGGCCACGAGCGCTCCGGCGGTCAACACCAAGGACTCCTTCACCGTCTCAGCCTGGGTCTACCTGACCGACACCACTGCCAACCAAGCGGTTGTGTCTGCGGCGGGGGAGAAAGACTCTGCATTCACATTGCTCTACTCGCCGACGAAGAAGACGTGGGTCTTCAAGCGGGGATCGAAAGACGCGGAGGATGCGGTAGACATCGTGACCGTCGCGGATCAGCCCGCAACTGCGCAGGTATGGACGCACGTGGCTGGCCTATTCGACACGAAGGGCGACACCGACGCGACCAACGACACCCTCGAGCTGTTCGTCAACGGGCGTCCTCAAGGGCAGGTCGTGGCAAGCAGCCAGTCCACCAGCTACACCGCTTGGACCTCGTCCAACGGCTTGCAGTTCGGCCGGACGAAGACCAAGGGCGACCCGTTCGGCCAGTACTACCGTGGCAACGTCGATGAAGTCGCCATTTGGCAGCGCGACCTGAACCCGAGTGAGCTTCGCACCGAAGCCGAGACAATCAGGCCCGATGACGGCAACGCGTCAGTGCCTTTGATCGCTCACTGGGATGCCACCGGTTCTTCAGGCACGGAACTCACCAACCAATCGGACTATCCGGTCGGACCTCTGAAGCTCTCGACGTCGGGTGCGTCGTTCACCGACGGGGAGCTAGTGCTGAACGGCACGGCTGGCTACGCATGGATGACTGGACCGGTCATTGATGAGACTGCTTCGTTCACCGTCTCCGCCAAGGTGTCATTGAACAAGGCGAAGCTCGACGCCAAGCCCGCCGGATATCGTGCTCAGATCTTCGGGCAGGCCACCCCGGTCGCAGGCGAGTCGTCTTGGGCACTGTGGGTGGAGAAGACCGCCGCAGGTGGCTACCTGTGGAAGTTCGGCCGGACGGCGACCGACGGCACCGGCAAGGTCATCGGCAGCGGGCAGGTTGCGTCCGAGAACGCCGCGGACATGGGCACGCCGGTTCAGGTCACTGGTGTGTTCAATGCAGGCAAGTCCGCTGATGATGGTGAGACTTTTGGCACCACGAGTCTCTTCGTGAACCAGGAACCTATGCTTCCGGACGCCGATTACTCCTTCAGCGAGCTCATGCAGGGAAGCGGTGCACTTGCGGTCGGCCGGGGCTCCGCCGCTGGCACCACGGGGCACTACTTGCCCGGAAGCCTGCAGAGCTTGCGCGTATGGGCAGGCGCCATGAACGACGGCCAAGTAGCGGAAAAGGTCGTCGGAGTCCCGTAAGGCGGTACTCCTTCCCAATCACAACCTGGGGGCGGTCGCATCGTGCCCGCCCCAGGCGGGGGACTGGAATCGCATGCCCCTCAGTTCGTGTAGCCCCATGCCCCCAGACCTGACATTGCCAGCTGCCATCGCGCGGCCAGATAGAACGGACATGCATGAAACCGCTCACGGCGCCTTCCATCAGGGGGAGCCAGAATCACAGACGCACCCGCACGTGGCCCATACGGCACGTAGCCGCGGTTGTTGGCTTCAGTCTGATCCCGGGCTTGCTGACACCGGTGGCCTTTGCCGCGACCGTTGATCCGCTGGGCAGGCCCGACCTGAAGGCGCCGAAACCGCAGAAGGTGTCCCGATTCGAGGGAAAGCTCGACAGGAAGACTGCTGCGCTGCTGAAGAAGGCCTCCGCGGCTGCGCGCGCCGACGTGGCCCGTGCAAAGGCGGACCAGGGCAGGAGGGTGTCCTGGCCGACGGCGGGTACAGCGACGATCGATGTCCCGTCGACCGGCGCCGCCAAGGCGTCCCCGGGCTCTCTCCCGGTCACGCTGGCTGCACCGAAGCCCGCCAAGAACGGTGACCGCGTAAAGACTGCGGACAGCGTCAAGGTCAATGTGCTGGACCAGAAGCAGGCGGCGGCTCTGGGTGTGAAGGGCATCGTCGTCGCCGTCACGGGTCCCGCGACCGGTGGTGCTGCCGAACTGGCGCTCGGCTACAGCAAGTTCGTGTCAGCCTATGGCGGTGACTGGGCCGGGCGTCTGCAGGTTCTTCGCCTGCCGGACTGTGCGCTCAAGGACCCGGCGAGCGCGAAGTGCCGCAAGCGTACGCCCATCGCGTTCACCAACCACCGCAAGAGCAACCGGCTCGACGCGCAGCTGACCTTCAAGACCGTTCCCACGGCCCCTGCGAGCCGTGCGGCGAAGTCGGCTGCCGCACCGGCTGCGGGCCAGACGATGGTGCTCGCGGTGGCCGCCGGAGC
Source organism: Streptomyces sp. NPDC057445 (assembly GCF_042802855.1). Taxonomy (NCBI): domain Bacteria; kingdom Bacillati; phylum Actinomycetota; class Actinomycetes; order Kitasatosporales; family Streptomycetaceae; genus Streptomyces; species Streptomyces sp. NPDC057445. Next base: position 12,568 of record NZ_JBHVDH010000038.1, on the reverse strand, counting down.
GAAGTCCGCCTCCGGAGACTACAAGGCCACTCCGCTGGCGTCCTCCTCGACATGGGAGGCGGGCGGTTCCTCGGGCTCGTTCACCTGGTCGTATCCGCTGCGTGTTCCTCCGTCGGCTGTGGGCCCGAAGCCGAGTCTCACGATTTCCTACGACTCGGGCAGCGTGGACGGCCGTACGGCCAACACAAACAACCAGGGCAGTACCGTCGGCGAGGGCTTCGACCTCACCTCCTCGTACGTCGAGCGCAAGTACGGCTCCTGCGACGACGACGGGCAGACCGACAAGTTCGACCTGTGCTGGAAGTACGAGAACGCCTCGCTCGTTCTGAACGGCAAGGCCACCGAGCTGGTCAAGGACGACACCAGCGGCAAGTGGCGGCTGAAGAACGACGACGCCTCCACCGTCATCCATTCCACCGGCGCCGCCAACGGTGACGACGACGGTGAGCACTGGACCGTCATCACCGGTGACGGTACGAAGTACGTCTTCGGCCTCAACAAGCTCGACGGCGCCTCAGCGACCGACCGCACCGAGTCGGTGTGGACCGTCCCCGTTTTCGGTGACGATGCCGGCGAGCCCGGCTACGCGGACGGCACCAGCTTTGCCACCCGGGACAAGCAGCAGGCCTGGCGCTGGAACCTCGACTACGTCGAGGACACCCACGGCAACGCCATGACCTACTGGTACACCGCCGAGGAGAACAACTACGACAAGCTCGGCGACGACGACACCGGTACCCCCTACACCCGTGGCGGACGTCTGAAGGAAATCCGCTACGGTCAGCGAGTCGGCGCATTGTTCACCGGCAGCCCTGCCGCCTCGAACAAGGTCGTTTTCGCCTATGAGGAACGCTGCATCCAGTCCGGCACCGGTTGTAGCAACCTCGACCCGGACACCCGCGACAACTGGCCCGACGTACCGCTCGACGCCATCTGCCAGAACGACGCCAAGTGCACCGGCAACGTAGGCCCCACCTTCTTCACCCGCAAACGGATGACGGCCGCCACCACGTACGCGTGGGATGCGGCTGCCGCCACTCCAGGCTTCATCCCGGTGGATCAGTGGGCGCTCAAGCAGGCCTACCTGAAACCAGGCGACACCGGTGACTCCTCCGACAAGTCCCTGTGGCTGGAGCAAATCCGTCATACCGGCATGCGCGGCACGCCGATCACGCTCGACCCGGTGACGTTTACTCACGAGTTTCGGCTCAACCGCGTCGACAGCAATGATGACGACATCCTGCCGCTGTACAAGCCCCGCCTGCGCACGATCACGTCGGAGACAGGCGCTGCGACGATCGTCAACTACATGCAGGCCGACTGCCTTGCAGGCCAGACGCCCAAGGCCGATCAGAACACCCGCCGCTGCTACCCCGTGTACTGGTCGCCGAACGGTGAGAAGGACCCGATCCTCGACTGGTTCCACAAGTACCCCGTCGAGCAGGTCTCCACGAGTGACCCCAACGGGGGCGGTCTGACCGTCCGCCACACGTACACGTACTCCGGTGGCGGTGCCTGGCACTACAACGAGGACCCGCTGGTCAAGGAGAAGGAACGCACCTGGTCGATCTGGCGTGGCTTCGAGAAGGTCACCCACCTGACCGGCACGGCCGACAGGACCCAGTCCAAGACCGTCAGCGTCTATATGCGCGGTATGAACGGCGACCGAGTTCTCGGCACCGGCGGCAAGCTCCCCGACCCTGACGCACGCAGGACCGCCACTGTCACCGGCATCAAGGCCCCGGCGATCACCGACTCGGACCAGTACGCCGGCTTCACCCGCGAAACCGTCACCTACAACGGCGCCAGCGGCCCCGAGGTCGGCGGCACCGTCAACGACCCGTGGTCAAAGCGCACGGCCACTCAGCACAAGTCGTATGCCGACACTGAGGCCTACTACATACGCACCGGCGCCACCCACGGCCGCGCCAGCATCACCACCAACCTGCCGGCTCGTGACCGGGTCCGCTCCACGGTGACGACCTACGACAGTTATGGCATGGCCACGACTGTCGAGGACAAGGGCGACGACGACGTCACCGGCGACGAGAAGTGCACCCGCAACACCTACGCCCGTAACGACGCGCTCGGGATCAACTCCCTGGTCTCCCGCACCCGGGTAACGGCCAGGCCGTGCGCCACACTGAACGCGGACCTGAACCTCCCGACCGGTTCGACGACTCCCGGCGATGTCATCTCCGACACCGCGACCGCGTACGACTCCAAGACGTACACCACCACGCAGACCCCCACCAAGGGCGAAGCTCAGTGGACGGGCCGCGCCAAGTCCTATGCCGCCGACGGCACTCCGTCCTGGCAGCGAATCGCGTCCACCGACTACGACTCACTCGGGCGCCCGCTGGTTGTCAAGGACACCAACAACGCCACGATTGCCACGACCACCTATACTCCGGCTGCAACCGGCCCGATCACTGGCACCACGGTCGCCAACGCCCTGGGACACACGACCACGACCCTGCATGACTTTGCCACCGGCGCCGCCGTCAAGGTCACCGATCCCAACGGCAAGATCGCTGAAAGCGCGTACGACAGCCTCGGCCGCGTCACCGAGGCATGGCTGCCCAACCGATCCAAGTCTCTGGGAAAGACCCCCAATTACGTCTACGACTACCACGTCACCGCCTCCGATCTGCCGTGGGTGTCCACCGGTACGCTCAAGGGCGACGGCAGCGGCTACAACACCACCTACGCGATCTACGACAGCCTCCTTCGGCCGAGGCAGACTCAGACACCGTCACCGGCAGGCGGCCGGCTGATCGCACTGACCTGGTACGACGAGCGTGGGCTCGCGACCTCCGCCCACTCCGACATCTGGGACGTCAACAACGCCCCGAACGGGGAGTTGGTGGAAGTCGACGGCGGCCAGGCCCCCATGCAGGTGGACACCACCTACGACGGTGCCGGACGCGCGATCAAGAGCGAGACGAAGGTCAAGAACGTCTCCCGTTGGACCATCGACACCACCTACACCGGTGACACAGTCACCACCACAGCCCCGGCCGGCGGCCAGGCCACCGCGGTTGTCAGCAACGCCCTGGGCCAGACAACCCAGCGGCGCGAGTACGGCGGCACTCAGCCGATCGGCGACGACTACACGTCCACAAGCTTCACCTACTTCCCCGCGGGGCAGCAGGAGACGGTCACGGGCCCCGATCAGGCCAAGTGGACGTACAAGTACGACCTCTTCGGCCGTCAGACCGAAGCGACCGACCCGGACAAGGGCGCGTCGAAGACCACGTATGACGCGCTCGACCAGGTCATCACCACCACCGATTCTCGCAACAAGATCCTCACGGCCGAGTACGACATCCTCGGTCGCAAGACAGGCCTATGGGACACGAGCACCACCGCCAAAGCGGACGCCAACAAGCTAGCGGCCTGGACCTTTGACTCGCTCGCCAAGGGCCAGCAGGACACCGCAGTCCGCTACGAGAACGGCATCGGCCAGCCCACGAGCAAGACCTACACCCAAAAGGTCACCAGCTACGACGCGCTCTACCAGGCAACAGGGACGTCGCTGACGCTGCCGGACAACGACCCCCTCGTCGCCGCCGGGGTGCCCAAGACGCTCGCCACCACGGGCTTCTACAACCTGGACGGCACGCCCAAGCAGAACAGCAGTCCCGCTGTCGCCGGCCTGCCCTCCGAGACCATCGGATACACCTACGGCGCACTGGGTCAGCTGGTCTCGTCCCAGGGCACGACCGGATACGTCCAAGCTGCGATGTATTCGCCGCTTGGTGATCTGCGCCAGCTCAACCTCGGCGTCAGCGCCGTCGCCAAGAAGACGTACCTCAACTACGAATACGAGGACGGCACCAAGCGGCTGACCAAGTCCTACGTCACGGACGACGTCCACGGCTACATGCCACAGGAACTGAAGTTCTCCCAGGACGACGCAGGCAACGTCACCTCCATCTTCGACGCCACCACCCAGGGCGGCACCACCAAGCCCGACTACCAGTGCTACACCTACGACGGCCACCGCCGTCTCACCGAGGCCTGGACCCCGAAGACCTCGGACTGCGCGGCATCCGGGCGCACGATGTCCAACATCGACGGTGCGGCACCGTACTGGACCAGTTACACCTACACCGCGGCCGGCCAGCGCAAGACCGAGACCGAGCACACGGCCTCGGGCAACAAGACGACCGACTACACCTACGGCACCCCAACGAACCAGCCTCACCCGCTGACCAAGACCACCGGCGCCAAAGCCGCCACCTACGTCTACGACAAGGCCGGCAACACCACCACCCGTCCCGGCAGCCAGGCCCAGCAGACCCTGACCTGGAACGCCGAAGGCGAACTCGTCAGCACGAAGGAGCCGGCCGCAGGCGGCAAGCCCGCGCTCGACACCAACTACCTGTACGACGCGTCAGGTGAACTCCTCATCCGACGCCCCACCACCGGTGACGGGGACACGATCCTCTACCTCGGCGGCACGGAGGTCCGCCTCACCACCAAGGGCACGGCCAAGACCCTTTCCGGCACCCGCTACTACACCGCGGAAGGCCAGACCATCGCCGTCCGCACCGCCACGGCCGGCACGACGGGAACCAAGCTCAACTTCCTCGCAGCCGACCACCACGGCACCTCCAGCATCGCCCTGGACGCCACCACCATGGCGGTAACCAAGCGCTACACCACCCCCTTCGGCGCCCCCCGCGGCACCGCCGCCACGTCATGGCCGGACGACAAGGGATTCCTCGGCAAGCCAGCCGATACGACAACAGGTCTCACCCATATCGGAGCCCGCGAATACGACCCTACGATAGGTCAATTCGTCAGCGTCGACCCCCTGCTGTCCCTTGACCAGCACCAGTCACTTAACGGCTACAGTTACGCCAACCAGCACCCCGCCACATCGTCCGACCCCACTGGCCTGCGTGAGACCTGCGGATTTACCGTCTCTTGCGGCAATGGGCCAGGCCCGGCGAAAGTCGTCGACGAGCCTAACGACCCCGACAGTGGCAAGGGCGGTACCGGCGGTACCCACGCCGGCGGCGGGAATGGCGGCAATGGCGGCGGGAACGGCGGTGGTGGCAACGGCGGCGGCAATGGCGGCGGGGATCCCGGGGGTGGCTGGTGGTCGAACTTCGGCAGCGGCTTCGTGGACGCCGGCAAGAATCTGGTCACCGGCATACGCGACCAGGTAGTCACCGAGTCCAGCAATGCCTGGAACTGCGTCACACTTAACGGCACGTGTGATGAGTACGCTTGGGACAAAGCTACCCAGATAACAGGCGTCCAGGCCGCACAGGGCACCGTCGCTGGAGTCAGCGAGGTCTACAACGACTTCGCCAACGGCCGATCAGCGCAGGGGGCAGCCAAGATCGCCTTCAATGCTGCCGTTGCAGTGATAGCGCGCCGTGTCGGGAAGACCCTCCCCACCAAAAAGATCCCCACTGAGTGCCACAGCTTCTTGCCAGGGACCGGTGTGCTCCTGGCGGATGGCACACGGAAAGCCATCGAGGATGTGGAGATCGGTGACGTCGTACTGACAACAGACGCCGAGACAGGTGAGACCGTAGAGAAAAAGGTCGTCTCGACCATCACAACCGAGGACGACAAAGATTTCACGGAAGTCACCATACTCGCCGAAGGTCAACTATCGAGCATCGTCGCCACCGACACGCACCCCTTTTGGGTTCCGGAGCTCAAAAGGTGGATCAAGGCCGGAGATCTGCAAGTCGGCCAGTGGCTTCGTACGAGCGCGGGCACTCACGTCCAGATCACCGCAGTCAGCCACTACACGAAGCGCCAGCGAACTCACGACCTCACCATCGATGACGTCCACGCGTACTATGTGCTGGCGGGGGCCACGCCGGTCCTGGTTCACAACTGCGGTGGTGGAGTAGCGCCAAATGGCCAGCCTTGCGCATGCAACGGTTCCACCAACCCGTCCAACCTGGATCTCATACAGGCCATCGCAACGCGAGCTGAAGCTAAGGTCGGTGGAAGTGGGGCAGTCGCTGGAACCAAGAAGCATGCGTACGCCGATAAACTGCTGACCCGCTACCAGGGGATCTACGGCTCACGTGGCCTGGTTACGGAGCAGAGCTATCTGAATGGGGCTGTCGTGCCACATGGGACTGCGGGAAGTGCCCGCCCAGACGTCTATGATCCGGCAGCGGGGATCATCTACGACTATAAGTTCCTCATGAATCCAGGCCGGGGAATCGGTCAGCGGCAGGCCAATCTGAACGCCAACCACGTTCCGGGAGCGTGGCTCACGATCGAGGTGAATCCGTGACAAAGTCGGGTCCCGCTACGGCACGGCGCGTGACGTCGGACTGGGCCTCAGCGTTCCCTGAGTTTGACGCCTGGCGTCCGATGCATCTGCTGCGGCGGATTGGGCCGGTCCTACAGGGCATTTGCCTTGACCGCTCGACCTCTGGAGACGGGTACACCCCGACCGCGCACGTGCATGCGCTGACCCGGGAGTTTCCAGTGATCTCCCTAACCTTGGGCCACCGCCTGGAGCGCTCCTCGGGGCAGCCGGAAACTGTGCTCTTCTCTCGTCACGAAGATGAGTTCCAGGATGCGGTCAGCGCGCTGAACGAGCAGTGCCGGCTTTCCCTCAGTGAGCCGCCTTCGCTAGATGAGATCGTGAGGGAATATCACTCAGTCTGTTCGACTCGCCAGGAGAAGGGACTTCCTCCGGCTGTACTGGAGATAGAGGACAGTATCCTCATTGCTGCGGCAGCTGGCAGAGGCGCCCTGGTTGAAGCTGGCATCGCACTCGCCGAGGATCTTGCTGCCAGATGGCCAAAGGCTAGGCTTCCTCTCGACTGGGTCTCTGCGGACGCATGGCTTGAGGGTCTAGCGGCCAAGGCGGGTAATCCTGAAGCTTTGGAAGCCATCGTCAGCGGTCAGGTGCGCAAGCATAAACTCGACAAGCTATGAGTAATCCATCGCTGGATCTGATTACAGATGATCTAGCTTTGCGATACTGAACTCTCCTGTAGAACGAAGATGCCCTTTCCTCGGTGTACTGAGGAAAGGGCATCTTCGGGTTTGACGGCAACGGTGACGGCAACGTCAGCGGACGACCCCTGCGGCGGGTGGGTCGTCAGGGTCGTCGTGGGCGCCGAGGGCGTTGCCGAGGGTGTCGATGGCTTGGCGTTGCAGGCGGAGTCGGACGTGGGCGTAGACGCCGGCGGTGACGCCGATGTGGGCGTGGCCGAGGAGCTCCTTAATGACGACGAGGTCGACGCCTTGTTCCAGGAGCAGGGTGGCGGTCGAGTGTCGTAGGTCGTGGAAGCGGATGCGTCGGAGTCCGGCCCGGTGGAGGAAGCTGCGGAAGCGGCGGGTGAGGTTGGCGGGGTCGAGGGGGCGGCCAGTGGGCGTGGTGAAGACGAGGCCACTGTCTGTCCAGTCCGGCCCTGCGGTCGTGCGCTCCCTGTCGTGCTGCTGCTTGTGCTCCTTGAGGGAGTGGATGCATTCGGTAGGGAGTGCGATGCGGCGTTCGGATGCCCGGGTCTTGGTGGGCAGGTGGGTGAGGCCGCCGGTTCGGGTGCGCTGGAGTGAGCGCCGGATGCTGGCCGTTCCGGCGTTGAGGTCGAGGTCTTCCCAGTGGAGGCCGAGGAGTTCGCCTTTGCGGAGGCCGGTGCGCAGCGCGAGTTCGTACAGCGCGTGGAGCCGGTCGGCGCGGGCCGCGTCGAGGAACTGACGGGCCTCTACTGCGGTGAGCGGACGGAACCGCCTGGGCCGAGGCGCTGCAGTCTTGACGTTCCGGGCGACATTGCGGGGCAGCTCGTCTTCGCGGACCGCGTGTTCCAGTGCCGACTTGAGGACCGAGTGCACGTAGGTCACGGTCAAAGCGGACAACTGCTTCTGGCAGCACTGGCCGACGGCGCAGCACCTCTTCCGTTCGGTGTCCAGGCCCTGGGCGCAGCACTGGCAGGTGGTGCGGAGCCGGTCGAGGAAGGTGCGCACTTCCTTGGCCGTGAGGCGAGCGACCTTCTTGGTGCCGAGTCCGGGGATGAGGTGGAGGCGGACGCAGGCGGCGTATCGGGTGAGAGTGTTCTCCCGAAGTCGGTGGACGGCGAGCTGCCGAGCCAGTAGGTGAGGTAGTCGCCGAGGGTGCTGTCTGCGGTGGCGACAGGCAGGCCGCGGTTGCTGTCGGCGATCTTTTCGGCGATTCTGTCGGCGGCTTCTCTCCGCGTGGTGCCGTAGACGCGGACGCGTTTGCTGGTGCCGTTGGCGGCGAGGACGTAGCCGGCGGCTTCCCAGCGGCCGTCCTTGCGCTGGTAGATGGTGCCTTCGCCGTTGGCGCGGGCCTTCTTGCGCTTGGGGGCGGTCATCGGGCTGCCTCTTCCAGGTGGCGCTGGACGTAGTCGTCCAGGGCGTGGGCGGGGATGCGGCGGGCGCGGCCGATGGTCAGGGAGGCCAGGCGGCGGGTGCGCAGGAGGTCGTAGAGGGCGGAGCGGCCGATCTTGAGGCGGGCCATGGCTTCGGGGACGGTGAGGAGTTCGTCGTCACGCACCGGCTGCCACTGCCTCTGCTCGTGTAGGGCCGCCGTTGATGAGGGTGGCGAGGCGTTCGAGGTCGGGGGTCAGGCCGGTGCCGTCGTAGGCCCAGTGGGCGAGGACGAGGGTGGTCGGTGAGGGTGGAGGGGTGTGGCGGCGGTGCCAGGCGGCGCGGGCGGCTCGGAGGGCGCCGAGGGTGGTGGAGTAGGCGCGGGTCTTGGTGGAGAAGTGGCCGCGGAAGCCGAGCATGTGGGCCCACTTGCGCAGGTTCAGGTGCTTGAGGTCGTCGCGGGCGCCGAGGGACCAGGCGGTGCGGATCATGCGGGCGGCGTGCTCGGGTATGGACTCGAACCAGAGGTCGGTGATCCTCTTCAGCCGGTGGTCGAGCGTGCCGGTCGCGGCTTCGGTGCCCTTGGTGGCGTACTTGGCGACGTATCCGGCGACCTTGCCCTCGGTGATCGTGGTCCCGCCCTGGAAGGCGGTGGACCGGATGATCCTGGTGTCGATCTCCTTGCCGAAGGTGAAAGAGCGGGTGCGGCCGTTGATCTTCGGACCGTCGATGTCGGCGCGGGTGGCCGCGATCCGGACGGCATCAGCCAGCAGCTCCGGGGTGGCCCAGGCGGGTGGTGGGCTGTAGCTGCCTGCGGGGCCGTCGAGGCGGATCACGGCGTGGAAGTGGATCAGTCCGCGCTGTTGGTACTCGGCGACCTTGGCGTAGGAGACCCGGGCGACCCTGGAGAGCAGGCGCTGGGGGACGCCGGCTGCGGCGGCGATGGTGCGGCGCAGGTGGAGCATGAAGCGGGCCCACAGGGCCGGGACGTGGGCGTTCCACAGCACGGCGCCGGAGTAGTCGTAGCGCTCGGGGTCGAGCGGGGTGCCGAGGCGCGGGTCGCCCTTGGCGTGGGTGCGTCCGCAGCGGCAGCGGGCGGAGCCGTTGACCTGTCGCCCGTGGACGGGGCCGTACGAGGGCGCGGTGAGGGTGGCGAAGACGCGGGGGTGGGTGGCGACCTGTTCGGGGATGTTCTTGCCGCCGCGCAGGCCGGCGGCGATGAGCTGGTAGGTGTCCTGGCGGTAGAGCTCGGCGCAGGAGGGGCAGCGGGTGGTGCGGCGGTTGCCGTAGCGGACCAGGAGGTGCCCGGCGGGCAGTTCCTTGGACTTCAGTTCGCGCAGGTTCTCGCCGGTAAAGGCGTCGATCTCGGTGCGCTGGCCTTCAAGCCGGATCGGCTGGGAGCAGCCACCCAGGGAGGACAGTTGCCGTACCAGGCCGAGCAGGTTCCGGTAGCCGGTGAACGTGGGCAACGCGGCCGTGGCCGGTTCGGGGCGGGGGATTGTGGCGGTCGGGTCGTGCGGTGGCATGCTGGCGAGACCTCTCTGCACTGCGGCACACGCGTGCCGTGGACGGGTATGGGAGGGAGGCCCCGGCATGGGCGAGGGTTTGGCGACTACACGCCCTTGCCGGGGATCACTGCGAAGCGGGACCAGGAGGCGGCGGTCACGCGGCCTTGTCCAGGTCGACGTGGTCGGGCAGCTCGCGGACCTTCAGCCCTTCGGCACACATCAGGTCGTTGATCTGCCAGCAGGCTTCGGTGGGCAGGTAGACCGAGCGCAGCCGGACGGGGGTGCGCATGTCGCCGACGGAAGCGATGGAAACGCCCTGGGGCATGGTGCGGTCGGCGGCGGTGATGTCCAGGTCCCGGCCGTCGGGGAAGAGGTGCAGGAAGTCCTCGACGGTGTCGACGCGATGGCAGATCCGGGCGGACAGATTGGTGCGCACGGCGGTGGTGAGCACGTCGGCGGAGGGCTTCTGGGTCAGCAGCCACAGCCGGATGCCGAACTTGGCGCCCTGGCTGGCGATGGCCAGCAGCTCGGCCTCGAAGCGTTCGCGGGCCTTGCGGTCCGGGTGCCGGGTGTAGTTCGCCACCTCGTCGATCACCACCAACAGCAGCGGCAGCTCGGGACTGAAGTCGGAGATGCGGTCGGTGCGGCCGGACCAGAACAGCCGCTCCCGGCGCTGCATTTCCTCCCTCACCCAGCGCAGGATCTCGGTCGGCTCGTCGGGGTGCATGGCGTCGGAGACCTTGTGGGCGGTACGCCACCAGGGCGCGACCGCACCGAGGTTGGGATCGATCACGATCAGCCGCACGTCCCGCATCAGCGACGCGTAGGCGAGGAGGGTGTTGACGGTGATCGACTTACCGGAGCGGGTGAGGCCGGCGACGAGGGCGTGGGCGGAGTAGGCCAGGTTGAGAACGATCGGGGTGCCGTCCTCGTCCCAGCCGAGCAGCACGTCATCGGTGGAGACGAACTGACCGGGCCGGCAGACCGGAGAGCCGTCCGGGCCGAGGAGTGGTGAGCGGATCACCGCCTCCAGCGGCTCACGCCGGAAGCCGCGCGCGACGATCACTCCGGGCTTGGGCTGACTGATCCGGATGCGGCGCATTCCCCAGGCGTCGCACAGGCCCTCGCCTGCGTCCTGCCAGGCGCTCAGTCCGACCTGCGGCAGGGCATCGGCGGTGACGGTGACGCCGAAGGCGTCGGCGCGGGCGCGCAGGCGTGGCACCAGCACGCGCGGCTTGGTCGGTTGTTCCTGCGGGCCGTACTGCTGGAGCACGGTCGGGGTGGCGTCCCTGACCGCCAGGCGCAACATCGGGGCCAGCCGCTTCCAGCCCCACCGCATCCGCCGCGCCTGCCGCAGACTGACTCGGGTCTCGGCGTCGGCCCGGTACCAGCGGGTGAAGCAGTACCCGGCCCAGCCCAGCAGCCCGAGCACGCCGAGGCCGACCATGGCCGGGAGCGCGAGTCCGAAGGGGTTGCCGGTCATCAGGCGCCCGCCTTGGCGGTGAGCTACCCCATCCCTCGCTTCGCAGTTTTCGAAACAGAATCAGTCAAATATGCGGCAAGGTAATGCGCCGATAGTGGCGAAGACGCAAAGTGTGGGGAAGAATAATCGATACGTGCTTCATCATGTGAAGCCAGTTCAACATGGTGGTGGAGTCTATGACCTGGACAATTTGATGGTTGTGACTCCCAGGTATCATGCAGAAGTGCTGGACCCCACGTATCATTCGAGGTAAGTGATCCATCTGCTGGTGAGGTTTTCATGGCTGGTGCGACGCGCGACGAGCTTATTCGTCTGGTCGAGAGAATCATGGAATTCGAGGGTACCGAAGAGGAGCAGGATGCCCTAATTGATAAGCTCGAGCAAAGTGTGGCTCACCCCAGAGTCGCGGACCTGATCTTCCATCCTGAGGGCGATGAGCCCACAGCCGAACAAGTAGTTGATCTCGCACTGGCTTACCGGCCTATTGAGCTGTAATGCAAGGGTCGAGTCGGTAATCGATATGTTCCGTTATGGCGCCTGGTATACGTGCCGCGGGGTATAGTGTCGATATGGCAGGAATGGCCCCTCCTTTAGGTGGGGTCATTCCTGCATCTAAAAGGTCGCGCTCATGGTTGCCCCCCTGTTTGTGTTCACAACCTCAGATGCCGTTCGCTGGTGACCGTGCGGATCTGGTCGACGGCCCAGGTCGGCGAACGGCCATACTTCCGGGCGTGCCGATTTTCACGCCCACAGCCAGATCTTCTTCTTCGTGAGCGGATCGCGCCCCACGTAGACGCTGGCTTGGTAGCCGGATCCGTTGCGCCGGATACGGCCTCGCTGAGTGGCTTGGGTTCCTTGCAGGACCGCGAAGAACATAACGGGGGGCGTGGTCGCCCTCGGACAGTTTGCTGGCCTCCTTGGAGTTTGCGGCACCCTGGTCCAGGCTTGGGGAACAGCCATTGCTGTGACGTATGGGCGAGTGGCTGCGCCTGGTCCTGTACGCCCCTGACCGGTGCTCTCGCCCACGATCACCTTCTGGTCGGCACGATCGCCGCCTGTCTCCAGCGCCAGGACCTCGACCGCGCCGCCTGGAGGCTGGCGGCTTTGTCCGGCAGGTTGGATGCGGTGGTGTGTTAGGCCAGGAGTCCTTGTCTAAGCTCAATACCGGTAACTTAGGGGCGAGTCGGTCGTTGTTGTTGATGTGCCGAGAGCGGGTCAGCTGAAGTCATCTGGTGAGCGTCTATCGGACCGG
>NZ_JBHVDH010000037.1:0-35631 GCF_042802855.1 Streptomyces sp. NPDC057445 | reverse complement strand
GCATCGACGTCCTCTTCGCCATGCTCCGGGACGGCACCTTCTACGAACCGCCCAAGATCGCTACCGCTTGACGAAAACCATAGGGGCACTTTTTCCTGGCCTGGTGTGTCGTGGCTGCCAGGAAGGCGTGCGCGAGCATGGCGAGGGTGATGTGCCGGTACCAGCCCACGTAACGGCGGACTTCGTACTGGTCCAGGCCGCACTCGTTCTTCGCGGCCTGGAAACACTCCTCGATCGCCCAGCGCGACCCGGCGATCCGCACCAGCTCCCGGGCGGTGGCGTCCAAGGGGGCGTAGGCGAGGTAGTAGGCGATTTCGTCGGGCTTGCGGATGCTGCGACGGGCCAGCGCCCACCGCATCCGATGGGGGACCTCGCCCTGGTAGTCGAACTCGGCGACGGCCGGTAGCCGCACCGCCGCCCAGTGGTAGACGCGCGGTCCCTTCGCACCGTCTCCGCATGAGATCTTCTCCCACGCCTCGGCCGGGGCTTGTGCGAACAGGCCCTCGATGCGGGGACAGCCCACAGTGAACTGGGACTTGGGCACGGCCAGCACGTAACCGACGCCCGATTGCTCCAGCAGCCGACGGAAGCGACTCTCCTGTCCATAGGCGGAATCCGCAGTAACCCAGGCGATGGGCAGCGGCGAGGCGAGGGCACGCAGCACCATGCGCCGGGCCAGTTCGCCCTTGGTGGCGAACGCCTGGTCGTCGGGGACTTTGGCCGCGCGGCAGCGTTCACGGTCCTCGGCCCAGGACTTGGGCAGATACAACTCCCGGTCCACCAAGGCGCGTCCGCGGCCGCAGGCATAGGCGGCGAAGACGCCGATCTGGCAGTTCTCGGTGCGGCCAGCAGTTCCGGAGTATTGGCGCTGAACCCCGGCGGAGGTGGTGCCCTTCTTGATGAAGCCGGTGTCGTCGATGATGAGGACCCCGCCGTCCTCACCGAGCTTGTCGGCGACGTATTGCTGCAGGTCGTCGCGGATGTCGTCGGGCTCCCACTTCGCGCCGGCGAGCAGGTGCTGCAGACCGTCGGGGGTGGCGTGGCCTGCCTGTTCGGCCAGCTGCCAGCTGTTCTTTCGGGCCACCGGGGCGAGCAGTCCGCGTACGTAGTCACGCATGCGGCGGCGAAGTTCCACACGGCCGAAGCGATGACCGATGGTCACGAAGAGGTCGTCCAGTTCAAGGTCCCACTGCTCGGCAGCACTCTCGAAGATCACGTGGGGAGCTTTCCCACCCACTGTCATTACCTGCGGCGTTGTCGCACGTTCGAGGGGCGGCCTCCGTGAGACCGCCCCCGACCACTCCACAGCCCGCTACACTCCAGCCGTCCAGCGAAACCCGCAGGTCAGACAGCAAAATCCTGCTGGAGTACTAGTCGTTGGAATCCGCCGGGAGGACCCGACACCGGTGCCCGACGCAGGACCTATGCCGCCGAACAGGCCGAGCAGATGTTCCGAGCCGCCGCTGTCGTGGGGCCCGCGACGCGTCCCGTGCAGCTCTTCTACGGTCTGAGCCAAGCTGGACCGAGCCATCGCGGCCGCCGCGGCTTCCGTCGAAGGACAGGACCGGCAATCGCCCCTGGATCCTGCTCCGTTGCAATACGGACAAGCCGATACCAACACGAATCACCGCCCGGAGCACCGTCGTTCTGGGGCCACGCCCTACCGGATACGGACAGCGGGAGGGCATCCGGGTGATGGCGTGGGGCAGGGAGAAAGGGTCGACCAGGCTCTCGGCTCGCCCGCTTGGCTCTCGGGCTGGATCGGCTCAAGGCTTCTCGGCCAGTTGGCGGAGCAAGGCGACCGGCCGATCGATACGAAGGTCCAGGGTCTTCATTCCGTAGGGTTCCTGCTGCGCCTCGGTGAGTCTCTCCTGGCTGTTCGGGTCGCGGGCGATGTGGACGGCCATGAACGGATCCGTGTCCCCCAGCGCGAACGATCTCCCTTTGTTCGACCGGGGAATTACCCACCACAAGGCGGCCCAGTCCGGAGGCTGGGTCATGTTCATGATCGTGCTGGTGCGGTAGATCCTGGCTCTGTAACGGAAGAACTCGTCGCCAGGCTGCGCCAGCCAATCCGGAGCATCCCACTGATGTTCCTCGGTAACTGAGCGGGTGTTCCACGAGCGCTCGAGGGAGCCCGCGTAGCTGTTGGCGAGTTTGCCTCGGTCGGCTCGGATGAACGAGATGTTCGCGAAGAGTTCGAGCCGGCCGTCTCCGGGCTTGAGGGGTACTTCGATGACCTCGTTCGTGGAGAAGTCGTCTCCCGGATCGAGGCGGCCGCCCGGCCGGCTGATCTGACCTGCCGCAAGCATGCGGGTGGGACTCTGGAAGCTCTCGTGGCGGTGGGTGTCCCAGCCGTCGCCCAGCTCGTACCTCCACGTCTCGAAGTCCGTACCCTTCTCCGTGAACGTGGACGGCCACATGGTGGCCTTCCACAGAGTTCCGACGACGAAGATGCTGACCGATCCCTCGTTTCGGAAGGTGAAATGTGCCGGCACGTAGAGGGTCGAATGTACTGGATTCAGGGTCGGTTTCCCGAAGGAGACGCTGAAAGGCACCTTGGGCGGTGCGACGTAGGGGCTGTACATCGAGGAGTAGGCCACACTCGCAGCCCCGACCAGAGCCGACAGGGCGAGGCTGATCGCGAAGCTCCTCGGGTGCGGGACGCCCCGCCATGCCTTCTGCTGGCTGAGTTCCCACACCGCCCAACCGGACCAGACCACCAGGGCGATCCACAGCCAGAACCACCCGTGGAAGTAACCCGCTTCCCACTGCAGGATCAGGAGCATCGCACTCGTCACGGTGGCGATGACGACGCCCAGCACCACGCACGGTCCGGAGTATCTCACCGTCCTCTTGCCCCAGTAGTCGACGATCGCCGCAGCGGCAGCTACCTCCAGCAACGCTCCGGCCAGGAACACCACCCCCAAGACGCGCCCGCCGAAGGTCAGCGCCCGCAGTGTGTCCGACAGTCCGACTCGGAACAGCACAGCCGCAGAGGTCGCAATCCCGAGGGCCATGAGGCAGGCGGTGGCGCGCCGTTGCCACGTGCGGTCCGGCCATAGGTCCGCATCCGCCCGCCACCGGACCTTCCCCGGATTGTGGAGATCGATGTCGGCCGGCAGCCCGGCTCGCCGCAGAAGCCTGCGAAGGTCCCGTATCGACCAGGCCCGTCCGACGCTCGCCCCACCGACACTGACTTCCCGCAACCCCCGACCGTCGGGGGCATGGACGATGACCTGCGGCTGACTCTTTGCCATGACGACTGCATCGACACAACGGCCGCAGTACTTGAAGTTCGGCACCCATGCGAGGGGCGAGCTCGCGGCCGACAACCGCGCCGCCTCCGCCTCAGCCTCGTGCCTGCTCTTGTGACGGCTGATCTGCCTGCCATCGGCCATGACAAACCCCCACTACTTCGACGACACCGCCAGCCCCCTGGCCGCCACCGAGATCGGCGCAATGCCCGACACACCGTCAGGATCGCCCGTGATGGCGAGGACGGTTCCGCTCGAACTCCTCACCGGCATCCACGACCCCAGGCGCTGGCGCCCACGAGGTTCGTCTGACTACAGATAGCGATCCAGCGGCTCGGCGGCGAAGGTGCCGTCGTAGAGGAGGAAGTCGGTCAACTCGAACCGCTCGGCGCAGTCGCTGACGCGGTAAGTGATGATGGTACCGGCGGGTCGGGTGCTGGTGACCTGAGCCGGACTGCCGTCGGCGGTGACTGTGCCGAGGAGGGTGTACCGGCGGAGCTGGGGCAAAGATGCCCTTTGGCAGACCAGGTGAGACACCGGTTGGTGACTCACCTCTTCCCCAGGACTCGCGACAACTGCGACAGCATCTGGCTGCGGACCAGCTGGTCGGCCATCTCGACGGACACGGACCTCGCGAACGACCCAGGCGGAGATAGAAAGGAGAAAGGCGGCCCCGACACCGCCAAGGAGTTCGGGCAGGGCATTGCGGAGAGCGTCGTACACGGGATGTGTTGGCGCGCCGGGCCGTCACGCGCCATTCCTTCGCGTACGGAAACTGGATCGTCCGGCACCGCGCCCCGACCCCTGGACGCTTGGCGGGCGGCCCCGGTGAGGTCGGTAGCCGTCTGTGCCACATGCCAGTGTGCCTGGACCGGGCGATGGATATAGCTGCTTTGCCGATTCCTCCGCGGTAGCAACTTTTGACCACATCCGCACCGCTCCGCGCGCCCTCGCCCCGGACACCACTCAGCCCGAGAGCCGACGAGCCGCCTCATTCCGCATACCTGCCGTCGAATCCGTCAAGTGAGCCCGGCTTACCACTTGCTCGTCCTACTGCTGGCCACCCTGACCTCCACATCCTTCTTGCCAAGGGCGAAGCAGGGATCTCAATGGACGGGTGATTGAGGTCAGGTGAGGTCGCGTGCCCTCCAACCGGGTGGGAGTTTGGGCGGGCCGATGAGCGCGTCGATGCCGAGGTGCTTCCCCTTCTGCACCCATCTGGGCATCCAGGCTTCGGCCTCGGTCGGCTCGGTCGCGGACAGCTACGACAATGCGATGGCCGAGCCCTGAACGGCACCTTCAAGGCCGAGCTGATCGAGATGCAAGGGCCGTGGCAGGACGTCGACCAGGTCGAACGGGCGATCTTCCAGTGGGTCACGTGGTACAACGAGGAACGGCTCCACTCCGCCCTCGACTACGTACCACCCGCCGAGTACGAACGCGACTGGCGGCGACAACAGGAGGCCGCCCCGCAGCCCGCCTGAAACAAGATCACCGGACTCTACGGAACTCGGGGCAGCTCAGATCGAGGAGCCCGAGCTCCGGGTCGCCGGGGCGAGAGTCGAAAGGGAACGCTAGGCGGTCATCGTCCACGGGAAGTTCGGCAGGTTCGCTGCGAACCACCCGTCAGCCAGTTCCAGCACCCGTCAATATGCGCGGCATCGAAATACTCGGAGCCCATCACCGGTCAGATGCCCTGGCTGGCCAAGCAGTCCAGGACATGCCGCTCGACATCGCGAGCTGCGCCGACGGGCAGGTCGGTTATGAGCCTGCGGACTTGACCCAGACCGTGCTGGATGCGGTGGGTATCAAGCCGTCCTCGTCCGTCACCCGAGGAGATTCCGGGCTTCACCATGGCCCCATCGGTCACCACGTAGTACACGGTTGGTTCGGGGCGAACGCCCGCTCCGCTGCAGCGGGCGCACAGCAACTCGCGCTTCAACCCAGTGTTTATGCCCACCGAGGTCAGGTGCCCCGCAACGCAGCACAGGCGCACAGTCTGGGCGATGCGGTCCGACATGGCGTCCAGGATCATCACGTCCTGCTCGCGGGCGCGGCGCCTGAATTCCACGAGCTTGGGCGTCTGGGAGATGCCGCGACACGTAACGCAGGGGTCGTCGGCACCGTCGAAACCCGTCGTGAATCCGTACGTACTCCCCGGCACGCGCCCGGGAGTACGTGGATTCATCGCGGTGATCGTGAACTCATGCCCGTGCAGGCAGCGAACGACGCAAGGGCGGCTTCCTCCCACCGCTTCCGCGCGCAGTGCTGGCACTCCTCCAGTGCCATGCGGAAAGCCCCCAGGGTCGTCATTCCCGTCGCCATGAGGAACGCGCTCCCCGATGGTGCCTGGACGATCGTGCTGCCGAGTTTGGGGTGCAGCGCGGTCACGGGGGTTACCTGAGTCGAAGGGTCTGTTGCAGGTTCGGGTGACAGGTTCGCTCACGCGGCCTGGAGGGCCGGTGTGGTCATGACGGTCTCGAATTCGACGGGGGTCAGACGGCCGAGTGCGGCTTGTCTGCGGCGGCGGTGGTAGGTCCGCTCGATCCAGGTCACGAGCGCGGTCCGCAGTTCCTCGCGGGTGGTCCAGCTCCGGCGGTCGAGGACGTTCTTCTGCAGCAGACTGAAGAAGGACAACCAGGCCGGGCATGGGAGATCCGGGCTGGCTCCGCCGACCATGAGCTCGTCCTCGGTCTCTGGGATAAACGGCAACAGCATCGGCCAAGTGTGCGCCACGGCCGGTGGCCGCCCCACGAGGGGTGCGACGGCCACCGGTCGAGTCGGGTCAGCCCGCTGGAGCGGCGATCTGGGCTTCGAGGTCGGCGACGCGGCGGTCCTGGAACCGTAGGTTGGAGCGGGCGGCCTTGAGGCGTTCGTCGAAGGACCGGTTGTCGGAGGTGAGCTGGCGGACGCGCTGTTTGAGGGTGGTGTTCTCGGTGGTGATCCGCTGGATGGCCTCCTGGGTCCACTCGGCTTGCAAGTCGCGTACCTGGCCGAGGAGTTCGCCGATGCTGGTGCGCTGGGCGAGGATCTCAGCGTGGGCGGCTTTGAGGGCGTCCTCGGCGTTCAGGGCCCGCTCGCGCCAGGTCGCCTCGCGTGCCTCGTCCTGGTCGGCGAGCAACTGGGCCCGGCGCTCGCCGGTCTCGGACATGGCCGTGGTGATCGCGGCTCTGGCGTCGGGGTGGTCGTAGAGGAAGGTGCGGGAGACGTTCGCGCGGCGGGCGACCGCGGCGACGCTGAGCTGGGCCCTCTCGCGGCGGATCCGGGTGATCGCGTCACGGACGCGCCCGAGGGCGGCTTCGGTGCCGCGTCGGCGGGCTGCGAGAGCGGCGGCCGTGCGGGGGCCGGGGACGGTGGCGGTCACGCGCATTCCTGTTCGTCGGTGGTGGTCTGGTCCTGCTCGTCGTGGCCGGCGTCGGTGAGGTCGGCGGCGCGGAAGGCGGTGGACCAGACGCGGTGGAAGTAGTCCTGGGGTTTGCGCAGGTCCAGGGCGAGGGCGTCGTCGAGGAGGCCGAGGCCGGCCAGGGCCTTCTCCAGGCCGTCGATGGCGCGGGCGGTGGGTTCGAAGTAGGCGTGCAGGTAGTCGGCGGTGGCGTCGTCCGGGGCGCCCTCTGCCAGCAGTCGCCACTGCTCGCGCTTGCGCCGCCAGTAGAGGAGATCAGCCCCGGACAGGACGAACTTGTCGCAGGAGTGGCAGTTGAGACCCCAGGGGCAGTCGCCGCCGTCGACGACGGGCTGGAAGGTGCAGAAGCCGCCCTCGGCCGGGGTGCTGCGGCGACCGAGGTCGATCGCGATGGCCATGGCGTGCTCCCGGGTGAGTGGGGTGAGGTCGCCGGTGAGGATTTCGCCGGGGTTGGCGGCGCCGGGGCCCGCGACCCAGACGTGCTGGAGCACGTCCTCCAGGTCGGACTGGGCGAGGTGGACGTAGTGCTCGGCCATCCGCTCGGAGACCTGACCGAGGTAGCGGCGGATGTGGGTCAGGCTCGCTCCGGCTCGCAGCAGGCTGGTGGCCAGCGAGTGCCGGGCTTGATGGGGCACCCACCGGCCGATGTCGAGGTCGTTGAGCCATGCCTTGAAGCCCCGGTGGAACCACTGGTAGGACAGGGGCCGGCGGCTGTCGCTGTTGCGCTGGTTGCTGGGGAACAGCGGCAGGTGGGCGCGTTCCTCCGCAATCGGTGGGCGGTTGTGGCGGACGGCGAAGAACGCCAGGGTCTTGCGCTGTCGGGCCTCCAGCCGCTGGTGGAGCTGTTCGGGGATACGGATCGCGGCGTCGTAGTTGCCGACCTTCGTCTGGTCGTGCCAGAGCATGGGGAGCCCGCCGTAGCGACCCAGGCAGTCCAGACGCAGTTTGATCACCTCGCTGCAGCGCCGTCCGGTGACGACGATGGTCTCCCAGGCTTCGCGAAGTCCGCGGTCGGCCGGGTCGTGGCAGGCGGCGAGCGTCTGCAGGTTCGCCTCAGCGGCGAGGGCCTGGGCGACTTCATCGGAGAAGGGGCTTCGTGTCCGAGTGATGATCCTTCCCGGAGAGGGCATGGCCGTGACGAAACCCCGGTCGAGGCCGAGCCGTTCGGCTTCGCCGGATTCCAGGGCCTCCAGGAGAATCCGCCGGGTGTGGGTGAAGACCATCTGCCGGGTGTAGGCGGTCACGATGGA
The DNA here is from genome assembly GCF_042802855.1 of Streptomyces sp. NPDC057445. NCBI lineage: Bacteria > Bacillati > Actinomycetota > Actinomycetes > Kitasatosporales > Streptomycetaceae > Streptomyces > Streptomyces sp. NPDC057445. The sequence goes on along the minus strand of NZ_JBHVDH010000037.1, from coordinate 27,721 downwards.
CGGCTTCCCGTGCAGGCCCTTCATTCCCAGAGACGGCAGCCCGTCCAGTTCCCGCAGCCGTTGGTCGGCTGCGAAGTCGTGGACGTGCTCCGGCCGAAGGAGCTTCGGGTCGTGACCGCCGCCGGGGGCCCGGTGTCGGCGTACACGTGGACGTCCCCACCCGCGTACGGATGAAAAGGGACAGTTGTTGATGCGTTGAGGCATGCTGCTCGGCACTCTGCTGCTTGGTCGGTGAGAGGCGGCGGGAGGCGGTCGACGGTGGTCCTGGATCCGCATCGGTGGTTGGAACTGCGGCGTTTCCGGAGTCTGTTGGAATCCGGGGCGATCAGCCTGTCGGAGGTTGCCCGGGAGACCGGGCTGGACCGGAAGACGGTCCGCAAGTATCTGTCGGCGCCGGGTCCGGCGACCCCGCCGCGCCGGTCGCCGAACGGGCGGTCGAAGGCGAGGGTGATCGACGAGTTCGCGCCACTGGTCGACTCGATGCTGCGGGCGGAGATCCTGATGAAGGCCGCGGTGATCCACGGGCGACTGGCCTCGGAGTACGGGTTCACCGGCACCTATCAGCGCGTGAAGCTCTATGTTCAGGACGCCCGGCCGCGCATTGCCGAGGAACTCGGCATCACGCCGAAGGAACTGGCTGGCATGCACCGCCGGTTCGAGGTGATCCCCGGCGCCCAGGCCCAGGTGGACTGGGGCGACGAGGGCAAGGTCCTCGCCCACATGGGCATCGGGAAGGTCTACTCCTTCCACATGACGCTGTCGTACTCGCGCGACCCGTTCTGCTGTTTCACCACCCTTCGACTGCCACCGCCGGGCGTTCGCGCACTTCGGCGGGGTGCCGATGACGATCGTCTACGACCGGACCAAGACCGTCGTCCGCCGGCACGTAGCTCCCGGCGAGGCGGTCCCGTTGCATCCGGAAGCGGTCGGGTTCGCCGGTCATTACGACTTCGACATCGACGTTCTGGCCGCCTACCGGCCCACCGGCAAGGGCCGTGTCGAGCGGCAGGTTCTGATCGTCCGCGACCACGTTCTGTCCGGCCGGTCCTTCTCTTCCATCGAGGAGATGGACGCCGCGTTCGCCGCATGGGTGCCGCAGCGTCGGGCTCAGGCCCACAGGACTCACCAGCAGATCATCGGAGAGCGGGCGGCCCGTGATCACGTGGCCCTCAAACCGCTGCCGGAGGCTCCGTATCTGGTGGCCGAACGGCATCTGCGGCCGGTCGGCAAAGACTGCCTGGTCGCCTTCGGCGGCAACCTCTACTCGGTGCCCGCACGCAGGGTCCGACCGCGTCAGCTGATCGAGATCCGGGCCACGAAGTCGCAGGTCATGCTGCATTCCACCATCGCGAACGTCGACGGCGAGACGCTGCTGGCCACCCATCCGCGAGCGATCGGCCGCGGGGTCCGCGTCGTCGAAGAGGCCCACTGGGACGGTCTGCCCACCGGCAAGGGGCGTCGCACCACCACCGGCGATGTCCTGCCACGGCCTCGCCATGAACGTCCGCTGGGTGAGGAGGCAGGACCTCTGCAGGCCCTGCTGAACCGGGCCGCGGCCACCCGCATCGAGGTCGGCCGCCGTCCACTGTCGGTCTATGACGAACTGACCGGAACCCGCCCCTTCACCACCCGTCCGAGCACGAGGGAAACGTCTTGAGCGAGCTGGTCTCCACCCGCATCCGCAACACGGCCGGCAAGCTCGGCCTGCCCCACCTGGCCGAAACGATCAACGAGTACACCCGGCGGGCCGACGAGGGCAAGATGGGCTACCTCGACTTCCTCGACCTGGTCCTGTCCGAGGAACTCGCAGTCCGTGACGACCGCCGCTTCCGCCAGGGCCTGCGGCTTTCCCGGCTCCCGCACCACAAGACGCTCGACGAGTACGACTTTTCGTTCCAGCCGGATCTCGACCCGCGGAAGGTCAAGGACCTCGCCACCCTCTCGTTCGTCGACGGCAAGGCGAACGCCGCCCTGCTCGGGCCGCCCGGGGTCGGCAAGACACACATCGCCGTCGCTCTCGCGGTCGCGGCCTGCCGGGCCGGCTACTCGATCTACTTCACCAGCCTCGACGACATGGTCCGCAACCTCAAAGCCGCCGAGGCCACCGGCCGTCTGACGAACAAGCTCGGCACCTACCTGCGGCCGAGTGTTCTCGTGGTCGACGAGGTCGGCTACCAGCCCCTCGAACGAGCTGAGGCGAACCTGGTCTTCCAGGTCATCTCAAAGCGTTACGAGAAGGGCTCGATCATCCTGACCTCGAACAAGACCTTCAGCGAATGGGGCCAGGTCTTCGGCGACGAGGTCCTCGCCACCGCCATCCTCGACCGTCTCCTCCACCACTGCGAAGTGATCTCCATCAACGGCCCCAGCTACCGGCTCAAGAACCGCCTCAAGGCCATCGAGCGAGAGAACGACGTGGCCTGACAGCTGGGGACGTTCATCCGTACGCAACTGGGGAGGAAAGTCCGTACGCCGACACCCGGACCTCCAGGAAGGCGCTGAGCTCGGTGCAGGCTCGCCGGGTGCCGTCGAAGGTGTGACCTGAGCGCGGACAGCTCGGCGAGCGCAGTATCGCGGCGAAGTGATCCCAGGCCAGGTCGCGGAGCCATCGCTGGGATATCGAGGTCAGGTCCATGCGCGGCGACCGGTTGTTCAGCCTGCGGCCGAAGTGCTCGGTGTTCAGGTAGCCCTGCTCCCGAGTCTGCTTCGGCGTCACGTAGAGCGGGGTGAGCAGGTCGATGAGGGTCCGGGCGAGGTAGGAGGCGTCCCGTCCGGCCGTGCTCAGCAGGCTCTTCTCCTTCTCCGGGTCCAGGCTGTCGGCAGCGAGGTCGGTGAGCGAATGAAGCCCGTGCTCGCGGCAGTAGTCCGCCAGGCCCTGGATCTGGGTGAGTTCCCAACGCCTGCCCGATCCACGGGCCTGGATGGACAGCCCCCATTGGATCTCGGCCCGCAGGAGCGGGTGCAGGCTGCGGAGGTTGACCTGCCCTGGTCGAGATACGGGCGCCGTCCTTGCGCACCACCACCGGAAGTCCGACTTGTTGTCGTAGGCGACCGGCACCGGCAGGCCGACCCGCTCGTAGCGGTTGCCCCACTGCGTTGGCAGCGCGGCGCCGCCCGGCCCCCCCTCCCTGAGATAGCGCCGGTGGTGCCGATAGCAGAGCCCCAGGGGGGATTCCGCCAGGTCAGGGCAGACCACGGCTTTGCAGTGTCCGTATCCGGGCCGGGGCCGCTGCTTGGCCAGCCAGGTGTCGAAGTCGGCGGCGTCGCCGTGCCGGTCGCGGTGGTGATACCAGCTGAACTGGTGGTGATGACACAGTTCCAGGGTCAACTGGCGCGCCGGCCGACCGGGGCAGAGCCGGCAACGTCGCTCGCGCAGTTCCTCGCCGTGCCCGACCGGATCGGCGGTGCGCAGGAAGTCCGCACGGGACCGCTCGGCGCGGAGCTGACGCCATGCAGTCTCGTGGGCGCCGCAGAGATCGCCCCGGCCCATCCTCGGCCGCTCGCAGTCGGTGACCAGGCAGACCCATCGGTAGACAGGGTGGTCCGGCGGGATCTCGACGATCTCCGAGCGGAACACTGGGTCGAAGGACGGAGAGCTGACCAGCGCAGTCATGATCTCCAACCGGTCCCGGCCCTCCCGGCCGTCCCGCACCGGGACCAGAACAGTCGTGGTCACCGCGTCTCACCCCAGACCGCGCGCAGAGCGGAGTCGAAGGCGGGGTCGTGGACGTCGACGTGTCCGTAGACCTCGTCGACCGTGGCAGCCGAGGCCCAGCCACCGGCGTCCCGGGCAATCAGCAGGTTGCCGTCGGCGGCGTCGAGGACCGCGGAAGTAAACGTGTGGCGGAAGGCATGGGGTTTCACCAGCCCGAGCCCGGCGCGCTTCCCGGCCCGGCCAAGCATCCGCCGGGCCCCGACCGGCGCCCACGGCTGTCCGACGCAGGCCCCGTGCAGCTGGACCAGGAGCATGCCGTGTCCGGCTTCGCGCGGGTACTCGCCGGTGAGGTACTCGAAGTAGGAGTGCACCATCGCCGGACTGACCCGCTTGATCAACCCGCCGGTGACCGTCCCGTGCTCGACCCGCCAGGAGTACTTGGTCTTAGCCTCGGCCCGGTTCGGGTTGCCGAGCCGGTGGCAGACGTGCAGGTGAGGGGCACGGCACTCGCCGCAGGCCGCGTTCTCGCGCAGGTGTAGGTCGACCAGGTGCAGCCCACAGAGCTCGCCGATCCGCAGCCCGCCGTCGGCCAGCCAGGTCACCACCATCCGGTCCCGGGCCGAGTTCACCGTCGCCAGCAACTTCTCCCTCGCGCCGTCGGGCAGCATCTTCGGGTGCCGGCGGTGCGGTCCCTTCGGCGCGAGCGGGTTCGCCGCCATCGCGGACTTCAGATGCCCGAGGAGCGAGCGGTGCCGGTCCACTCGCGACGGCAGCCGCGTGCCGTCGAGCTTTCCACCGAGGTCCACGTTGACGCCGAGAGAGGACTGGTGCAGGTAGAAGCCCTTCAGGCAGGACGCCGCAGTCGACAGTGCGGACCGGCCGTAGGGACGCTTGCCGATCCGCCACGGCTCCCCGAGCGGCATGCGGACCTCGGCGCCGACGACGCCCATGTAGCGCTCAAGGTCCCGCAGTTGGACCGCGTCGAAGGCCAGGCACTCGCGTTCCAGCCACCGCAGATGATCCACCAGGTAGTACGCGTAGGTCTTCTGCGTGCCCGAGCCGTCATGGACGCGCAGGAACCTATCGGCCTCGGCGTGGAGGGCACCCTCCGGCCAGACGACGGTCCACGATCTCCTCCCGCCCTTCCGCTCGATCCGCTGGACCCTCAGATCCCCGACCACCAGGTGCCGCACCATTCGTCCTCCGTACCGACTCCAGAACATGACGAACGTCCTGAACCCGGTCGGTAAACGAGCCCGTGACGTCCACGCCACAGGCTCGAACAGACATCACGAACAGCACAAACTACGGTCGGTAAAAGGGTCTGGCAGAACCGGCGGCTCGACCAGTACGCGCCCGCCTGGGATCCGGGCGGCCGGCACAGCCCGAACACGCTCTTCGCCGCCGCGGCCGCCCGGGACGGGATCTGCCTGGAGATCCCGCCACCGGAGCTCTACTACGAGCTGCTGCCCATGCACTTCGTACGGATCGATGCCCGGCGCGGGGTGAAGATCGGCGGCCTCTGGTACGGCGCCCACAGCCCCGTCCTCGAACCCCACCGCGGCCGCTTGTCGGGCCGGGGCGGCCGGCACGCGGGGAAGTGGGCCGTGCACCGCGACCCCCGGGACTGCCGCCAGGTCTTCGTCGAACTGGACGGAGCCTGGCACGAGCTGCTCTGGAACGGGCTCCCGCCCGGCCAGGAGGTGCCCGCCTTCTCCGACGCCCGCGTCGGGGATGTGCTCCGGCAAGCCACCAAGGGCGGGCTCAAGCCCCGCAGCGACGCCGAACTGCTGCCGGTGCTCCTCGACTTGGTGGCCGCCAAGACGCCGGTGGACGCCTGGCCGACCCAGATGACCCGGCAGCAGAAGACCGACCGAGCCCGCGAGCTCGCCCGGGCCCGGGCCGCGGCCCTCGACCGGCCCGCACCGGCGCCGCCGCCAGGACCGGCACCAGCAGACGCGCAGGCTCTGCACCGGCAGGCCACCGCGGCCGTGGAGGCAGACCGGCGCCGCCGTCGCTTGGCAGCCGTCCCTGTGCCGCCACCGGCGCCGCAGCTCCTGGCCGATTCCCTCAGGGCCAAGAACCTCTTCCTTCTCCCCGCCGAAGAGCAGGACACCCCTGGGGAAGCTGACACGGGCCGGGCGGAGGATCAGTCATGACGCAGGCCACCACGGGGCTCGGGCTGATGGCGCCCGCGGCGCGAGACCAGGCAGCAGGCTGGGACACGTGGCGACGGGCACGGCACGGCTTCGTACCGGCACCGCTGCGGTCACTCGGCCAGTGGCGGGCGATGACCGCGCGGGAGCGATGTGCGTACGACCTGCACCGGATGGCCACCCACGCCAACCTCCCGCTGCTCGACACCCCGATGAGTCAGAGGGTGGACCGGCTGCTGAGCGCCCGGATCCGCACCAACGCCTTCAAGGCCAAGCCGTCCACCCGTGCGGGAGTGATGATCAGCGGCGGCGGCTACCAGGGCAAGACCGAGACCACCTGCGAGATCGTGGCCGCCTTCGAGGACTCCTGGCGCGCCCTCCACCACCAGGTCCACCCCGACGCCGCGCCCGGAACCCGCGACCTGTGGGTGCCGGTCGCCTACGTACAGACTCCGGTGACCGCGAAGCCGAAGAGCACCTGCAAGGCGATCTTGAACTTCTACGGCGCGCCCACGAAGAACATGGATCTCCCGGACCTGATCCGCCAGGTCGCCGCTTCCCTGACTGACCACGGCACCAAGGTCCTGGTCCTCGACGACATCACCCGCCTGCGGATGCACCGCGCCGACGACCAGGACACCCTCGACCTGATCCGCGCGTTCATGAGCATGCACGTCACCCTCGTCATGATCGGCGTCGACATCCCTGCCTCCGGCCTCCTGCGCGAAGGCCGCACGGATCCGGCATCGGGGCAGAGCGTGATGCCGCCGTCCCGGCACGCCACCACGCACGGCCTGGAAGCCACGCAGACCGAGCGCCGTTTCGACGTGATCGAACTCGACCGCTTCCGCTACGACACCGACGCGCAGATCACGGCCTGGACCACTCACCTCGCCGGCGTCGAGAACGCGCTGCGGCTGCTGAACGCCCAGCCGGGCATGCTCACCTCGGGCCGCATGCCCGAGTACCTCTTCACGCGCACCAACGGCGTCGTCGGTCTCCTCGAGCGCCTCATCGAGGACGGCTCCACCGAAGCGATCACCAGCGGCGCCGAGTGCCTGACCGAGACCCTCCTCGACAGCCTCCCCCTCACCCTCGCCGGAGTCGACCGCGACGCCGAGGCAGGCGAGATCCCCACCGTCCCCACCCGGCGGCCGGGGACCGGACGTCGCCGCAACACCGCGTTCGACGACCACGGCCCCGCCACCTCGGACACGGCATGAATACGACGCTGCCCAGGAGTCTTGACCCTGCCCCGGGCGAACTGCTGCCGGGCTACCTTCTTCGTGTCGCCCACCGGATCGGCATTTCTCCGCTCGACCTCGCGCACTGGTGCGGGCTCCCCGGCGGGACGACGTTCCCCACCCACCACCTCGTCCGCCTCGATGACGACCAGGCCCAGCAGACTGCCACCGTCTGCCGGCTGGGCCTGGCCGAGGTTCATGGGCTCACTCTCGGCACGCAGGCCCCCAGCTACCCTCCTCTGCACCCCGTCTACCTGGGACGACACCAGAGCCATATCGACATGGCCAACGACGGCTGGGTCTTCACCGCCTTCAGCCGCTACTGCCCCGACTGCCTGGCCGACACCGCCGATCTTCCGGGCGGGCCGGTCTGGCAGGGCTCGTGGCGACTCCCGTACACCTTCCACTGCCCACGCCACCACCGCCTTCTCGACTGGCGGTGCCCCGCCTGCCAGGCACCCACCTTCTCCAACGGCTACCGCGTCGATGGAAGATGGCGACCCACCCAGCTCATCCCGTCACCGCGTAGCCACCTCCACGCAGCACAATGCCGCCACCGGCCCGGAACCGGGCGGGACGCACCATGTGCTCACCGGCTCGACGATCCGTCGTCCGTCACCAGGGCCCCAACCGACGCGATGGTGCACGCCCAACAGCGGCTGGCTGCGGCCGCCCACTCCGCGGCCAGTTACGGAAGCCTGGGCCAGCCGACCTCACCGCAGCGGTTCCTCAACGACGTCCGCGCCACCACCCTCGCCATCTGCAGCACCTGGCCAGCCACCGCGGAGGTCTTCGCCCACGCCGAACACCTGGACGCGGTCGCCGCCCACGTTGAGACGCTGCACCGAGCGCCCGCCGAACGAGCCGGCCCCCAAGGAGACGGCTGGCTGGCCCGCTCAGTCGACCACCCACCCGGCGATCCGTACCAGGGGGCCGCCCTGATGACCCTCGTCGTCCAGATTCTGGAGGACCCGGGCGGCCAGGCAGTCCTCGCCCGCGTCCTGTCCCGCCTCCCCTCCAGCCGTGCCGGATACCGACGGCTGAGGCGGCTCGCCCCGCACTGCTCACCCGGCATGAGCGCGGCCATCGGCGAGAGCGCCCAACTGCGTCGCGGAGCTGTCGGCCCGCCCGCGCTCTTTCCCCAACCACCGACCCACCAGGGCCAGCTCGACCCGGAGAGCATTCCGAACCTCCTACCGGACACCTGGGCCTGGCCGCTGGACGAACTGGACGGACCCCCAAGACAGTTGCGGCGCGACGCCGCGATCCGCCTCGTCCAGATGACCATGGGCGGATCCCGCGCCGCCGCTGCCCGCTACCTGGGCATCACCCCCGGCGCCCTGCAGTCCGCGACCGTCACCATCCGCGCTTGGCAGAAGCAGCCGGGCAACGCCGAGGCGTACCAGGAAGCACTTCAGCGCATTGCCGAGATTGCCTCAGCGGCCGGAGCCTAGTCTTCTACACTCGCGGCCTCCGGGGAGCCGCACTGCCTCGGGTATCGGGACGCGTGGCGTCTTCATCCCTCTCGCTCAGCGCAGTCGAGCAGCTTCACGAGTCCTCGTAGTTGATCTGGCCGTCACCATCGACGTCCGTCGGCCTCTTCGGAGGGCAGCTCGTCGCCCTGGACCCGTCTCACGCACTGCCCAGCCCCGGCCGATGCTGCGTCCGACTGGATCCTGTCGCCTGAATCAGCTCAGGCGACAGGATACGACCGAGTTCTGTGCGAGCGCGCGGGCTGCCTGGACCACGGGCCGCGGTGAGTCCCGCCTATGTGCGGTTGTGCAGTTCGATGGCCAGCGGTGTGGCGGTGAACATGCTGGAGTAGGTGCCGACCGCGAGGCCGATGAGGAGGGCGAGGGCGAAGTCGGTGAGGGAGTCGCCGCCGAGGACGGCCAGCGCGGTGAGGATGAATGCCGCGCCCATGCCGGTGTTGATGGTGCGGGGCAGGGTTTGCAGGAGTGCCTGGTTGGTGATGCGGGGGAAGGGCGTCTTGCGGTCGCGGCGGCTGAGTTCTCTGATCCGGTCGAAGACGACGACGGAGTCGTTGACGGAGTATCCGATGACGGTCAGGAGAGCAGCGAGGAAGACGCCGTCGATGGGTTTGCCGAGCCAGGCGAAGATGCCGATGAGGATCACCACGTCGTGGGCGAGGGCGGCGACCGCGGCGGTTCCGAACAGCCAGCGGAAGCGTGCCGCGAGATAGATGAGCTGGGCGCCGAGGGCGACGGCGAGGGCGATGAGGGCGCCTTGGCGGAGTTCCTTGCCGAGGCTGGGGCCGATGGCTTCGTCGCGCAGCTTGTTCGCGTTCCGTGTCAGATCGCTGACGGTTTCGCTGATTTCGGCTGCCTGGGCATTGCTCAGCTGGTGGGTGCGGACGGTGAGTTGGTTCTCGCCGGAGGTCTGGACGACGGCTCGGGGGAATCCGGCCTCGGCGAGGGCAGCACGGGCCCGGTCGGGGTTGACAGGGGTGGCCGTTGTGTACTCGATGATGCGGCCGCCGGTGAATTCGATGCCGAAGTCGAGGCCGCGCAGGGCGATGCCGGAGACGGCCAGGACGAGCGCGGCGAGGGAGGCGGCCAGCCACCGGCGGGGGTGGCGCATCAGGTGGGGGTTTCTGCGGCTGAGGCGGTCGCGGACGGCACCGATGTGAGCGATGCCCGTGAGCCGAGGGCGTCGACGCACGAAGGTGCGGGCGACGGCGTACTCAGCGAGAGCGCGGGTGATGACCAGGGCGCTGAGCATGGAGGCGAGGACGCCGATGCCCAGGGTGACCCCGAACCCGCGGACGGGTCCGGAGGCGAGGAAGAACAGCAGGCCGGCGGCGATCAGGGTGGTGATGTTCGAGTCGGCGATCGCGCTGAAGGCGCCGCGGAATCCCGCGGTCAGCGACGACCGTGAGGTGGGGCGGTGGCGCACGGCGTACTCTTCGCGGGCCCGTTCGAAGACGAGGACGTTGGCGTCGACCGCCATACCGATGGCCAGGACGAACCCGGCAAGCCCCGGGAGGGTGAGGGTGGCGCCGAGGGCGGCCAGGGCGGCGTAGGAGATGAGGCCGTAGCAGGCCAGCGCCACGGCAGCCAGGGCTCCCATGAGCCGGTAGACGGCGCTGATGAACAGCGCGGTCAGCGCGGTGCCGATGGCGGCAGCCCAGGCGCTGGCCGTAATGGCTTGAGCGCCCAGGGTGGGGCCGACGGTGCGCTGCTCGACCGTTTCGACCGGCACGGGCAGGGCGCCGCCGTTGATGAGCAGGGCCAATTCCTTGGCTTCGCCGGCGCTGAAGGATCCGGTGATCTGCGTGGAGCCGCCGCCGATGCCCGAGCCGCAGCCGACCGAGGGGTCGACCTGAGGCGAGGAGATGATCTTGTCGTCGAGGACGATGGCGAGCCTGCGGGCCGGGTCGCCCGCAGAGTGGCAGGCGGCCTGGCCGGTCAGGCGGGCCCACCCGTCACGGCCGGGGCCTTTGAAGTCGACGGTGACGTGCCATCCGGCGCCGCCCTGCTGGTCGAATCGGGCGGCGGCCTCCTTGACGTCGCCGCCGGTCAGCGAGGCCGCCTGCAGGCGCAGAAGCTGGCCGGACTCGTCGGCCAGGACGTGCTGACGGGGCCGTTTGGGCAGCGGTTTGGGAGTGTCGTCGACGCTGTTCGCGATGCCGAGCACCTGGTGGAAGGTGAGCTGAGCGGTACGGCCGAGAACGTCGGCAGCCTTGGTCGGGTCCTGGACGCCGGGCAGCTCGACGACGATCCGGTTGCTGCCGGAGCGGGCGATGGTGGGTTCGGCGACGCCGAGCGCATCGATACGGCCACGCAGCACTTCCACGGTGCGATCGGTGGCCTCACTGTCGGGGTCAGCGGGGGCGGTGGGTCGGGTTTCCAGCACGACCTGCGTGCCGCCGCGCAGATCAAGCCCAAGTTGGACCGGCACGGTGAGCGCGATGTACAGGGACAGGACAACGGCAGCGAGAGCGAACAGCCCTCTGATGCGCAGGGATCGGTTCACAGCGGGCCTCCGGCAGGCACACCGCGGCCAGGTCAGTGGCCGCGGTCAGGAAAAGGAGAGAAGGGTGTGCGTCAGGTGCCTGGAGGCGAAGGCGGTGCACGCATCGGGTGACAGTCCGCCGGCTGTGTAGAGGCAGGCGGGCGCGGCGCCGGCAGCGGCGGGGATGCGTACTGCGGCGGACTGTCGGCTGTGCAGCATGGGGCGAGGGTGGCGGGAGCTGGCGGCGAAGGTCGTTCGCCGGTGGTGTCGCGATGGCTTCGGGCCGCGGCGCTGTATACGGCGCAGGGTCCGTCGTCCGCGTAAGGTCCGCTGCTGGCATGCAATGCCCCGGAAGCGAGCGCCGCACCGTCCGGTACATGAGGGCTGCCGTGCGCCAGCGGGCTGAGCAGGGCAGTAAGAACAGCAAGCAGGACAGCGATCACCGCTGCCGGGCCGAGGCCAACGGTGCGCGGGACGGTGTGCGTGGAGCGTGCCATGCCCCGTCGCCCTTCTTCGGTGCGTGTCGGTGTGGCTGGTCGGCAGCGGGCTGTGGGGCCTCAAGGTCCCGGCTGGGGAGTGGGCAGCTGGAACGTTGAGGCGGTCTGGAAGTGTCAGGGTTCGATGAGGCCGGCCCGGATGGCGTAGCGGGTGAGCTCCAGTCGGTCGCGCAGGCCGAGTTTCTGCAGGAGGTTCGCCCTGTGCCGGTGGACGGTTTTGATGCTGATGAAGAGCATCTCGGCGATCTCCTTGGAGGAGTGGCCTTCGGCCACGAGCTTGAGCACCTCCTCTTCCCGAGGCGTCAGGACCTGGTCGGGGGGTTCCTCGCCGTGGCGGACGCGGTCGAGGTAGTTGCGGATGAGGGCGGTGACCGCGCCCGGGTAGAGGAAAGGCTCATCGCGCATGGCGGCCCGGCAGGCGGCGACCAGGTCGCGGTCGGCCACGGACTTCAGGACATATCCGCTGGCGCCGGCCTTCAGCGCCTGGAAGAAGTACTGCTCGTTGTCGTGCATCGTCAGCATCAGCACACGCAGCCCCGGCTTGAGCGCGAGGAGTTCCGGTGTGGCCTGCAGACCGGTCATGCGGGGCATGGCGATGTCCAGCACGGCGAGGTCGACGTCGTGGGTGCGGGCCTGGGCGATGGCCTCCGCGCCGTCCCCGGCCTCGGCGATGACCTCGAGGTCCGGTTCGCGATCGAGGATGAGCCGCACACCGCGACGCACCAGCGCATGGTCGTCGGCGAGGAGGATACGGATCGTAGGCGTCTCGGTCATGGTCATGGCTCTCTGGGGACGGGCACGGTCAGCCGGATCTCTGTGCCGGCCTTCGGCTGGGAGGTGATGGCCAGCGTGGCCCGGATGAGCAGGGCCCGCTCACGCATCCCGCGGATCCCCGCGCCTTCGCGCGCGATTCCGGTTCCGCGGCCGTCGTCAGCCACGGCCAGGACCACCGCGCCGCCCGTGTGGTGCAGGCTCACCTCGACCCGGTCTGCCTCGGCGTGGCGGGCCACGTTGGTCAGAGCCTCCTGGGCGACGCGGTACAGCACCAGTTCCGTCTGCTGATCCAGGGCGGGCAGGCCGGGGTCGAATCGGCGCAGCACGCGCAGTCCGGTGTGGGTGGCGAACTCGGTGGTCAGCGAGGTCAGGGCGCTGACCAGGCCGAGATCGTCCAGCACGCCAGGACGGAGCCGGCGCACCAGGCGGCGCACCTCGTTCAGGCTCTCCCGGGTGATCTCCTGGACCTGCCGCAGTTCGCCGCGCAGGGGGTCGTTCGCCTCGTCCGCCGCCCGCTCCAGCGAAAGCAGGATCGCGGTCATGCTCTGGCCGACCTCGTCGTGGAGCTCCTGGGCGATGCGGCGCCGTTCGGCTTCCTGCGCGAGCAGGACGCGGGCGCTGCTGGTGGCCCGTTCGTGCTCAAGCCTCTCGAGCATGGCGTTGAAGGTGCGGATCAGGTCGGCGACCTCGCCGTGGCCGTGCACAGGCAGCCTCTGTCCCGGGCGCAGCAGGTCGACGGTGGTCATCAGCTTCGTGAGCCGCTCCAGAGGGCCCAGTCCGATCCGCAGCAGGGCCGCGTTGGCGACCAGCATGACCACCAGGCCGGCCACGAGGATGACCGCCTCGGTCAGCAGGACCGGCACCGAGACGGTCACTGGGGCCCACAGCAGCAGTGCGGTGGCGCTACCCAGCACCACCGCATTGAGCGCGAAGATCCGCCAGAACAGGGACACCGGGATGACGGCCTTCCTTCGTGACACGGCTTTGCCTCTACTGTCGGTCACCGCGCACCCCAAGCGTGAGCTGCGGCCACTGGTCTTGACCGGCCTGCCGTCAGCCTGCCCGTCGGCTCTCCACTCGTCGATGGGCTCCGATGCCCATTTCCGGACCCTGGACTGCCCACACCGCGATGGGCCCTGGTATCTGCCGCAGATGGGTATCGCGCCCGATGGGATTCACGCCGTGTATCGCTCACGGTGGGGGAATGACGCACAGAACGTGATCCCAGCCCTCGACCCGAGCCAGCCCGCCTCATCACACCCCCGTTCCCGTACACCCACCGTCTTGCGTGGAGAAAAGGACCCATCATGTCGCTTGATACGCCCCGGATCGAGGATCGTCCCGAGCGTCTGACGGCGCACGAGGCCCGCCAGCGCCTCGAACACGAACGCAACTCCCGACTGACGCAGCTGCAGGCCATCGCCGAGGCCGGGCAGGGCGCCGAGGAACAGATGATGTCGGTGCAGAAAGACACCATCCAGCGCGTCCTCAACGAGATCGAGGCCGCCTTCACCCGCCTCCACGACGGAAGCTACGGAATCTGCCGGGGCTGCTCCACGCCCATCCCGGTCGAGCGCCTGGAAATCCTGCCCTACACGCGGTTCTGCGTCCCCTGCCAGCGCACCACAACCTGACAACCGCCCGCCCAGTCTCCTTCTCCCGCCCTGCCCAAGGGGTGACGTGGTGAACCACCAGATCATCGGCGACCACAACACGACCCTGTCCATCGACGACCTCGCCGCGCTACACGAGACCTTGCACGAGCAGCGCCTGTTCCGCCAGGAGCAGCTGCAGCAGATCGCAGGCCCTGCCACGCCCCGCACGGACGCGCTCCTTGACCGGCAAGCCGCCTCCCAGATCGAAGTACGGGTCAAACTCGCCGCCTCCGCCCGCATGGTCCTCGCCGACGTCGAAGCAGCCCTCAAACGCATGAGCGATGGCCGCTACGGCGCCTGCCACCTGTGCCGCAAGCCCATCGCCCGCGAGCGCTTGATGATCGTGCCGCAAGCCCGCTACTGCGCCCGCTGCCAGCAAGTCAGGGAGGCAGGACGATGACCACCCCGCACCGGCCCTGGCCCTTGTACCGCCAGTGCTCCGGCATCGCCCTCGACCTCGGCAGCGCCCGCACCCGGGCCTGGATCTCCGGCCGAAGGAGCGTCCTCGACGCGCCCACGGTGACCTTCCCCGGCGACGGCGCGATCCACCCCATCCAGCGCGGCACCATCGTCGACACACCCGGAACCGCCCGGATGCTCGACCGCCTGCTCGGCCACCGCCTGCCCCGCTTCGGCCGACGCCTGATCGTCCTGACCGCCCCCGCACTGGGCGGAGTCGCCTTCCGGACCGATGCCCGCACCGCGGTCGAGGTCCTGCGGCCGCACACCGTGCTGACCGTCCCCACCGCGCGAGCCGTGGCCATGGCCGCCGACGCCGACCTCACCCGACCCCTGCTCGTCGTGGACCTCGGCGCCCACCTCACCGAGGTCACCCTCCTCACCGACGGCGCAGTGACCGACGCCCGCCACACCGCCCTGGGCACCAGCGACCTGGACAGCCTCACCTCGCCCACGCAGGTCACCGACGCAGTCGTCGCGATGGTGACCACGATGCTGGAAGAGGACCACACCTCCCACACGCTCGACGCCCTCCAGCAAGGCCCACTTCTGGCCGGTGGGGGCGCGCTGCGCCCAGACATCACGTATTGCCTCGCCAGGCAGCTGCACGCCCCCGTCGAGCCCGTGCCCGCTCCGCACACCGCAGCGGTCCGAGGCGCCGCCAAACTCCTGAGGGCCGCCCACACCCACCCCTCGATCACCGGGATCACCGACACCTCCGAGCTCCCCCACTATTAATAGGGACCGCTCACGGAACTGACGGGAATACGACCTGTTCAATCGCCCACCGGCGGAAATGGAGAATGTTACGACCACCGTGGGTGCGGAGTATTCCGACGATGCGCCGACGTTGAGCCAACCCCTGAACCGGTACATAGATCACGCTGCGTCCCTGCCTCAACGCTCTACTGTGCGCCTCCAAAGTGTTTCCTTCGAAGGCACCTCGCTGAAGGAACCGGGTGAGGCGTGCGAGCCAGCCGTGGTCACTGCCACGCCTGTCCAGCAGCCGCTCGCCTTCCGGCCCGGTGAGGACATGCAAAGCATCAAGTTGGATACCTGCGTGTTCCAGGTCCGCGAAGGAATTACTGACGCGCGCTTCGTCGGGCAATACAGCCACCACTCGGTTCATGGGATAGCCCTAGAAGCGATCCTCATTCTTATGCGGCCTTATCATCGGAAGACTCCTTTCGCTCCGCCGTATCAGACTGCACCGAAATGCAGTGGACGGTGTTCTCCTGGTCGGTTCCGCTGCTCCAGGCTGGATCGCACTAAGGCCGGGGATCCAAGACTCGCTCCCACAAGCACAGTTGGCCCTATCCAGGCCTGCGAGACATCCCTCGCCGCCCTCTCCTTTAGGGTGCTGCCGGTCTCCGTTCGTGAACCATCCTGAGGCGCAAGCAGCCGCAGAAGGCCAAGGCCAAGCCGCTTGGTCCGGGCGATGATCCGGCATGCCATGAGTGATCAGCCCTCTTCTCTCATGCCTTCGTTCGTTGCACCTTCAATTATACATGTAGTGCACATTTACGGCAATATGGGGCAAAGGTGCCTAGCGGATATTCGGCGGTGTGTATCGCCGCTGGGCATGTCGGTCCTGCCGTTGCTCTACAACGTCTGGAAGACGGCCAGGTACGGCAAGAAGGTCGAGGTCGACGACCCGGGGGGCTACGGCTGTTCGGTCGAGTGGGCCACGACCTACCCGCCGCCGCGGCACAACTTCGTCTCCCCGCCGCGGATCCGCTCCGAATCCCCGGCGTTCGATCTGCACCACCCCGACATCGCCAAACTCGAACGCAACCTCGCGCTGGGGCGGAGCGCGAGCAGCACCGGGGAGGAACGGCGGTGAGCAGTCCCCGGCCATCTCACCGGGCCTGCGCTATCGCTCTCGCACCCGGCTGACCAGGATTGTGCGCGATCTGAGGAGGGCGTCACGGGCGGGTGGATCCGTGAGGCTCCACCCGCCGGGTGGATTCAGTGCGCTCCGCGCCTGTTCACCGCTGCTGCTTGGCGTGGTAGCGCTGGGCGAGCCGCGCAAGCGCGACGGCGCCGAGGAGCAGTCCGAAGTCGCGCAGCACGACATCGTAGTGGCCCGGGATGGTCAGCAGGTTGACGATGATGCCCGCCAGCCAGCCGGCGACGAGCCAGCCCCCGACGCGCGGAGCCAGCGCCACGGCGATGCCGGCCACGATCTCGATCGCCCCCACCGCGTACATGGCCGCCTGGGCGCTGCTGGGGACGATGTCGTCGATCCACGGCGCGAGGTAGGTGGGCCAGTCCACGAGCAGGTTGGCGAACTTGTCCAGCCCGAACAGGATCGGGGCCACCGTGAATCCGGTGCGCAGGATCACGAACGCCTGGTAGCCGGGGTCGGTGAGCACCGCCCGGCGCGGGGCTGTGGAGGTGGTGCTTGTGGTTGCGGAGGACATCGCCCTCTCCTTCTATCGACAAGTTTCATTAACAATAGAAGCCCCGCTTCGTTCTTTAGTCAATGGCTGTGGGTTTTACACTGGTGTTCGTGGATGCCCCCAAGGAAGTACGCGACCCCGACGTCTCCGCCATCGCCGCCCTCGACGAGCCCACCCGCAGGAGGCTGTACGACCACGTGGTGCGCCAGCCCAGCCCCGTCAGCCGCGACGAGGCGGCCGCCGCCCTCGGCCTGGCCCGGCAGACCGCCGCGTTCCACCTGGACCGGCTCGCAGACGAAGCACTGCTCGACGTCGTCTACGAGCGCCGCAGCGGACGCTCCGGACCGGGCGCGGGAAGGCCGGCCAAGCTCTACCGCCGCTCAGCGAAACAGGTCGCCGTCAACCTGCCGGACCGCCGCTACGAGCTGGCCGGCCGGCTGCTCGCGCAGGCCGTGGAGGAATCCGACGCGACCGGCGAGCCGGTGCTGGACGTGCTGCACCGCAAGGCCGAAGAACTCGGCACGCACCTGGGCGAGCAGAACAAAACGAACGTCTTCAACCTTCTGGAGCGGTACGGCTTCGAGCCACGCTGCGAGGGCGATGCCATCGTTCTGGCCAACTGCCCATTCGACGCACTGGCCCGGGAGCACACCCAAACGGTGTGCGGCATGAACCTCCACCTGCTACGCGGTGTCCTCAATGGCCTGGACGAGGCCGGACTCGAGGCACGCCTGGCGCCCAGCCCCGGACAATGCTGCGTCCGACTGCAGCCGGCCGCGTGATCAGACCGGAACCCGCTGAATCACGGCTCTCCCGCCGACACGAACGGCACAAGCCATCGTCCGACGAACGGCACAAGCCATGTGTTGCACTGCTGGCAGGACACCCAGAGCGCGCGGTACCTCAGCCGCCCGACGCCGCATCCAAGCACACCCTTGTGTCTGAGCTTGTTCCGCTTTGACGGACACCATCGGTGCCGCATCCCACCCACAGCGCTAGTGGCCATCCAGGTCGGCCGGGGAGACGATCGCCGCCCAAGTCCCACCCGATTCCCAGCCACTGCGCCCCTTTCGCTGAGCGCCGTAGTTGGCCATACGGGTCAACTACGGCGCTCAGTCACACCTACATGTGACTTAGCGCTTTAGTCGGCCGGTTAGCGGTCCACTTGGCTGGCGTGCGCGTTCGAGGTTGCCGGGAAATTCCCCTCCCCGCGTTGATCAGAAGCTGAGAAGGTGTGGCCGTACGACTTGGATCCGAGGGAGACGGAGCCACCTGCCTTGATCATCCTGGACGCCAACATCCTCAAAGGGACCTCACTGCGCAGTCCCTCCGCGGACGTGCTTCGCGCAATCCGTGCAACGGAAGTGGAGCGCGTGGCGGTCCCGTGGATCGCCATGGAGCAGATTGCCGCCCAGCAGGCCCTGGCGTACCAGGAGAAGCACGACGCTGCTGCGGCCGCGATCGAAGACTTGCGCAAGGCGACCCCTTGGTCCGACGTCTCGCCTCCCCGCAAGCACACAGCCGAGCGGGTCCGTAAGCACTGGCGAGAGCGGTACACAGAGATCGCAGAGGTCATGCAGACCTCCCCGTCCGCGTACCAGGAGGCGCTGTACCGGGAGACGAACCTGCTCGCTCCCTGCAAGGCCGTCAACAGCGGCAAGAACAAGACCGGGGCACGGGATGCCGCAATCTGGCTGACGGCGGTCGAATACGCCCGGGAGCACCCGCAGGAGTCGGTCTATTTCGTCTCGAACAACCCGAAGGACTTTGGCGACGGCACCGCCTACACCTCTCCGATGGACAGAGACATTCGGGGCATAGAGGACCGGTTCTTCCTGGTCACCTCGCTCGACGGCGTCCTGGAGAAGTTCGCCACGCAGTTCGACGCCAGCGTCGAAGACGTCCAGGCCCTCCTCACTACCCCGGAGAGCTACGAGACGGTTCTGAACGCGGCGTGGGAGGCGCGGAGGCGCTATCGGCTGGTGACCGGCTCCGGGCTAACCAAGGCGCCCGAGGACTCGCCTCCGAAGGACCGCACGCGGCACGGGTGGGCTCCGAGCGAAGCAGCTCTGGGCGAAGTGCTGGAGGTAAGCGCTCGCGAGATCGGCGGCCACAAGTGGTTCACCGCCTCGGTCCGCTGGCTACTGGCTGAGGAGGCAGACCGCCGCTACGACGACTTGCGTGACCGGGTCGCCTACGCCTGGGAGACACGGGTCCTGCTGAGCCCGACAGCCACCGAGCAAGGTTTGACCATTCTGGATGCCAAGCGCCCCGGCCCCGTCACGGCCGAGGAAGCTCCAAGGGTGCCGGCGATCCCCCTGCCAAACGCCGATGAGCTGCTCCGCGAGATCGGACGCATGAAGGCGACAGCGTCCTCGGCAGAGCTGCGGCAGCTGGTGAAGCGTTTGACTCCGTATCTCCCGAATTGACCCCTCTGGAGGTAAGTCTCCGCCTCCTCGCCGACCGTGCAGACCGCAAATCGTCGTATGGGCAGCTCTCGGATTTCCTGCGCAGAGCCGCTGAGGAGGAGTCCGACGAGGCGTCGTAGCGAGTGCGGCCGAGTCTTCGTCAACCGCCCTGAGGCGCGTGGGGCAAGTGTGACCGGGTACGGCGATGGGCGCTGCGCCAGGCGGCGCGTCCGATTACGAGCGCGAGGGCGTACGGCCGAGGACCAGCCCTCGGACCTCCTTCGCCCTTCCCTGGGTGGTTAGGAACGTGCCCACCGTGTGGAACTGCGCTCCGGTCGTGAACACGTCGTCAACGAGCAGGATGCGCTTACCGGCGACGCTCCGCCGCAGGTGCAAGACCGACGCATGCTCGCGGGCTGCGTCCATCTTGTCCTGCCAGGTCGCCGCGCTGCTGGCCGACTTTCCCGTTTCCCGCAGCTTGATCAGAACAGGGCTCGCGGGGTCGGCGATGTGCCATTGCCCGAGGGCGTCCTCCGCGTAAGCGGCCTGCATCATGGTCTCCACGTGCTGGAGCGGTGCGCGGTCAC
The DNA here is from genome assembly GCF_042802855.1 of Streptomyces sp. NPDC057445. Taxonomy (NCBI): domain Bacteria; kingdom Bacillati; phylum Actinomycetota; class Actinomycetes; order Kitasatosporales; family Streptomycetaceae; genus Streptomyces; species Streptomyces sp. NPDC057445. Next base: position 7,909 of record NZ_JBHVDH010000037.1, on the reverse strand, counting down.
GCGCCGTGGGGTTGCCGATGATGAGATCGATGTCGCGCACCTCGTCCTCGTGGGCCTTGAGCCAGCCGACGATGAGCCGCCCGAAGATCACGCCCCACCCGGCGACACCGTCGTACTTGAACTTCCGGATCGTCTATTCTAGCGGGTAGGCGTAGAGCGCCACTGCGTCCACACGGGTGAAGCGCCTCCTCTCAGGAGTCCATCCGCAGACCCTGTTCCAGCAGGCCGCACCCGGTTCCCGCAAGGTCTGGCTACAGACCGTGCAGTGGTGCTCCGCGAGCGGGCGCACGGTCTCGCCGGCGCACTCCGCGCACAAGTGCGGTGTGCCCGTGAACCGGTACGCACACTTTGGGCAGTTGGGGAATCTGAGGGGCTGTGGTAGTTCGGCAGCGCCGGTCACAGGCCCGCCAGGGCGAGCTGCAGACGCTGCTGTGCGGCCTGCTGGACGCGCTTGGCGCTGCCGAGGAGCGAGAGGACGTCGTCGAGCTCGGCAACCTCTACCGCCTTCCTCTCGGCAACCATCTTCGCGGCCCATGGCTCCTTCGTGGCCAGGGAGCGGATGAGGAAGACGTGCTTGCCGTGTTCGTGCGCGATGCGGGCCTGCATCTTGGCACCGGAGGTCGAGGACGCCTCAATGACGATGCTGCCCATGGTCGACCCGCTCGTGACGACGTTGCGGCGCGGGAACGTCCATGTCGCCGGTCCAGAGCTCGGCCAGAACTGGGAGAGCAGAGCTCCGCCGTTGTCGACGATCCGCGTGGCCAGGGGCTTGTTCTCGGCCGGGTAGATCTTGGCAGCGATTCCAGTTCCCATGACTGCCACAGTGCGGCCCCCGGCTTCGAGGGCGGCTGTGTGCGCCGCGGTGTCGATGCCCTTCGCGAGACCGGAGAAGACGACGACGTCGTTGTCCACCAGACCACGGGCCATACGCCCAGCCCGGCGCATGCCGTCGTCGCTTGCGTTGCGAGTACCAACCACGGCCGCGGAACGGGCATCCCGCTCCTCCAGATCCCCGAGGTGGAACAGGAACGGCGGAAGATTCGGGACCAGCCTCAGGTTCGCCGGGTACGCCGGATCGAGCACGGTTACCAGTCGGGCGCCGGCCGCCTCGGCGGCCTCGAGCTCGGAGGTGACCCGAGCGCGGGCTTCGTCGAGGTGCGGCAGTGCGTCGCGCAGGACCGGAAGGTTCTTCCGGGCCACAGCGGAATCCTCGGGGAGGTCTCCGCCGAGGACAACGTGGAGAGCTTCCGGGGACTGGCAGGTCCGGGCGATCAGGTTCCAGTCGACGGACTTGCTGCCCGCCCGCAGTGCACAGATGGCCAGCAAGTCTCCCTGCTGGGGCGTTATGGCGATCATGTCGTAGTCCTTCTACTCGCGACCCGGGAATGTTCGAAGGGTGGTGCAGCGGTGCTGTGGGTCGCTCTCATCATTGCGTACGCCTCGGACAGTGCCCAGGGAGACCCTCACCCGATCGGGTGGTACCGCGCGCAGCTGCCGACCGGACGCGGGTGAAGAAATGCCGCTACCGGGCCGGAGCCGACCGCGCGCATCCCGCCCCCGGCTCCCGCAATGCCATGGCAGCGACCGTCCAGTTCGGCCCCACACCGGGGGCTTGCCCACCGACATCCCAGGCTTGCCCACGTCCCTGCGCCTTGGGCCAACGCCCCCGCGTTCCTCGCCGACGTCCCCGGATGGTTCGCCCTGGACCGCACCGCCGGCCAGAGAACCGCGCTGTACGTCGCAGCCGAGAAGGACACGCTGCGCCGCATGTTCACCGAATGGCTCGCCGACCTCGGCATCCCCGTCCTGGTCGTACGCGGCTTCGGCTCCCAGTCGTACGTAGACGTCGTGCGGGCCCGCACCGCCCGCGACCCGCGCCCCGCCGTCTTGCTCTAGTCGTTCTCCCGGGACTCCACGAGCGTGGTGTGACGCTGCACTGATCGTGTGAGCTGGGGTTCTTCTTCGCATCTCTGGGGCCGTCGTGATCGTTGCGACACGTTGCAGATGAGATCGGAGGAGACCCTTGAGGGCCTTTCCTGTGCAACTCCCGTCCGGAGTCCGGTACTGGACGGTGCTGGACGACGACCTGGCCGTGGTCCCGGAGGCGGACGCGTTCTTGCGCCACGTGCGGTTCGGCAAGGACCAAGCGGAACTGACGACGCGTACGTACGCCGGGCACGTCGCGCTGTTCCTTCGCTGGTGCGGACGAACCGGCCGTGACTGGCGGGTGGCGGCCGAGGAGTTGGGGCTGTTCGTCGTGTGGCTGAAGTTCGGCTCGAAGGAAGTCACGGGCATCGATCGGCCGTCGGGAGCCGGGCTGGTGTACCCGGGGCCCGGAGCCGAGCCCGTACGCGAGCCGGCACGGATCGAGAACATCCTGACGGGGGTGCGGCAGTTCCTGCTGCACGGCATCACGACGAAGACGGTGCCCTCGGCCGTGATGGCCCAGCTGTACGAGGTGGCGGAGTCGTGGGACCTGCCGGAGCAGGCCCGTGGGGAGGATCTGACCGGGTACCGCATGCGGCCGCGGCACCGGGTGAAGGTGCCGCGCAAGAAGGGCGAGCGGGCCACCGACCGCGAGATCGTGGAGCTGTTCCTTGCGTGCCGCAACGCGCGGGACCGATTCATCGTGCTTCTGCTGGGCCGGGCCGGACTGCGTCCGGGAGGCGCCGCGGGCCTGCGGCGCGAGGACATGCACTTCATGCCGGACTCGACCGCGCTGGGCTGCCCGAGGAAGGGCTCCCACCTGCACACGCTGCGGCGGGACAACGCGAATGGCGCCTGGGCGAAGCGGCAGACGACGGCGGCGCCGGGGCGGTGGAAGCCCGTGGACCACCTTGTCGTGGCCGCCTACGACCAGTACGTGATGGAGCGGATGGCGCTGCCGCACGGACCGGACAGCGACTTCGTGCTGGTGAGCCTGTTCGCCGAGCCGCTGGGCGCCCCGTTGAGCACGAACAGCATCACCGAACTGTTTCAACGGCTGTCGAAGCGCGCCGGCCTGTCGAGGAACGTCACGCCGCGGATGCTCCGCCGCGCGGCGGGCAGCAACCTCGCGGACGCTGGCGGCGGGCAGGACGAAATTGCCGCACTGCTGGACCACGCCCGGCTGTCCAGCGCCGAGCCGTATCTGACCCCGGACCCTGACCGGCTGCGCACCGCGGTGGACCGGGTGCCCCCGCCGCGCGAGCTCGCAGGTGATGTCCGATGACGGCCAGGACCGCGGCCCTGCCGACCGCGCCGGCCCCGGGACCGGACGCATCCGATGCTGAGGTTACGACCTTTCTGTGGTCGCTGATCAGCGAAGACTTTCTTGACGGGGCGGGCTGGAACGCCGACCGCCGCGTCCTGGACCCGCCGATCGGCCACCCCACTCTGGGCGGACGACGCTGCCCGGTGCCCGGCTGCATCTCACCGGTTAAGGGACTCAAGCTCTGCAGCACCTGCTACACCCGGCTGCGCCAGTCCTCGCTGGCCTACGAGGAGTTCGTCCAGATCCCGCGCACCGCACCGCACTTGCATCTGCCGGTGGGCGACTGCCGGGTCTCCGGCTGCGAGCGGCCGTGGACCGACTCGGGCGGGCGGCCGGTGTGCCGGTCGCACTGGTGGCAGTTGCAGAAGCACGGCGGAACGCTGGAGGAGTTCCTCGCCGACCCCTCGGTGAAGGGCCTGCCGAGCCTGGGGGACTGCGCCGCGCTCGCCTGCAACCGCCGGGCGGTCAGCGCGGGCGAGACACGGCTGTGCCATGTCCACGAGAAGCGATGGGTGGCCTTGCGCGGGGAACCCGGCGTCGACCGGGAGGCGTGGCTGCGGACCGCGCCGTCGTGTGGTTTCGCCGCCGAGGTCAGCTTCCGTGGCCTGCCGGACCTCGTCGTCGCTCAGCTGCTGTTCGGGCTTCAGCATCGCTGCCACAAAGGCGCCCGCACGGATATCGGCAACTTCCGGGCCCTGATCGACAGGACCACCCGCCCCTCGGGAGCAAGGTGCTTGGAGGCCGTCCCGGACCCGGCCTCGAACGGCAATGCCCTGATCCTGCTGAACCGCACCCGTGCCTACGCGATCCAGGCCTGCAAGACGCCTGAGGGCGAGTATGGCAAGGACATCTGGGACCTGACGGCGTTCGGGCACCGGGGCACGCTGGACTTCATCGTGATCCCCCAGCCCTGGCTGCGCGAGAGCGCCAAACGCTGGGCCCGCGACTACCTGTCCAAGGTCCGCTCCAAGAGCACCTCCTCACACGCCCGCCAGCACATCAACGGCCTCGCCAAGATCGCGGAGACCCTGCGCGCCCGCCCGGACAGCGGCCTCGACCTGGCCGCGCTCTCCCGCGCCGACATCGAGAACTTCCTGAACAGGATGTCGTTCCTCGAAGCCAACGGCCGGATGACCACCAACACCCGCCGCTCCTTCGTGCGCATGGCCCGCAACGTCCTCAAGCAGGCCCGCGCCCTCGGGCTGACCCGTCCTGGCGGGCCGATGGCCGGACTGCCGGACGACTTCACCATCACCCGCCACGACGTCCCCAAGGCGCCGGAGCCCCCGGAGGAGGGCCAGGACCTGCCCGCAGAGGTGATGCGCCAGCTCTGCGCCCACCTCGACCTCTTCGAGGACATGACCTGCCGCGAACTGCGGCTGAAGGTCGAACTCCTGATGGACACCGGCCGCCGACCCGAGGAAATCTGCCGCCTGGAACTTAACTGCCTCACCCGAGACGGCCAGGGCAAGCCCGTACTGACCTACGACAACGGGAAGGAACAGCGCCAGCGGCGCCAACTGCCCATCCACGAGCCCACCGCGAAGCTGATCCTCGACCAGCAGGAACGCGTACGCGCCCGCTTCCCCGACGAACCGGCGTCGAAGCTGGTCCTACTGCCCACCCAGAACCTGAACCTGCACGGCGACCGGGCGATCGACTCCAACCACCTCAGCGGCATGCACCGCGACTGGGTAGAAGCCCTCCCCGAGTTCCGCCTCGACGACGGCACCGTCTTCGACAAGGAGAAGATCTTCCCCTACGCCTACCGGCACTCCTACGCCCAGCGCCACGCCGACGCCGGCGTCCCCATCGACGCCCTGGCCGAGCTCATGGATCACGAAAGCCTCGAAACCACCCGAACCTACTATCGGGTCAAGGAAGTACGCCTCCGCGAGGCGGTCGATCGCGTCACCCAGATGCAGTTCGACCGCCACGGCGCCCGCATCTGGGGCGCCGTCACCACCGTGCTGGACGCCGAACGCACCCGCCGGGCAATCGGATCGGTCCACGTCCCCTTCGGCATCTGCTCCGAGCCATCCAACGTCGCCGCCGGAGGAGGCGCCTGCCCGCTGCGCTTCCGCTGCGTGGGCTGCGACCACTTCTCCACCGACGTCTCCTACCTCCCCGAGCTCAGCGCCTACCTCGACGGCCTGCTCCGACAGAGGGAGAAGCTGCGGTCGATGACCGAGGCCGACGACTGGGCCCGCGCCGAGGCCACCCCGTCCGACGAGGAAATCACCCGCGTCCGGCGCCTGGTCCGCCGCGTCACCGAAGACGTCGACGCCCTCACCGACGACGAGCGCGCCGAGATCCGGCAGGCCGCCGCGATCGTCCGCAGGACCCGGTTGGGATTCCTCGGCATGCCCCGCATCCGCCAGCCGCTGCCCGACCTGCGACCGGAGCGACCCGCATGACCGCACCCGACACAGCCGTCGAGACGATGCTGGCAGGCCGCCGAGCCGACACCGGCCGACGGCGCCAGCGTGTCCTCGCCGCCCTGGCGGAAGCCGCGAAGGACGGCTCGGACGTCAGCGTCGCGGCAATCGCCCGCCGCGCGGGCGTCGACCGCACCTTCCTCTACCGCCACCGCGACCTGCTCGGCCAGATCCGTGCCCAGGCCGCCGAGCCGCCCACTGTCCCCGGCGGCCGCGGCCCGGCCGTCAGCCGGGCCTCCCTCCAGACCGACCTGGCGGCCGCGGACGCGCGCACCGCCCGCCTCGCAGCCCAGGTCCGGCGTCTGGAAGCCCGCCTCAGCGAGGCCCTGGGAGAGCAGGTCTGGCGCGAGTCCGGCATCGGCGGCCCCGATGACACCGAACATCTCAAAGCCCGGATCACCACCCTCGAACAGCAGGTCGTCGACCTGGAACTTAAGCTCCAGGACCGCGACGACGACCTCACCGCCGCCCGCGCGGCCAACCGTGAACTCATGGCCCAGCTCAACCGCGGCCGCGATGGACCCACCCATCCCGACTGACACCGCAGGTCAGGCGCTGTTTCCTGGCCTCTTGATATGGCAGACTCTGGAGGCGGGGACAGAAGGGGGCGATGCCGAACTAGTGTCCTGCGCCGGAGATCCGTCGTTAGTTTGTGTATGACTGCTTCTGCGGATGTGCCGGTGCCTCGTCGTGGCCCGAAGTTGGAACCGTTGTTGTTGTCCCCCGATGAGCGTGCGGTGTTGGGGCGTTGGGCCCGACGGGCGTCGTCTGCGCAGGCAGTGGCTTTGCGGGCCCGCATCGTGCTGGCGTGTGCCGGCACTGATGTTCCGCCGATTGTTGTGGTGGCACGGGAGTTGGGTATCGCGGCCGACACGGTCCGTAAGTGGCGTCGCCGGTTTCTGGCGGGTCGGCTGGACGGGTTGGTGGACGAGCCCCGGCCTGGCCGGCCGCCCACCATCAGCGTTGAGCAGGTGGAAGCGGTCGTCGTCAGCACGTTGGAGGAAATCCCGAAGAACGCCACTCACTGGTCGCGTGCATCGATGGCAGACCGCAGTGGCCTGTCGAAGTCGACCGTGGGCCGGATCTGGCGGAAGTTCCAGCTCAAGCCGCATCTGACCGACACCTTCAAGCTGTCGACGGATCCGTTGTTCGTGGAAAAGGTCTACGACGTGGTGGGGCTGTATTTCAACCCGCCCGAAGGCGCGGTGGTGCTGTCCGTGGACGAGAAGTCCCAGATCCAGGCTCTGGACCGCTCGCAGCCGGTGCTGCCGATGATGCCGGGCATGCCTGAGCGGCGCACCCATGACTACGTCCGCAACGGTCTGACCACCTTATTCGCGGCGTTCGACGTCGCCACCGGCGAAGTCATCACCTCCCTGCACCGCCGACACCGGGCAGCGGAGTTCAAGAAGTTCCTCATCAAGATCGAGAAAGAGGTTCCCGGGCACCTGCAGGTCCACTTGATCTGCGACAACTACGGCACCCACAAGACCCCGGCCATCAAGGCATGGCTGGCCAAACACCAGCGGTTCCACCTGCACTTCACACCCACCGGCTCCTCCTGGATCAACCAGGTGGAACGCTGGTTCGGCTTTCTCGCCGACCAGAAGATCCGCCGCGGCGCCCACAAGAGTGTGCGTTCCCTGGAAGCTGACATCCGCGCCTGGGTCAAGCAGTGGAACGAGAACCCGACCCCGTTCACCTGGACCAAGACAGCCGAAGAAATTCTCGACTCACTCGCCCGCTTCTGCCGACGGATCTCCGGCGCAGGACACTAGCTACTCGCCCCCGTGACCTGACCTGGCACGAAGTCCCAGCTCAACCACCAGGGAAAATTATCAGCCGGTAGGTTCTGGCCGTTTTACGTCTCGTTCCATCCCATGTCGCGCCGAGCCTGTTTGACGGCGCGGGCGGTGGGGGCGATGAAGGCGTACAGAAGGTGGAGTGCGCCATCGCACTGTTCGCCGACGGCAGCGATGTCGCGGTGGCGGCGGCCGCGGGTGCCTTTGCCGGAAGGGTCGATGAGGTCGAGTTCGTGGACAACCTCGTGGCGGGCATCGAAGAAGGGCTGGTGACTCTCGAGTATTGAGTCCTCCAGGGCTGGGTCCTTCTTCAGCCCTAGGTGTATTGCCCTGTGAGGTTGGGGACGCGGCTGGCGGGTGGTTTGCCTGCGAGCGCGGTGTGTCCGCGGTGGTGATTGTAGGTGTGCAGCCATTGC
>NZ_JBHVDH010000036.1:0-39691 GCF_042802855.1 Streptomyces sp. NPDC057445 | reverse complement strand
TACGGACGCCGAGACGCTGATGGCCGCGTTGGTGTCGTGTCCGGGTGTGGAGATCGCGGCGTTCAACGCTCCGCGTGTCCAGACGATCACGGGGCCGGTGGAGGCAGTTCGTGACTTCTGTGAGCACACGCCGCACCGCACACAGTTGTTGACGGTCAGTCATGCCTTTCACTCGGCCGCGATGGAGGGGGCGGTCGTGCCGTTCGCCGATGCGGTGGCCGCCACGCGGCTGAAGGCGCCGACCGTTGCGTTCGCGACCACTCTCACCGGTGGCTGGCACACTCCTGTGACCGCGACCGATCCGGACCACTGGGCGCAGGCGATCCGTCGCCCTGTGCGTTTCACGCAGGCTCTGGCCACGGTCCATGAAGCAGACCCGGACGCTGTGTGGGAGATCGGGCCGCATCCTCAGCTCGTTCCTCTGGCTCGGGCGGCGGTGGCAGAGCCGCACCCGGTGTGGATCAGCACTCTGCACCGGGACCGCAACGACCAGGTCCAGCTGCACACCGCCCTGGCCGCCCACCACAACCGGACCGGCACAGCCCTGAACTGGGCCGCCCTGCACCAGCACAAACACCAGCACACCACCACCATCCCCACCTACCCCTTCAACCGACAGCGGTTCTGGATCCCGGCCGGCCCGGCCGACGCCGGGGATGCGGTCGGCTTGGCCGACAGCACACGCCCTCACGAGACGAAAAGGCACGAGCACCATGGCTAGCGAGTACGGACTCAAGCGACACTTCAACGGCGACGCGGCGCGGCTCATCGGAGGCAAGATCCGCGCGGTCCACCCCGGGTTCGACGTGGAGGGCTACGCGACAGAGGTCGAGGAGCGCATCCCCGGGAAGGAGCTGAAGGACCGCGTCCTCGTCCTGACCGAGGGTCTGCGCAGTCGGCTGCCCGAGGACTACACCGCCGCCGTGGCGATCCTCGTGAAGATCCTCGGCGCCGAACTCGCCGAGGGCGAGGGCATGTTCAACACCAGCTGGTTCCTCATGCCCGTCGCCAGGTTCGTCGAGGAGTACGGTCTCGACCACCCCGACGCGTCCCTGGATGCCATCGAAGAGATCACCAGGCGGCACACCGGGGAGTACGCGATCCGGCCTTTCATCGAGAACCACTACGCGCTGACGATGAAGCGCGTCACGGAATGGGCCCACAGCCCGAGCCACAACGTGCGGCGCCTGGCGAGCGAGGGAGTCCGTTCACGTCTGCCCTGGGCCCGCACCCTCACGATCTTCGTGGAGGACCCGCAGCCGGTCCTGGAAATCCTCGAACCCCTGCGCAGCGACCCGTCGGAGTACGTGCGCAAGTCCGTCGCGAACAACCTGAACGACATCTCCAAGGATGCTCCCGAGGTCGCGCTCGCCACCGCGCTGAGGTGGTTGGAGGAGAGCCCCACCCAGGAGACGTCCTGGATCGTGAAGCACGCTCTGCGCACCCTGGTGAAGAAGGGCGACCAGCAGGCCCTGGCCATCCTCGGCGCCACGGGCGGCGAGCATGTCCGCGTACCGCGTCTTCGGATCACCCCGCAGGCGGTGACCGTCGGGGACTCGCTCGTCATCGACTTCGACATCGAGAACACCGACGACCGGACCCACAGCATCGCGGTCGACTACGTGGTCCACCACGTGCGCAAGAACGGCCGCAGCATCCCGAAGGTGTTCAAGCTGACGACGCTCGACCTCGCAGCCGGCGAACGGCGGACCCTGGAGAAGACCCACACGATCAAGGAAGTACAGACCCGCCGCTACTACGCGGGCGAGCACCTTGTCGACATTCAGGTGAACGGTCTGGTCAGGGCCACCGAGCGATTCGACCTGCGGACATGAGCGGCGCCCGGCTCCACCTCAGCCAGGCCGATCCGCTGGTCTCCGACCACCGGATCGGCGGCACGCCGGTCCTCCCGGCCGCGACGCAGATCGACGCCATGCTGTCCGCCTGCGACGCCCGACGGCCCGACAGCCGGTGGACGTTGGAGAACGTCGCCTTTCGCGTACCGCTGCTGGTGGCCGGACGGGATGCCGAGGCCGAGGTGCTCGTCACGGAGGACGGGCACTGCTCGGTCCGCTCGCAGCGCCCCGGCGGCGACGGCGCAACCGTGGAGCACAGCACGGCCCGCGTTTCCGGCAGCCAGCTGCCGCCGCCCCGCTATGCCGACGTCGCCGGACTGCGTGCAGGCTGTGGGCAGGACGTTCCCCTGTCAGAGGTGGCGGCGTGGCGGCAGGCGAGCGGCATCACGTACGGCCCGGCGTTCCAGGCGATCCGCTCGGCGCACCGAGGGCCGGGGCGGATGCTGGTGGTGCTGCGCGCAGCCGAAGACCTGCACGGGACGCCGTTCGTCCCGCCACCGCTGCTGGACAGTGTCTTCCAGGCCCTGGGCATGCTCGACGACGGAGCGGCCGGGGCATGTCTTCCCTGGTACGTCGGCCGGATCGTCGCCCGCCGGAGGATCTCGGGCACGGTCCTCGCCCTCGTCGAGCAGGACGGGGCGGGCGGGTCCCGCGGCGGGGCCGTACGGGGACGGGCCACGGTGTGCAATCAGCAAGGGGAAGTCCTGCTCGAACTGGACCGGATCACCCTCAAGGCCATCGCGCCGTCCGCGCCGCAGCGCCACCCGGCCCGCCAGCCGGACGGGACGATTACGGCAGCGGCCGGGGCAGCCGCGAGGACGTCGGCGGAGAACGGATCAGCCGTCGGCTCGACCGAGGCCCTCGTCTGGAAGAAGGCCGGCCCGGCTGGCGAACCACCCGCGACCGACGGCGCGTTGCTGGTCGTCTCGGCCCACGACCTCCACCCGCCGGGTGACCGGCCCGTCTTACGCCTGACGCCGGGAGAGCTGAACCAGGAGCGCCTCGACACCCTGCTGGACGAGACCCCCGTCCGCCACGTGGTGTACGTGGCGCCGCGAGGTCTCACGGGCGAGGCGCAGGTGGCGCAGGCTCTGCAGGGCGCCTTCGCGCTGGTCCGCCGGCTCGCGGCGCGTCCCCCGATGCCGGACCTGCTGATCGTCACGGCCGAGGCCCACCGGGTGACGGGGAAGGAGACCGTCGACCCCTTCATGACGGCGTTGTGGGGACTCGGCCGCACGCTGCGGGTCGAGCATCCTCGGACCAGGGTGCGCCTGGCCGACCTGGGCCCCGAGAGCGTCGGGGTCGTCGGAGGCGGCCCTGACGCGTCGCTGTGGGACGACGTGCTCCGACATACAGGGCCGGAACTCGCCCGGCGCGACGGTTCCTGGTACGAGCCCTCGTTCGAGCAGCAGCCCGCGGGCGTCCGCCCCCGGCGGCTGGGCGGCGGACGCTTCCTCATCACCGGCGGTATGGGCGGCATCGGCCTGCGTGTCGCGGAGTTCCTCGCGGAGGAAGGCTGCGCGCACCTGACCCTGGTGGGCAGGACCGTCCCGGACCGTGGAGACGCCCGGCAGAGGCTCGACCGTCTCGGTGCGCTCTGCGAACTCGAGGTCGTCGCCGCTGACGTACGCTCCCTCCGCGACGCGCTGAGCGGCGCCGCACGCTACGACGGGGTGTTCCATGCCGCGGGAGTCCTGCGGGACGGCCTGGCACGCACCTTGACGCCGGCGAAGGTGGACGAGGTCCTCGGCCCCAAGATCGGCGGGGTGCACGCGCTCGCCGACCTGCTGGCCCGGCACCCCCGGCCGGACTTCGTGGCCCTGTTCTCCTCGGTCTCCGCAGTGCGCGCCAACCTCGGACAGAGCTCCTACGCGGCGGCCAACGCCTACCTCGACGGCTTCGCCGCCCGCAAACGCACCGAGGGTGAGCCCTGGTACAGCCTCGGCTGGGGCCTGTGGACCGTCGGCATGGGCGAGGCCGTCGCCCCGAAGGCCGCCGCGCACGGGATCCAGGCCCTGACGGCGGACGACGGCGTCGCCCTGCTGCGCACCGCCCTCGGCCGACCCCCTGCCCACTACGTCCTGTCCGCCGCTGCGAAAGCGAAGGAGCCACGCATGACCGCAGTGACACGAGAGAGCCGGCTGTGGCCGTCGATCACCACGGCTGTGAAGAAGGCCCTCCACGTCGACGACGTTTCGCCCGAGGACGATCTGCTGGAGTTGGGTCTCGACTCCATGATGGCGGTCGAGCTGGCCGCGTCGCTGTCCGCCGACGGGCTGGATGTCGACCCGATGGTGTTCTTCGAGCGCAGCAATGTCGGCGCGCTCGTCGCCCACCTCGAACTGCTGCCATGCGGCGCCCCGGAGGTCATGCCCGTCGGCGGAACGAGGGACGGCGACGACGCCGTGGCGCCCGTTTCGGTACGGGGAGCGCGGCCCCAGGCGCCCGCTGCAGCTGCCGCAGCTGCCGCAGCCGGTGCACCGGCGCCTTTGCGCGGATCCGCGTCCGGCCCCTTCGTTCCCGACTGGGACCGCTTCCGGGACGCGGAGCCCTCTCGGCCCGTGGCAAGTGCCGCCCCGGGCAGCGCACTTCAGACGTTCACGGAGGTCCCGCCCTCGTCGCGCCAGCCGTTCCCATCCCCATCCCCATCCCCATCGCCGATGACGAGGACGAGGACGAGGACGGCGCCGAACACGTCGGTGATGCCGAGGACGACGGCGACGGCCCAGGCACCCGCCGCACCCGCCGCACCCACTGCCCTCGGCCGCGTACCGCGACGGACCTTGCCGGGCCGGCTGTCGGACTCGGCACACGGCACCTTCCTCGACCGGCGCATCGACGCCCTGTCGGCGGAGGACCGTCTGGTCATCGCCAGGGACGAGTACTTCTACGAGCCCGTCATCGAGCAGGCCGAGGGCCCCCGGATCAAGTTCGACGGCCGCTGGTTCCTCAACTTCGCCTCGTACAGCTACCTGGGACTCATCGGGCACGACTACATCGACCACCAGGCCCTGCGCGCCGTGGAGCGGCACGGAACCGGCGCCCACGGCGTGCGGCTGCTGGCCGGCACCCTGCATCTGCACCGCGAACTGGAGCTGGCTCTTGCCCGCTTCCTCGGCACCGAGGACGCCATCGTCTTCTCCAGCGGCTACATGGCGAACGTGGCGACGGTGGGGGCGCTGGTCGGCCCGGGCGACGTGATCATCGGCGATGTGTACAACCACGCCAGCATCCTCGACGGATACCGGCTGTCGGGAGCCAAGGTCATCACGTATGCGCACAACGACCTCGCCGACCTGGAACGAGCCCTGCGCAAGGTGGGCGACGCGGGACGGCTGGTGGTCACCGACGCCGTCTTCAGCATGGACGGTGACGTGGCCGATCTGCCGGGCATCGTGGAGCTCTGCGAGCGGTACGACGCCCCGCTGATGGTGGACGAGGCCCACAGCCTCGGTGTGCTCGGCGACACCGGGCGCGGCATCACCGAGCACTTCGCCGTCGACCCGGCACGCGTCGACGTGAAGATGGGCACGCTGTCCAAGACCGTGCCGAGCGCGGGAGGTTATGTCGCGGGGCCGAGCGACCTGGTCTTCGCGCTGAAGAACAACGCGCGGGGCTGGATGTTCTCCGCGGCCGCCACACCGGCCCAGGTGGCGGCGGCCAAGGCCGCGATCGAAGTGATCGAGGCCGCCCCGGAGCTCACCCGTGAACTGAGGGTCAGGACGACCCGTTACCGCGAGCAGCTGCGCGCCCTGGGTTTCGACACGCTCAACGGAGAGACGCCGGTGGTGCCGATCATCTGCGGCAGCGCCGAACAGGCCAACGCGATGGCCAGGCTGTGCCAGCGCGACGGGCTGTTCGTACAGCCGATCGTCTATCCGGCGGTGCCGCGGACGCTGCCGCGGCTGCGGACCATCGTCAATCTCAGCCACTCCGACGCCGACCTGGACATGGCCGTCGCGACGTTGGAGAGGGCCGGCCGCGCCTGCGGCCTCATCTCCTGAGCAGGGCGCGGCACGGAGCTCGATCGACCGGACACCACCGCACGGCGACTCATCGTCTGGCAACCAAGGGGGAACGGACATGACCGACATCGACACCGCGGCGTTCTTCGGGGCGGTACTGAAGACCATCGCCTCCACACCCAACCACTGCACCGACCAGGAGGAGTACGCCACCGGCGTGCTGGAACCGGCCGCGCGGATACGCGCGTTCGAGGAGGAGGCCGGCAACCGGCGGCTCACTCCCGGCGATGCCGAGGAGGTGCTGGGCCTGCTGGAGACGACCCTTCGCACCAAGCGCACTCCCGGCGAGGAGCGGGAGTACTACCTCCAGTACATCGAGAAGGTCTCCGGGATCAGCCGCGCCTCGTTGGGTGTGTCCGCCTGGTGAACACCCCGAACCTCGCGTGGTACAGCCACGAGATCTGCTTCTGGCACGACCCCGGCCCCGGATCGGGGTACGTGCCGGTGGGGCCGGGAGTGGAGCCGCTGCGGCAGTTCGCGGTGGATCCGGACCTCCGGCGGGCCGAGGGACTGGTCAGGGCCTCCGGGGTGATGGACCGGTTCACCGCCGTCACCCCGGCGCCGGCCTCCGACGAGGACCTGCTGCTCGTGCACGTTCCGGAGCACATCGAACGCGTGGAGGCCGCCTCTGCGATCGGGGCGGGAGACGCCGGCGTGTACGCGCACGTCAACTACCACAGCGCGCAGGCCGCGAGGCTCGCCGTCGGGGCCTGTGTGCAGGCCACCACGAGCGTCCTGGAAGGGCGGTTCGACCGGGCCTACTGTCTGGTGCGGCCGCCCGGCCACCACGCGGAGCCCGACCGGGCGATGGCGCTGTGCCTGTACAACAACGTGGCCGTCGCCGCCCGGGCGGCGCAGCGTCACGGGGTCGGCCGGGTGCTGATCCTGGACTGGGACGTGCACCACGGCAACGGCATCCAACGGGCCTTCTACGACGACCCCGACGTGCTGTACATCTCCATCCACCAGGAGGGGCTGTTCCCGGCGGCGTCGGGTCTCGTCCTGGAGACAGGCGCGGGTGCGGGGGCGGGCCGCACACTCAATGTGCCGCTGCCCGCGGGCACGGGACACGAGGCGTACCTCGCCGTCATCAGCCGCATCGTGGAGCCCGCGGCACGCGCCTTCGAACCCGGTCTGATCCTGGTGGCGGCGGGCGTCGACGCGAGCGGCCACGATCCGATGGGCCGGATGATGTGCACCAGCCGCACGTTTCACGCCATGACGTCGATGATGTGCCGCCTCGCCGGCGAACTGACCGCGGGGAGGATCGTCTTCGCCCACGAAGGCGGCTACTCGGCGTGGTACCAGCCGATGCTGGTGCTGGGCACGGCGAGCGCGATCGCCGGTCTGCCGGCGCCGCAGGACCCGTTCCTGCACTCGCTGGACCACCTTCCCGGCCAGCGCATGCGGCCGCACCAGAGCCGGGTGATCGAGCATCTGGAAGCCCACCACCCGCTGCTGGCCGGCCTGCCGCCCGCCGTCGGCCCGAAGGCCGGAGAAGACGATGAGTAACTGGCTGATGAAGGTCGGGGCCGGGGCGCGCCGGGCTCCCGGCGCCGGGCCGTGGCATTCGGCGAACCGCCCCCGGTTCCGCCTCGTGGCGCTTCCGCACGCCGGAGGGTGGCCTTCGGCCTTCCGCTCCTGGTGGCAGGTGCTGCCCGAGGACGTCGAGTTCCTCGTCGCCCAGTTACCCGGGCGCGGCGCGCGCATCAACGAGCCGCTCCTGACGCGGGTCGAGCCCCTGGTCGAGGGCCTCGGCCGGGCCCTGGCGGATCTGGAGCCGCTGCCCTACGCGGTCATCGGGCACAGTTTCGGCAGCGTGCTGGGGTACGAACTCACCCGCGCGATGGAACAGAAGGGGCTCGCGCCCACCCTGCTGGCCGTGTCGGCGCGCCAGCCTCCGTGTTTCCCCAGCGAGCCGCCGTTCGCCCACCTCAGGAGCGACGCGGAGCTGCTGGATCATCTGCTGGACATCGGCGGCATGTCGCCCGGGCTCATGAACCGGGCCGACCTCGTCCAGCCGTCCCTGCGGGCCATCCGTGCCGATCTGGAAGCGATGGAGCGGTACGAGAGACCGCTGTCGGGGACCGGCGTCCCGATTCTGGCGTTCGGCGCGCTGGACGATCCGGTCGTCGTCCCCGAGCGGCTGCACCTGTGGTCCCTGGAGACGACAGACAGTTTCAGCCGATTCATGTTCACTGGCGGCCATTTCTATCTGTATGCACCCATCAATGCGGCGGCCATGGCCAGCCTTCTTGTGGTCGGCCCCGATGGCTCTTCGGCCGGGAGCGGCGCCTTCTCCCCACCCCGTCGTCCGGCGGACGTCCCGGGCGGCGGTTCGACGTATCTCAGAAAGGAACCAGCTTGAGTACCATCAGCGATTCCCCCGCTCAGGCCGGGCCACGCGAGTGGCTGGGCCTGGCCGTACTGGCGCTGCCCACGCTGCTGCTGTCCATCGATGTGAGTGTGCTGCACCTGGCCGTACCGCACATCAGTGAGTCCCTGGACCCCTCCGCCTCCCAGATGCTGTGGATCATCGACATCTACGGCTTCCTGATCGCCGGCTTCCTGGTCACCATGGGTACGCTCGGCGACCGCATCGGCCGCAGGAAGCTGCTGCTGATCGGCGCCGCCGCCTTCGGTGTCGCCTCGGTGGCCGCCGCCTACGCCGACGACCCGGCCACGCTGATAGCGACGAGGGCGGCCCTGGGCGTCGCCGGCGCCACATTGATGCCCTCCACGCTCGCCCTGATCAGCAACATGTTCCGCGATGCGAGGCAGCGCGGGGTGGCGATCGCGGTATGGGTCACCATGTTCTCCGTCGGCATCGCGCTCGGCCCGGTGGTCGGCGGCGCCATGCTGGAGTACTTCTGGTGGGGTTCGGTCTTCCTGCTGGGCGTGCCGATCATGGCGCTTCTGCTGGTGGCCGGGCCGGCGCTGCTGCCTGAGTACCGTGACGAGGATGCAGGCCGGCTCGACCTGGCCAGCGTGGCACTGTCCCTCGGCGCGATCCTGCCGGTGATCTACGGTTTGAAGGAGATCGCCAAGGACGGTGTGACGCTGCTGCCCGTCCTGGCGCTCGTCGTGGGCCTGGCCGTCGGTGTGACGTTCGTCCGCCGACAGCGCACACTGGACAGCCCGCTGCTGGACTTCGGCCTCTTCGGCAATCCCACCTTCCGCACCGCCCTGGTGACGCTGCTGCTCAGCATGCTGGTGGCCGGAGGCACATATCTGTACGTGACGCAGTTCCTGCAACTCGTCGCCGGGCTGTCCCCCATGAAGGCCGGTCTGTACCTGCTGCCCGCGGCCTTCGCGCTGATCGTGACGTCCGTTGTGTCCCCGATGGCGGCGAGCAGGATCCGTCCGGCGTACGTCGTCGCCGTCGGCCTGGCCGTGTCGGCCGTCGGCCACGTCATGCTGAGCATGGCGGACAGCACCTCGGGTATCGCGCAGGTGGTGACCGGTTTCGCGTTCGTGTACGCGGGAGGTGGCCCGCTCATCGCCCTGGGGACCGACATCGTCGTCGGATCGGCGCCACCCGAGCAGGCCGGGTCCGCCTCGGCCATCTCGGAGACCAGCACCGAACTCGGCATGGCGCTGGGAGTGGCCGCACTCGGCAGTGTCGCGACCGCCGTGTACCGCAACGGGGTGGAGGTTCCCGCGGGGGTTCCGGACGGCGCCGAGGACATCGCAGGCGACACCCTCGTGGGGGCGATCGACGCGGCGAACGGTCTGCCCTCGGAGGTGGCGACGGCACTCGTCGACTCCGCACGGGCCGCCTTCACCGACGGCATGAACGTCATCGGTGGCATCGGGGCGCTCGTGGCGCTCGGCACGGCCGTCCTCGTGGCGGTGGTCATCAGGATTCCCGCCACGGGAGCCGGTGAGGACGCCGCCGGGGATGCCCTCGCCGTCAACCCCGAGGGCCAGCACGCCTCTTAGCCCGGGCAGGCCGCCCCGCCCTGTGGCCCGCGCACCGCGTGGGCCACAGGGCGGGGCGGCAGGGCCGGGAACTCCCGCTAACCCTGGGCCCTGTCCTTGTAGGCAGCGGCGTACTCGGCCGTGGGGGCGATGGGGGTGATGACGTCGATGAGTACGCCGTCGGGGGCGGCGACGATGAAGTGCCGCTGTCCGAAGTCCTCGCTGCGCAGGGTGAGTTCCGGCTTCAGTCCGGCGCCCTCCACGAGCCGTGCGTACTCGGCGTCGACGTCCTTCACCTCGAAATTGAGCAACACGCCCTGAGCCGGCCTGCGGAACGCCGCCGGTACCGTTTCGTGCCTCGCGTCGACCAGGGCGAGCTCGTAATGCGGCGGCCCGGGCTGTCGCAGACTGATGTACCAGTCGCTTTCGTACGTGGTCTCGAATCCGAGCAGGCCCGTGTAGAACGCCACCGATTCACCGAGCCGCTCGGTGCAGATCACGGGATAGAAGCTGGTCACGTCGGAGGTCGTCACTGCATCACCGTTCTGGGGATAGTCGTACGGTCGAACGCGGGCGGCGTCCTCATATCAACGAGGCGCGCGCGCGTGCGTAACGTTCGCCGCGCCGAAGGCGGGTCGAAATGGCATCGGGAACGCGGCCGGACGGCAGGGGGCCTTTCTCCCGTACCGCGACGACACCGGATGTCCCACGGTGGGAATGCCGCGTGCGGGCACTGAGGGAATCACCCCCGTGGGACGGCGGGTCGACGCTCTCCCTGCCCGACGAACGGGAGAGAGAGAAAGTCTTTTCATTCGTGCACCCGCGCGACCGTTCCCTGGACGTCAAGGCCCTTGTCGGTCTGCGGCTGCTGCTTGCCGTCCATCTCCGCGCGCATCCACGGGACTTGCGCTTCCGACGTGAGCCGTGTGCGCACTGCGGCCGGCCGGTCCTGCTCGACGCGGCGGGCCGACCGCACTTCTCCGTGTCGCACGGTCCCACCCGCTCCGCACGAAATCGAATGGGCCGCTTTCGAGCGTGTCCTGCATGCCGAGGCGGGCGTTGACGGTAGTGGGCATTGTTGACATGCCGACGGTATGTCACTAGGTTCAACTCGCATACCGTCGGTACGTGAGCGGAGATGCCACCCCATGCTGACCAGCCTCTGCCCGGTCATCTGTACTTCGCGCCTCGGGGAATCCCGCGGCTTCTACAGCAGGCTGTTCGGTTTCAAAGCCACGTACGAGACGGAGTGGTACGTCGGTCTCAGCCGGCCCGGGCTACCGCCCTATGAGCTCGCACTCCTCGACCATTCCCATCCCGCATTGCCGGAGGCGCACCGATTACCTGTGCGGGCGGTGCGGATCACCCTGGAAGTGGACCGCGGGGCGCAGGAGTGGGAACGCATCGTCGCCTATGGCGAAGCGAAGGGGAGGACCGCCCTTCGTGCCGACGAACCGCAGGAGAAGAGCCTCGTCGTCACGGACCCCAACGGGGTCCGTGTCGACGTCGTCGCACCGAAGCGGACGACCGGAGATCGCCGGGACTGCCGGTAATTCCGGTCAGGGGAGGGTGCTGCGTGCCCAGAAGAATCGATCCCGAGGTGGCAGTCGCGATAATGCGCGCCGCCGGTCTCGAGCCGCTGGAGCCTTATCCCGGGGCGAACGTGGCGTGGAAGTGCCGTTGCGCGAAGAACGCGCACAAGGTCGCTCCGACCTTCACCTCGGTGCGGGTCGGCATGAGTTCGGGCTGCCGGTACTGCGGGCGGGTCGCCGCCGGGGAGCGGCGGCGGGCGGCGGGCCAGGAGAAGGCCGAGGCGGACATGCGTGCCGCGGGCTTCGAACCGCTGGAGCCCTACCCGGGGGCCGGCGCGAGGTGGCGCTGCCGCCACGTGGCCTGCGGACGCACCGTCCACCCGCGACTGTTCAAGATCCGGGCAGGAGGGGGCGGCTGTCGCGCCTGCGCGGGGCGGGCACCGGTGGATCCGGCGGTGGCCGAGGCGGAGATGTACGCGATCGGCATGGAGCCGCTCGAGCCCTTCCCGGGGCGCGTGCGCGATCCGTGGAAATGCCGCTGCGCGAGGTGCGGTCGCATCGGCACGCCGACCCTCAACAACATCCGCCGCGGCCAAGGCGGCTGCTACGCCTGCGCGCGGTGCGTCGACCAGTGATCGCATCCGCCGGGTCCGCCGGGTCCGTCGGGTCCGCCGGATCCGGTATGGACCCCACCGCGGGCCGCCGCGCGTGACCCGTCGCACGCCTCGGGCAACGCGCGGTTACTTCGTGCGCAGCGCCTCGAGCATCCGTGCCAGCGCCTCCCTGGTCTCCGCCAGGTCGGTGGGGTTCGCCGACGCCGCCAGCCAGAGAGCCGCCTCGTTCATCGCTCCCGACAGCAGGTGCATGAGCGGTGTGACCGGCTGCGCGGCGATCGTCCCCTCGTCGATGAGGACGGTGAGCGCGTCCGCCAGGTGACGGCCGGAGGTGGCTTCGTTCATCGCACGCCATTCGCTCCAGCCGAGGACCGCGGGGCCGTCGACGAGCATGATGCGCTGGATGGCCGGGTCGGTGGAGGCGGTGAGGAACGCCTGGCAGCCGGTGGTGAGCTGGTCCCAGGCGTCCTCGCGCGCGTCGGCTGTGGCGGCGATGTGCTCGGCCACCTCCTGCTGCGCCTGCTCCAGCACAGCACGGAACAGCTCGTTCTTGCTGGTGAAGTGGTGGTACAGCGCGCCTTTGGTCACCCCGGCCGCGCGGACGATCTCCGACAGTCCCACGGCGCCGTATCCCAGCGTGGAGAACAGGCGCCTGCTCTCGCGGAGCAAGGCCTGCCGCGTCTGCTCACGCTGCTGCGCCCGAACCCCCTGCGTCATCGCTGCGCCCCCCGTCCTTGGCATTCTGAAGGTACGCCAACACAGTACTTCGCGCCCACAACGAGGGGGATGGGGCGTGTGGGGGCAGCGGCCGCAAGAGCTGGGCGTCGCCGGGGCGGGAGGGCTCTCGGGGTCCGAATGCGTTTATGCCGGGTATATGGATGAAAGGCGCACAATCGAGGGGGAGGAGCGCTGTGGCAGAGCTCCGTCTGGAGGGTGATCAGATGCCAGGGACCCGGTCTCGTTCGCACTATGTCCCGGATCGGGGACTCACCACCCGCATGGTGACGACGATGTTCCTGATCGGGCTGCTCTACGTCGTGTTCGTCGGCGTTCTGCTGGCCGTCCTCCGCGGTTCATGGCCCGTCATCCTGGTGATCGCGGGCGGCCTGTTCATCGCGCAGTTCTGGTTCAGCGACCGGATCACGGCCCACGGCATGGGTGCCCGCGAGGTCACCCCCGAGCAGGCGCCCGAGCTGCACGGCGCCGTCGACCGCATCTGCGCCCTCGCGGACATGCCCAAGCCTCGCGTGGCGATCGCCGACAGCGATGTGCCGAACGCCTTCGCCACCGGCCGCAACCAGAACACCGCGCTGGTCTGTGCCACCACCGGCTTGCTCCGTCGCCTGGAGCCGGAGGAACTGGAGGGCGTCCTCGCGCACGAGCTGTCGCATGTCGCCCACCGTGATGTCGTGGTGATGACCATCGCCTCCTTCCTCGGTGTCCTTTCCGGAGTCATGGTCCGTGTCTGGCTCTACAGCGGACTCGGCCGGAACAGCCGCGACAGCAACACCGCCATCGCGATGCTGGTGATCCCTCTGGTCAGCGCGGTCGTCTACGTGATCAGCTTCCTGCTGACCCGGCTGTTGTCCCGCTACCGCGAGCTGTCGGCCGACCGCGCCGCCGCGCTGCTGACGGGCCGCCCGTCGGCGCTCGCCTCCGCGCTCACCAAGGTGACCGGCCAGATGGCCAGGATCCCGACCCGGGACCTGCGGAAGGCGGAGCCGTTCAACGCCTTCTGGTTCGCGCCCGCGTTCTCGTCCAAGGAGAGCCTGAGCAGGCTGCTCTCCTCGCACCCGACGCTGGAGCAGCGCCTGGACCAGCTGGGCAGGATCTCGACGCAGTTGGGCCGCTCATGACATCCCACCCATGCTCCCCATGACGCCGGACAGAGGTTCTTCCCATGGGACTCCTCGACACCATCCTCGGCCGGAGCAAGCCGGTACGTCCCGACCTCGATCAGCTCTTCGGGCTGCCCGCCGCCGCGATCACCCTCCAGGCGGGTGCAGGGTTCGCTCCGACCGGCGTCGGCTCGGTCTGCTTCGCCAGCGTCGAGGGCGGTGCCTTCGCCAGGATCCGGGGGGACGTACGGGAACTGCTCGACGCCGATACCGGCCGGGGCGGCATACCGGTCGAGTTCATCCAGGACGCGTACGGCTACACCTGGCTCCTCGCCCGCCAACCCGCCGACGACACAGCCTCACTGGTCAACGACCTGCACGCCGTCAACACCCTCCTCGAGGACGCCGGCTTCGGCCCGCAGCTGCTCTGCTCCCTGATCGGATTCCGCGACGCCGCCGGAGAGCGCGCGCTGGCGCTGGTCTACCTCTACAAGCGCGGCACCTTCTACCCCTTCGCACCGCTTCCCGGAAGGAGAGAGAAGCGGGACAACGCCCTGGAACTCCAGATCAGGGCGCTGCTCGCGGACGACCTGCGGATCGAGAGCGACCTGGGCCGCTGGTTCCCGGTGTGGGGCGCGCCGGGGCTCGGCGGAACGGAGCACGGCGGCAGCAGCTGACCATACCGGCGAACAACGGTGTGAACGCGGCCGTCATGCAGCGCGAGGACCGATGGGTGCCACACGGCATGCGGCACCCATCGGCCGCTGAAATGCTTCCCCGGCACCCCACTGCGCGACACGTTGATGAACGCGGGCTTCGACTCCGCGACCATCAACGGGACGACCGCTTCCGGAACCTCCTCGACAACTCCAGCGTCACCGGACGACGTGGCTATTCGCTGCCTCGCCAGATGTTGTCGAAGGCCGCCTCGTCGATGTCCCGCCGTTGTCGTTCGGCTGCCAGTTCCGTCACCGCGTCATTGACGGCGGCGAGCACCGTCGCCACCGCGTCGTCGGTGACACCGGGCGATTCTCCGGTCCTCTCGTCGCGGATCCCGACAGCCGCACCGAGCGCGGCGAGGACCGGCTCGTCCGATGTCCAGCGGTCCGCCGCCGAGTGGCGTGCGGGCGAGTCCACCAGCGCGACCTGAGTGGTCCCGAAGGGCGCCCAACGGTGCTGCCGCTGCCGAGTGACCTGCCCTTCCGCCTCAAGGGCGGCCAGATAGGCCGCGTACAGGCCACGGCCTCTGCGCCACAGCCAGTCGCCGACCGGTTCGTACGGCTCCTGCCGGGCCGGCGAAGAGGCGGCCTCGTCCAGCAGGCGATCGCCTGTCGTCTGCGGGTCGCCCGGCACGATGTGATCGCCGTCCAGTGTCACGGCTCGGGCATCCAGGAGGTCGATCAGCTCGGCTCCCGCGAGCGCGAGCGAGATGTCACCCTGCTCCAGCGGGCGCCCGGCCGCCACATCCATGGCGACGATCAGCAGGTCCCGCGGTGTGCTCATGACTGGCTCCACGTCAGGGCCTCCGGCGAGTGCTCCCGCATACGAGCTTACGGAGCGAGGACAGCCGTCGCATCCCACGCTGATCAGGCCGGCCCGCCGGGCGGAACACATGGCCTGTCGACACCGCCCGAGCGGCTCCTCGCCGCGTACTCCTGACCTCGCGCACGGCCGGCGTGAGGCGGCCGCCTCACGTACCGGCTCCGGCCGCCCTGCGCGCGGTCGTGCGCGCACGCGTCAGAAGGTGATGAGCGCCTTCAAGGCGCGGCGTTCGTCCATGGCCGCGTAGCCGGCGGGGACTTCGTCGAGACCGACGGTCAGGTCGAAGACCGGGGACGGATCCAGGCGACCGGCCAGGACGTCGGGAAGGAGGTCGGGAATGTAGGCGCGGGCCGGGGCCACCCCTCCGCGCAACGCGACATTGCGTCCGAACATCTGGCCGATGTCCACACCCGCGCTCCCTCCATGGGGGACGCCGACGAATCCGACCGCTCCGCCGTCGCGGGCTATGGAGATCGCCGTACGCATGGCTTCCTCGGTGCCGACCGCCTCCAGCACCGCGTGCACACCGTGGCCGCCGGTCATGTCACGCACGGCCGCGACCGCCTCTTCGCCGCGCTGCCGCACCGCGTCCGTCGCGCCGAAGGAGTACGCCACCGCGGTACGGTCGGCGTGCCGGCTCAGGGCGATGATCCGCTCGGCGCCCAGACGGCGGGCGGCCAGCACCCCGCACAGTCCGACGGCACCGTCACCGACGACGGCCACCGTGGCACCCGGCCGGACTCCCGCGGCCAGCGCCGCGTGATGGCCGGTGGACATGACGTCCGACAAGGTCAGCAGCGCCCTCAGCCGGGCCTCTTCTACATCGCCCGGCAGCCGGACCAGCGTGCCGTCGGCGTGCGGCACACGCACCGCCTCACCCTGGCCGCCGTCAGAGCCCGGCTCTCCCCAGAAGCCACCCCGCGGGCAGGAGGTGTGCAGCCCCTCCGAGCAGAAGTCGCAGGTCCCGTCGGACCACACGAACGGCGCCAGGACCCGGTCGCCCGGGCGCAGCCCGCCCACCTCGGCGCCGACGGCGTCGACGACACCGAGGAACTCGTGCCCGATCCGCTGGCCCGGCTGCCGTGCGGCGACGCCGCGGTAGGCCCACAGATCACTGCCGCACACGCACGCGTGGGTCACGCGGACCACCGCGTCCGTCGGCCTCTCGATCACGGGATCGGGGACGTGCTCGATACGTATGTCGTTGGGACCGTGAATGACCGTGGCGCGCACGCGCACTCCCAGGTGAGAACGGGTTCAGCAGGACCTGCGTACTCTCGTCCCTGATCCGTGCATGCGTCCAGCTACATCTTCTTCATCAATGCTTAAGCTGTTCTCATGCTCGATGTACGGCGACTCGTCCTCCTGCGTGACCTTGCCGAACACGGCACCGTCACGGCCGTGGCCCAGCTGCACCGTGTCACCGCCTCGGCGGTCTCGCAGCAGCTCAAACAGCTGGAGGCGGAGACGGGCGTAGCCCTGTTCCATCGCGGCGGACGCAGCGTCCGTCTCACCGCGGCGGCTCACACCCTGGTCGAGGACACCGAGAACGTCCTGGCCGCGCTGCAGCAAGCCGGCGCACGGCTCCACCAGTCCACCGGAGAACCCGCCGGGCCCCTGCGCCTCACCTGCTTCACCAGCGGACTGGACACCCTGATCGCGCCGCTCATCGGCGCCCTGCACCTCCGGCACCCCGGACTGACGCTCCAAGTGACCGAGGCCGAACCCGAACAAAGCGTCCCGGCCCTGCGTCAGCAGCACACCGACGTGGCGATCATCTACCGTTACGCCCACCTCGGTACACCCGCCCACCGCGGGATGGAGACCCACCGGCTGATGGCGGATCCCCTCCTGGTCGTCCTTCCCGACGGCCACCCGGCCGCAGCGGCCGGGCCCGGGCAGGCACTGAGTCTCGGGTCGCTGGCCGACACCCCCTGGATCGTCGCCCCCGAGGGCAGTGCCTGCCGTGACGCCACCTTCTACGCCTGCCACCACGCCGGCTTCACTCCCCAGGTCCGGCACACCTGCACCAGTTTCTCCGCCATGGTCTCCCTCGCCGCGACCAGCGCCGCGGCCGTTCTGGTCCCGAGCCTGGCCGCACGCTCGCTGCCCGGCGGGGTGACCGCCCACCGTGTGGACACGCCGAACCTCACCCGCACGATCGAAGCCGCCGTCCGCCACGGCGCGGGCCGCCGGCCGGCGGTCGGGGCCTGTCTCGCGGCCCTCGGCGCATCGGCGGCCCCGGGCGACGCCGGCCCCTGATGCGGGGGCGATCTCTCCCCGCCCCGTGGCGTCGCTATGCCTTTGCCGACCGGGGCTGGGTCGCCGGGATCCGATGGGTGAAGAACAGCGCCAGGAGAGCGGCGACGGCGAGGATGGCGAGTGCGGCGCGCAGGCCGTCGAGCCTCGCTCGGGCGTTCGCGTCGAGCGCGGCCCGGGTCACCTCCGGGCTCGTTCCCGCCGCGTTGAGGGCGTTCTCGAGCTGGGCGTCCGACAGAAAGGGCACGCCGCTCTGGAGTTGGACGGTCGCCTGGCTCTTGACCTCGGCCGGGATCGCCGGATTCTCCTCGACGTTGGTCAGGAACGAAGCCGTCAGTGCTGCGATCAGGATCGACCCGGCGAGGGCCGTACCGATCGAGGCGCCGAGATTGGTGACGGCGTTCTGGATGCCGCCGACCTCCGCGCTCTGCTTGTCCGGCACCGCGGACACGGTGACCGACCCGAGCTGGGACGCCAGAGCGCCCATGCCGAGCCCGATGAACAGGAGGGGGACGGTGACGATTTCCGCACCCGCGTCCGCGTCGAGCGCGGCCATCAGGGCCACGGCGCCGGCGAGCAGCGCGATGATCCCGAGCCGCACCACCCGTCGCGGCGAGACATGGGGGAAGAATCGGGGGATCAGGAGCGCGGCGGCCAGCAGGGTCAGTGAGAGGGGCAGGAGGCGCGCGCCGGTCGCGAGTGCGGACAGGCCGAGTGCGACCGACAGGTAGAGCGGTACGACGAAGAACACGCCCATCTGCACGAGGTACTGGAAGAAGAACATCGTCAGGCCGCCGGTGAGCTGCTTGTTCTGCAGCATGGCCGGGTCCAAGAGCGGTTCCTTGCGCCGTTCCACGAGACGGGCCTCCCAGTGGAGGAAGAGCCGGATCAGGAGCAGGCCCGCCATCATGAACCAGATGACCAGGGAGACCCCCAGCCAGGAGGGCGCGCCGGGCTTCGGATGGAACCAGCCCCATTCGTCCGAGCGGAGTACGCCGTAGACGAAGATCCCGAGACCGAGGGCGCACAGCACGGCGCCGACGAGATCGATTCCCGGGTGTTCGTCGATCGGAGCGTCGGCGATGCGGCGCGCGAGCACCAGGATGGCGAGGACGATCACGACCTCACCGGCGAACACCCAGCGCCAGGAGAAGTATGTCGTCGCGACGCCCCCGATGAGCGGCCCGATCGCGATCGCCACGGCTCCCGCGGCCGCCACGAGTCCGTAGGCGGCGGGCCGTCGTTCGGTGGCGAAGTTGCCGGCGACCAGCGCCACGATCGCGGGCAGGATGAGTGCCGCCCCGATCCCCTCGAGGAAGGCCCAGCCGAGCAGGAGCACGGGCAGGTTCGGGGCGAGTGCTGTCGTCAGGGATCCACAGCCGTAGATGCCGCAGCCGATCATGAAGGCTCGCTTGCGGCCGATGAGCGCACCGACCTTCCCGCCAGGGATCATGAACATGGCCATCACGAGCGTGTACGCCGTGATCGCGCCCTGGATCCCGGTCACGGTCGTGCCCACGTCCTCGGCCACCGTCGCGATCGAGACGTTCATGACAGAGCTGTCGAGGGCCATCAGGAACTGCCCGGCCGCGAGTGTCAGCAGGACCAGTCGCGCCGATGCCGGACTCTCAGGGGACTCTGACCTGGGTGTCATGGGCGTATCGTTCCAGCGCCCCGGACGGAGGCTCCTCGACCCGCCACGGGGATCAGTCGGTTGGCGGCGGCGTTCGCCGAGCGCCGCCCCGGGGTGAGCCGTGTCTCACCCCGGCACAGCCGCTTGTCTATGCAACGAGTTGCATAGAAGGATCGGGGCATGGCGCTCGAGCACGCGATCCTCGTCTCCCTGCTGGAGAAGCCGGGCTCCGGCTATGAGCTGGCCCGGCGGTTCGAGCGGTCCATCGGGTACTTCTGGACCGCCACCCATCAGCAGATCTACCGCGTTCTCAAGCGCATGGAGAGCGACGGCCTGCTCGCCGTCCGCGAGGTGCCGCAGCAGGGCCGGCCGGACAAGAAGGAGTACTCCGTCGCCGGCCCCGGCCGCGCCGCCCTCTCCGAGTGGCTGCACGAACCGATCGAACCCGAGAGCATCCGGCACGACCTGGCCGTGAAGATCCGCGGCGCGGCCTTCGACGACCCGGCCGCGCTGATCCGCGAGGTCGAGCGGCATCGCCAGGTGCACAGCGACCGGGTTGCGCACTATCTCGCCGGGGAACTGCGCGACTTCACCGGGCCCGAGGCACCCGCACCGCCCGACGCCGGTCAGGAACTGCAGCACGTCGTGCTGCGCGGCGGCATCGCGTACGAGCGGATGACGATCGCCTGGCTGGACGATGTGCTCGTCACCATCCACCGGCTCGTCGCGTCACGTCCGCGTAGCTGAACTGCCCCGCCGTCTCCACCGCAGCCGGCCCCCAGCAACCCCGCCGAGCAACAGCAACCGTCAACCCACAACCCCTCGGAAGGCGAACCTCCATGGCCGACCCTCTGCTCTTCAACCCGCGCACATACGACCCCGCGCACTTCGACCCCGAGACCCGCAGGCTGCTCCGCGCCACCGTCGACTGGTTCGAGGACCGCGGCAAGCGCAAGCTGATCGAGGACTACCGCTCCCGCGCCTGGCTGGCGGACTTCCTCGCGTTCGCCGCCAAGGAAGGGCTGTTCGCCACCTTCCTCACCCCGGCCTCCGCCGCCGGACACCAGGACCAGCGCTGGGACACCGCGCGGATCGCCGCGCTCAACGAGATCTTCGGGTTCTACGGCCTCGACTACTGGTATGCGTGGCAGGTGACCATCCTCGGTCTCGGCCCGGTCTGGCAGAGCGACAACACCGTCGCTCGCACCCGCGCGGCGGAACTCCTCTCCCAGGGCGAGGTGTTCGCCTTCGGCCTGTCCGAGAAGAGCCACGGGGCCGACATCTACTCCACCGACATGCTGCTGGAACCCGACGGCAGGGGTGGTTTCCTCGCGAGCGGCTCCAAGTACTACATCGGCAATGGCAACGCCGCCGGGCTCGTCTCCGTCTTCGGCCGCCGCACCGACATCGAGGGCCCGGACGGCTACGTCTTCTTCGCCGCCGACAGCCGCCACCCGGCGTACCGCCTCGTCAAGAACGTCGTCGACTCCTCCAAGTACGTCAGCGAGTTCCGCCTCGACAACTACCCGGTCGGCCCCGACGACGTCCTGCACACCGGCCGCGCCGCCTTCGACGCCGCCCTCAACACCGTCAACGTCGGCAAGTTCAACCTCTGCACCGCCTCGATCGGCATCTGCGAGCACGCGATGTACGAGGCCGTCACCCACGCGCACAACCGCATCCTCTACGGCCGCCCCGTCACCGCCTTCCCGCACGTGCGCCGCGAGCTGGCCGACGCGTACGTCCGCCTCGTCGGCATGAAGCTGTTCAGCGACCGCGCCGTCGACTACTTCCGCTCGGCCGGCCCCGACGACCGCCGCTACCTGCTGTTCAACCCGATGACGAAGATGAAGGTGACCACCGAGGGCGAGAAGGTCATCGACCTGATGTGGGACGTCATCGCCGCCAAGGGCTTCGAGAAGGACACCTACTTCGCCCAGGCCGCCGTCGAGATCCGGGGGCTGCCCAAGCTCGAGGGCACGGTCCACGTCAATCTCGCGCTGATTCTCAAGTTCATGCGCAACCACCTGCTGGACCCGGCCGAGTACGCGGCGGTGCCCACCCGCCTCGACGCCGCCGACGACGCGTTCCTCTTCCGGCAGGGACCGGCCCGCGGCCTGGGCTCCATACGCTTCCACGACTGGCGCACCGCCTACGACGCCTACGCCGGGGTCCCGAACGTCGCCCGCTTCCGGGAACAGGCCGACGCCCTGTGCGAGTTCGTCGCCACCGCCGCCCCTGGCGAGGAGCAGAGCCGCGACCTCGACTTCCTCCTCTCCGTCGGCCAGTTGTTCGCGCTGGTGGTGCACGGACAGCTGATCCTTGAGCAGGCCCGCCTGACGGGCCTGGACGAGGACGTGCTCGACGAGCTGTTCTCCGTCCTCGTACGCGACTTCTCCGCGCACGCCGTCGAGCTGCACGGCAAGGACTCCGCCACCGCGGAACAGCAGCACTGGGCGCTCGGCGCGGTCCGTCGTCCCGTCGTCGACGAGGCGCGCTCGGCGCGCGTCTGGGAGCGTGTCGAGGCACTGGCCGGGGCGTACGAGATGGCGCCGTAACGACGCAGCGACGAGGCTCGGCGACAGTCGGCAATCACATGCCGGGCAGCGATCGGCCCATCTGACATGGCCCACCGCGCGGGAGCGTCGCGGTGGGCCATGCTGCTGCCCAGCACCGCATGACCTCGAGGTCCCGCCCCGACCCGAGGGAGGCTTCCAGTGGCGCCGGGCGGGGTGGCGTGCCTGTGCCATGCGGCGTCGGCCGCCCGTCGCGTCCGCCGGATCGGACCGTCGTAGCTGCGGGAGCGGCCCCTGGAGGGAGACGATGGGGGAGGCAGGCCACGCCGGCCGGACCGCAGGACCGGGTCGGGGTCCCGATCCCGCCGGGTTCCGGCGTTGTGCAGTGAGGAGGGCCTGGGATGTGTGCAGCCGAGTCCGTACGGGCCGGTCCCGGCACGGCGGGCGTCGACGCGACGGTGTCCGGTGGCGTCATGGACGTGCTGAACGTGGCCGCCATTCTCCTCGACGCCGAGGGAAGGATCGATCTCTGGAGCCCGCAGGCCGAGGACCTGTTCGGCTACAGCGCCGACGAGGCCCTCGGCGAGTTCGCCGGCCGCCTCCTGGTCCACGAGGAGCACCGCCGAACGGTCCAGGACATGTTCGCCCGGGTCATGGAAGTCGGCTGCAGCTGGGCGGGAGTCTTCCCCATGCGGCACAAGGACGGCAGCACGCGGCTGGTGGAGTTCCGCAACATGCGGCTGCAGGACGACGAGGGGGACCTTTACGCCCTGGGTCTTGCCGCGGATCAGGCGACGCTACGGCAGGTCGAACGGGATCTGGCGTTGTCCGCCAGGCTCGTGTCCCAGTCGCCGATCGGACTAGGTGTGCTGGACACCGACCTTCGGTACGTCACGGTCAACGCCGCGGAGGCGCGGATGAACGGCGTGCCTGCCGCCGAGCACGTGGGCCGGCACGTCCACGAGGTGCTGCCCTTCCTGGACGAGTCCTTCGAAGCGACGATGCGCAAGGTACTGGCCACCGGGACCCCGGTCTCCGACCAGTACACCGTCGGTCGCACCCCGGCCGACCCGGACAACGACCACGCCTGGTCGATCTCCTTCCACCGGCTCGAAGCACGCAACGGGAGGGTACTGGGAGTGGTGACCTCCAGCGTGGACGTCACCGAGCGTCACCGCGCCGTCGAGGAGCAACGCCGCACGGTGCTCACCCTCCAGCGCAGCCTGCTGCCCCACCCGCCACCGCAACGTCCAGGGCTGGCTGTCGCCTCCCGGTACCAGCCGGCCCGGGCAGCCAGCGAGATCGGCGGCGACTGGTTCGACGTCATCGCGCTCGAGGGCGACAAGACGGCCCTCGTCGTCGGCGACGTCATGGGCAGTGGCGTCAGCGCCGCCGCCACCATGGGCCAGCTCCGTACCGCCACCCGCACCCTGGCGGGCCTCGACCTCGACCCCGCGCAGGTCCTCGAGCACCTCGACCGCATCACGGAGGACCTGGAGCAGGACACCATCGCCACCTGCGTCTACGGCGTCTACGACCCGCGCACCGCGCAGTGCCGCATCTCCCTCGCCGGTCACCTGCCCCCTGCCCTCCTCCGCCTCGACGGAAAGCGCGAGCTGCTCGACCTGCCCACCGGCGCTCCGCTCGGCGTGGGCAATGTCGCCTTCCACACCACCACGCTCGACCTGGACCCGGGCGATCAGCTCGTCCTCTACACCGATGGGCTGGTCGAGAGGCGTGACCGGCCCATCGACGCATGTCTGGAGAACCTGCTCGCCCTGCTGGACGACCCTCATCGCTCCTTGGACGAAACCGCCGAGCTGCTCCTGCAGGCCCTGCGTCATCCCGGCGACCACGACGACGTCGCGCTGCTCATCGCCCGAGTCCTGCGCCGATGGCCCGCCCGCTGAGGTGAGACCACGCTGCGACGTTCAGGAAGGTGGTCGCATGCCCCACCGTGGTGCGCCCTGAGTCCACGGCCTGCGCGACGATCTCGGCGATGTCGTCCGCACCGTAGGCGTCGATGAGGCCGTCCACAGCATCGAAGAGGTCGTCCGGTGGTTCGGCGGACTCGTCCTCCGGGAGTTGCACGGCACACAACCTCTCCAGCGCTGCCTCCCACGTCCGCATCGCCATCACTCCCACCCTCGCGCCTGCCCTCAACGGACACGCTATGGGGATCAGTGACGACCAGCATCCGAACTCGGCCGCAACTGATCCGAAGGACGAGCTCTGGCTCGCCACTTCTCCCTCGGCCGGGACCTCGCCGACTGCGCCCAGTCTTGTTGTGCCGCACGCTCGGACGTCTGTTTCCTTGCTCGAGAGGCCCGTTTACAGGCGAGTTCCGGCGCGATCCGTATGCCTCCCGGCGCCCCCGGCCGGGGCCGATGGTCATGCTGCCTCCGGGCGCTTCCAACCCCAGGCGGTGAGCATCCCCGGTGACAGCCCCGCGCATTGGGGGGAGCCCAGGTAGCGCACGGCATCCTCGATCTGCTCGTCGTCGACGAGACCCGTCGCCACCATGGCGGCCCGCGCGCGGTCCCAGGTGTCCGCCCAGAACCGGCTGATCGCACTGCCGGGTACGAGCGGCGGCACATGGATCTCGGCCGCGACGGGTCCGAGCCCCGCCGCGCGCAGCAGCCCGGGGTAGTGGGGCACCCGCGAGACATCGGTCCCGATGCTGTCACGCAGGCCCCGCCACATCGCTCTCATGGCCAGGGTGTAGGGCGTGACGGGTGCGGAGTCGGTCGTCAGGTCCACCGCGTCGCTGACGACCAGTACGCCGCCGGGGGCGAGCAGGCCGCCGAGCGTGGCGATCATCCGTTCCGGGGCCGGCAGGTGCATGAGCACGAAGCGGGCGTGGACCAGCTGGAAGAGCCCGGGGGAGAAGTCGTCGGCGGTGATGTCCGCCTGCAGCGAGGCAAGTCCCGGCACCGGGTGGGCCTCGAGGAACCGCACGTCGCGGTCCACGGCCAGAACCTCCGCGACGCCCGCCTCGCCGAGGAGCCGGCGCGCCACCGTGCCGGTACCCGCGCCCACCTCGAGACACCTCCAGCCCGGGCCTGCTCCCAGCAGGCGGAGCCGGGTCATGGTCGTGTCGTCGTAGGCGAGTGCCCCGAGATCGATCCGGTCGCTCTCGCCCCTGTCCTCGGGACGGAAGACCCGCTCACCGTAGCGACCCCGACCCAGGGAACCCGCGTCGTCCGAAGGCAGTGCTCCGCCACCCATGTCTCCATTGTGGCGAGCATGCGCAGACATCACCTTTCATGCGTCGCCGGGAGCTGGGACGCCCCTGGCCCCGACCGCGCCCCGGCGGTCCGGCGGCGCGCCGCGGGGCCGGTCCTGCCGGCACCACTCCGCAGGTCTCGCGCTCCGGGCCGCCCGGCAGTGGCCGATCGTTCGGGGGCGGTGTGGGGTGACCGGTCCCTCGCCTGGCATTCTGTCGGGAGTCGCGTCAACGAACTGCGAGGAACCGTGCCGCTGAACAACGGTCTGGAGATCCGCCCCCTGGCAGGTGCCGACCGGGCTGCCTGGGAGCCGCTGTGGAAGGCCTATCTGGACTTCTACGACCATGTCCTGCCGGCGAGCGTCACCGACCTGACGTGGGCCCGCTTCGGTGACCCGGCGGAGCCGATGGGCGCGTTGGGGGCCTGGGCCGACGGCGCGCTGGTCGGCATCTGTCATCACGTCCTGCACCGTTCGACGTGGGCCGCGGGTACGTACTGCTATCTGGAGGACCTGTTCACCGCGCCCACCGCCCGGGGCATGGGGGTGGGCAGGGCGCTCATCGAGGCGACGGCCGCAGCTGCCAGGGAGGCCGGTGCGGAGAAGCTCTACTGGCAGACGCACGAGGGAAATGCCACGGCGCGTGCCCTCTACGACCGGGTGGCCCGCCACGAAGGCTTCCTCGTCTACGAGCGCCCGCTCATCTGACTGAGTGGCCCTGGCGGGGCGATGTCCCCGCCGGACCGTAGGACACGGCCGGCCGGTACGAAGCCCGCGGGCACATCGATGCGCATGCGCAGGCATGAGGAAGGGGCGGCCGCGGTCGGCCGCCCCTCACTCAGCCCTTTGTGCCTTACGGCTTGGGCGTGGCGTGCGGGGTGCACGTCACGTCGCGGCTGTCCAGCTTGCCGCTGAGCAGGTAGGAATCCACCCGCTCGTTGATGCACGGGTTGACCAGACCGGTCACACCGTGCGAACCGGCGTCCTTCTCGATGATCAGACGTGAGCCCTTGAGCCGCTTGTGCAGCTCGACGGCGCCCGAGAAGGGAGTGGCGGCGTCACGGGTGGACTGCACGATGAGCACCGGTGGCAGGCCCTTGCCGGTCCGCACCTGCACCGGAGTGTGCTGCTTCGAGGACCAGGTGGCACACGGCAGGTTCATCCAGGCGTTGGCCCAGGTCATGAACGGGTGGTCCTTGTGCAGCCGGGTGTTGTCCCGGTTCCACCTCTTCCAGCTGGTGGGCCACTTGGCGTCGGCGCACTCGACTGCCGTGTAGACGGCGTTGCCGTTCTCCGCGGAGATGTTGCCCGCGGTGTCCGACAGGTCGGGCGCGGCCGCGTCGACGAGCGCCTGGGTGTCACCCGCGAGGTACTTGCTCCAGGTCGTGGCGACCGGCACCCAGGAGGAGTCGTAGTACGGGGCGCTCTGGAAGAATCCGATGAGCTCGGCCGGGCCGACAACCCCACCGAGCGGGTTCGCCTTCGCGGTGGCCCGCAGCTTGACCCACTGCTGCTCGACCTTCTCCGGGGTGTCGCCGATGTGGAAGGTGGCGTCGTTCTTGGCGACCCACGCCTTCCAGTCGTCCCATCGCATCTGGAACGCGACGTCCTGGTCCAGGTTCGCCTGGTACCAGATCTTCTCGCGCGACGGGTCGACCACGCTGTCGACGATCATGCGCCGGACATGGCCGGGGAAGAGGGTCGCGTAGACCGCACCCAGGTAGGTGCCGTAGGAGACGCCCAGGAAGTTGAGCTTCTTCTCGCCGAGGGCGGCCCGGACGACGTCCAGGTCGCGCGCGGTGTTCGCCGACGTCATGTGCGGCAGCATCCAGCCGCTGCGCTCTGCGCACCCGTCCGCGTACTCGGCCGCGAGCTTGCGCTGCGCCCGCTTGTCGGCCTCGCTGTCGGGCACCGGGTCGAGCTTCGGCGCCTTGACGAACTCCTGCGGGTCGACGCAGGAGATGGGCGTGGAGTGGCCGACGCCGCGCGGGTCGAAGCCCACGAAGTCGTAGGCCTTCGCGGCCTTGACCCACAACGGGCTCTTGTTGGTGACCCGTGCCGGGAAGCGCATCCCGGAGCCGCCGGGGCCGCCCGGGTTGTAGACGAGGGCGCCCTGGCGCTCCTCCTTGGTCCCGGTGTTGCCGATACGGTCCACAGCGATCTTGATCTGCTTGCCGTTCGGCCGCGCGTAGTCCAGCGGAACGCTGATGAAGCCGCACTGGATGGGCTTGGCAAGCCCCCAGTCCTCCGGGCAGTCCGCCCAGTCGATGCCCTTCTTGGCCGCGCGCTCAGCGGCGACCTGGACGCCGCGTGCTTCGGACCATCCGTGGCTGCGGCTTTCGGCACTGGCTGCCGGAGCCGCCATCGCACCCGCTATGAGGGTGCCCGCGACCAGAGTGCCGGCCGAGCCGAGCACTGCTGTGCGTCTCACGTAGAACCTCCCCCTGCTGTTGTGGAGTTGTACCGGGGGATCCTTTCGTGGCAGGACGGTGCGGAACAGGCCGCACTGGTGTTCTTTACCGAACCCATACCGGTGCGACAAGTACCGCTCAGCGGTGCACCTCGGCAGATGTGCTGACGAACGAGGTGCCCACCGTGCGACCGGGTGCCCGGAGTTGATGTGCCGGACGGTCCTTTCCCGATGGCCACAAGCCGGTTTCCGGCCGAGCGTCAGAACGTCGTCCGCCTCTCACACCGCCGCGCGTATCCGGTCCGCCTGTTTCGGAATGGCCCTGCCCTGCCGGGCAGGCATGACGGGGCCGTGCAGGGGCGGCGCGACGGCGCCGGCCCCTGCACGGCCCAAAGGTGCGAACAGCTCGCGATGCTTGGGTCCTTGGGCTGTACGGGCAAGGTCCGCAAGCCGTTGGCGATGAACGACTCGATGGGGTGCAGCTCGTCGGCGGGCGCGGCGAGGGCGAGTCGACGCTCCGGCGCTCTGCGAGCGACTCCCCGACGGCCGGCGACCTGCCGAACCGGCATCGAGATCGCACAGGGTGAGAGCCCCCGGGACCGACTTCCGCGCCACGCCGGTGCTTGTCCGCCCATGGCGCCAGGCCTCCCGGTGCGGCGCGGCTGTTCCGTACGGGGCAGCCGCAGCGTGAACCGTGTGGGTGTCCGTCAGGTCAGGCTGAGGCGGCCCCGCCGGCCGCCCACTGCGGCCCATGGACACCTTGCGCGCACAGGCCGCCGACATCACCGCCTCCGGCCTGGGGCGCCGACGCCCGCCCCCGGCTGCAGCGCCGCACCGTCGACCCGGATGAACTGTCTTCGCCGAAGTCCGGCGTGCCCGCCGGATGTGCACTTCGTCATCGATGAACGCGCCATCGGCGCAGCGCGGGTGAACGGTGACGCTGACGCGCTTTCACGGGTCGTGCGGAACCTGCTGGACGACGCCGTCCGGCACGCAGCCACCCGGATCGGCGTGCGGCTCGGCGTGCGCGACCGGTTCGCGTAACTGGCTGTCGCCGATGACGGGCCCGGCATCCCCGAGCCCGGTCGGCAACGCGTCTTCGGCCGCTTCACCCGCCTGGACGGCGGGCGTGCGCCAGGGACGCCGGCGGCAGTGGGCTCGGTCTCGCCGTCGTGCGCGCCTCATGGTCGCCCACCGTGGCGGTGCCCAGGTCGAGGACAACGCCCCAGGCGCGCGCCTGGTCGTCCGCCGTCCAGCCGCCGACGTCCGGCCCTCTCCCGGTCATCCGGCGACCACGCCAATGGCGCCCCGGGGCACAGGACGGGAATACGGCTGCGGTGGGTCCGGCTGTCATCAGCATGAGCACTCTGGGACTGATCGGCAGTGGACATATCGGCAGCACCCTTGCAAGGCTCGGCGTGGCTGCCGGGCTGGATGTGGTCCTCAGCAACTCACGAGGACCTGAGACCCTGGCCGACCTGGTGGCGGAGCTGGGCCCCCGCGCACGGGCCGCGACCCCCGCGGAAGCAGCCGCCGCGGGCGACTGGGTCGTGGTCACCGTCCCCCTGAAGAACTACCGCCAGGTGCCGGTGGCACCCCTGGCGGGGAAGGTCGTCCTCGACACGAACAACTACTACCCCGAGCGTGACGGACGGATCGCCGAACTGGACGCGGAGGAGACCACCACCAGCGAACTGCTCCAGCGGCATCTGCCGGACGCCAAGATCGTCAAGGCCTTCAACAACATCTTCTTCGTGCATCTGGCCACGCTGGCCAGGCCCGCGGGCGCTGCAGACCGCTCGGCATTGCCGATCGCGGGCGATGACTCAGAGGCAAAGGCCTCCGCCACCCGGCTGCTCGATCTCCTCGGTTACGACGCCGTGGACGCGGGGTCCCTGGCCGACAGCTGGCGCTTCCAGCGCGACACGCCGGCCTATGTCGTTCCCTACGCCAAGAACCCGCAGGGTCGTGGGATCTCCATGGACGACCCGGGCACGAGCGCGGACGCCGCCGCACTGCGCGCGGCCCTGGCCGAGGCCCGGCGCGGCTGAGGAGGAGCCGAGACCTCGCCCGCGAGCCGACCGCGGCCGGCGGGGGAGGTCTCGGCCCCCTGGCGGTAGCGGGATCGCACTCTCCGTAGGCCCGTCATCCCGGCGACAGCCGCCGATCAGGTGTCCGCGACGGCACGCCGCGCGGCGGTGCTGCCCTCGATGCCCCTCCGGCAGCCGCGGCCGTGGCACCACTCGTCGCTCAGCTCCCGCTCGTCGCCCCGTTCCCGGAAGAGTTCTCGGTCGTCGGGAGGTAGCGGGAGCGCATGGCGTCGCCCGCCGCGGGCCCGGCGGTGAAGACGTAGGCGCTGCTGTCGTCGACGCGGTGGCCGGTCTTCGCGTCGACGACGACGGGCTCCACCTCTTCACCGGTCGCGTGATGAACCAGGATCATGCTGCGTTCCTGGGGGGCGAGGCGGGAATTGCCCCAGGCCGCCATCGCCACGATGACCGGACGCAGCGAGCGCCCGAGTTCGGTGAGGACGTACTCGTGGCGCACGGGGTTCGTCCGGTACGGGCGGCGCTCCAGGAGCCCGTCCGCGACCAGTGTCCTGAGACGGCTGGTGAGCATGCTCGAGGAGATGCCGAGGCTCTCCTGGAACTGGTCGAAGCGGGTGTAGCCGTCGAAGGCGTCATGCAGGATCAGCAGCGTCCACCACTCACCGACGTGCTGCACCGTCGTGGACAGCGGGCATTCCCGGTCCTCCAGCCTTATCCGGCTCGCCACAGTGACCATCCCCAATGAGTTGCTGCTAAAGTCGAAGTTACTCACTTCTATTTTAGCAGTTACTGCGGGACGCACGCTCCCTGCGTGCCGACCCGGGATCGGAACCTCTCATGACGTCCCCTCTCAGCGATTCCCTCGACGGCCGGCGCGCCTTGGTCACCGGCGGCACCAAGGGTTCGGGAGCGGCCATCGCGCGCCGCCTGGAGCAGGCCGGGGCGACTGTGCTGGTGACTGCCCGCAGCAGCTCCAGGGACACGGAACCGAAGTTCTTCATCGCGGCCGACCTCGCCACCTCCGAAGGTGCGGCCGCAGTGGTGGACGAGGCTCTCGAACGCCTGGGCGGCATCGACATCCTGGTCAACACACTCGGCGGCTCCGAGGCTCCCGCCGGCGGCTTCGCCGCCCTCGACGAGGACGACTGGGCCAAGGAGCTGAACGTCAATCTCCTGGCCGCCGTCCGCCTGGACCGCGGTCTGCTGCCCGGCATGATCGAAGCCCGGAAGGGTGCGATCGTGCACGTCACCTCGATCCAGCGCCGGATGCCCCTGTGGAACGGCACCCTGGCCTACGCCGCCGCCAAGGCCGCCCTGACCACCTACAGCAAGGGCCTCGCCAACGAGGTCGCGCCGTACGGAGTGCGTGTCAACACCGTCTCGCCCGGCTTCGTGCAGACCACCGCCGCCGACGCCCTCGTCGACCGGATCGCCCAGGGCGATGGCATCACGGCCGAGGCGGCACTCCAGAAGCTGATGGACTCACTCGGCGGCATCCCGCTCGGGCGCCCCAACCGGCCGGAGGAAGTGGCGGAACTGGTGGCCTTCCTGGTCTCCGACCGCGCCGCGGCCATCGTCGGAGCCGAGCATGTCATCGACGGCGGCACCACCCCCACGGTCTGAACCCGCCCGGCAGAAACCGTCCACGCCCGGACGGAGACCGTCCGGACCCGCCCGACAGAAAGTGACCGCCATGAACGAGAACGAACCCGTCACCATCGATCCTGCCGCACTCCCCGACGTGATCACCCGATATCTGGACGCCCACCGGGAGCACGACACGGTCCGAGCCGTCACGGCCTTCACCGGCGATGCCACGGTCGTCGACGACGGCCGGACGTACGACGGCACGGAGGCGATCGAGGAGTGGCTGAACCGGTCGTCGAGCGAGTACACGTACACCATCGGTCTCACCCGCGCCCACCGGACGGACGACACCCACTTCGTCGCCACCCAGCACCTCGAAGGCGACTTCCCCGGAGGTGTCGTCGACCTGCGCTACCGCTTCAGCCTCCGCGGTGGCCGCATCGAGCGCCTCGTCATCGAACCCTGAACCTCCCGCTCCCGGGACGGGGCGGAAGGGGTGTGGGGCGTCTCACACTCGCCGCCGTACCTACTGGTCGGTATGGTCGCGGGGAGTAGTGACCGACAGGAGGACTCATGTCTGCGACCAACCGCCAGATCCGTCTGGCAGCTCGCCCTTCGGGCGTGGTGCGACCCGACGACTGGGAGCATCACTCCGCATCCGTGGAGGAGCCCGGTCCAGGCCGGTTCGCGGGCCGGACACGCGTCATCTCGCTGGACCCGGCCATGCGGGGCTGGCTCGACGACCGCCCCTCCTACCTGCCCCCGGTGGGGATCGGCGAGGTGATGCGTGCGGGGTCGGTCATCGAGGTCACCGCCTCCGATCACCCCGGCTTCCGGCCCGGGGACCACGTCGTCGGCACCTTCGGCGTCCAGGAGTACGTCGTCTCCGACGGCAAGGGCGCCCTGAAGATCGACACTTCGCTCGCCCCGCCGTCCACGTATCTCGGCGCCCTCGGCATGCCGGGCATGACCGCGTACTTCGGGCTGCTGGACGTCGGCGCTCTGAAGGACGGCGAGACCGTGGTGGTGTCCGGGGCCGCCGGCGCGGTGGGAACCATCGTGGGCCAGATCGCCAAGGTCAAGGGATGCCGGGTCGTGGGCATCGCCGGCGGGCCGGAGAAGTGCGCGCTGCTCACCGACGAGCTCGGGTTCGACGCGGCGATCGACTACCGCGCGGGCGACGTCAAGCGCGCACTGCGCGAGCTGACCCCGGACGGCATCGACGTCTACTTCGACAACGTCGGAGGGGACATCCTGGACGCGGCGCTCACCCGGCTGGCCATGCACGCACGGGTGGTGATCTGCGGTGCGATCAGCCAGTACAACAACGCGACGCCGGTCGAGGGCCCGTCGAACTACCTGTCTCTGCTCGTGAAGCGCGCGCGCATGGAGGGTTTCGTGGTCTTCGACTACGCCAAGCGCTACGCACAGGCCGCGCAGGAGATCGCAGGCTGGATCGGCGCCGGCCGGATCAAGG
This sequence comes from Streptomyces sp. NPDC057445, assembly GCF_042802855.1. Classification (NCBI taxonomy): domain Bacteria; kingdom Bacillati; phylum Actinomycetota; class Actinomycetes; order Kitasatosporales; family Streptomycetaceae; genus Streptomyces; species Streptomyces sp. NPDC057445. The sequence continues at coordinate 7,208 of NZ_JBHVDH010000036.1, read as the reverse complement.
CCAAGGAGCACGTGGTGAAGGGCACCGTGGACGACTTCCCCGAGGCGTTCCAGATGCTGTTCCGCGGTGACAACGTCGGCAAGCTCGTCCTGGAACTGGCATGACGGCCGCCGCGAACGGGCCGACCTCTCCGCAGGGAGAGCGGACACCCCGGAACGTGGACGGAAGCGCCCCGCTGCGCGGCAAGGTCGCGATCGTCACCGGCGGCGCCAGTGGACTGGGCCGCAGCACGGCGCTGGCACTGGCCGGGGCGGGGGCCGAGGTGGTCGTCGCCGACCTCGACGTGGAGGGCGGCAGGGAGGTCGCGGATCTCGTCGGCGGCCACTTCCAGGCCTGCGACGTGGCGGACCTCGAAGCCGACCGCGCGCTGGTCGAGTTCACCGTCGAGCGCTGTGGCGGGGTCGACATCGCGTTCCTCAACGCGGGCGTGGCCACGGGGTGCGGCGTCGGAGACGACTTCGACCTCGCGCGTTACCGTCGCGCGATGGGAGCCAACCTCGACGGCGTCGTCTTCGGCACCCACGCGGTGCTGCCCGCGCTGCGGGCCCGCGGCGGCGGATCGATCGTGGCGACCGCGTCCCTGGCAGGCCTGGCCGCGGTGCCGCTCGACCCCCTGTACGCGGCGAACAAGCACGCCGTGGTGGGCCTGGCCCGCTCCCTCGGTCCGGCCCTCGCACCCGATGGGGTCCGCTTCAACGCGCTCTGCCCGGGGTTCGCCGAGTCCCGGATCATCGACCCGTTGCGCGGGATGCTCTCCGAGCAGGGCGTGCCGGTCATTCCGGCGGAAGTGGTGGCCGACACGGTGGTGCGGATCGTCACCGGCGACGGCACCGGTGAGTGCTGGTTCGTCCAGGCCGGCCGTGAGCCGGAGCCGTTCCGCTTCCGCAACGTTCCTGCGCCCGGGCGGCTCACGCACGCCTGAGCGCGCGTCCCGGCACGAGCCGGTGTCCGGGCCGATGCCCGGCGCCGGTGCGTGCCGGCCCCAGCCGGTCCTCGGCGCGGGGCCCGCCCGCACTCGCCGCCCTGAGCGGCGCTGAGCGGCCCGCCGGGGAGGCGGCCGGTCCCCTCCTGTGCGAGCCGGGAGACCGGCCCTTCTTCCCGCGGGAACGGCGTTGCGGTGGGCGGTGGTTCACTCGACGGGCGGCCCGGAGTGCGATCACCACCGAGGGGCTCGCGAGTACGTCGTGCGCCGCCTCATGCCCGAAGTTGAGTACGTGTGGACGTACGGGCTGAGTACCTCGCCCCATCTCCTGAGGCGTGCGCGTCGGTCGAATGGGAGTCATGAGTCCCGACGCCCCGCGCCGCCCCCGCATCCAGCATGTCACCGCCACGGGCACTGCCCTGGCCGCAGTCCTGCTGCCGATGGTGGTCGGCGTCCTGGTCGCGAAGTCGATGGGTGCGGACCCGCTGTCCCCGGTGAACGCCCTTGTCACCAGCGGAGGTCAGCGTGCCCGGGTGTGTCCGTCGCAGCTGCGCAGCTGCGGTCGCAGGGCCCTTCGCCGCTGGAAGCCAGAGGCCGCGCGCGTCCGCCCGACGGGACAGGGTACGGGGCGAGCCCTGCGCCGGAGGCGGCGGACTGACGCGACTGCTCCGGCCGCCACCGCCGCCTCCTGACCTCACACCCGGCTGTGCTCCGGTCCCATGACGTTGCCGGCCGGCTGCCGGCCGAGCAGTAGGCGGCGGGCATGGTCATGAGGTCGACCGCCTGGAGCGGGAACCGGTCGACGTGCCGGTCCGGGAAGAGGGCCAAGGGGTTGCCGGAGAACACCGGGCCGGACATCCGGAGTCCGACGGCGCAAGCCCAGTCCTCCGTACAGCGTCCGGAGCAGCCCGGCCCGACTGCAGCTCCTTCGGAAGAGCGAGTACACCGGTGCCGGGAGCAGGCAGAAGGCCGCCACCGCGAGGGAGAGGGCCGTCAGGATCAGGACGTTCCGTCCCTGACCCGGATCGCCGGTCCGATGCTCAGGTCTGGCACGCCCGCGGACGCCGGACCTGCGGCGGCCACTTCAGGCCTCGGCCGTGTGCCGAGGGCGGAGTGGGGAGCGGCCGGGGTCGTCGAGCTCGTCCGAGGTGGACGACAGGAGCGGCAGCCCCCGACCGTAGAGCCGAGCGAGTCGCCGCAGGTGCCTCCGGAGTCGGTGCTTGTCCGGGCACGGCGATGCCGCCGCCGGGTGCGTCCTGCCGCTCAGGACTTCGCGCCGGACGCGCCGGACGCGCCGGACGCGCCGGACGCGCCGAACGCGCCGAACGCGTCGACGCCCGTGAGCTCGGCCGAGAGCCTCCACAGGCGTGCCGCCTCCCCGGGGTCGGTCGCATAGGCGCGTACGCCGCTCGTGAGCTCACCCTCGCTCCCGGCCTCGCCTGCGGGCTCCGCGATGTCGCAGTCCTCGCAGTAGGCGCCTCCCATGCCCGCCAGCTGTGGGGAGGTGGCCGCCCACACCTGCGTCGCGGCGCCCTGCTCCGGCGTCTTGAAACCGGGGGCCACCACGTTGCCGTTCTCGTCGATCCAGCCGGCGGCGACCATCTCCTCCTTGGGAAGGTGACGCCCCAGCTCGGTGAGGATCGCGCCCGGATGAAGCGAGAAGGCTCTCACTCCGGAGTCCCGGCCCAGCGCATCGAGATGCACGGCGAAGAGCACGTTCGCCGTTTTCGCCTGCCCGTACGCCTGCCACTTGTCATAGCCGTGCTCGAACTGGACGTCGTCCCAGCGGATGCCCGAGAACTGGTGGCCTCTGGAGGACACCGACACGACGCGCGCCCCGCTTTGAGCCCCGCTTCCGGCGATCAAGGGCCAGAGCCGGTTGACGAGGGCGAAGTGGCCGAGGTGGTTGGTCGCGAACTGTGCCTCCCAGCCCGGTCCGACCCGCGTCTCCGGGCAGGCCATGATCCCGGCGTTGTTGATCATCAGGTCGATGGTGCGGCCGGAGGCGATGAAGCGCTCGGTGAAGCGACGGACGCTCTCGAGATCCGAGAGATCCAGTTCATCGACCTCCACGCCGTCGATACCACCGACAGCTTCCCTGGCGACCGCGGGACGCCGGGCGGGCACCAGGACGGCGGCGCCGGCACCGGCAAGCGCCCGTGCCGTCTCCAGTCCGAGGCCCGAATAGCCGCCGGTGACGATCGCCAGTTTTCCTGTGAGGTCGATGCCGCGCACAACGTCCTGTGCGGTGCTTCGGGCGCCGAAGCCCGATTCGATCCTGTGCTGTGGAGTTGCCATGCCTCGAACCTACGAATTGAAGTGCGCTCGAAGACAAGTCGTGGCCGGGTCGACGCCGCATCTCATCCGAATGAACGGTCGTTGTCGCCGGGGGCCTCGAACCCGGACCGCGGTGCCCGGTCGCGAACCACCGTCAACGCCCGGATGTCCAGGATCGATTCGGCGGACCGGGGCCGGGCGGCACCTGCGGAGGCAATGTGCCCGGCCCCGGACGTCGCGCGCGTGGATCAGGACTCGACGACGCCCGACTTGGCGATCGTGATCTTCGCCTTGGGGGCGCCGCTGCGCGAGCCCAGGCCCTCGATCTGCTTGACGATGTCCATGCCCTCGACGACCTCGCCGAAGACGACGTGCTTGTTGTCCAGCCAGTCGGTGACGATGGTGGTGATGAAGAACTGCGAGCCGTTGGTGTTCGGGCCCGCGTTGGCCATGGAGAGCTGGCCCGGCTTGGTGTGCTTGAGCTGGAAGTTCTCGTCGGCGAACTTCTCGCCGTAGATGCTCTTGCCGCCCGTTCCGTTGCCGGCGGTGAAGTCGCCGCCCTGCAGCATGAAGTCGGGGATGACGCGGTGGAACGAAGAGCCCTCGTAGCCGTAGCCGTGCTCGCCGGTGGCGAGCTCGCGGAAGTTCTTGGCGGTCCTGGGGACCACGTCGTCGAACAGCTCGAAGACGATCCGGCCTGCGGGCTTGTCGTCAATGGTGATGTCGAAGAAAACGTTACTCATGGCTTCATCCTGACACCCGCGGTCACAGATCTCACATCGGACCCACCGTGAGAAGGACCGGTGGGACCCCGTGACTCTCGGTCGGCTCCCCGCGAAGGCCGGAGTCGGGCCGGAAGCACCGGCCGTCGACGGATGCCCGGCAGCGCCGCTCGGGACGGGGAGAGGCCCACGGAAAAGGTTCTTCCAGGAGTCGGCATCGGTCCGGCCGAGTGCCGGTTCCATCGCGCCGGCTGCCGGGGCAGGGTCCTGGAGCGGTGCAGCGGTGCAGCGGTCGCTGCCGGTGTCCGGAAGGCGCGCCGCGACCGCACGGCGGCGTCCGGGGACGGCGGCACGGCTCGTGGTCGGCCGTCGCGATCCGTGGACGTGGCAGGCCCATGCCGAGAGGTCGCGTCGCACCTGTCGGGACCAGGTCCGCCGGAACGGACGGGAAGCGGTGCCGGAGCGAGCGGCCCCGCCGATGGCGGGCGTCTTCCCACCGGTGGTGTCCACACGTGCGCTCGTAGCGCATAGTCTGGCTCGTGCAGCTGGTTCGCCCTGTCCGCCAGGCAGGCGCGTCGTAAGAGGGAACCCGGTGGGAATCCGGGACTGCCCCGCAGCGGTGAGTGGGAACGACCGCCGTCATACGCACTGGGCCCGCCCGGGTCCGGGAAGCGACGGCCAGTAGGTGTCCGCCGGGAGACCGGCAGATGTGCCCGCGAGTCCGAAGACCTGCCCGTTGCCCGCACGCGACGTACGCGCGCGGAGATCCCGGTGACCTCGAGGGCGGGTTGGGAGCACCCCGGACGAAAGTCCGGGGAGTACACACCAGGTGGCGGCAGCAACACCGGCCGCCCGGTGCGCCGTTCCTTCGCGCTCTCGACCTGTCCCGGGGTCATATCGGAGACATGCTCGCGAAGGAGAGTTCCGTGACCAGCAAGTCAGCGACCGTGGACGCACGGGCCACCGTGTACGGCTATCCCCGGCAGGGGCGCAACCGGGAACTGAAGAAGGCGATCGAGGGCTACTGGAAGGGCCGCGTCACCGCCGACGCCCTCCGGGACACCGCGTCCGCACTGCGCCGGGCCAACTGGCGGCAACTGACCGAAGCCGGCGTCCACGAGGTGCCCACCGGCGACTTCTCGTACTACGACCACGTTCTCGACACCAGCGTGATGCTCGGCGCGATCCCCGAGCGCCACCGGGCCGCCGTCGCCGCGGAACCCCTGGACGGCTACTTCGCCATGGCTCGCGGCACGCAGGACGTGGCCCCGCTCGAGATGACCAAGTGGTTCGACACCAACTACCACTACCTGGTCCCGGAGCTCGGCCCCGACACCGACTTCTCCGCCGACTCCACCCAGCAGGTCGCCCAGCTGGCCGAGGCGCTCGCGCTCGGTCTCACCCCGCGCCCCGTGCTCGTCGGGCCGGTCACCTATCTGCTGCTGGCCAAGCCCGCCCCCGGCGTCCCCGCGGACTTCGAGCCGCTGACCCTGCTGGACCGTCTGCTTCCGGTGTACGCCGATGTGCTGTCGGACCTGAAGGCCGCGGGCGCCGAGTGGGTGCAGCTTGACGAACCCGCACTCGTTCAGGACCGCACCCCCGCCGAGCTGAACGCCGTCGCCAGGGCGTACCGGGACCTCGGCGGACTCGAGAACCGGCCGCGTCTGCTGGTCGCCTCCTACTTCGACCGGCTCGGTGAGGCACTGCCGGTCCTGGCCAGGACCCCCGTCGACGGCCTCGCGCTCGACTTCACCGGTCCGGCCGCCGCCAACCTCGACGATCTCGCCGCGGTCGGCGGGCTGCCGGGCAGGCGCCTGGTCGCCGGCGTGGTGGACGGCCGCAACATCTGGATCAACGATTACGAGAAGTCCCTCACCACCCTCGCCACCCTGCTGGGCCTCGCGGGCCAGGTCGATGTCGCCGCCTCCTGCTCGCTCCTCCACGTTCCGCTGGACACCGCGGGCGAGCGGGACATCGACCCGCAGATCCTGCGCTGGCTGGCATTCGCCAGGCAGAAGAGCGCGGAGATCGTCACGCTTGCCAAGGGCCTGACCCAGGGCACCGACACGATCGCCGCCGAACTCGCCGCCAACCGGGCCGATCTCGCCTCCCGGGCCGGCTCCGCGATCACCCATGACCCGGCCGTACGGGCCCGGACGGCGGCCGTCACCGACGTCGACGGACGCCGCGCCCAGCCGTACGCCGAGCGGACCGCGGCGCAGCGCGCCCATCTCGGCCTGCCGCTGCTGCCGACCACCACCATCGGCTCGTTCCCGCAGACCGTTGAACTGCGGTCCGCCCGCGCCGACCTGCGCGCCGGCCGGACCGACACCACCGGCTACGAGAAGCGCATCAGGGCCGAGATCGCGGAAAACATCGCCTTCCAGGAGAAGGCCGGGATCGACGTCCTGGTGCACGGCGAGCCTGAACGCAACGACATGGTGCAGTACTTCGCCGAACAGCTGACGGGCTACCTCGCCACCCAGCACGGCTGGGTCCAGTCGTACGGCACCCGCTACGTCCGCCCGCCGGTCCTCGCCGGCGACATCTCCCGCTCCGGGCCGATGACCGTGCGCTGGACCTTGTACGCCCAGTCGCTCACCGACCGGCCGGTCAAGGGCATGCTCACCGGCCCGGTCACCATGCTCGCCTGGTCCTTCGTCCGCGACGACCAGCCGCTCGGCGACACCGCACGCCAGGTGGCGCTGGCCCTGCGCGACGAGGTCACCGATCTGGAGTCCGCGGGCACGTCGGTCATCCAGGTCGACGAACCGGCCCTGCGCGAGACCCTCCCGTTGCGGGCTGCCGACCGGCCCCGCTATCTGGACTGGGCGACAGAGGCGTTCCGCCTCACCACCGGCGGCGTCCGGCCCGGCACCCAGATCCACACGCACATGTGCTACGCCGAGTTCGGCGACATTCTCCAGGCGATCGAGGACCTGGACGCCGATGTCATCAGCCTGGAAGCCGCCCGGTCCCATATGCAGGTCGCCGGTGAACTCGCCACGGCGGGCTACCCGCGGGAGGTCGGACCGGGCGTGTACGACATCCACTCACCCCGCGTACCGGCCGCTGACGAAGCGGCAGCCCTGCTGCGCAAGGGACTTGAGGCGATCCCGCCGGAGCGGCTGTGGGCCAACCCCGACTGCGGCCTGAAGACCCGCGGCTGGGCCGAGACGAGGGCCTCGCTGGAGAACCTCGTCGCGGCGGCGCGCACCGTCCGCGCGGAGCTGCGGAGCTGATGGCCGGCGGCTCCTGATTCCCCACCGGGCCGGGGTGGGGCGCCG
>NZ_JBHVDH010000035.1:0-44470 GCF_042802855.1 Streptomyces sp. NPDC057445 | reverse complement strand
CGCCGGGCCCTGTCGAGGGCCCGGCGCCACTGTCGTACCGGGTGAAGCTACTTCTCCTGCTGCTTGCGCCAGCGGATTCCGGCCTCCAGGAAGCCGTCGATCTCGCCGTCCAGCACCGACTGCGGGTTGCCGACCTCGAACTCCGTCCGCAGGTCCTTGACCATCTGGTACGGGTGGAGGACGTACGAACGCATCTGGTTGCCCCAGGAGTTGCCGCCGTCGCCCTTGAGGGCGTCCATCTTGGCCTGCTCCTCCTGGCGGCGGCGCTCGAGGAGCTTCGCCTGGAGGACGTTCATCGCGCTCGCCTTGTTCTGGATCTGGGAGCGCTCGTTCTGGCAGGAGACCACGATGCCGGTCGGGATGTGGGTGATGCGGACCGCGGAGTCCGTCGTGTTGACACCCTGGCCGCCCGGGCCGGACGCGCGGTAGACGTCCACGCGCAGCTCGGTCTCGTCGATCTCGACGTGGTCGGACTGCTCGACGACCGGGAGGACCTCGACGCCCGCGAAGGACGTCTGGCGGCGGCCCTGGTTGTCGAAGGGGGAGATACGGACGAGGCGGTGCGTGCCCTGCTCGACCGAGAGGGTGCCGTAGGCGTACGGCGCCTTGATCACGAAGGTGGTCGACTTGATGCCGGCCTCTTCCGCGTACGACGTCTCGTAGATCTCGGTGCCGTAGTTGTGCCGCTCGGCCCAGCGCATGTACATGCGCTGCAGCTGCTCGGCGAAGTCGGCGGCGTCGACGCCACCGGCCTCGGCCCGGATGTTGACGAGCGCCTCGCGCTCGTCGTACTCGCCGGAGAGGAGGGTGCGGACCTCCATCTCGTCCAGCGCCTTCCGGACGGACTCCAGCTCGGCCTCGGCCTCCAGACGCGTGTCCGGGTCGTCCTCGGCCTCGGCGAGCTCGAACAGGACCTCGAGGTCGTCGATCCGCCCGCGCAGCGCCTCAGCCTTGCGGACCTCGGCCTGCAGGTGCGAGAGCTTGCTGGTGATCTTCTGCGCCGCATCGGGGTCGTCCCACAGGGACGGCGCCGCCGCCTGCTCCTCGAGCACGGCGATATCTGCCCTCAGCCTGTCCAGGTCGAGGACGGCCTCGATCGACCCCATGGTCGAGGAGAGGGACTTCAGCTCTTCGGATACATCGACGACTGCCACGGGTCCAGCGTAACGGCTGGCCGAGGCATACAGTCCCGCCCGTCCACGCCCGGGATCCGCCGGGGCCCGATCCTGAGGCCGGGCCCTACGGCTGTGAGGGGGCCGACTGCTTGGAGTCCTGAGGCGGTACGCCCTCGTCGTCACCGGCCGTGGCCAGCCAGCCGCCCACCCCGGCCGCGGCCGCCAGGGCGAGGCCCGCCACACCGAGCGTGATCCGGCGCCTGCGCACCGCTTCCGCCTTGTGGCGGGCGGAGCCGGGACGGCGCTGGCCCGGGGTGCGGGGGGCGCGGGCCGTGCCGCGGGCGCCGCCCGCGAGCTCGTCGGGGCCGGGAACGCGCATGGAGGTGTGGGTGTCCCGGTTGGAGTCGGTGGCCGAGCCTGGCACGAGCGGGACGGCGGCCCTGCGGGGCGAGCTGGGCAGGGTCGCGTGGTCGTGCTCCTCGTAGGCCTCGGACGCGGGCTCCGCGTCCGGCTCGTCCACCTCGAGCGGGGGCATGCCGCGCAGCAGCGCCAGCAGGTCGTGGAGGCGGGCGGCGAGCTCGGAGGCGCGGAGCCGGGACGCGGGCGCCTTGGCCAGGCACTGGACGATCAGCTGCCACAGCTCGTCCGGGATACCGGGCAGGGGGACGACGGTCTCGGTCACATGGCGGCGCAGGACCGCGCCGGGGTGGCCGCCGCCGAAGGGGGTGAACCCGGCGAGCAGCTCGTAGAGGACCGTGGCCAGGGCGTAGATGTCGACGGCGGCGCGTGGCGGCAGGCCCTCGACGATCTCCGGGGCCAGATAGTCCGGCGTCCCGATGATCTTGGTGGCCTTGGTGCGGCGCGGGGTGTCGATCAGCTTGGCGACGCCGAAGTCGGTGAGCAGTGCGGGGTGTGCGCCGCCGGGGCCGAGGGGGCCCTCCATGTCGAGCAGGATGTTCTCCGGCTTGACGTCGCGGTGCACTACTCCGGCGGCGTGGGCCGCGGAGAGGCCCTCGGCGACATCGGCGATGATCGCGACCGCGGCCTCGGGGGCGAGCCGGCGCTCGCGGTCGAGGCGGGTGCGCAGATCGGTGCCGCGGACCAGGTCCATCACCAGGGCGAGGTCGTTGCCGTCCACGACCAGGTCACGGACGCCGACGACCCGGGGGTGGTCGAGTCCGAGCAGGGCGGTGCGCTCCTGGACGAAGCGCCCGACGAGCTCCTGGTCGGACGCGAGGTCCTCGCGCAACAACTTGATGGCGACAGGCCCCTCGGGCCCCTCGCCGAGCCACACCGTGCCGGCGCTGCCCCTCCCGAGGATCTGGTGGGCGGTGTACCGGCTGCCGATATTCCGTGCCAAGACTGCTCCCTCAGCGGCTGGCGTTGCCCATAAAGTACGCGGCCGTCGGGGGGTTGAGTGCCCCGGATGGCGCCAACCGTCACTTCTGCGGGGCTATTTCCCCCGCAGAAGTCGACATAGCGACAGGGCGATCGCTCATTGCAGGGCGCTCGTCGGCTACTGGCCGGTGCCCGTACCTGTGCCCGTGCCGGTCCCCGCGTCCGAGGCGAAGAGCTCCTCGACGAACTTCGTCGCGCTCGTGATCCCGTCGCCGATGACGTCCCAGTAGCTCCTCCCCTGGGCGACCCAGTCCTGAAGGAACAACTCCCAGGCCAGCCAGCCAGCGCCGACCAGGATCAGCACCATGAACAGGCAGCCCTTGAGGCAGCCGAGGCCAGGGATCCGCATCGGGTTGGCGCTGCGCTGGCGGGGCTGGCGCGGCGGGCGCGGGGCGGGCTGCTGCGGCGGCGGTTGCGGGGGCGCGTACTGCTGCCGCTGCGGGGGCTGCGGGGCGTACTGCTGCGGCGGCGGCGCGTACTGCTGCCGGCGCTGCGGCTGCGGCTGCTGCGGGCGCTGCTGAGGCCGCTGCTGGTGCTGCGGGGCGGGCTGGGGCGCCGGCCGGCGCTGCGGGCGGCGGCGCAGGGGGTCCTGGCCGGGGTCCAGGTACTGGACCTGGGTCTGCTCGTTGCGGTCCCGGGCCGCCTGGAGCTGGGACTGCCAGGGGTGAGGATCGTCGGGCCCGGGACGCGGCGGTCCGTCCGGGCGCGGAGGCACGGGCGGCATGACGGCGGTCGGGTCGGCGGCGGCGCCGCGCGGCAGCACGCTCGTCGGGTCCGCGGCACCCGCGTGGCCGCCGGTCTGCGGCATCACGCTGGTCGCGGCGTTCGGGTCGTACGAGGACGACGCGTTCGCCGACAGCACCTGGGTGGGGTCGGCCGCGCCCGGCATGCCCGGGACGGTCGCCGGTGACGGGTCGGGCGCGAGCAGTGCGCCGACGCCCTCTGCGGCCTCGATCTGGGCGGGCGTGGAGTGGATGCCGACCCCGGCGGCCACGGTGCGCAGGCCGCGGGCGAGGTTCTCGGCGCTCGGCCGCTCGCCCGGCTCCTTGCGCAGGCAGCGCTCTATCACCGTCCACAGCGGACCGGGGACGGTGGACGGGCGGCGGGGCTCCTCGCTGAGGTGCCGGTGCAGCACCTCCAGGGCCGTGCCGCCCGCGAACGGCGGACGGCCGGTGACCAGCTCGTACAGAAGGATTCCGGCGCCGTAGATGTCGACGGCAGACGTCTGCGGGCGGCCCTCGGCGGACTCCGGGGCCACGTAAGCGGGGGTGCCGACGAACTCGTGCGTGCGGGTCAGGCCCGGGGAGTCCGCGAGGCGCGCGATACCGAAGTCGGTGAGCATCGGGTGCATCTCGCCGGCGCGCTCGGCGAGCAGGACGTTCGCGGGCTTGAGGTCGCGGTGGACCACGCCGTCGGCGTGGCTGGCGGCGAGCGCGTCCGCGATCTGGGCCGTGAGGAGAGAGGCCGCGACGGGTGTGAACGGGCCGTTGTCCCGGAGGTAGCGGTGCAGGTCAGGACCGTCGACGAGGTCCATCACCAGGGCGAGCAGATCGCCCTCGACGACCAGGTCGCGGGTGCGGACGATGTTCGGGTGGGTCAGGCGGAGCAGGACGGAGCGCTCACGCAGGAAGCGCATCACCACGTCCGCGTCGTTCGCCAGCTCCTCCTTGAGGACCTTGATCGCGACGGTCTCGCCCGGCTGGCCGGGGACGGCTGCCTCGGCACCGGCGGTCTCCCGCTGGCGGGCTCGCCAGACGGTGCCCGTGGCACCGCGGCCGAGCGGTTCCTCGAGCAGGTACTTGCTGCCTACCGGCCGCACGTCATGTGCTCCCTGCTGATCGTGGTACAGGTGGTTCCGGGCGGTGCCCGGGGTGGGTCCCTCCACAGGTCCCCGGTTCATGTATGGACCCGACCGGGTGTCCGACCCACTGTAGTGCCGCCGATCGGGTCACCGGCGTGTGCAGTGGACATGGTCGGTGGGCCCCTAAGACGCGGCTGAGGGGCGGATGGTTGCCGGCCAGCCGTGTCGAGGACGGCAGAGGCGATCCCAACCAGGCATTTTTACGTCCAGAGCCGACCAATCAAGATCACTTGAGGGTGGGTGGCGGGCGTGTTGTCGGTGGCAGGTGCGAGGATGCCCCCAGCACGGATGTGTTGGGGCGGGGAGAGTCCTGCGCGGCCGTGCCGACCTGCCGGGTGGGGGGAATCACAGGGCGGCTCCCCTGCCGGGCACCCCGCGCAGAAGGGACCTCTGACGGCGATGCAGATCCGGCTGACCGTGCTCGCGCCGCGCAGCGGCCAGTCCACGCAGTCCGCGTCCGGCGCCGCGGGGCGTGTGCGCGACGTACTGGTCACGGCCCCGGCCGGTACGGCACTCGCGGCGGTGGCCTCCGGGCTCGCCGCGGCCGTGTCGGGGCCGGACGCCGCCGGGACGGTCGTGCTGTACGCGGGGCGCGAGCGGCTGGACGCCCAGCGGTGCGCGCTGGGCGAGCCCCCGCTGGTGGACGGCGCGGTGCTGTCGCTCCAGGTCCCCTCTGACGACGACGGCCACGGCGAGGCCACGTCGCAGGCGCAGCTCCATGTGGTCGCGGGGCCCGACGCGGGCGGTGTCCATCTGCTGCACGGCGGCCAGATCCGCATCGGACGCGCGGCCGATGCGGACGTGCCGCTCGACGACCCCGATGTCTCGCGGCTCCACTGCGCGGTGACCGTCACGGACGACGGCCTGGTCACGGTCGCGGACCTCGGCTCCACGAACGGCACCACCCTGGACGGCACGGAAGTCGGCCCCCGGCCGGTCCGCCTCCACCCGGGCGCGCTCCTCCGCCTCGGCGAGTCCACCCTGCGACTGGCTCCGCCGGTGGCTCCGGCCCGGCTGGCGACCACCCCTGACGGCGAGGGGCATCTGCGGGTGCGCAGCGCCCCCGCACCGGACCCGGCGGGCACGGCGGACCATGCTCGCGGTCAGGCGGCGGACGAGCCGGATGCCGGCCCGTACGGCCACGAGGACGGACGCACGGCCCCGGGCGGCCGGGCGGTTCCCTCGTGGGCCCGGGATGACGACGGGCTGACGGCCGCCGACCGGCGAGTCCGGGGAAACGTGACAGGGCGCGCTGCGGAAGCCTCCGGCGGCGCGGAAGGGCGCGCGGCGGCGGCCACGGATGGGCAGGGCAGCGACCACGGGACGTACGGCCGAGGCGTCCATGGGCCCGACCGGCGGACGCCCGGCCCGGGCGCGGCAGACCGGCGGGCGGGACAGGGACGCGAGGCGGCCGGGTACGCGGCCGACGGCACGGCGCCCGACGCAGCCGGCCCCGGGGCGTCCGGTGGCACGGACCGCTCGTCGGGGGCGGACCGGCAGATGACCGGCCGAGGTCGGGCCGGCCGGGATGCCTCCGACGAATCCGAGGCACAGCGTTCGGGCGCCGGCCGGGCGCCCACGAGCTTCGGCGGACGCGGCGCCGGAGCCGCGCGACGCGACGATGCGCTCCGCCCGCCCGGCGACGGGGCGGGCGGAAGCCTCACCGGCGGCACCGATGCCACGGATGCCACGTACGGCGGTGGCCGACCGGCGGGCAGGGGCGAACGGACGCACCGGGGCCTCGCCGGTGACACCGACGCGGTGCACGGCGACACCGTCCGGGCAGGCATAGGCAGCGAGGACCTCGCGGCGAGCGGCCCAGGAGCCACGCACGGCGGAGCTCTTCGCGGAGCCCTTCGCGAGGCGGGCGACGGTACGGGCCGCGGGGCCGAGGACGGTGAGCCTGCGCTCGGGCACGACGAGGCGCAGCGCCGCCGCGTACGTGGCGAGACGGGATCGCGCAGGCGCGGCATAGGTGCCTGGGCGCGGCGGCTTGCCGGAGGGCGGGGGGACGCCGTCCACGAGGACACGACGGAGCACGGGGAGCCCGTGGTGCCGGCCGCGGCGCCCCTCGTCGAGACGTGGCCGGACCCGGCCGCCGTGCTGCTCACCGCACTCGGGCCCGGGCCGCGGCTCTGGGAGCGAGGTCCCGGGCACCCGGAAGAGCTCGTCGTCCGGCTCGGGACCGCGGACCGCGCGGACACCCCCTCCGTGCCCGTCACCGTCGGCCTGCGCGAGGCCGGATCGCTCGGTCTCGCCGGACCGCGGTCCCGGCTCACCGGACTCGCCAGATCCGTTCTGGCGCAGCTCGCCGCGCTGCACTCGCCCACCGGTCTGGAGATCGTGCTGATCAGCACGGACCGCGCCAGGCCCCTGGACGAGCGCAGGCGCGACTGGGGCTGGCTCGGCTGGCTGCCGCATCTTCGGCCCGCTCACGGGCAGGACTGCCGGCTTCTCATGGCGTACGACCGGGACCAGGCGACCGCCCGGGCTGCCGAGCTGACCCGGCGACTGGACGACAGCCCGCTCGGCCCCGGCTGGCCGAGCGCCGACCGCCGGGACGTCGAGGCAGCGGCCGCGCGCCACACGGGACCGCGCACGGTGCTGGTCATGGACGGCGACCCGGGCTCCGCGGCGCTGCGCGAGACCACCGCGCGACTGGCCGAGGCGGGCGCGGCCGGGGGCATCCATGTCGTCTGTCTGGCAGAGACCCCTGCGGCCTCGCCGCTCTCCCCGGTCGCGGCGACGTACGAGGAGGCGTGCGCGGCGTCGCTCGCGTTCCGCGAGTGCGGGGCCGTCGCGCTGCTGAGCGGCGATGTGGCGACGGCTCTGCGGCTGCTGCGCACGGTCGCGGGGCAGCCCGCCGGTCACGGCACGGTCGCCGCGGTGGACGCGGTCTCCACGGCCTGGGCCGAGCGGTTCGGCCGGGCGCTCGCGCCGCTGCGCGCGGCGGACACGGACGGCGCCGGTGCAGGCCCAGGGGGCCGGTCGGTGGCCGCGCCCCTGCCCCGGTCGGCACGACTGCTGGACGAGCTGGGGCTGGCCCGTGCCACGCCCGCGTCACTGATGACCCGTTGGGCCTCCGCCTCTGACGGCACGGCGGTGCTCGGCGCCGGTCCGCGCGGTCCGCTCGGTGTGGACCTGAGCACGGACGGTCCTCATCTGCTGATAGAGGGGCCGGCGGGCAGTGGCCGTACGGAACTGCTCCGCGCGGTCGCCGCGTCGCTGGCCGCGGCCGGACGGCCGGACCGGCTCGGTCTGCTGCTGGTCGACGGCGCGGGCGGCGAGCGGGGCGAGGGCCTGGCGGCCTGTACGGAACTCCCGCATGTCACCGAGCATCTGGTGGCGTCGGACCCGGTCCGGATGCGTGAGTTCGCGCAGGCCCTCGGGGCGGAGCTGAAGCGTCGGGCCGAGCTGCTGGGACAGGAGAGCTTCACCGAGTGGCATACGCGCCGTGAGGTCTCGGAGCGGCTGGTGGGTCAGCGCTCGCCGAGCCCGGCGGAGTCGCGTGCCGATGCTCGTACGGATACGGGCGGCGAGTCACGTGGTGAGGCGCGGGGGGATTCACGAGGTGAGGCACGGGGCGAGACCCGTGGCGACCTCGACTCACTCCCCAGCGGCACCCTCAGGCTCCGCCCCGCCGGTGGGCGTACGAAGGTGGAAGCACCGCACCCGCTGCCCAGGCTCGTCGTGCTCGTCGACGACTACGACGCCCTGGTCGCCCCCGCGCTCGGCAGCCCAGGACGCCCCGCGGCCGGCTCCGTCGTACGGGCGCTGGAGGCCGTGGCCAGGGACGGCGAGCGGCTCGGCGTCCACCTGGTCGCGACGTCCGCCAGGCCCGACCGGACGGCGGACACGGAACTGGCGCACAGCTCCCGGTTGCGCGTGGTGCTCGACGCGCCTCCCGCGTCTCCCGGCCCGGACGACCCGGCCCCGGGACGCGGCCGTCTCGGACATCCGGACGGGCGCGTGACGCCGTTCCAGACGGGCCGGGTGACCGGCCGCATCCCGCGAACAGCAACGCTGCGGCCCACGGTCGTGGAGCTGGAGTGGGAGCGGATGGGTGACCCGCCCGCCCGCCGCCCCGTCCGCGAACTGGGCAACGGCCCCACCGATCTGGCCCTGCTGGCCAGCGCCCTCGACCGCGCGGCCCGCTCGGTCGACGCCGTGCCCCTGCCGCCCCTGACGCCGTCGCGTTCCTGACGCCGTACCCCGCAGGTCTCTGCCACCACTCCCCCAAGAGCTGACCACACGTCACGAGCCGATCACGATCGGTGCGTTGACAGCGAGGGCGCTATTGCCTCCCCCGTGCGCCGGGCGTAGACCTGACGACACGGGACGGAAGCGGTGCTGCCTGCGTCACGGCCGCCGCGCCCTCCGAAGGCGCACGGCAGAGACGGGGCAGTGATGCGCACAACTCGGACAATCTCATCTGGTCGTAAGCGCGGGGCCGCAAGGACCGCCAAGACCTCCAGGGCCGCCACGGCGCTCGTCGCCCTGAGCGTCCTGGCACTCACCGGCTGCGGCGGCGACAACGACGGCGGCAGCGGCACACCGGACAGGGCGACCGGAAGCGACTCCGCACCGTCCGTCCGGCTGCCCAAGCTGAACGGCGAGAAGATCGAGGTCGCGGCCGTCTGGACAGGGCCTGAGCAGGAGAACTTCACCAAGGTCCTGAAGGAGTTCGAGAAGCGCACCGGCGCCACTGTCACCTTCGTCCCCGCACAGGACCCGATCGTCAACTTCCTCGGCACGAAGATCGCCGGTGGCAGCCCGCCCGATGTCGCGATGCTGCCCCAGGTGGGCGCGATCCAGCAGGCCGTGGCACAGAAGTGGGCCAAGCCCGCCGGACCGGAGGCCAGGGCCGAGCTCGCGAAGAACTACGCCAAGGGCTGGCAGGACCTCGGATCGGTCGACGGCACCGCCTACGGGGTCTACTTCAAGGCCGCCAACAAGTCCCTCATCTGGTACAACAACGCCGTCTTCGAGAACGCGGGCGCCACCGAGCCCAAGACCTGGAAGGACTTCCTGACGACGGCCGAGACGATCTCCGCATCCGGCGTCACTCCGGTGTCGGTCGGCGGCGCGGACGGCTGGACGCTCACGGACTGGTTCGAGAACGTCTATCTGTCCCAGGCGGGGCCCGAGAAGTACGACCAGCTGGCAAAGCACGAGATCAAGTGGACCGATCCCTCCGTCAAGCAGGCGCTGACGAGCCTCGCGGAACTGTTCGGCAAGCCCTCCCTGATCGCGGGCGGCGCGGACGGGGCGCTGCAGACCGAGTTCCCCAAGTCCGTCACGCAGACCTTCACCGGCGGTGACCAGCCCAAGGCCGCGATGGTTTTCGAGGGCGACTTCGTGACGATCAACATCGCGGGGACAGAGGCCAAGATCGGTACGGACGCCAAGGTGTTCCCCTTCCCCGCGGTCGGCGCCCAGCCGCCGGTGGTGACCGGCGGCGACGCGGCCGTCGCCCTCAAGGACTCCAAGGGCGCGCAGGCACTGCTGACGTTCCTGGCCTCGCCCGACGCCGCGAAGATCTGGGCGGAGTCCGGCGGATTCATCTCCCCCAACAAGTCCCTGGACGTGTCCGCGTATCCGAACGACGTCCAGCGGGACATCGCGAAGGCGCTGATCGCCGCGGGCGACGACTTCCGGTTCGACATGTCGGACCAGATGCCGCAGTCGTTCGGCGGTACGCCCGGCAAGGGTGAGTGGAAGGCGCTGCAGGACTTCCTGAAGAACCCGAAGGACATCGCGGGCACGCAGGCGCGGCTGGAGGCCGACGCGGCCAAGGCGTACAAGAGCTGATGCCGTGATGAAGGCCCCCGGAGCGTCCAACGGAGCGCCCGCCGGCGTGGCGGAGGGTCCGGCGCCCTCCGCCCCTGGTGGCGTACGCAAGAGCGTGACCGGCACCCGCCGGTTCGTCGCCGTGGGCTTTCTGCTGCCCGCCCTCGTGCTGCTCGGCGCGCTCGTGGTCTACCCCATCGGGTATTCGGTGTACCGGTCGTTCTTCGACAAGTCCGGCAGTTCCTTCGCCGGGCTGGACAACTACGTCGAGATCTTCACCGACGACACCATCCTCACCGCCGTCAAGAACAACGCGATCTGGGTGGTCTTCGCGCCTGCCGTCGCCACCGCCCTCGGTCTGATCTTCGCCGTGCTCACCGAACGGGTCCGCTGGGGCACGGCGTTCAAACTCATCGTCTTCATGCCCATGGCGATCTCGATGCTCGCCGCGGGCATCATCTTCCGGCTGGTCTACGAGCAGGACCCCGAGCGCGGCGTCGCCAACGCGGTCTGGGTGGGCGTCCACGACACCTTCGCCGAGTCGGCCGGCTTCCCCACGGCGCATCCGCTCCCCGTCCATCCGCTCGAGGCGGCCGGCGGCGGAGCGTTCATCACCAAGGAGCCGGTCCACGCGGGTACCGCCGTACAGCTGCCCCTGGTCGGGGTGGCGCCCGCGAAGATGCCGGGCGACGCGAAGCCCGCGAAGGCCCCCGCGACCGGGTCCGACAGGATCACGGGTACCGCCTGGCTGGACTTCACCCGGGGCGGCGGCGGAAAGCCCAACGCCATCGACGCCACGGAACTGGGCCTCAAGGGGATCAAGGTCGAGGCGGTGAAGGACGGCAAGGTCGTCGCCACCGCCACGGCCGCCGCGGACGGCACGTTCTCGCTGCCCGCCGTGGCGGACGGCGCCCGGCTCCGGCTGCCGGAGAGCAACTTCCGCGAGCCGTACAACGGAGTCGACTGGCTCGGCCCCTCGCTCGTGACCCCGGCCATCATCGGGTCCTACGTCTGGATGTGGGCGGGCTTCGCGATGGTGCTGATCGCCGCGGGGCTGGCAGCCGTGCCGCGCGAGCTGCTGGAGGCCGCCCGGGTGGACGGCGCCAACGAGTGGCAGGTCTTCCGGAAGGTGACCGTCCCGCTCCTCGCGCCGGTCCTGGCGGTCGTCCTGGTGACGCTCATGATCAATGTCCTGAAGATCTTCGACCTGGTCTTCATCATCGCGCCGGGCTCGGCACAGGACGACGCGAATGTGCTGGCGCTCCAGCTCTACCGCTCGTCGTTCGGCACCGACGCCCACCTGGGCGTGGGTAGCGCCATCGCCGTCCTCCTGCTGCTTCTGGTGATTCCGGTGATGCTCTTCAACGTCCGGCGGATGCGAAGGGAAACACGCCGATGAGCAGCGACAGCGCCGTCAGGGCGAAGAAGTCGTTCGCCTCGCGTTCCGCCGCCCGGGCCGGCGGCGGGGCCATGCGGGTCTTCCTCGTCCTTGTCGGGCTCTTCTGGCTGCTGCCGGCCATCGGGCTGCTGCTGTCCTCCCTCCGCTCACCCGCCGACATCAACGCCAGTGGCTGGTGGGAGGTCTTCACCGCGCCCGCCCAGATCACGACGGAGAACTACTCCCGGCTGCTGCAGAACGAGACCATCACGGACTCGCTCCTCTCCACGGTCCTGATCACCGTTCCGGCCACGGTCCTGGTGGTGGTGATCGGCTCGCTCGCGGGGTACGCGTTCGCCTGGATGGAGTTCCCGGGACGTGACTGGTGGTTCCTGGTCGTCGTCGGACTGCTCGTCGTCCCGGTCCAGGTCGCTCTCGTGCCCGTCTCGAAGCTGTTCGGCGCGGTCGGGATCTTCGAGACCACGGCAGGAGTCGTGATCTTCCATGTCGCCTTCGGCCTCCCCTTCGCGATCTTCCTCCTGAGGAACTTCTTCGCGGAGATCCCGAGAGAACTGCTCGAGGCCGCCCGCCTCGACGGGGCGGGCGAGATCAGGCTGTTCACCAAGGTGGTACTGCCGCTCGGCGGGCCTGCGATCGCCTCGCTCGGGATCTTCCAGTTCCTCTGGGTCTGGAACGACATGCTGGTCGCGCTGATCTTCGCGGACTCCGAGTCGCCGCCGATCACGGTGGCGCTGCAGCAGCAGGTACGGCAGTTCGGAAACAACATCGACGTCCTGGCGCCCGGCGCGTTCGTCTCGATGGTGATTCCGCTCGCCGTGTTCTTCGCGTTCCAGCGGCAGTTCGTGTCGGGTGTCATGGCGGGAGCGGTCAAGTAGGGCAACGCGCGGACGCCCACCTCGTCGCCACCGTCGGCGGCGCGGACCCGGCCGGTGGCGGGGCCCGCGTCCGCTCCACCCAAGGGCCCTGCCCTTGGGGAAGTTGCGGGTCGCGTGAAGATTGACGTCGGGGTCCGGCCGGAGTTACGGGGCCGCCGCGCCCAGGTGGCCTGCTCCTGAGCCGCGGACGTCAGCTCCGCGTGAGCGCCGCCACCGCCGACGCCGCCAGGTCGTCCAGATACCCCTTCGGCAGGTCGCTGCGCACGACCACCAGCCGCCAGTAGAGCGGCCCGACGATCAGGTCGAGCGCACGGTCCGGGTCGGCCGAACCGGGCAGCTCGCCCCGCGCGACCGCGTCGCGCACCACCAGCGCGGCAACGCCCTGCTGACTGTCGAGCAGGGCCGCCTTGATCGCGTCGGAGATCTCCGGGTGGCGGGCGGCCTCGACCAGCAGGTCGGGGATGACCTGGGACGCCACCGGATGGCGCAGGGCGTGCGAGGCGACTTCGAGGAGCGCGCGGACGTCCCCGTACAGCGAACCGGTCGCCGGGGCGGGCAGCCCTTTCGCGGCGAAGGCCGATACCAGGTCCAGAACGAGCGACAGCTTGGACTTCCACCGCCGGTAGACGGCGGTCTTGCCCACACCCGCCCGTCGCGCGATGCCCTCGATCGACATCCGGGCGAAGCCGACCGCGGCCAGTTCCTCGAAGACGGCGGCGCGGATGGCTTCTGTGACGTCCTCCCGGAGCACTGCGGCTCCCGCGGGGGCGCGTCGTGGGGTTCCCGGGTCCCTGGTCATGTCCAGGAGCATACCCGTGACGACGAGACGGTTGCGTTGCGACGTAGATCCGCCCTACTCTCGCCGTAGCGACGATACGGGTCCGTCCCGTCGCCTGCGACCTCCTGCCCTCCGGCGAAAGCGACGAGTGTGAGCAGTCAGACGATCACCAGGCCGGCACCACCGGCGGAAAGCCTTGCCGAGCTCGCCACTCGTCACGGCCTGACCGTCAGCGGTGCCCGCCCTTCGCTCGGCGAGTACGTCCGCCAGTTGTGGTCGCGCAGGCACTTCATCACCGCGTTCGCGACCGCCCGGCTCACCGCGCAGTACAGCCAGGCGAAGCTCGGCCAGGTCTGGCTGCTGATGACCCCGCTGCTCAACGCGGCGGTCTACTACCTGATCTTCGGGCTGCTGCTCGAGACCAGCCATCACGTCCCCGACTTCGTGCCGTTCCTGGTCACCGGTGTCTTCATCTGGACCTTCACGTCCAACTCGATCATGGCCGGGACCAGGGCCGTCTCCGGCAACATCGGGCTCGTCCGGGCCCTGCACTTCCCACGCGCCGCGCTCCCCGTGGCACTCGCCCTCCAGCAGCTGCAGCAACTGCTCTTCTCCCTGGGCGCGCTGGCCGCGATCCTGATGTGCTTCGGTCAGTTCCCGAGCGCGTCCTGGCTGCTGGCGGTTCCGGCCCTGCTGCTCCAGGCCGTCTTCAACACCGGCCTGTCGATGGCCGTTGCCCGCGTCGCCGCCCGCACCCCCGACATCGCCCAGCTGATGCCGTTCCTGCTGCGGACGTGGATGTACGCGTCCGGGGTGATGTTCAGCCTCTCGGCACACCTCAAGGGCATGCCGCACGCGGTCGCCGTGGCCCTTCAGTGCAACCCCGCCGCCGTCTACATCGACCTCATGCGCTTCGCGCTCATAGACAGCTTCACCTCGACCCAGCTGCCGCCCCATGTGTGGGCGGTCGCCCTCGGCTGGGCCGTGCTCTTCGGAGCGGGCGGATTCCTGTACTTCTGGAAGGCTGAGGAGCAGTACGGACGTGGCTGAGCAGACCCCCACCGTCGTCGTCGACGGCGTCCACATCACCTACCAGGTCAACGGCGCGAAGACCGGCCGTGGCGCCGCCACCGCCGCACTGAGCCGGATCCTGTCCCGCAAGACGGACAAGGGCGGCGGCGGCCGTGAGGTCCATGCCGTCAAGGGCGTCAGCTTCGCCGCGTACAAGGGCGAGGCGATCGGACTGATCGGCTCGAACGGCTCGGGCAAGTCCACGCTGCTGAAGGCGATCGCGGGCCTGCTCCCCACCGCCAAGGGCAGGATCTACACCCAGGGCCAGCCGTCCCTCCTCGGCGTGAACGCCGCCCTCATGGGCGATCTGACCGGCGAGCGCAATGTGATCCTGGGCGGACTGGCGATGGGCATGACCCGCGACGAGGTCCACGACCGCTACCAGGAGATCGTCGACTTCTCCGGCATCAACGAGAAGGACGACTTCATCTCGCTGCCGATGCGCACGTACTCCTCCGGCATGGGGGCCAGGCTCCGCTTCTCCATCGCCGCCGCGAAGAGCCATGACGTCCTGCTCATCGACGAGGCACTGGCGACCGGCGACGCCAGGTTCCAGCGGCGCAGCCAGGAGCGGATCACCGAGCTGCGCGAGGAGGCGGGCACGGTCTTCCTGGTCAGCCACAGCAATTCGACCATCACGCAGACCTGCGACCGCGCGATCTGGCTGGAGTCCGGGACACTGCGGATGGACGGCCCCGCCAAGGAGGTCGTCGCGGCGTACGAGGCCTTCACCAAGGCCAAATAACGGCAATTCACCGCACAGCGGACTAGGGTGCGGGGCGATGACGACCCAGCAGGCCCCCACCCGCGTCCCCGTGCACCACCACCGGCAGCTTCCGCGGGTCCGTCCGGCACTCGGCGGGCTCCGTCCCGCCCTCGCCGCCGTCTGGGTCGCGACCCCTCGGAATGCTCGTACTCCTCGTGCGCGACGACCTCGGGGTCGGCGGGGTCGCCCGCGAGGTGCACGTCCTCTACGCCCGCTGGTACGAGGTACTCGCCCGGGGGTCGTTCCCACGGGACGACGTCACATGGCAGTACCCGCCCGGCGCGGGGGCGGTGTTCCTCTCGCCGGCCCTCCTGCCCTGGCTCAGCTACTTCGAGGCCTTCGTCGCACTGACCCTCCTCGCCGACGCGGCCGTCACGCTCGCGCTCGCGCGCGCTGGCCGGACCGGCGCCTGGCTCTGGACCGGCGGCCTGCCCCTGCTGCTGCACATTCCGCTCGCCCGGTACGACGTCCAGGTCACCGCGCCGGCCGTACTCGCCCTGCTCGCCGTGCGGCACCGGCGCCCCCGTACGGCCGGCGTGCTCGCAGGGCTCGGCGCCATGGTCAAGGTGTGGCCCGCGCTGACGCTGCTGGGCACACCCCGGGGCCCCGCCACCCGCGCCGCATGGACCTCGGCGGCGGCATCGGCCGCCGCCCTCCTCGCCGTCCTGGTCCTCGGGTTCTCGCACACCCTGGACTTCCTGCGGCAGCAGGGCGGCCGCGGCCTGCAGATCGAATCCCTGGGCGGCACGGCGCTGCACCTGGCGGGGCTGACGGGCCGCCCGGTCACGGTCGCCTACCGCTACGGCGCCTTCGAGTTCGTCGGCCCGTACGTGACGGGCCTGGCACGGCTCTCCCTCCTGCTGAGCGCCGCCGCGTTCTGCTGGCTGCTGTTCTGGCGCGTACGCGCGCGGCGCTGGACCACCGCGACTCCCTTCGACGCCGCGCTCTGCGCCGTACTGCTCTTCACCGTCACGAGCCGCGTCATCAGCCCGCAGTACCTGATCTGGCTGCTCGGCCTGGCCGCGGTCTGCCTCACCTCCCGCCACACCACCCAGCGCCCGGTCGCGCTGTTGCTGCTGCCCGCCACCGCGCTGAGCTCGCTCGCCTATCCGGTGCTGTACGAGGACGTCCTCGCGGGCACCCCGCTGGGCTGTCTGCTCATGGTCGTACGGAACGCTCTGCTGCTCGCCGCGGCTCTGCTGTCGGCACGCCGGCTGTGGACGGCCGCAGAAGCGGGGCGCGACGGCCGGCGGAAACCGGCCGGCGCGAGAACGACGTCATGACCGCGGCGGTACGACAGGCAGCATGCCGAAGGGGGCGCCCACCGACACGGCGGGCGCCCCCTTCACTCATCCACTCAGGTGTGCGCGCGCAGCAGCTGCCGCATCGTCCGCATCGCCACCGACAGGTTCGCCAGGTCGAACGTGTCCGAGCCCTGGATCTCCTCCAGCGTCGAACGCGCCCGTCCCAGGATCGCCGCGTTCTTCTGCTCCCACGCCTTGAAGCGCTGCTCCGGCGTCGAGGCGCCGTTGCCGACGGCGAGCACATCGGCGGTGAGCATGGCGTGCGCCGCGTACAGGTCCTCGCGGATGGAGGCGCGGGCCATGGACTGCCAGCGGTCGGCCCGCGGCAGCTCGATGATCCGGTCCATCAGCTCGGTGATCCGCAGCCGGTCGGCCAGGTCGTAGTAGATCTCGGCGACGGCCAGCGGGTCCTTGCCGGTGCGGTCGGCGATCGCGACGATGTCGAGCGTCGGGAAGGCGGACGAGAAGCCGGCGACACGCATGGCCAGACCCTCCGGAACGCCCGCGGCCATGAACTCCTCGAGGAGCCCCTGGTACCACTCCAGGTCGGCACCGCGCAGCATCTTCGGCAGCTCGGCCCAGACCCGCTCGACGCCCGTCGCGAAGAACTCAATCGTCTCCGTCAGCTCCAGCGGCTGCGGCCGGTTGCCGAGCAGCCAGCGCGTGCCGCGCTCGACGAGACGGCGCGAGTGCAGCCGCATCCGGGTCTGGACATCGGCCGAGACCTCGTTGTCGAGCGCCTCGACGGCGTCCCACACCTCGCCGAGACCGAAGATCGCGCGGGCGGCGGTCTGGGCCCGGACGATCTCCTCGATCGATGCGCCCGTCTCCTCGCGAAGCCGGTGCAGGAACGTCGAACCACCCGTGTTGACGGTGTCGTTGACCAGGACCGTGGTGACGATCTCACGGCGCAGCGCGTGGGTGTCGACCGCCTCGGGGAACTTCTCCCGCAGCGGCTTCGGGAAGTACGCGTGCAGCAGACCGCGCAGATACACGTCGTCCGGCAGCGAGGTTCCGATCAGCTCCTCAGCCACCGTGATCTTGGTGTAGGCGAGCAGAACGGCCAGTTCGGGCTGCGACAGGCCCTGCTTGTTGTTGAGCAGCTCGCGGATCTGCCGGTCGTTCGGCAGGAACTCCAGCGACCGGTCCAGCGCGCCCTCCCTGCCCAGCCTGCGCATGAAGCGCTGGTGGGCGTGCAGGAGGCTCGGCGACTGGGCGACGGCGTTGGCCAGTGCCACGTTCTGCGCGTAGTTGTTGCGCAGCACCAGCTTGCCGACCTCGTCGGTCATCTCGGCGAGGAGCTTGTTGCGCTGCTTGACGGTCATGTCGCCCTCCGCGACGAGCCCGTTCAGCAGGATCTTGATGTTCACCTCGTGGTCGGAGGTGTCCACACCCGCGCTGTTGTCGATGGCGTCGGTGTTGATCCTGCCGCCGCCCCGGGCGAACTCGATGCGGCCCAGCTGGGTCAGGCCGAGGTTGCCGCCCTCACCGACGACATTGGCCCGCAGCTCGTTGCCGTTGACGCGGATGGCGTCGTTGGCCTTGTCGCCGACGTCGGCGTTGGACTCGGTGGAGGCCTTGACGTACGTGCCGATGCCACCGTTCCACAGCAGGTCCACCGGCGCCTGGAGGATCGCCTTCATCAGCTCGGCCGGGGTGAGCTTGGTGACGCCCTCCTCGATGCCGAGGGCCTCGCGCACATGCGCGTTGACGGGGATCGACTTGGCGGTACGGGGGTGGACACCACCGCCCGACGACAGCAGTTCCTTGTTGTAGTCGGCCCAGGACGAACGGGGCAGCTCGAAGAGGCGGCGGCGCTCGGCGTAGGAGACGGCGCTGTCCGGATTCGGGTCGATGAAGATGTGGCGGTGGTCGAAGGCCGCGACGAGCCGGATGTGCTCGGAGAGCAGCATGCCGTTGCCGAACACGTCGCCGGACATGTCGCCGACGCCGACGACCGTGAAGTCCTCGGTCTGGGTGTCGTGGCCGAGCTCGCGGAAGTGCCGCTTGACGGACTCCCACGCGCCGCGTGCCGTGATGCCCATGCCCTTGTGGTCGTAGCCCGCGGAGCCACCGGAGGCGAAGGCGTCGCCGAGCCAGAAGTTGTACGCGACGGCGACCTCGTTGGCGATGTCCGAGAACGTCGCGGTGCCCTTGTCGGCGGCGACGACCAAGTACGTGTCGTCGCCGTCGTGGCGCACCACGTCGAACGGCGGTACGACCTCGCCGGCCACCATGTTGTCGGTGATGTCGAGGAGCGCGGAGATGAAGGTCTTGTAGCAGGCGATGCCCTCGGCGAGCCAGGCGTCGCGGTCCACGGACGGGTCCGGGAGGTGCTTGGCGACGAAGCCGCCCTTGGCGCCGACGGGCACGATGACGGTGTTCTTCACCATCTGCGCCTTGACCAGGCCGAGGATCTCCGTACGGAAGTCCTCACGGCGGTCGGACCAGCGCAGACCGCCGCGCGCGACCTTGCCGAAGCGCAGGTGCACGCCCTCGACCCGGGGCGAGTACACCCAGATCTCGTAGGCAGGGCGGGGCGCCGGCAGATCCGGGATGGCCTTCGGGTCGAACTTCATCGACACATAGCCGTGCCACTCGCCGCCCGCCGCCTCCTGGAAGAAGTTGGTGCGCAGCGTCGCCTTGATGACGGTCAGGAAGGAACGGAGGATCCGGTCCTCGTCGAGGGAGGCGACCTGGTCGAGCGCGGCGTCCAGCTCCTCCATGAGCGCGTCGGTCAGCTCGGAGCCGGCGCGCTGGCGGTCCGGGGCCATGCGGGCCTCGAAGAGGTTGATCAGCAGCCGCGTGGTGTGGACGTTGTTGAGGAGGGTGTCCTCCATGTAGTCCTGGCTGAAGGTCGAACCGGCCTGCCGCAGGTACTTGGCGTACGCGCGCAGCACCACGGCCTCGCGCCAGGTGAGTCCGGCGCTCAGCACGAGCGAGTTGAACCTGTCGTTCTCCGCCGCGCCGGTCCACACGGCGGAGAATGCGTCCTGGAACCGCTCACGGGCGTCGTCGCCGATGTAGTCGCCGCCGTTGCCGCCGGCGGTGGGCATGCGCAGACCGAAGTCGTAGACCCACGCGTGCGTACGGTCCGTGCAGCGCAGCTCGTACGGACGCTCGTCGATGACCTCGACACCGAGGCGGTTCAGCACCGGGAGCACGGCGGAGAGGGAGACCTGCTCGCCGATCCGGTAGATCTTGAAGCGGCGCTCGCCGGGCGCGGCACCCACCGGCTCGTAGAGGGAGAGCGAGAAGTCCTTGCCGGAGCTGGTGAGCTGCTCGAGGTGGGCCAGGTCGGCGACGGCGGCGCGCGGCGAGTGGTCGGCCTTGTAGCCCTCGGGGAAGCCGCTGGAGTACTTCCGCAGCAGCTCGGCCGCACGCTCCTCGCCGGTGTCTGCGTTGAGTGCCTCGGCGAAGCCGTCGTCCCAGGAACGGGCGGCCTCGACGAGCCGGGCCTCGATACGGTCCTTGTCGGCTTCGGTGAGGTGGGACAGCTCGGCGCCGGGCGCGACGCGCACGACGAAGTGCAGCCGGGTGAGCACCGACTCCGTGCTCATGAGGGTGAAGTCGACGCTGGTGCCGCCGAGCTCCTCCTTGAGGATGCCGGTCAGCCGCTCGCGGACGGTCGTGTTGAAGCGGTCACGCGGCAGGTAGACGAGGGCCGAGTAGTAGCGGCCGTACTCCTCCTGGCGCAGGTACAGCCGCAGCCGGCGGCGCTCCTGGAGGTAGAGGACGCTGGTGACGATCTCGCGCAGCTGGTCCGGCGGGGTCTGGAACAGCTCGTCGCGGGGGTACGTCTCCAGGATCTGCAGCAGATCGCGGCCGTCGTGGCTGTTCGGTGAGAAGCCGGCCTGGTCGAGGACCTCGGTGACCTTGCGCCGGATGACCGGGACGCGACGCACCGACTCGGTGTAGGCGGCGGAGGAGAACAGGCCCAGGAAGCGCCGCTCACCGATGACGTTGCCCTCGGCGTCGAACTTCTTCACTCCGACGTAGTCGAGGTAGGAGGGGCGGTGGACGGTCGCGCGGCTGTTGGCCTTGGTGAGGATCAGCAGCTTGTGCTCGCGGGCCTTGGCCCGGGCGTCGGCAGGCAGCCGGTTGAACGAGGGGCTGACCGGGTGGCCGTGTGCGTCGTCGCCGCTGTGGTGCGGGTCGGAGCGGAGGATGCCGAGACCGGTGCCGGGGACGGCGGACAGCGCGTCGCCGTCGACCAGGGTGTACTCACGGAAGCCGAGGAAGGTGAAGTGGTCGTCGGCGAGCCAGCGGAGCAACTCGCGGGCCTCGTCCACGTCCTCGCCGCGGATGTCGTCCGCGGTGGGCTCGGCGGGCAGTTCCTCGGCCATGCGCAGCGCGGCGTCGCGCATCTTCTCCCAGTCCTCGACGGCCTCGCGGACGTCGGACAGGACACGCAGCAGGTCGGAGGTGATCTGCTTCAGATCGGCGCGGTCGGTCTCGCGGTCGGTCTCGACATGGATCCAGGACTCGGTGAAGGCGTCGTGCGGCAGCGCGGCGCCGTTCGGCTCCTTGCCGAGCACCTCGATGAGCTTGCCCGTGACGTCACGGCGGACGACGACCTGCGGGTGGATCACCACATGGATGCCGCGGCCCTGGCGGGTGAGCTCGTTGGTGACCGAGTCGACCAGGAAGGGCATGTCGTCGGTGACGACCTCGACGACGGAGTGGCTGGACATCCAGCCGTTCTCCTCGACGGTCGGGGTGTGCACCCGGACGTTGGCCGTGCCCTGCGGGCGGTTCCCCGCCAGCCGGTAGTGCGAGAGAGCTGCGCCGAAGACGTCGACGGGGTCGCGGTCGGTGAGGTCCTCGGGGGCGGTGTGCAGGTAGTAGCGCTGGAGATATGCGCGGAGGGTGTCCTGGTCAGGACGCTCCCCGCCGTCGGACCCAGTCGGAAGTTGCCCCCCGCCCGGGCTGTGCTCAGCTACCCGGGCGGCCCTCTCGAGCAGCTCGGCCTTGGCTTCGTCCAGCTTGGTCTGCATGTCCTCTGGCTCCTGTCGCGCGCCGTTGCGTGACGTAGGTGAAAAAGATGGCACAACGCCACGACGCGGGGTGTCCGGTCGGTGTCGACGCTATGCCGTGGTAAGAGATGCCCGGGCCGCAATCGGCCAATTCCCGCAGCGGGCCCGGGGGGCGATGCGGGGCGGCGCGCCGCCGCGGCCCGCAGGGAAGATCAGCTCGCACCCGGCCGCTGTGGCGTCCCGGGCGCGGGCCGGGGGCTTCACTGCCCCCACGGCATATCGCGCTGATCACGGGTCAAGGCTATCGCCCCGCACCCCGGCCCCGTCATGAGCCGTATGTGTACAAAAGCGGGGCCGGAAGTTTGACACTCTGGACAGCGACACATGACCTCTTGGCAAATCGGTGCCGGGCGAGGCAGGTTTGCCCCGTGGGGCGAAGACCGGCATTCACCCACAAGCGCCGTCAAGTGAGCTCAAGCGCCGGAAAACGGCATCACACGGCATCAAACGACGGCACATCGACAGATCGACACCGGGGAGCAGTAGCCATGACTGTGAAGATCCTGATCGTCACCGGCGACGCGGCCGAGTCCCTCGAAGTCATGTATCCGTACCAGCGGCTCCGCGAGGAGGGGTACGAGGTCCACATCGCCGCCCCCACGCGCAAGAAGCTGCAGTTCGTGGTGCACGACTTCGAGCCGGGCTTCGACACGTACACGGAGAAGCCGGGCTACACCTGGCCCGCCGACCTGGCCTTCTCGGAGGTCGACCCGGGCGAGTACGCCGCGATCGTCATCCCGGGCGGCCGGGCGCCCGAGTACCTCCGCAACGACCCGGAACTCCGGAAGATCCTCAAGTCCTTCTTCGACGCGGACAAGCCCGTGGCCCAGATCTGCCACGGCCCCCTCCTGACGGCCGCGATCGGCAGCCTCACGGGGCGAAGGGTCACGGCCTACCCGGCCCTCGAACTCGACATGCAGGCCGCCGGCGCCTCGTTCCGTGACGCGGAAGCGGTCGTCGACGGCACCCTGGTCTCCTCCCGCGCGTGGCCGGACCACCCGGCCTGGATGCGTGAGTTCCTCAAGGTGCTGCGGACGAAGGCCCCGCTGAGCTGATCCGGGGCGGGGGCGCCCCGCGCCCCCGTCTCCCCGCCGTGTCGCCCAGGGCAGGCCCTGAGCCACCGCAGGGAGCTACGCGGCCAGCTCCTCCGCGACCGTCACCGCTTCCGCGAGGGTGTCCACCACCGGAACGCCCGCCGACTCCAGGCTGGCCCTGCTGTGCGACCCCCCGGTGTAGAGCACGGCTTTCGCCCCCACATGCGCCGCCGCCACCGCGTCGTCCACCGCGTCACCGATCACCACGATGCGCTCCGGCGGCACGTCTTCCAGCGCGGAGAGATGGCGCACCATGTGCTCCGTCTTGCCCACGTGCGAGCCCCCGATGCGGCCGTCGACCCGAAGGAATCGCTCCTCGATGCCGTGCCGCCGGACGATCGGCACCAGCTGCTCATGCGGTGCCAGCGACAGCAGGGACTGTGTACGCCCCGAGGACTGCCGCTCGATGAGCAGCTCCGCGGCGCCCGCCGTGAGCACACAGGTCTCCGCGCGCTGCCAGTAGTGCTTGTGGAAGACGGCGTCCATCACCACCCACTCCTCGTCCGAGGGCATCCGGCCCATGAGCCGCTCGTAGAAGAGCGGCACCGGCACGCAGTACAGGTCCCGGTACCTCTCGAGGGTGATCGGCTCCAGGCCTATCTCTGCGAAGGACGCGTTCGTCGCCTCGATGACCGCGTGGATGTCGTCGAGCAGCGTCCCGTTCCAGTCCCAGACCAGATGCGCGGCGCGCTTTCCCGCGCCCGTGTACTTCCCCATGCCGGGAAACGGTACCGCCCGGGTACGACAGCCAGCCGTCACGAGAGCGAACGGGTGGTCAGTCGATGAGCCCGGCGATCTCCTGGACCCCGAACCACAGCAGCTCATGATCCTCCGCACCGTCCACGATGAACTGCGCGTCGTCGTCCCCGTGATCCGCCGCGCCCAGCGCGTCCGCGGCGGCGGACACATCGGCATGGGCCTCGTCGGCGTCCACGTGCACCGATGCCGCCTTGGCCAGCGGCACCGCAGAGGCGATCCGCACCTCGCCGAGCGAGGCGGCCCCGAGCCCCTGGCCGGGATCGGCGACCGCGGCCCCGTCCGGCACGTCGACGGCGACGACGACCCGCCGCCTGGCCGCTTCCGGGTCCCCGGCGAGCAGCCGGAGCGATCCCGCCGCGGCCCTGCTCAGCGCGGCGTACTCGAGCTCCTCGATGTCGTCGGACACGTACCACTCGCGCAGCGCGGGCGTCACGGCATACGCGGTGAGCGGCCCGGGGCCCAGCTCGCCCGCCTTGTACGCCTCTGCGAGACCGGAAAGGGTCAGGGGTACATAGACGCGCATGGCTGGTCGCTTTCGTCGTCGGGTGAGCACTTAAGGATACGTGCGGAGTACCCCATCAGGCTGCCCCCGCAGGCCCTTTCGGGCGGCGTTCCGGCGCGCCTGCGACCACGACGTTCCCAGGTCACCCGAGGCCTCCGGTCACCCGGATAGGTGATTTCCGGTGGCCACCCCCGGCGGCCCGGCCG
The DNA here is from genome assembly GCF_042802855.1 of Streptomyces sp. NPDC057445. Lineage (NCBI taxonomy): Bacteria > Bacillati > Actinomycetota > Actinomycetes > Kitasatosporales > Streptomycetaceae > Streptomyces > Streptomyces sp. NPDC057445. The sequence goes on along the minus strand of NZ_JBHVDH010000035.1, from coordinate 20,516 downwards.
CCGTTGCGACCCCTGCGCCCCTGCCGTACAAGATCCGCACCGGAAGTTACTTGTGGGTACTGAAAGGGGCGACAGCCATGGACCACACCCCGGCACGCACACGCACGAAGCCCGGCGGGCGCCACGACAGCCGCGGTCCGGGCCGCGCACCGCGCCCGGCCGTACCGCCCGCCGGCGGCAGGTCCCGCCTTCCCCGCTACTGGTTCGCCGAGCGCCTTGTCTCGGTCCTCAGCGGCACGCGACCGGTCCACTGGATGCTCGGCCACACCGTCGGAGACGCCTACGAGCACCTGATCCGCCTCGCCCCGGGCGCGCCCCTGGCCGCGAACGGTCCCCGGCCGGTGGTCCGCCACTGCGACGAGTACGTCCCCCGGCCCGGAGTCATCGAGGCCTTCGCCCGTATCGGCGCCGGTGAGCGCGTCCACGCGATGGCCTTCCGGCTCGAACAGGGCGCCGACCTGCGCTGGCGGTGCGCGGCTGTGGAACTCGGCGGCGAACGCATCGCGGTGAACGCGTGACGCCACGCGGCTTGCCCGCTGGGCGGGCGGTGCGGGTGTGCTGCGCGGTGCCGGGTGTGGTTGTCGGGGTTGGCCGGTGCGGGTGCGCTGCGCTGCGCGGTGCGGGTGCGGGTGTCGTGGTGGGCCGGAGCCGTGACTGCGGCCGGGGTGTCCGTCCTCAAGCGCCGGACGGGCTCAATGCGGGGGCTGTCGTTTGGGGTGGGGCGGGGCCCCTCCGGGCTCGACTCCTCGGGGACGGCGGCGTACCGCCGACCTCGTAGGCAGCCAGTAGTCCCGCCGTCCCCTGCGGGGCCGACCCTGCACGGCCCCGCCCCGGCAGCGTTGCCGACTGCTCCCCGGAGGGGGGCACAGACACGCGACCACGGCGACCGGCCCCCACCCCCGGGCCCGAGGGGGGCCGTGGAGGGGTCGTGTCCGGGACACCAAAGCGTGATTTGTGGCGCGGCGCGGGCGTCGCCATCGAGGTGCCGGTCAGCGCGCCGTAAATCATGCCGTCCCGGATGCGAGCCCCGGAACGGCCCCCAACGCCCACCACCCGGTACCGGCCGACCCCGACAACCCAGCCCGTTGGGGGTCCCCCCGGACGAAGTCTGGGGGAGATTGAGGACGGACCCCCCGGCCGCAGTCACGGCACAGGCCAACCACGACAACCACACCCGGCACCGCGCAGCGACCCGCACCGGCCAACCACGACAACCACACCCCGCACCGCCCGCGCACACGGACCCACAGAAACGGCCGTGGCCCGGACACCCCTGTGTCCGGCCCACGGCCGTATGCTCCGCTCCGCCCGCCGCGGCGGGCTGCTGCCTACTTCTTGCGGCGACGCCCACCCGCGCTCTTCTGCGCCTTGCGGCGCTCCGCGCGGGTCATCCCGTCCGACTCGGACCGCGCCGGTCCCTCGCCGTTCGCGAAGTCGCCTTCCACGACACCGCCCTCACCGTCGACCGTCGGCGCGGAGAAGTGCAGCCGGTCCGGGCGCTGCGGCGCGTCCAGTCCCTTGGCCCGGATCTCCGGACGGCCCGCACCGGCAGGCACAGCGTCCTCCTTGGACAGGGAGGTCTTCTCGGCCACGTCCTGGACCGGGATCTCCTCGACCTGCTGCTCGACCTGGACCTCCAGGTTGAACAGATAGCCGACGGACTCCTCCTTGATGCCCTCCATCATCGCGGTGAACATGTCGAAGCCCTCGCGCTGGTACTCGACCAGCGGGTCCTTCTGGGCCATCGCCCGCAGGCCGATGCCCTCCTGGAGGTAGTCCATCTCGTACAGGTGCTCGCGCCACTTGCGGTCGAGGACGGACAGCACCACACGGCGCTCCAGCTCACGCATGATGTCCGAGCCGAGCTGCTTCTCCCGCTCGTCGTACTGCTCGTGGACGTCGTCCTTGATGGTCTCCGCGATGAACTCCGCGGTGATCCCCACGCGGTCGCCGGCCGCGTCCTCCAGCTCCTCGATCGTCGCCTTCACCGGGTAGAGCTGCTTGAAGGCGCCCCACAGCCGGTCCAGGTCCCACTCCTCGGCGAAGCCCTCGGCGGTCTCGGCCTGGATGTAGGCGTCGATCGTGTCGTCCATGAAGTGGCGGATCTGCTCGTGCAGGTCCTCGCCCTCCAGGACGCGGCGGCGCTCGGCATAGATGACCTTGCGCTGGCGGTTGAGCACGTCGTCGTACTTCAGGACGTTCTTCCGCGTCTCGAAGTTCTGCTGCTCGACCTGCGACTGGGCGGACGCGATCGCGCGCGTCACCATCTTGTTCTCGATCGGCACATCGTCCGGGACGTTGGCCATGGCCATGACGCGCTCGACCATCTGCGCCTTGAACAGGCGCATCAGGTCGTCGCCGAGCGACAGGTAGAAGCGGGACTCACCCGGGTCGCCCTGACGGCCGGAGCGACCACGCAGCTGGTTGTCGATACGCCGCGACTCGTGCCGCTCCGTGCCCAGCACATAGAGGCCGCCGAGCGCCTTGACCTCCTCGAACTCCGCCTTGACGGCCTGCTCGGCCTTCTCCAGGGCGGAGGGGAGCGCCGCGGCCCACTCCTCGACGTGCTCGACCGGGTCCAGGCCACGCTGGCGCAGCTCCGCCTCGGCGAGGTCGTCCGGGTTGCCGCCGAGCTTGATGTCGGTACCACGGCCGGCCATGTTCGTGGCGACCGTGACCGCGCCCTTGCGGCCGGCCTGGGCGACGATGATCGCCTCACGGTCGTGCTGCTTGGCGTTGAGCACCTCGTGCTGGATGCCCCGCTTGCTCAGCTGCTGCGAGAGGTACTCGGACTTCTCGACCGACGTCGTACCGACGAGGATCGGCTGGCCCTTCTCGTGCTTCTCCGCGATGTCGTCGACGACGGCCTCGAACTTGGCGACCTCGGTCCGGTAGATCAGGTCCGACTGGTCCTTGCGGACCATCGGCCTGTTCGTCGGGATCGGGACGACGCCGAGCTTGTAGATCTGGTGGAACTCGGCGGCCTCGGTCATGGCCGTACCGGTCATTCCGGACAGCTTGCCGTAGAGAAGGAAGAAGTTCTGGAGGGTGATCGTGGCGAGCGTCTGGTTCTCGTCCTTGATGTCCACCCCTTCCTTCGCCTCGATCGCCTGGTGCATGCCCTCGTTGTAGCGGCGGCCGGCGAGGATACGGCCGGTGTGCTCGTCGACGATCATGACTTCGCCGTCGATGACGACGTAGTCCTTGTCCTTCTTGAAGAGTTCCTTGGCCTTGATGGCGTTGTTCAGGTAGCCCACGAGCGGGGTGTTCACCGACTCGTAGAGGTTGTCGATGCCCAGCCAGTCCTCGACCTTGGAGACGCCGCTCTCATGGATGGCGACGGTCCGCTTCTTCTCGTCGACCTCGTAGTCGCCGGTCTCCTCGATGCCCTTCAGCGGATTGCCGGGCTCACCCTTGGTGAGGCGCGTCACCAGCTTGGCGAAGTCGCCGTACCACTTGGTCGCCTGGTCGGCGGGACCGGAGATGATCAGTGGCGTACGGGCCTCGTCGACCAGGATGGAGTCGACCTCGTCGACGATGGCGAAGTTGTGACCGCGCTGGACGAGCTCGTCCTGGGACCAGGCCATGTTGTCGCGCAGATAGTCGAAGCCGAACTCGTTGTTCGTGCCGTACGTGATGTCGCAGGCGTACTGCTCGCGGCGCTGCGCGGGCGACATGTTGGCCAGGATGCAGCCGACGTCCAGACCGAGGAACTTGTGAACCCGGCCCATCATCTCCGAGTCACGCTCGGCCAGGTAGTCGTTGACCGTGATCAGGTGGACGCCCTTGCCGGAAAGCGCGTTGAGGTACGCCGGGAGCGTGCCGACGAGGGTCTTGCCCTCACCGGTCTTCATCTCGGCCACATAGCCGAGGTGCAGCGCGGCCCCGCCCATGAGCTGGACGTCGTAGTGCCGCTGGCCGAGGACACGCTTGGCGGCCTCGCGGACGGTCGCGAAGGCCTCGGGGAGCAGGTCGTCCAGACTCTCGCCGTTGGCGTAGCGCTCCTTGTACTCATCGGTGAGCGCCCGCAACTCGGCGTCGGAGAGGTTGACGAAGTCCTCTTCGATGGAGTTGACCTGGTCCGCGATGCGTTGCAGTTTGCGCAGGATCTTGCCTTCGCCTGCACGCATGAGCTTGTTGAAGACGGACACTGAGGCGGGTCTCCTTGCCGGTCGGGCCTGGCACTGGTCGTGTGGTGGACACTGGCGCGGGCACGGCAGGTGGACCCCACCGCAACGGCCATCGTAAGCGAGGACCCCGCCACGCCGGGAGGTCCTCCCCCGTAGGGGCGCCCCGCGCCGAGGACGGCCGCCACGCATCGAGACCGACTGCCGCGTATCAAGGACAACGGTCGGGAGGCGCGGAAGGTGCCGCTGCTTCCGAAAAGTGTTCGCACCACCGACGCAGAGTCACCAGAATCCCTTCATGGAGCCCATCACTCTCGCCACCGAGCGACTGGAACTGCGCACGTTCACGCCGGACGACGCCGAAGAGGTCCGCGCGGCGTGTCAGGACCCCGACATCCAGCGCTGGATTCCTGCCGTCCCCGTACCGTACGAACGTGAGCACGCGGAGGAGTTCGTCGGCCTGACGGTGCCGGACGGATGGCGCACCGACACGGCGTACACCTTCTGCGTCCGGCCCCTGGGCGGTGGGCCGGTCCTGGCCTCGACGAGCCTTCACCATCCGCGCGAGGGCGGCTGGGAGATCGGCTTCTGGACGGCCAAGCAGCACCGGGGCCACGGCTATGCGACGGAGATCGTGCTGGGGCTGGCGCGCTGGGCCTTCACGGAACTGGCGTGCACCCGGCTGGAATGGCGCGCCGAGGTGGGCAACAGGGGGTCGCGGGCGGTCGCCGAGAAGGCCGGTTTCACGGTCGAGGGCGTCCAGCGGGCGGGCATTCACGCCCGGGGGACACTGCGGGACTGCTGGGTCGCCTCGCTGCTTCCTTCGGATCTGGGGCTGGCGTCCGTGGTTCCGTATCTGCCCGCGAAGGTGTGAGCGCAGCCGGACCCGTGGGGAAGGCGCGAGGCGGCAAACGGCGGTGATCTCCGAACGCGGGGCCGGCTGTCAGTGCCGCCCTCTAAGGTGCGGAACATGACCACTGTGCCGCCCGCCGCCGAACTGTCCGCCGACGAGGCCCGCCGCATAGCGCTGCGTGCCCAGGGTTTCCTCGGAGCCCCCGATCGACGCGGCGGCGTACGCGGTGTGCTGCGCCACCTCGGCGCGGTCCAGCTGGACACGATCTCGGTGCTGGCGCGCTCGCACGAGCTGATCCCGTATGCACGGCTCGGCGCTGTGGGCCGCAGGAGCGTCGAGGACGCCTACTGGACCGAAGGGCATGCCTTCGAGTACTGGTCGCACGCGGCTTGCATCCTCCCCGTCGAGGAGTGGCCGCACTTCGCCTTCCGCCGCCGTGCCTACCGATCCCGTCCGCACTGGTCCCACGACCTGCCGGACGGCGCGTACGACGCGGTGATCAAGCAGCTGAGTGCCGAAGGACCGCTCACCGCCACCGAGCTGGGCGGCGCCAACAACGGCGGGGAGTGGTGGGACTGGTCCGCATCGAAGGTCGCCGTCGAGCGGGCCCTGATGCACGGCGAGGTGGTGTGCACCGAACGGCGCAGCTGGAAGCGGGTGTACGACCTCGCCGAGCGGGCGGTCCCGGACGAGTTCCTCCATGACGAGCTCGACGACCGCGAGTGCCTTCGGCGGCTGGTGCGGCTGGCCGGGCAGGCCCTCGGAGTGGGCACGCGCGCGGACATCGCGGACTACCACCGGCTCAAGGGCGAGCAGTTCGACAGCGTGGTGGCGGAGTCGGGCCTCGTGCCCGTCCGTGTCGAGGGCTGGGACAAGGCGGCCTGGGCGGACCCGGAGGCCCTGGCGAGCGAGCCGCGCGGCCGTCACCGCACGACGCTGCTGTCCCCGTTCGACTCGCTGATCTGGGAGCGTGCCCGCACGGAGCGGATCTTCGGCTTCACTCACCGACTGGAGGCGTACGTCCCCAAAGCGAAGCGCGTGTACGGCTACTTCGCCATGCCGCTGCTCTCGGGCGGCCGGCTCATCGGCCGGGTCGATCCAGCCCGCGAGGGCACGACCCTGGTCGCCCGGCAGGTCTCACTGGACTCCTCCAAGGCGGTAGGGCCGATGGCGCAGGCTCTGCGCGAGGCTGCCGAATGGGTGGGCTGTGACTCGGTCCGCGTCGAGCGCGTCGACCGCCCCGAGCTCACCGCGTCCCTGGTGGCAGCCCTCGGCTGACCCGGGCGTCGCGGGTGCGGGAGCGCCTCGGGAGAGGGAGCGGCCGATCGGGGCCTACCGGATCTCGAGGATCTTCTCCCGCATCGCGTACACCACCGCTTCCATCCGTGAGTGGAGCTGGAGCTTCTCCAGGATGTTGCGCACGTGGTTCTTCACCGTGTTCTCGGAGATGAACAACTCCTTGGCGATGTCGCGGTTGTTCATTCCCGTGGCGACCAGCTTGAGGACTTCCAGCTCCCGGTCGGTCAGCCGGGGTGCGGGCACGAGCCGGCGCTCGTCGGTGCGCTGGATCATCGACTTGAACTCTGTGAGCAGCTTCGACGCCATGGAGGGGCTGATCTGCGACTGTCCGTCGGCCACGGCCCGGATCGCGGTGGCGACTTCGTCCGTGGAGATCTCCTTGAGGAGATATCCCGTCGCACCGGCCTTGATCGCGTCGTAGAGGTCGGCCTCCTCGTCACTGATCGTCAGCATGATGATCTTCGCGCTCGGGGCCACCTCCTTGATGGAGGTGCACGCTTCGATGCCGCCGCGCTTCGGCATCCGTACGTCCATCAGCACGATGTCCGGCAGCAGATCCGCGGCCTTGTCGACGGCCTCCGCGCCGTCGCCCGCCTCGCCGACGACCTGGATGTCCTCCTCCTGCGCGAGGACGATCTCCAGCCCGCGTCGGAAGAGGGCGTGGTCGTCCACCACGAGCACCCGGATCGGCTCCTTCCGGGAGACATCCGTCTCCACGCCGTCCGTGCTCTCGGTGTCGTCCGTGTCCTGCACCGGCCCGAAGCTGTCCGCCATCGTTCCTCCCCCTGAGGCCATGGCCCTGGTCATCTGCGGTCTGCCAACCGCAGTCGACAGTGCACCGGTTGGCTCGGATCGCCATGATTTCATGCCCACAGGACGGCGTGGTGTTCCTGTGGGCGCACAGAGGTGCCCCTGGGGGCGCAGAGGGCGCTCCAGGGGCACCACGGGGGGGGCGGGATCAGCCGCCGAGCGCACCACCGGCACCGCCCGACTCACGCCCGGCGAGCGGGTCGGTCTGCAGGTGGATGACGCCGTAGTCATAGGCGTGCCGCCGGTAGACGACACTGGGCTCCTTGGTCTCGGAGTCGACGAACAGATAGAAGTCGTGCCCGACCAACTCCATCTCGTAGAGAGCCTGGTCGAGCGTCATCGGGGCGGCGACATGGTTCTTCTCGCGGACCACCAGCGGTCCTTCGCCCTGCACTTCGAGCGAGCCGATCCTGGTGGTGGGAACGGCATCGGAAGCTTCATCGGATACGGGCTCACCGTTTCCGTTCAACTGAGCCACGCCAGGTACGACGTCGGCGACCTCCGCCGCCGACAGCCGGCCGTTGCCCCGGCGGTTGTGGCGCTTGTCGTGCTGCTTGCGCAGCCGCGCCTCCAGCTTCGCCGTGGCCAGGTCGAGCGCCGCGTAGGGGTCGGCGGCCGCTGCTTCGGCCCGGATCACCGGGCCACGCGAAAGAAGTGTGATCTCCACGCGGTCGGAACGGTCTGCCTGCCGCGGGTTGTGCTCCTTGGACACCTCGACGTCGAGGCTGATCACCTTGCCGTCGAGCTTCTGGATCTTGTCCAGCTTCAGCTTCTCGGCCACGTGCTTGCGGAACCGCTCGGGCACCTCGGTCTTGCGGCCCTTGACGACGATGTCCACGCAGAACTCCGTTCCCGGATTGCTCCGCCCGCTCAGCGGAGCGTCTCCCTTTTGCACCAGGCCCCGGTGTGCACCGGAGCCTCGGACTTGGCGACTTTCACCTCCTCCTCCCCCATCGGCGAGATCCCCACCCCACCAATTTCGAGGTTTCGGGTTGCTTCATGAACACCTGGCCTTAACCCGGCCATGTATTCCTTGAAGACCAGAGTTCACCATTCCTCACAACCCGAACATAGCTCGCCACGGCCGTTGTCGGCACCCGCTACCAGCGCGTACGTCCGTTCAGGTGAACTCCCTCCCTCACTACCTGCAACGTTGCGGCCTCCGCGTCAGTTCCGATCCGCCCCGAACGACAAGGGCGGTGCGGCGACCACGGCGGCGCTGAGCGGGGCATGGCCGCGGAAATCGGCCGCGGTCGCGGCACGCAGTGCCCGGGCCGCCTCCGCGAGCGAGGCACCGGTCGTCATCACGTCGTCCACGAGCACCACTCTGCGGTCCTTCAGCAGCCGCCCGGCACCGGCCGGCACCATGAGAGCTCCTGCCATGTTCGCCTGCCGCTCGCGGGCCGTGAGCCCCGACTGGTCCGCCACCGGCCGGCACTGCCGCAGCACCGGCAGCGCACCGGCGGGCACTCCGGAGCGCCGCAGGATCCCGGCAGCGGCCACCGCGACACGCCGTGTCGCGTCGTGGCCACGGGCCCGCACCGCGCTCCGCGCCGACGGCACGGGCACGAGCATCAGCGGCTGCGCGGCTCGGGCCTGATCGGCCTCCGGCACCGCCGCCCGCACGGCACCGGCCAGCGCCCCGCCGAGGGGCCTGGCCAGCCCCAGCGCGCCTCGTTCCTTGTGCGCCAGCAGCACGGCCCGTACCGCGTCCTCGTAGCGCGCCGCCGCGAACACCACGGGCAGCTCCGCCGGCTCCGGACACGGCCGCACGCGCCGCGCCCGTCGCCCTGCGAGCTGCCACCCGCAGTCCTCGCACAGGCGGGTACGTGGCTCTCCGCAACCGCCGCAGGCGACCGGCAGCACCAGCCCGGCGATCTCGTGCCACCAGCCCCGCATGAGCACCACTGTGCCGCTGCCGAAGGCGCCCCGCCACCCCTGTGGAAAAGCCCCCGGGCGCCTGTTGTTCCCGGTTCGGGAGCTGTACCGAGCCGGTGCTATCCCGGATAGACGGGGGAGGAACCCTTGTCGATCATCGTCTGCCAGTTCGCCGACGGCGCGAGCCGCACCAGCCCGTCGTCGGAGACGGCCACCAGCGGCCGCTCCTCGTGGTCCTCCGTGGCGGCAACTGCGGTCACCTTGTTCAGGCCCGGCAGGCCGCCGACCGGTGACAGGGACCCGTCGGTGGCGATGTAGCGCACCTGCTGCACGCCGCCCGCTTCCTTGCCGACGACGACGAGGCGGCTCGGCCCTGCCCAGGACACCGCGGTCACCGACTCCAGGCGGGGCGCCGCGGACTGCAGCTCAACCACCGAGACCGTGACGGCCCCCTCTGCGTTCGCATGCCGCTCGATCCGGCCGATCTTCAGCGAGCTCCTGCCGTCCTTGGACAGCAGCAGCGCTATCCGCACGCCGTCGGCGGACACCCTCAGCGACTCGATCCGGGCCCCGTCGAGCCCGTCGACCTCGACGGTCTGGGGGTCGCCCTTGCCGCCCGCGAGGCGCATCAGCTTCGGCCGGGCCGGGTCGCGATCCGCCACCCACAGGTCGTTCCGGTCCCAACTGGGCGCGGACAGCCGGTCCTCGGGCTTCCTGGCAGCGCTGTTCACCAAGGGGGCGGCGAGTTCCTCGTCGGACATGATCGACGAGGTGTAGAGGTGCTGGCCGTCGTTGGTGACGGCTGCGGCTCGCTGTGCGTTGCGTGCGACCGCGACCGTACCCAGACGCAGCTCGCCGGTGCCGAACGGCCCGCGCACCGTGGTCTTGTCCACGGTCTTGGCCTCCGCACCCACCACCGACATCCGGCCGTTGCCGTCCACGAAGTACACATTGTCGGGGCTCGCCGACGCACGCACCGGAGCGGAAGCCTCCGCCTGGTCGGCGCTGAGCACACACAGCGGGGAACCGTCGGCGCGCTGCAGCTGCGCCTGCTCCACACGGGGCGATGTCAGCTCACGCAAGGTGAGCAGCACCAGAGTCGCCATCCTCTGGCACGCGGTCCGCCCGACGTTGGACGCCTTGCCGTTGAGCGGCACCTTCAGAACGTTCTGATCGTCCGGCGTCAGGGACGTGGTGCCCTTCCTCAGCGCCGTACCCGCGGGGAACGGCGAGCCGACGGCCGGCCTGAGCCAGTTCGTCGGCCCGTCGAAGAGCGCCGACACCGCCTGCGCGGCCGGGTCCATCCTGGTCACCGGATCCTGCCGCTGCCGGATGTAGACCGGGTCCGCCACCACCGACTGACCGGAGGCGAAGTAGTACTTGTTGACCGACACGTAGTTGCGCTGGAAGTCGCTCTCGCCGAGTACAAGGCCCTGCGGGGCGGAGTCGATGCGCCACTCCTTGCCCTTGCCGTCCGGTCCGCTCTGCCGGACCAGACGCAGCCCCCCGCTGTACTGGGTGGGTGCCACCGCCTGATAGGCGTGCCTGTCCACCGTCGCGATCAGCTCACCGGAAAGCGGGTAGCTGCGGCTGTTCTCGTTCTCCCCCGAGGCCGCAGGCCCCAGGTCGGGCGCCTCGGTCAACACCGTGGTGAGCTGCTCCGGCTTCCACTCCTTGGCAGCATGCTTCGTCAGGTATTTGCGCGCGGTCGCAAAGGTGGGGTCGTCACTGGTCATGGCCTCCAGGAAGCCGACGACGATCTCTTCCGGCACGGCGCCCTCGCGAGGTGGCACCGCGAGAACCCGCACCTGCGAGTCCGCGCCCTTGGTCGCCTTCACCTGCTCGACGTCCCCGGAATCCGGCATCGACGCGCACCCGGCCAGGAGCATCAGCGCGCAGACGGGCAGCACGAACGCCCGCGCCGCGCGCCCACGGCCGTAACCACGACGCTCAGCGCCCACGAGTCGTGTCCTCCTGCTCCGAGATGCGCCCCGCCGCCTCGCCGGCACCCAGCCGCTCCCCGGCCTGGCGTGCCACGACACGGGCGCCGCTGCCCGGCAGGGCCGCCGGGTCCACCGCCGCCCCGGGCGGGGCGTGCGACGGCACAGAGGGCCGTGCGGGCATCTGTATCGGTGACCGGTCCGCGCCCGGCTGCTTCGGCACGGTCGCCAGCCGCAGGGCATTCTCGTTCGCCTGGTCGGCCGCGGCACGCTCACGTGCGCTACGGGAGTCCTCGGGCTCCAGGGGTATCGGTGATCCACGCAGCGGCTCGTCGGCGGTGCGCGGCAGAGTGAGACGGAACTGGGAACCACCGCCCGGCTCGCCCCATGCCTGGAGCCAGCCGCCGTGCAGCCGTGCGTCCTCGACGGCGATGGACAGGCCGAGGCCCGTCCCGCCGGTGGTGCGCGCACGCGCCGGGTCGGCCCGCCAGAAGCGGTTGAACACCCGTGTGGCCTCCCCGGGCTTCAGCCCCACGCCGTAGTCCCGCACGGACACCGCCACGGCTCCCCCTGCCGACGCCAGCCGTACGACCACGTCGCGTCCGTCACCGTGCTCGACGGCGTTGACGACCAGATTGCGCAGGACCCGCTCGATGCGCCGGGCGTCGGCCTCTGCGACCACGGGCTGCTCGTCGCCGACCACCCGGATCCGGGTGCCCTTGCGCTCGGCCAGCGGCTCCGCCCCGCCGATCACCCGGCGTACCACCTCACGCAGATCTATCGGCTCTGCTTCCAGGGCCGCCGCACCGGCGTCGAACCGGCTGATCTCCAGCAGGTCCGCGAGCAGTGACTCGAACCGGTCCAGCTGGTCCCCGAGCAGTTCCGCGGAGCGCGCGGTCACCGGATCGAAGTCGCTCCGCGCCTCGTGGATGACGTCGGCCGCCATCCGTACGGTCGTCAGAGGGGTACGCAGCTCGTGCGAGACATCGGAGACGAACCGCCGCTGCATCCTGGAGAGCTCCTCCAGCTGCTGGATCTTGTGCTGAAGATTCTGCGCCATCTTGTTGAAGGCCTCACCCAGCCTGGCGATGTCGTCCTCGCCGGTGACCTTCATCCGTTCCTGGAGCCGCCCTGCCGAGAGCCGCTCGGCGATCCCTGCGGCCATCCGTACAGGCGTGACGACCTGGCGCACCACCAGCCACGCGATCGCCCCGAGGAGAACGACCACGAACAGTCCTGCCGTCGCCAGCGTTCCCTTGACCAGGCTCAGCGACTCCTCCTCCTGCGTCAGCGGGAAGAGGTAGTACAGCTCGTAGGCGTTGCCCGCGACGTCGTTGAGGCGCTTGCCGACGACCAGCCCGGCCTCCGGCTCCTTCGGGGGCGAGTACTTGATCTTGACGTAGGTCTGGAACGTCCCCGTTCCCTGCGCGACGGAACTGCGCAGTGTCTCGGGAATGCTCGTCACGTCCACGTTGCCGGACGCCCGGGGGCCCCGGCTCGTCCCGGCGTCCTCCGAGTCCGGGCTCAGCGCCACGACGTGGTAGGCGCCCTGGCCGCCACTGGCCAGCTGCTTCACCAGCTCGGACCGCCAGTTGACGGCACCCCGGCCGGGCCTGCCGTCGGTCGCGTCCCCGTCCGGCCCGCCGTTGGCGACCCGTCCGCTCGCCTTGTCCTGGGCCGCCACGAATCCGCCGGCGGCCTGGCTCTGAGCCGCCTGCTCCTTGGCGTCCAGCAGCCCGTTGCGGACCTGGCCGATGACGACGAGCCCGAGCAGCAGCACCACACCGAGCGACATCAGCAGCGTGCTGACGACCACCCGCAGCTGGATGTTCCGCCGCCACAGCCGCACGGCGGGCAGCAGCGGCCGGCGGACCCAGCGCACGACGAGCCGGAGCACCGGACCACCCGGCGCCCCGTCCTGGAACACCCTGCCTACGCGCGAAGGCTCACGCCCAGGTCCGGCAGCCCGCCCCGTACGGACTCCCGGCCCCCCGGGTTTCGGAGCAGCACTGCCCACGGCCATGTCAGCTCGGTCCGGCCTTGTAACCGACACCACGGACGGTCACGACGATCTCCGGCCGCTCGGGGTCCTTCTCGACCTTGGAGCGGAGCCGCTGCACATGGACGTTCACCAGCCGGGTGTCGGCGGCGTGGCGGTAGCCCCAGACCTGCTCGAGCAGCACCTCGCGGGTGAACACCTGCCACGGCTTACGTGCGAGCGCGACAAGCAGATCGAACTCCAGCGGGGTCAGCGCGATCGACTGACCGTCCCGCTTCACGGAGTGGCCCGCCACGTCGATGACCAGGTCCCCGATCGCCAGCTGCTCCGGAGCCGGCTCCTCCGACCTGCGCAGTCGTGCCCTGATACGGGCCACCAGCTCCTTCGGCTTGAACGGCTTGACGATGTAGTCGTCAGCTCCGGACTCGAGACCGACGACCACGTCGACGGTGTCGCTCTTGGCCGTGAGCATGACGATCGGCACACCCGACTCGGCCCTGATGAGCCGGCACACCTCGATGCCGTCCCGGCCGGGCAGCATGAGATCCAGCAGCACCAGGTCCGGCTTGGCCTCCCGGAATGCGGCAAGTGCCTTGTCGCCGTCCGCTACGAACGACGGCTCGAACCCTTCACCACGCAGCACAATCCCGAGCATCTCGGCCAGTGCGGTGTCGTCATCGACGACAAGGACGCGTCCCTTCATAATCGACATCATCCCATTAGCTAATCGTTACCTGGCGTGAGCTGGCACACAGATCCACTATCGCTGCCCCCGTGACCGGGGAAATCGTCCCTTCTTCGGTGACGATCGCGGTGACGAGCTCGGGGGGCGTGACATCGAACGCGGGGTTGTACGCCCGTGTTCCGGGCGGCGCCACCGGCATCCCGATCGCCGGTCCGGCTCCTGGCACCGCGGGCTGCGGCACATTCATCTCCGTCACCTCCTGGTCCGACCTCTGCTCCACGACGATCGACGCCCCGTCCTCGCTCCGCAGATCCACCGTGGTGGTCGGCGCCACGACTATGAACGGCACATGGTGGTACTTGGCAAGCACCGCGAGCGGATAGCTCCCCACCTTGTTCGCCACGGAGCCGTCCGCCGCTATCCGGTCCGCCCCGATCAATACCGCATCCACCTGCCCCGCCGCGAACAGCGAACCCGCTGCATTGTCCGTGAGCAAGGTGTACGGCATTCCGCTCCCGGCCGCCTCGTACGCGGTGAGCCGGGCACCCTGCAGCAACGGGCGCGTCTCGTCCACCCACAGCTCGCGCAGCCTGCCCGCACGGTGCGCGGCGAGCGCCACCGCGAACGCGGTTCCCTCGCCGCCCGAGACCAGCCGCCCCGTGTTGCAGTGCGTCAGTATCCGGTGACCGCCGCCGGGCAGCAGCTCGTCGAGCAGCGCGAGCCCATGGCCCGCCATCCGCGCGCTGGCCTCGGCGTCCTCCCGGTGCAGCTCCTTCGCCGCGGCGAGCGCGGCGCCTGCCGCCTCTACCGGACCCGCACCGCCGCCGACCGCCTCCCGGTACGCGCCGGCCGCCAGCCGGACCCCGTATCCGAGATTCACCGCGGTGGGCCTCGCTCCCTCCAGCAGGTCCACCGCCTCGGCGAGGTCGTACCCCCGCGCGGCGGCCAGCGCCACGCCGTAGGCGCCCGCGATCCCGAGCAGTGGCGCCCCGCGGACGGCGAGCGTCCGGATCGCCTGGACCAGCGCCGGGACGTCCGTACAGACCAGCTCGACCTCCTCCGCGGGGAGCCGGGTCTGATCGAGAACTACCAGTACGGGGCCTTCGGGCCGGTCGTCCCAGCGCAGCGACGGCAACAACGCGGGCCTTGGACCGGACGGAGCCTGAAGGTGCTGATCATCCATCCGCCCAGTCTGCCCGCTGCGGCAGCCACAATGAAGCCGAGAAGGAGATCAAACGCCAGGCCCACCGGCACGCGACGCGTGGCACGATGGCTGCCAGCCTTCCGCAACGCCGTGCGGCCAGGCCCCGAGACAGCACCGGCTTGCCGAGCCGGCCGCGAGAGCAATCCACGAGGTGGACCACTGTGAACGACACTCCGGGCTGGGCCTCGCCCGGATCCGCGCCCTCCGACGGCCAGGGCTCCGGAGCGCCGCGGCCCGACGAGCCCGCCGACGCGGCCGGGCCCGCCTCGAAGTGGTCCGAGCAGCAGCCGCCCGCAGGTCGCTGGACACCGCCCACCGCGCCCGGGGGCGCGCCCGTACCTCCAGCCCGGCCGGGCTGGGGCGGTCCGGTGCGCGACGGCTGGGGTGGTCCGCCGCCCGCCGCGAAGCCCGGGGTCATCCCACTCCGCCCGCTCGGCGTCGGCGAGATCCTGGACGGCGCCGTGTCGACGCTGCGCGCCCACTGGCGCACGGTGCTCGGCATCACGATCACGTTCTCCGTCATCTCCCAGATCGCCGACATCCTCATCCAGCGCTACCTGGTCCCGCCGCCCCCGGCCGCGAACCCGGACGCCACCCCCGAGGAGGCCATCCGCCAGGTCGTCGAATCGACGCAGTCGAGCATGATCGCCGCGCTCCCCGCCGTGGCCATCGCACTGATCGCCACCCTCTTCATCACCGCGCTGCTCACGATCGTGATCAGCCGCTCCGTGCTGGGACGCCAGGTCAACCTCTCCGAGGCCTGGAGCGAGGCCCGGCCACGGCTTCTCCATCTGCTGGGGCTGACCGTGCTGATCGTGCTGATGTGCGCGGGTGTGATCGTCGTGGGCGTACTCCCCGGGGTGTTGTTCGACTCCGCCGCTCTCCGGATACTGGGCGGCTTCGCCGGGGTCCTCGTAGCTGTCTGGCTCTGGGTCCGCTATGCCCTTTCCTCGCCGGCGCTGATGCTGGAGCGTCAGAGCATCGCGCAGTCTCTCCGCCGCTCCGCCAAGCTGGTCCGCGGCGCCTGGTGGCGGACCTTCGGGATCCTTGTCCTGGTGCTGGTGATCACCTCCATCGTCTCGATGATCATTGCGGTCCCGTTCAGCCTGCTCGCCCTCATAGCCGACAGCGGCGGCCTCAGCGGCCTGCTCAGCGGCGACAACCCCGCGTTCGGCTGGCCCTTCCTGATCATCACCGGTATCGGCGCGGTGATCGCCTCGTCCATCACGTACCCGATCTCGGCGGGGGTCACGGTCCTCCTCTACGTGGACCAGCGCATCCGCCGGGAGGCCCTCGACCTCGAGCTCGCCCGGGCCGCCGGCATCCCCGGCTACGGCCCCCCAGCACCCGGCGACGACACCTCCAGGGGCTGATGCCGTGTCCATCACGGGGGGCATCATCACAGCGCGGTCACTGAGCCGTGCATACGCCGACGAACCAGACGTACCGGTGGACATCCCGCGCGTCCCCGCCCGGGAGGCGGCCGAGCGGGAACTGTCCCGGCCGATGTACCACGAGAACGATCCGAATCTCCTCCAGCGGGCTCTGGACCGCTTCTGGGAATGGGTCGACGGCATCTTCAGCAGCGCGTCCGGGGCAACACCTGGCGGAGCACTCGGACTCGTCGTCATCGTTCTGATCGTCATCGCCCTGGCCACCGCGCTCTGGTGGCGGCTGGGCACCCCACGGCGCACCCCCACGAGCGGCGACGCACTCTTCGACAAGGGCCCCCGCAGCGCCGCGGAACACCGCGCCGACGCCGAAGCGCACGCCTCCGCCGGGCGTTTCGACCAGGCGGTCCAGGAGCGGATGCGCGCTGTCGTCCGCTCCCTGGAGGAGCGGGCCCTCCTCGACCCGCGCCCCGGACGCACCGCCGACGAGGCCGCCGCGGAGGCCGGCCGGCCCCTCCCCGACCACGCCGACGCACTCCGCACCGCGGCGCGGACCTTCGACGACGTCACATACGGGGGACGCCCGGCCGACCAACAGATGTATCTGCACCTCAAAGACCTCGACAGCCGACTGGAACGCGCCAAGCCCCAACTCGACGCCGTGGCCCGAGGAGCAGCCGAATGACCGCGGCCACGGCCGGCACCACGTCGACGTCCCTGACCTCCCGGCAGATCTGGACGCGCAGCCGAGGTGTGCTGCTCGTACTCGTCATCCTCGTGGCCGCCGGGATCGCCATCGCGGCCCTTCAATCCGGCGAACAGCACGGGCGCCTCGATCCCCGCTCCGCGGACCGCGCCGGCAGCCGCGCCGTGGCCGAACTGCTCAAGGCCCAGGGCGTCGACACACATGTGGTCACCACCCTCGACGAGGCCACCGCCGCCACCGGCCCCGACACCACCCTCCTTGTGGTCACGCCCGACCTGCTGACCAACCGCCAGCAGGAGGCCCTGCGCACGGCCATGGCCCCCTCGGGCGGCCGCACGGTCCTGGTCGCCGCGGGGCCGCCCTCCGTCGGTGTCCTCGCACCCGGCGTACGGGCGGAGTCGCGCACCTCGGTCTCCGCTCGCGCCCCAGAGTGCGGCTTCCCCGCCGCACAGCGCGCGGGCAGGACAGACATCGGCGGCGAGCGCTACACCACGGACGACCTCACCACGCCCGCCGAGGCCTGCTACCCCAGCGGCGGCCTGCCCACCCTGGTCAGGATCGACGACCCGGGTGACGGCGACACCGTCCTGCTCGGCTCCCCCGACATCCTCTACAACGAGCGCCTCGCGGAGCAGGGCAACGCCTCCCTCGCGCTTCAACTTCTCGGATCCCGGCCGCATCTCGTCTGGTACCTCCCTTCGCTCAGTGATGACTCGGCCGTGCCGGAGGGCGGCGATGACGAGAGCGGCGCGAGCAGCGTCGGCGGGCTGATCCCCTCCGGCTGGCTGTGGGGCACCCTCCAACTCCTCATCGCCGCGGCACTCGCCGCCATCTGGCGCGCCCGCAGACTCGGACCGCTGGTGGCCGAACGGCTGCCCGTCGCCATCCGCGCCTCCGAGTCGACCGAGGGCCGCGCACGGCTCTATCGCAAGGCCAACGCCCGCGATCGCGCCGCCTCCGTCCTGCGCTCGGCAACCCGCACCCGGCTCGCCCCTCTCCTGGGCGTCGCCCCGGCAGACGCCCACGCCCCCGATGTCCTGCTTCACGCCGTGTCCGCCCATCTCGACGCGGGGGACCGGGACATCAGGACCCTGCTCTTCGGCCCGGCACCCGCCGACGACGCCTCGCTTGTCCACCTGGCTGACCAACTCGACGCCCTCGAAAGAGAGGTACGCACTTCATGAGCGCCCCGACCCCCGAGACCCCAGAGAACTCGGACAGCGCACGCGCCTCCCTCGAGGCCCTGCGAACCGAGATCGCGAAGGCCGTGGTCGGCCAGGACTCCGCCGTCACCGGACTCGTCGTCGCCCTCCTCTGCCGTGGTCACGTCCTCCTCGAGGGAGTCCCCGGCGTCGCCAAGACGCTCCTCGTCCGTGCCCTCGCCGCATCCCTCGAACTCGACACCAAGCGGGTGCAGTTCACGCCGGACCTCATGCCCAGCGATGTCACGGGCTCGCTTGTCTACGACGCTCGGACCGCGGAGTTCTCCTTCCAGCCGGGTCCTGTGTTCACCAACCTGCTGCTCGCCGACGAGATCAACCGGACACCCCCGAAGACCCAGTCGTCGCTGCTCGAGGCCATGGAGGAGCGTCAGGTCACGGTCGACGGCACGCCCCGCCCTCTCCCGGACCCGTTCCTGGTCGCGGCGACACAGAACCCTGTCGAGTACGAAGGCACGTACCCCCTCCCCGAGGCCCAGCTCGACCGCTTCCTCCTCAAGCTGACGGTGCCGCTGCCCTCACGTCAGGACGAGATCAACGTGCTCACCCGGCACGCCGAGGGCTTCAACCCGCGTGACCTGCGGGCCGCCGGAATCGGTCCCGTCGCCGGACCGGCCGATCTGGAAGCCGCCCGCGCGGCCGTCGCGAAGACCTCGGTCTCACCCGAGATCGCCGGCTATGTCGTCGATATCTGCCGTGCCACCCGCGAATCCCCCTCACTCACGCTCGGCGTCTCCCCCCGGGGCGCCACCGCGCTGCTCTCCACAGCACGGGCCTGGGCCTGGCTCACCGGCCGTGACTACGTCATCCCGGATGATGTGAAAGCCCTGGCCCTTCCCACCCTCCGGCACCGCATCCAGCTGCGCCCAGAGGCGGAGATGGAAGGAGTCACCGCGGACTCCGTCATCACCGCGATCCTGGCCCACGTCCCCGTTCCTCGCTGAGGCTGTGCACCGTGGCCCTCACCGGACGAACCGCTCTCCTCGCCGCACTCGGCGCTATCCCCGTCGGCGTCTTCGCGCCCAGCTGGGCGGGGATCCTTGCCGTCAACGCACCCCTTTCCGTAGCAATTCTGTGCGACTACGCCCTGGCCGCACCAGTCCACAGACTCCGATTCACCCGAAGCGGTGATACATCAGTTCGACTCGGTGACAGCGCGGACGTCCAGCTCACAGTCACCAACCCCTCGAGCCGCCGCCTGCGCGCCCACCTCCGCGACGCCTGGCCGCCCAGCAGCTGGGCCCCTGGCACCGAACAGGCCGCCTCCCGGCACAAGCTGACGGTCCCGGCCGGCGAGCGCCGCCGCATCTCGACCATGCTGCGCCCCACCCGCCGCGGCGACCGCCACGCGGAGCGCATCACCGTCCGCTCGTACGGCCCCCTCGGCCTCGCCGCGCGCCAGGGCAACCACACCGTGCCCTGGACCGTGCGCGTCCTGCCGCCGTTCACGAGCCGCAAGCATCTCCCGTCCCGCCTTGCCCGGTTGCGCGAGCTCGACGGCCGGACCAGCGTGCTGATCCGCGGACAGGGCACCGAGTTCGACAGCCTCCGTGAGTACGTCCCCGGCGACGACACCCGTTCGATCGACTGGCGGGCCACTGCCCGCCAGAACACCGTCGCGGTGCGCACCTGGCGGCCGGAGCGCGACCGCCACATCCTCATCGTGCTCGACACGGGCCGCACCTCCGCCGGCCGCGTCGGCGACGTCCCGCGCCTGGACGCCGCCATGGACGCCGCACTGCTTCTCACCGCCCTCGCAACGCGCGCGGGAGACCGCGTGGACCTCCTGGCGTACGACCGCCGCACCCGGGCCCAGGTCCAGGGCCGCGCCGCCGGTGAGGTGCTGCCCGCGATGGTGAACGCCCTCGCGCCGCTCGAACCCGAACTCGTGGAGACCGACGCCCGCGGCCTCAGCGCAGCCGCGCTCAAGCACGCCCCGCGCAGGTCGCTCGTGGTCCTGCTGACCAGTCTTGACGCTGCTCCGATCGAAGACGGCCTGTTGCCGGTCCTCCCGCAGCTCACCCAGCGCCACACAGTCCTTCTGGCGTCCGTGGCCGACCCTCACGTCGAGGAGATGACCAACGACCGGGGCACCCTGGACGGGGTGTACGCCGCTGCTGCCGGCACACAGGCGCAGAGCCAGCGGCGGCGCACAGCCGAACAGCTGCAGCAACATGGCGTGACCGTCGTCGACGCCACGCCGGAACAACTGGCGCCCGCATTGGCAGATGCCTACCTCGCCCTGAAGGCGGCGGGGCGACTGTAGGGCGGCTTCGGAAAAGGGGCCCTGGACCCTGATTCCGCTCCTGAACGCAGGAAAGCCCCGGACCATAAGGTCCGGGGCTTTCCTGGAATGATTGTTCGGCGGTGTCCTACTCTCCCACAGGGTCCCCCCTGCAGTACC
>NZ_JBHVDH010000034.1:40164-44965 GCF_042802855.1 Streptomyces sp. NPDC057445 | reverse complement strand
ACGCCCGGTTACATTCCGAACCCGGAAGCTAAGCCTTTCAGCGCCGATGGTACTGCAGGGGGGACCCTGTGGGAGAGTAGGACACCGCCGAACAATCATTCCAGGAAAGCCCCGGACCTTATGGTCCGGGGCTTTCCTGCGTTGAGGGCTCGTCAGGAAACGGTCTTCGGAGGGCGTTGCAGGCCTTGCCGAGGCCGGTGTAGCCGGGCGGCGCATGGACCGTGCAGACGCGCCTCTTGCCTTTCCAGGCCGTGGTGACGGTCTGGTTGCCGGGGCAGGGCGAACCCTTCGCCACGGCAGACCACTTCGGTGGCTTCCTGCCGCCGCCGCCGAACCGCAGCCGGCGAGCGGTAACAGCAGATCCAGGACGTGGCAGTGACACAGCATGTGGTCCAGAGGGATGGATGGTGTGGAGCACACATGACTTCGGGGTATGATTCTTTCCGTTGCAGCGCGGGAAGCCGCCGAGGCAACAGGCCCCTATAGCTCAGTCGGTAGAGCGTCTCCATGGTAAGGAGAAGGTCAACGGTTCGATTCCGTTTGGGGGCTCCACAACGAAGAAGGCCCCCGCCTCACGGCGGGGGCCTTCTTCGTGCTCGGACGCTCAGATCTGCTGCGGCTCCGGGACACGCATCGCGAGGATCGCCATGTCGTCCGACGCGGGTTCGGCGGCAAAGCGCTCCACCGCTCGCAGAATTCGTGCGGCGACCGCCCCGGACGTGAGCCCCGTACAGGTCCTCAGAACGTCGGCGAGGCCGTCGTCTCCGAGCATCCGCGTGCCCTCGCGCCGCTCGGTGACTCCGTCCGTGACGCAGAGAAGGACGTCGCCCGGCTCCAGGGTGACGGTCTGCTCGTACAATTCCAGATCCTCCATCACGCCGAGCAGCGGCTGCGGTTCCGCCGCAGGCTCTACGGAGCCGTCCTGACGCAGGCGCAGCGGGAGCGGGTGACCGGCGCAGACGACCTTGAGGAGCGCGGAGCCGTCCTCCTGCGGCCACAACTCGCCGTAGAGCAAGGTGAGGAAGCGGCTTCGGGCGCCCTCGTCGAGGATTGCCGCGTTCAGTCGCTCCAGTACGGCGGGGCCACCGAAGCCCTCGCGGGCGAGAAGGCGGAGGGCATGCCGGGCGAGGCCGGTGACGGCGGCTGCCTCCGGCCCCGTGCCGCACACATCGCCGATGGCGAAGCCGTAGGCGCCGTCGCGGATGGGGAAGAGGTCGTAGAAGTCGCCGCCGACCTCGTTGCCTTCGCCCGCGGCGCGGTAGATGACGTCGACCTCCACGCCCGGGATCTGGGGTAGACCGGGCGGCAGCAGGCTGCGCTGCAGACTCTGGCTGATGGCCGTGCGCTCGGAGTAGAGGCGGGCGTTGTCGAGGGCGAGGGCCGCCCGTCGGGACAGGTCCTCGGCGAGTTCGAGGATTTCCTGGCGGAAGTGGTCGTCGGAGGGCTTGCCGAGGGTGAGCATGCCGATGACGCGGTTGCGGGCCACCAGCGGGAGGACGACGGTTTCGCCGCCGACCGCCGATGCGGTCGCGAGGGTGGTGCCGATGCCGGTCGAAAGATGGCCGGCACCGGAGCCCAGTTCGCGCATGGAGGTGCGCAGGGCGGCGCGGTGCGCAGCGTCGGCCGGGGCGGACCAGACGCGGGCACCGGGGGTCGGTACCGGGTCCGGGGGCTCGATCTTGGAGAGGAGGGCCTTGAGGCCGTCGATGCGCTCCTCGTCCTCATGGAGCACATAGGAGAGGTACGGCTCCGACGACTGGTCGGCGATCGTGTAGACCGCGCACCAGGTGGCGAGGGTGGGGACCGTCATCTGGGCCATCAGGGCCAACGTCTGGTCGCGGTCGAGCGTGCCCGCCAGCAGGTCGGAGGCTTCGACGAGGAAGCTGAGGGAGCCGCGGCGCAGTCGCTCCAACTCGCCCAGGCGGGCGGACTCGACGGCGAGTGCGATGCGGTCCGCGGCGAACTGGAGGCGCAGTGCCTCCTCGTTGGAGTAGCGTCCGGCGGCTTCGGCGGCGACCCCGAGAGAGCCGGTGAGTCTGCCCTCGACCTTGAGCGGAACGGTGACGACGGAACGCATGCCCGTACCGCCGAGGAGCGGCACGGCGCCGGGGACGGCGGTGAGGTCCTCGTGTACCGCGGGCATCCGGGCGGAGCCGTATCGGCCCGTGCCGGCTTCGACGGGGACGCGGGCGAAGCGCTGCCGGGCCGAGGGGAGTCCGGTGGTTGCCCGTACTTCGAGTTCGGTTTCGTCGTCGGTGGCGAGCAGCAGGAACGCCGAGTCGCCGTCGAGCATGTCGCGGGCGCGTTCGACCGTGCGCTGGAGGAGGCCGTCGAGGTCGTCGGGGGCGGGGGAACCGATGAAGACCTCGAAGGGGTCCGCGTTGCGGTTGTCGGCCCCCGTGCCGTCGGTGGAGGTGGTGCGCAACGGCGTCTGCAGGACCGCGCGTTCGTAGTCGCGGACGAGGAGGCAGACGGTGGAGGCCTCACCCTGGGTGTCGCGGACGCGGAGGTGGGATGCGTACACGGGGATGACTCGGCCGTCGGTGCCACGGATGCCGTAGCTGCCTTCCCAGCGGGAGAGTTGCAGTGCCTCGGCGATGCCGGTGCCGATGCCGGGGGTGTGCGGCCAGGCGGCGAGGTCGCCGAGGGGCTTGCCGAGGACCTGGTCGGCCGCGTAGCCGAAGAGGTGCTCTGCGTCCCCGTTCCAGGCGCTGATCGCGCCGTTGCGGTCGATCTGGGTGACGGCGACGCGGACGCGTTCGTCGGCGACGGGCAGGAGGTCGACGGGGAGGACCGGGCCGGCCGAGCGGGTGCCGACCCGGCGTTGTGGCAGGTCGAGTTGGAACCAGACTTGTTTGCGGGTCGGGGTGTACTCGACGCCCCACCGGGTCGCGAGGGCCGCGCAGAGCAGCAGCCCCCGGCCGTTCTCGCGGTCCGGGTGGGGCGCGGCTCTGCCGCCGCCCTGCATGGGGATCTCGCGCTCGGGATAGTGGTCGGCCACCTCGACCCGTACGCCTTCTTCGGTCCGAAGACACAGTACGTCCGCGGCGGTGCCCGCATGGATCACCGCGTTGGTGACGAGCTCGCTGGTGAGGACGACGGCATCGTCGACGACGTCGGAGTGCCCCCATCCCTGGAGCGTGTCCCGGACGAAGGCGCGGGCGGACGCGACGGACCGCCCGACAGGATCGAAGCTGGCCGCCGCCCGCGCGGTGATCACAGAACTCCTCGTACGCGTCTCGACACCCGGCTCTGCCATGGTCGGTGCCAGCCCCTCCCGGTGCCCGGTCGTAGTCCTCGCGCCAGTACCACCCCTCCGGGCGGAGCGGGGCGGTTGGACAGCCGGATGCCAGGTTACTTACCTTCGCTGTCCGAGCGGATGCCGGTCGCCGCCGTTTCCGCCCTCCTGGGGTGGGGACGCTATGCGAAGCTGCCGAACTGTTATGGCCTGGTTCGGCTGTGGTGAAACACTGGGAAAGCATTCCTGAGACAGCCCGAGCATGACGGTCAACCCCTGCGGGAGGGACACGGTGGAGTCTGGTGCAGCGGCGCGAGGCACGAGCACGCGCGCACAAGGCGGACAATCCCGGAGGAGTCAGTCACGGGGCGGGACGACGGCGGTGGACACCGCGGCGCTGAACCGGCTTCTCGCGGCCCTTGTCGCGATGCGGGACGGGAATTTCCGCAAACGGCTGACGGTCTCGGGCGACGGCGTCATGGCGGAGATCGCGGCCGTCTTCAACGAGGTCGCGGACCGCAATCTGCATCTCACCGGTGAGCTGGCGCGGGTGCGCCGGGTGGTCGGCCGTGAGGGCAAGCTCACGGAGCGGCTGGAGCCCGGGGCCTGTGAGGGCTCCTGGGCGGCCGCGATCGACGCGTCCAACGCGCTGGTGGACGACCTGGCCCGGCCGGTGTCCGAGGTGGGCCGGGTGCTGTCGGCGGTCGCGGAGGGCGACCTGGAGCAGCGTATGGAGCTCAGGTCGCATGCTCCGGAGGGTTCCGACGGGGCGGTACGGCCGCTGCGCGGGGAGTTCCTGAAGGTCGCCCGTACGGTCAACAGTCTGGTCGACCAGCTGTCGGCGTTCACCGACGAGGTGACTCGGGTCGCGCTGGAGGTCGGCACAGAGGGCAAGCTCGGCGGCCAGGCTCAAGTGCGAGGTATGTCCGGTTCGTGGAAAGATCTCACCGATTCGGTGAACACGATGGCGTACCGATTGACGGCCCAGGTACGTGACATTGCTCTCGTCACGACGGCGGTCGCCAAGGGCGATCTGTCGCGGAAGGTCACCGTCCATGTGGCCGGTGAGATGCTCCAGCTGAAGAACACCGTCAACACGATGGTCGACCAGCTGTCCTCTTTCTCGTCCGAGGTGACGCGGGTCGCGCGTGAGGTGGGTACGGAGGGCGAGCTCGGCGGCCAGGCGGCCGTGCCGGGTGTCGCGGGCGTGTGGAAGGACCTCACCGACTCCGTCAACACGATGGCGGGGAATCTCACCTCGCAGGTGCGGGGCATCGCGGAGGTCACCACCGCGGTCGCCAACGGCGATCTCTCGCAGAAGGTGACCGTGAGCGCGCGCGGCGAGGTGGCGCAGCTCGCCGAGACCATCAATCAGATGACGGAGACGCTTCGTACCTTCGCGGACGAAGTGACCCGGGTGGCGAGCGAGGTCGGTGCGGAGGGCCTGCTCGGAGGCCAGGCGCAGGTGCCGGGTGCGGCGGGGACCTGGAAGGACCTGACCGACTCGGTCAACACCGTCTTCCGCAATCTCACGACGCAGGTGCGGGACATCGCGCAGGTGAC
>NZ_JBHVDH010000034.1:0-40064 GCF_042802855.1 Streptomyces sp. NPDC057445 | reverse complement strand
GACGGCGGTCGCCAACGGTGATCTGTCGCAGAAGGTCACCGTGGATGTCGCGGGCGAGATGCTGGAGTTGAAGAACACCGTCAACACGATGGTGGACCAGCTTCAGTCGTTCGGATCCGAAGTGACGCGGGTGGCCCGGGAGGTCGGTGTCGAGGGCCGGCTGGGAGGCCAGGCCGAGGTGCCGGGTGCGGCGGGGACCTGGAAGGACCTGACCGACTCGGTGAACACGGCGTTCCGTAACCTCACCGGCCAGGTGCGGGACATCGCGCAGGTGACGACGGCGGTCGCCAACGGTGATCTGTCGCAGAAGGTCACCGTGGATGTCGCGGGCGAGATGCTGGAGTTGAAGAACACCGTCAACACGATGGTGGCGCAGCTGTCGTCGTTCGCCGACCAGGTGACGCGGATGGCGCGGGACGTGGGTACGGAGGGCCGGCTCGGCGGCCAGGCCCGCGTCGACGGCGTCTCCGGTACCTGGAAGGAGCTCACGGACTCCGTCAACTTCATGGCGGGGAACCTCACCTCGCAGGTGCGGCAGATCGCCCAGGTGACGACGGCTGTGGCGCGTGGTGATCTGTCGCAGAAGATCGACGTGGATGCGCGCGGCGAGATCCTCGAGCTGAAGAACACCATCAACACCATGGTCGACCAGCTCTCGGCGTTCGCAGAGCAGGTGACCCGGGTGGCCCGGGAGGTGGGTACGGACGGGCGGCTCGGGGGCCAGGCACAGGTGCCGGGCGTCGCAGGTGTGTGGCGCGATCTGACGGACTCCGTGAACGGCATGGCGGGCAACCTCACCGCCCAGGTCCGCAACATCGCCCAGGTCGCGACCGCCGTGGCGCGTGGTGATCTGTCGCAGAAGATCGATGTCGACGCGCGCGGCGAGATCCTGGAGCTGAAGAACACCCTCAACACGATGGTGGACCAGCTCTCGAACTTCGCAGAGCAGGTCACCCGGGTGGCCCGCGAGGTGGGCACCGAGGGCATTCTGGGTGGTCAGGCCGAGGTGCAGGGCGTGTCCGGTACCTGGAAGGACCTCACACAGTCCGTCAACTTCATGGCGAACAATCTGACCTCGCAGGTGCGCAACATCGCCGAGGTGACGACGGCGGTGGCCAAGGGTGATCTGTCCAAGAAGATCACCGTCGATGCCAAGGGCGAGATCCTCGAGCTCGTGACGACCGTCAACACGATGGTCGACCAGCTGTCCAACTTCGCCGACGAGGTGACCCGGGTGGCCCGCGAGGTGGGCACGGAGGGCATCCTCGGCGGCCAGGCACGGGTGCGCGGTGTCACCGGTATCTGGAAGGACCTCAGCGACAACGTCAACCTGATGGCCAACAACCTGACCAGCCAGGTGCGGAACATCTCCCGGGTGTCCTCCGCGGTCGCCAACGGCGATCTGACGAAGAAGGTCACGGTCGAGGCCCGCGGCGAGGTCGCGGAGCTCGCCGATACCGTCAACACGATGGTGACGACGCTGTCGTCCTTCGCCGACGAGGTCACCCGGGTGGCCCGCGAGGTGGGCACGGAGGGCGAGCTGGGCGGTCAGGCACGCGTCCCCGGCGTCTCCGGTACCTGGAAGGACCTCACAGAGTCCGTGAACTCGATGGCGTCCAACCTGACCGGCCAGGTGCGCCAGATCGCCACGGTCACCACCGCGATCGCCAAGGGCGATCTCACCAAGAAGATCGACATCGATGCGCGTGGCGAGATCCTGGAGCTGAAGAACACCATCAACACGATGGTCGACCAGCTGTCCTCGTTCGCCGAGCAGGTGACCCGGGTGGCCCGCGAGGTGGGCACGGACGGCATGCTGGGCGGTCAGGCACGAGTGCGGGACGTCGACGGTACGTGGCGCGACCTGACCGAGTCCGTGAACGAGATGGCCGGGAACCTGACCCGGCAGGTGCGGGCGATCGCGGCCGTCGCCACCGCGGTGACCCGCGGCGACCTCAACCTCAAGATCGATGTGGATGCGGCGGGCGAGATCCAGGTCCTCCAGGACAACATCAATACGATGATCGCCAATCTGCGTGACACCACCCTCGCCAACGAGGAGCAGGACTGGCTCAAGGGCAACCTGGCCCGTATCTCCGGTCTGATGCAGGGCCGGCGCGACCTCGACGACGTCGCGTCGCTCATCATGAGCGAGCTGACGCCGGTGGTCTCGGCGCAGCACGGAGCGTTCTTCCTCGCGATGCCGACGGGTGGCGGTGGGGACCTCGGCTCCGACGGCGAGGGCTCCTACGAGCTGGTGATGCGCGGCAGCTACGGCTACTCGGCCGGCTCGATGCCGACGTCCTTCCGGCCGGGGGAGACCCTCATCGGCACGGCAGCCGAGGAGAAGCGCACGATCCAGGTCAATGTGCCGCCGGGTTATCTGAGGATCTCGTCCGGGCTCGGCGAGGCCCCGCCCGCATATGTGATCGTGCTGCCGGTGCTGTTCGAGGGCAAGGTGCTCGGCGTGATCGAGCTGGCGTCGTTCCACCCGTTCACCCACATCCAGCGGGACTTCCTCAACCAGATCGCCGAGATGATCGCGACGAGCGTCAACACCATCAGCGTCAACACGAAGACCGAGGTGCTGCTCAAGCAGTCGCAGGAGCTCACCGAGCAGCTGCGGGAGCGCTCGGAGGAGCTGGAGAACCGGCAGAAGGCGCTGCAGGCGTCCAACGCCGAGCTGGAGGAGAAGGCCGAACTGCTGGCCCAGCAGAACCGCGACATCGAGGTGAAGAACACCGAGATCGAGGAGGCGCGGCAGGTCCTGGAGGAGCGGGCCGAGCAGCTCGCGGTCTCCATGCGCTACAAGTCGGAGTTCCTGGCGAACATGTCGCACGAGCTGCGCACACCGCTCAACTCGCTGCTGATTCTCGCCAAGCTGCTCGCCGACAACGCCGACACCAATCTCACCCCCAAGCAGGTGGAGTTCGCCGAGACGATCCACGGTGCGGGCTCGGATCTGCTGCAGCTCATCAACGACATCCTCGATCTGTCGAAGGTCGAGGCGGGCAAGATGGATGTCAGTCCGACCCGCATCGCTCTGGTCCAGCTCGTCGACTACGTCGAGGCGACGTTCCGGCCGCTCACGGCGGAGAAGGGGCTCGACTTCTCGGTGCGCGTGTCGCCGGAGCTTCCGGCCACACTGCACACCGACGAGCAGCGGCTGCTGCAGGTGCTGCGCAACCTGCTGTCCAACGCGGTGAAGTTCACCGACACCGGTGCCGTCGAGCTGGTGATCCGGCCGGCGAACGCGGACGTGCCGCAGTCGATCCGCGAGCAGCTGTTGGAGGCGGGCTCGCTGCGCGACGCGGACGGGGATCTGATCGCCTTCTCGGTGACGGACACCGGTATCGGGATCGCGGCCAGCAAGATGCGGGTGATCTTCGAGGCGTTCAAGCAGGCTGACGGCACGACCAGCCGCAAGTACGGCGGTACGGGCCTGGGTCTGTCCATCAGCCGGGAGATCGCCCGGCTGCTCGGGGGCGAGATCCACGCGGCGAGCGAGCCGGGCCGCGGCTCGACGTTCACTCTGTATCTGCCCCTTCACCCGAGCGAACTGCCGCCGCAGGGCTATCCGCAGCTCGTCCCGGGCGCCGAGGTCAAGGTCGGCTCGCTGGACGACCAGGCGGCCCTGGAGGCCGGTCAGCAGTCGCCCCCGCAGCCGTCGTTGCCGGCCGACGGACACACCGGCCCGGCGACGCTGTTCCGGCGCCGCCGGAAGGCCCTGGGTGCGAGCGACATGAGGGCGGCGCTGCCGGGTCAGCCCGCCGGATCGCCGGGCTCGGCGCAGGATTCGTGGGCGGCGCAGCACTCACAGGACGCCGCGTCCGAGCCGCGCCGCACCTTCGAGTTCCACAGCGAGAAGGTGCTCATCGTCGACGACGACATCCGCAATGTCTTCGCGCTCACGAGTGTGCTGGAGCAGCACGGTCTGTCCGTGCTGTACGCGGAGAACGGACGCGAGGGCATCGAAGTCCTGGAGCAGCATGACGATGTGACGGTCGTACTGATGGACATCATGATGCCCGAGATGGACGGCTATGCGACGACGACGGCGATCCGCAGGATGCCGCAGTTCGCGGGACTGCCGATCATCGCGCTCACCGCCAAGGCGATGAAGGGGGACCGGGAGAAGGCGATCGAATCGGGCGCGTCCGACTATGTCACCAAGCCGGTCGACCCTGATCACCTGCTCTCGGTCATGGAGCAGTGGATGCGCGGAAAGTGACGATGGTTGGTCGCGGCCACATCACAGTCTGATTGCGGGCTGTATGAATTTCAGCGAGTCGCTGACTGACTGTGGCCGAAGGCGTGTGAGAGGGCGTTGTTCGGGGAACCTTCTGGTCTCCCGCTGCGTTTCTGCTACGTGCACAGTGACATCGCGGTGACAGGGTGTGGCGACGGGCGGGGTGCGGCTACCATGACCGGCACAAGGACGGGCGGCGCAAGGGAGTCGTCCCCTGGGGCGGCGCCCGGTGCTTCCCACGGCCCTTCGGGACGTGGTGAGCCCAAGCCGGGGCGAGGAGGGCGAGGCATGGTGCAGAAGGCCAAGATCCTCCTGGTCGATGACCGGCCGGAGAATCTGCTGGCGCTGGAGGCCATCCTCTCTGCGCTCGATCAGACGCTGGTACGGGCATCGTCAGGTGAGGAAGCGCTCAAAGCGCTGTTGACGGACGACTTCGCGGTCATTCTGCTGGACGTCCAGATGCCAGGAATGGACGGATTCGAGACCGCCGCGCACATCAAGCGACGGGAACGGACCAGGGATATCCCGATCATCTTCCTGACCGCGATCAACCACGGCCCGCACCACACCTTCCGCGGCTATGCCGCGGGCGCGGTGGACTACATCTCCAAGCCGTTCGACCCATGGGTGCTGCGCGCGAAGGTCTCCGTCTTCGTCGAGCTGTACATGAAGAACTGCCAGCTGCGTGAACAGGCCGCGCTGCTCCGGCTCCAGCTGGAGGGAAGCCACGCGGGCGCGGGCGACAGCAGGGAGCCTGCGGGCCTGCTCGCCGAACTCTCGGCCCGGCTCGCGGCCGTCGAGGAACAGGCCGAGGCGCTCTCCAAGCAGCTCGACGACGACTCGGCGGATGCCGCCGCGGTCGCCACCGCCGCCCATCTCGAGCGCAAACTCACCGGTCTGCGCAGGGCCCTCGATGCCCTGGAGCCGGGCACAGGAAGCGGCACACCCACGCTTCCCTCGCAGAACTAGCCTTCCTCCGCGGGCATTCCACCGGCAGGTCGTCCGCGCTCCGGGTGAACGGACGTCAGTTTCCGGGCGCGTCAAGGGCGACACGTAAGGGTGAAGCGGTGGGCACACGTGTCCGCTGCCGTTCACACCGGTAACCTCAACATCATGGCCTCACGTACGTCCGGCAAGGGTTCGCAGGGCACGGCGGGCACCGCGAAACCGCGCGCCGGCCGTACGACTGGCGCCGCGAAGAAAGCGGCGCCCGCCAAGAAGCCCGCAGCGAAGAAGACCGCCGCCAGGAAGGCGACACCGGCGAAGAGGGCACCCGCCAAGAAGGCGGTGGCCAAGAAGGCCACGCCCAGAACCGCACCGAACCCCACCGGGGGCGTGTTCTGGCTCGTGCGCGCCCTATGGCTCGGCATCGCGCACGCCGTCGGCGCCATGTTCCGTGGAATAGGGCGCGGCGCCAAGGGACTCGACCCCGCGCACCGCAAGGACGGCCTCGCCCTCCTCCTGCTCGCCCTCGCCCTGGTCGTTGCCGCGGGCACGTGGTCCAGTCTGCGCGGCCCGGTCGGTGACCTCGTCGAGATGCTCGTCACGGGCGCCTTCGGACGGCTCGATCTGCTCGTGCCGATACTGCTCGCCGCGATCGCCGTGCGCCTGATCCTCTACCCCGAGAGGCCCGAGGCCAACGGCCGTATCGTCATCGGGCTCTCGGCCCTGGTCGTCGGAGTGCTCGGGCAGGTTCACATCGCCTGTGGTTCACCGGGTCGCGGCGACGGCTCCGAAGCGATGCAGGACGCCGGCGGGCTGATCGGCTGGTCCGCGTCCAAGCCGCTGATCTTCGCGATGGGCGAGGTTCTCGCCGTGCCGCTGCTGGCGCTGCTCACCGTCTTCGGCCTGCTGGTCGTCACGGCGACTCCCGTCAACGCGATTCCGCAGCGCCTGCGGGCGCTCGGCGTCAGGCTGGGACTCATGGATCCGCCGTACGAGCCGGGGGAGACCGAGGACGACGACGAGCGGTACGACGAGCAGTGGCGTGACGCCATGCCCGCCAGGCCCTCGCGGCGCCGGGTCCCCGCCGCCCCGTCCCTCGAGGTCTACGACGCCGAGCAGGCGGAGGAGGAAGCTCTTTCCCACCGCAAGAGGCGGGGCAGGGCTTCCGGGCAGCCGGCCCTGAACCGCTCCATGGACGCGGTGGACGTGGCCGCGGCCGCCGCGGCGGCCCTCGACGGGGCCGTACTCAACGGGATGCCGCCCTCGCCGGTCGTCGCCGATCTGACCCGCGATCTCACCGCCGACCGTGAGCGGGCCGTCGGTCCCGTGCCGGGCGCGCGGACCGGGCAGCGGTCCGGAGGAGCTTCCGACCGGCAGCCCGCGACACCGCAGCCGGGGACGAGCGTCTCCGTACCGGATCTGACCAAGTCCGCGCCGGAGGAGCCGCAAGCCCTTCCTCAGCGCGCCGAGCAGCTCCAGCTGTCCGGTGACATCACGTACGCGCTTCCCTCGCTGGATCTGCTGGAGCGCGGTGGACCCGGCAAGACCCGCAGCGCGGCCAATGACGCGATCGTCGCCTCCCTGACGAACGTCTTCGGTGAGTTCAAGGTGGACGCGGCCGTCACGGGCTTCACACGCGGTCCGACGGTCACTCGGTACGAGGTGGAACTCGGTCCTGCCGTCAAGGTGGAGCGGATCACCGCGCTGACCAAGAACATCGCCTACGCCGTGGCCAGCCCGGACGTCCGGATCATCTCGCCCATCCCCGGAAAGTCCGCGGTGGGCATCGAGATTCCCAACACCGACCGTGAGATGGTCAACCTCGGCGACGTGCTCAGGCTGGCGGACGCGGCCGGGGACGACCACCCGATGCTGGTGGCGCTCGGAAAGGACGTCGAGGGCGGCTACGTCATGGCCAACCTGGCCAAGATGCCCCATCTGCTGGTCGCGGGCGCCACCGGATCGGGAAAGTCGTCCTGCATCAACTGCCTGATCACGTCGGTGATGATAAGAGCGACACCGGAGGACGTCCGGATGGTCCTCGTCGACCCCAAGCGGGTCGAGCTGACCGCCTACGAGGGCATCCCGCACCTGATCACGCCCATCATCACCAACCCCAAACGTGCCGCCGAGGCGCTCCAGTGGGTCGTCCGCGAGATGGATCTGCGCTACGACGACCTTGCGGCGTACGGCTACCGGCACATCGACGACTTCAACCGGGCGGTGAGGAACGGCAAGGTCAAGGCGCCCGAGGGGAGCGAGCGCGAGCTCCAGCCGTATCCGTATCTGCTCGTGATCGTCGATGAGCTCGCGGACCTGATGATGGTCGCCCCGCGGGACGTCGAGGACGCCATCGTCAGGATCACGCAGCTGGCGCGCGCGGCCGGTATCCATCTGGTATTGGCCACCCAGCGGCCGTCGGTCGACGTCGTCACCGGTCTGATCAAGGCGAATGTGCCGTCCCGGCTCGCCTTCGCGACCTCGTCGCTCGCCGACAGCCGCGTCATCCTCGATCAGCCCGGCGCCGAGAAGCTGATCGGCAAGGGCGACGGACTCTTCCTCCCGATGGGTGCCGGCAAGCCCACCCGTATGCAGGGCGCCTTCGTGACCGAGGAAGAGGTCGCGGCCGTCGTCCGGCACTGCAAGGACCAGATGGCCCCCGTCTTCCGGGACGACGTGGTGGTCGGGACGAAGCAGAAGAAGGAGATCGACGAGGACATCGGCGACGACCTGGATCTGCTCTGCCAGGCCGCCGAGCTGGTCGTCTCCACACAGTTCGGATCGACGTCCATGCTCCAGCGGAAGCTGCGCGTGGGCTTCGCGAAGGCCGGCCGGCTGATGGACCTGATGGAGTCGCGGAACATCGTCGGACCCAGCGAAGGCTCAAAGGCGCGTGACGTTCTGGTGAAACCCGACGAGCTGGATGGAGTGCTCGCCGTGATACGGGGGGAGGCTGACTCGTAAGGAAATGTGAGGCAACCGTTTCCCTTGGTCGAACGTCAAGTTGGGAGGAGGGACAGGACCGTGTCCCATCCTTCCGCTGTCCCGCCATTCTGATGGCGTACAAACGGCATCCGCCCGGTTGCCCCACCCTTTCGTACCACCCCTAGACTGAACCTCCAGCAGGTGGCTACACGCTCGAAAGGCGCACACGTGTCCATCGGCAACTCCCCCGAAGACGACCGGCCTTCGATCGAGGACGACCGGCCTTCGATCGGTCACTCGCTCCAGCAGGCTCGAAGCGACGCAGGTCTGACCATCGACGAGGTCAGTACCTCCACCCGCGTGCGCGTCCCCATCGTGCAGGCGATCGAGCAGGATGACTTCTCCCGTTGCGGTGGCGATGTGTACGCGCGCGGGCACATCGGGACGCTCGCCCGCGCCGTAGGACTGGATCCGGCCCCTCTCGTCGCGCAGTACGACGCCGAGCACGGCGGTCGCCCGTCGCCCACCCCTGCCGCTCCCCTCTTCGAGGCGGAACGTATCCGCCCTGAGCCCAGGCGGCCGAACTGGACCGCCGCGATGGTCGCGGCGATCGTCGCGGTCGTCGGATTCGCCGCTTTCACGCTCTTCAACGGCGGCGACGAGGGCAACCGCACCAAGCACGTCGCCGAGGGCGCGGCACCGGAGAAGACCACCCCCAAGCCGCCCGCGCCCCCGAGCAAGCCCGCAGCCCCGAAGCCCGACCCCTCCGAAAGTGCGATCGCCGCCGTCCCCCAGGACAAGGTGACCGTCAAGCTGTCCGCCGTCGACGACAAGAGCTGGATCTCCGCCAAGTCCGCCAACGGAAAGCTGCTCTTCGACGGGCTGCTTCTCGCGGGCGAGTCCAAGACCTTCCAGGACGACGAGCGCCTGGATCTCATCCTGGGCAACGCGGGGGCGATCGAGCTGTTCGTGAACGGCAAGAAGGTCGAGGACAAGTTCGAGTCCGGTCAGGTCGAACGGCTGTCGTACTCGAAGGGTGACCCCGAGGCCGGGTGATCCCCCGGCCCCGCGGGTGAGCCCTGCGACGGGTCGGCCTGCGGCGGGCCCGCGACGCCCGGTTCGGCCGGTTGACCGGCTGAAACGGCAGCGTCCGCACGCGGGGAGACTCGCGGATCGGGCGTGGGCCGGGACAAAGTAGTCTTGAGCCCATGCCCGAACGCCGTACCGTCGCCCTTGTCACTCTTGGCTGCGCCCGCAACGAGGTGGACTCGGAGGAGCTCGCAGGCCGCTTGGCAGCGGACGGCTGGGAGCTCGTCGAGGAAGCCGCCGACGCCGATGTCGCAGTCGTCAACACCTGCGGATTCGTCGAAGCCGCCAAGAAGGACTCCGTCGACGCCCTGCTCGAAGCCAATGATCTGAAGGATCACGGGAAGACCCAGGCCGTCGTCGCCGTCGGCTGCATGGCCGAGCGGTACGGCAAGGAGCTCGCGGAAGCCCTGCCCGAAGCGGACGGTGTGCTCGGCTTCGACGACTACGCCGACATCTCGGACCGGCTCCAGACCATCCTGAACGGCGGAATCCACGCCTCGCACACTCCGCGCGACCGGCGCAAGCTGCTGCCGATCAGTCCGGCGGAGCGGCAGTCGGCCGAGGTCGCACTGCCCGGGCACGCCCAGGCACCGGCACCGGAGAGCGTGCCCGCCGACCTGCCCGAGGGACTCGCCCCCGCCTCCGGACCCCGTGCGCCCTTGCGCCGCCGCCTGGACACCAGCCCCGTCGCGTCCGTGAAGCTGGCGTCCGGCTGCGACCGTCGCTGCTCCTTCTGCGCCATCCCGTCCTTCCGCGGGTCCTTCGTCTCGCGGCGCCCGAGCGATGTGCTGGGCGAGACCCGCTGGCTCGCCGAGCAGGGAGTCAAGGAGATCATGCTGGTCTCCGAGAACAACACCTCGTACGGCAAGGACCTCGGCGACATCCGGCTGCTCGAGACGCTCCTGCCCGAGCTGGCGGCCGTCGACGGGATCGAACGGGTACGGGTCAGCTATCTGCAGCCCGCCGAGATGCGCCCGGGCCTCATCGACGTGCTGACGTCGTCGGAGAAGGTCGCGCCCTACTTCGATCTGTCCTTCCAGCACAGCGCCCCCGGCGTGCTGCGCGCGATGCGGCGCTTCGGGGACACGGAGCGGTTCCTCGCGCTGCTGGAGACGATTCGGGCCAAGGCCCCGACGGCGGGTGTGCGCTCCAACTTCATCGTGGGTTTCCCGGGCGAGACCGAAAGTGACTTCACCGAGCTCGAAGGCTTCCTCACGGCGGCACGGCTGGACGCGATCGGAGTCTTCGGCTACTCCGACGAGGACGGCACCGAGGCCGCCACCTACGAGCACAAGCTGGACCAGGACGTCGTCGACGAGCGGCTGTCCCATCTGTCCAGACTCGCCGAGGAGCTGACCGCCCAGCGTGCGGAGGAGCGGATCGGAGAGACCCTTGAGGTACTGGTCGAATCCGTCTTCGACGGGGGTCAGGACGAGGAACTGGACGCCGACGAGTACGCGGCCATCGGCCGCGCCGCCCACCAGGCCCCGGAGAACGACGGCCAGGTGATCTTCACCAGTGCCGACGGCCTGGTACCCGGACGGATGGTCGAGGCCAAGGTGGTGGGTACGGAGGGCGTCGACCTCGTCGCCGAGATCGTTTCGGAATGTCGTGAGGAGGCAGCCAGATGACGGGAGTCCCGGCGTCCGCGGGCGGGACCGGCAGGCCGGCCCCCGGCGGCAAGCTGGGCGCTGCGGCCGTCAATCAGGCCAGCCTGTGGAACATCGCCAACATCCTCACCATGGTGCGGCTGGTGCTCGTCCCCGGCTTCGTCGTGCTGTTGCTGATGGACGGCGGCCACGACCCCGCCTGGCGCGCCTGGGCGTGGGCCGCGTTCGCGGTCGCCATGATCACGGACATCTTTGACGGCCATCTGGCTCGTGCCTACAACCTGGTCACGGACTTCGGGAAGATCGCCGACCCGATCGCGGACAAGGCGATCATGGCAGCCGGCCTGATCTGTCTCTCGGCACTCGGCGATCTCCCCTGGTGGGTCACCGGAGTGATCCTCTTCCGTGAGCTGGGGATCACGCTGATGCGCTTCTGGGTGATCCGGCACGGTGTCATCCCGGCCAGCCGTGGCGGCAAGATGAAGACGCTCGCCCAGGGAACGGCGGTCGGGATGTATGTGCTCATGCTGACCGGTCCGCTGGCCACCCTGAGGTGGTGGGTGATGGCCGTCGCGGTCGTGCTGACCGTGGTCACCGGGCTCGACTACGTGCGACAGGCGGTCGTCCTGCGTCGCAGGGGGCTGGTGGCCGAACGAGAAGCGGCGCGGAGGGCTGAGCGGGACGCTGCGGAGTCCTCGCGATGAGTGCCGTTCCCCGCGACGCGGCCGGTGTACTCGCGCTCCTCGAGGAGCGCGGCGAGACCCTGGCCGTCGCGGAATCCCTCACCGGCGGTCTGGTGGCCGCGGAGCTGACCGCGGTCCCCGGCGCCTCGAAGACCTTCCGCGGCTCGGTGACGGCGTACGCGACGTCCGTCAAACAGGACATTCTGGGAGTCGACGGGGCCCTGCTGGCCGCACGCGGCGCGGTGGACCCGGATGTCGCGGCCCAGATGGCGGCTGGTGTACGGACCCGCCTGGACTCCGGCTGGGGGATCGCGACCACGGGAGTCGCGGGTCCGGAGACGCAGGACGGACAGCCCGTCGGAACGGTCTTCGTGGCCGTCGCCGGCCCGGACGGGGCGCGGAAAGTGGCCTCGCTGCGGTTGAACGGTGACCGCGCGGAAATCCGTAGAGGGAGTGTACGGAGCGTGCTGGAACTGCTCGCCGGAGAACTCCTGGGGAATGAGCGGGCACAGGATACGGAACAGAACGGGGGGACTTGATGTTTGCAGCCCTGAGTGAACACGTCATCGCTCCCCGCACGGCCGCAGCGCGAGGCGGTACGGTGGGGCGTGAAGGATGCGGCTACGCGGTCCGAGGAGGGAGCCACCGATGATTCTGCTCCGTCGCCTGCTGGGTGACGTGCTGCGTCGGCAGCGCCAGCGCCAGGGCCGTACTCTGCGCGAAGTCTCCTCGTCCGCCCGAGTCTCGCTCGGCTATCTCTCCGAGGTGGAACGGGGGCAGAAGGAGGCTTCCTCCGAGCTGCTCTCCGCGATCTGCGACGCGCTTGACGTACGGATGTCCGAGCTCATGCGTGAAGTGAGCGACGAGCTGTCGCTGGCCGAGCTGGCCGAGTCGGCAGCGGCGAGTGAGCCGGTGTCTGCGCCAGTGCGCCCGATGCTCAATTCCGTGTCCGTGACGTCGGTGGCGGGCGTGCCGACGGAGCGGGTGACGATCAAGGCGCCCGCGGAAGCGGTGGACGTCGTCGCCGCGTGATGGCGACGGGCTGACGGCCACGCTGATCTCCACGTGTGAGCCCCGGTCGGGTGGGTACCCGGCCGGGGCTTCACTATTTCTCTCACATGACCGTTTTGCGCCATATGTGCCATGGTGGGAGCGGTGTCATCAGAACGGAGGCCAGTATGTCCGTGGTAAAGAGCTCGCTGCCCGAGAACGAGCGCAAGATCACCGGTGAGGCGCTCCAGGGCGCGCTGGTGGATCTCGTCGATCTGTCGCTGGTGGCGAAGCAGGTCCACTGGAATGTGGTCGGACCGCGCTTCCGGTCCGTCCATCTCCAGCTGGACGAGGTCGTCGTCACTGCGCGGCAGCACTCCGACATCGTGGCGGAGCGTGCCTCCGCGATCGGCGTGGCGCCCGACGGGCGTGCCGGAACGGTCGCGTCGTCGAGCGTCATCGGGAAGGTGCCGGACGGGTGGATCCAGGACACCGACGTGATCAGCACCATGGTGAAGGCGCTGGGAGCGGTGATCGGCAAGATGCGGGAGCGCATCGAGGTCACGGCCGAGCCCGACCCCGTGAGCCAGGACATCCTGATCTCGCTCACTGCCGACCTGGAGAAGCACGCGTGGATGTTCCAGGCGGAGAGCGCCTAGCGGTGGCCGTGTCCGAGGGTGTGCCGACGGCCGACGCGGACAGCGCGCGCGGGCGCATAGCCCGGTGCACGGACCTCTGGGGCGCCTGGCACATACGCTGCGGACGCGCCCGGTGTGCATCCTGTGCGCCCTCCCGCCGAGTGATCGGTCCGGTCTAGCGTCGACCGGAGGAGGCGGCCATGGTAAGGCGATGGGTCCTGCTGCCGGCGCTTGCACTGGGCGCGCTGTGGTGGTGGGCCGTTCTGCGGCTGGCGCTGGTGCCGGAGCATGCGGGACTCGTCGAGGGGGCAGTGGCGGCGGGCGGGTGGGGGCTCAGCCTGCTGCCGGTGCATGTCGCGTCGCGGGCCGGGGAGGCCGGTAGGGCCGGGGGAACGACCACGGCTACCACGGCATCGCGACACCCCCGTTCGGTCGGAGGATCTGACCCGTCGTGAACGACGACGCGTCGGAGGCGAGATGAAGGACCGCGTGAGCGATGTCCTCGGGCTCGCCGACCCGGCCGAGCGGTGACAGCCTGACCATGGCGGCCTCCGCCTTCTGCTGCAGTTCCGCGTCATGGCGGTCGGTCATGGCGGTGCGGACCCAGCCGGGTGCCACGGCGTTCACCCGGATGGCGTAAGGCCCGAGCTCGGCGGCCAGGGTCCTGGTGAGCTGCACGACGGCCGCCTTGGACACGCTGTAGCAGAGCAGACCCGGCGTCGCGGCGTCGACCGCGCCAGAGGCCATGGTGATGATGGAGCCCTTGACTCCCGCGTCGATCATGGAGCGGGCGGCCGCCTGGCAGGCGTGGAGGACGCCCTTGAAGTTGACCGCGAGAACGCGGTCCAGATCCTCTTCGCGGGTCTCCAGAACCGGGCTTGAGTGCATGATGCCGGCGACCGCGGCCATGATGTGGAGCGGGCCCGCAGCCTGCACGGCCTCGCGAAGGCGGCCTGAGTCGCCGACATCGGCGAGATGGGCGCGGGCGGACCCGCCCGCGTCGGTGATCAGCGTCCGGGTGTCGTGCAGGCCCTTCTCGTCCACGTCCGCGCAGTGGACGGTGGCACCCGCCCGGGCGAGCAGGGCGGCGGTGGCGCGGCCGATCCCACTCGCCGCGCCGGTGACGAACGCGGTGCGGCCGGTGAGGTCGTACGCGGTGAGGGCCATGCCGGTGACCGTACGACCGGATCTGACGGGTCGTCAACCAATCGAGGGCGGGACGATGGATCCTCAGGTGGTGGGACCGGACTGGCAGCCAGGGCACCAGTACGACACCCGGTCGTCCTGGCCGGCCCGGCGGATCAGGGTGCCGCACCGCAGGCAGGGGCGGCCCTCGCGGCCGTACACGAACAGGTGCTGGTCGGTACGGCGGGCGCCGGGAATCGTGCGGCGGTCGAAGCGGTTCTTGTTCTCCTCCAGGAGCCGTTGAGCGGTCGCCATCAGTCGCTCGGCGACACCGTCGGGCAACTCGCCGATCGGGAGCCACGGAGTGACCCGGGCCAGGAAGGCCAGCTCCGACTTGTAGACATTGCCGATGCCGGCCAGATTGCGCTGGTCGAGCAGGGCCTCACCGAGCGGCCGGACCGGGTCGGCGAGGAGATTGCGCACGGCCGTGCCCGGATCCCAGTCGGGGCCCAGCAGATCGGGGCCGAGGTGCCCGACGACCCGCTCCTCGTCCTGGGTGCGGAGCAGTTCCAGCACCGGGAGGCGGTATCCGACGGCGGTGTGCTCCGTGTTGCCGAGGACCGCCCGGATCTGGTGGCCGGGGCCGCCACGCCAGCGCTCGCCGGCCGCGAACACCCGCCAGGAGCCGTCCATCCGCAGATGCGAGTGGAGCGTGAGTCCGCCCTCGATACGGGTGAGGAGATGCTTCCCACGCGACCTGACGTCCAGAACGTCCCGGCCGGTGAGATCGGCGGTGGCGAACCGCGGAACCCGCAGGTCGGAAACCGTGAGCGTCCGTCCGGCCAGGGCATCGTGCAGTTTCCGGGCGGTCAGCCAGACGGTGTCTCCTTCGGGCATGGCACCCATGATGCGCGAAACCTGACGGGTGTCGCTCGAGGACCGCCTGCGGCGGGCCGCGACACACGAGGCGGATCAGCTGCGATCCACCGGACAGCGCGGGTCAGGGCCGTATGCGGAGCCCCCTCGGGGTGGCGTGGAAGCCGGATTCCTCGAACGCGCGGGACAGGGGAGAGGTCAGCGCCGTTGCTCCGTTGATCCGCTCGACCGTGACCGTGCCGAGCGTACCTGCGCGCGCCGCCGCAGCGAGTGCCTCGGCCGCGGCCCGCAGCGCCGGGGCGTCCGGCTCGGTGGCCCAGGACAGGAGCGTCTTGCCGCCGCGTTCCATGTAGAGCGTGAGCTCACCGTCGACGAGGACGACCAGCGATCCCGCCTTGCGGCCGGGCTTGTGGCCCGCTCCGGAAGGGGGCTCGGGCCAGGACAGAGCCGCGCCGTACGCGTTCGCGGGGTCGGCCGCGGCCAGCACCACGGCGCGGGGCGCCGTGTGCGCGTCCGCGCGGTCGCGGGCGGTGGCGGCCGCTCGCAGCCGGTCCACGGCGCCGTCCATCGCGAACTGGGCCGCGCCCAGGCCCTCGACGACATAGCCGCGCCGGGCCTGCCCGCTGTCCTCGAAGGCGGACAGGATGCGGTACGTCGCCGAGAAGCCGCCTTCCACCCCTTCGGCGGCAACCGCGCCCCGGGTGACCACACCATGACGGTCCAGCAGTGTGCGGGCCAGGGCGTGAGCGCGGTGCGTCGGGTCCGGCTCATGGACGGGGAGCAGGGACCAGCGCCCGGAGACGGTCGGTGGCCCTGTACGGGACGCGGTGCGCGCGGCCGCCGTCAGCGAGCCGTAACGCCCCCGCGGAACGGTGCGCTTGGCGCGGTGCGCCGTGGAGCCCGCCGTACGGCCCGAGCCCAGGAGCGAGCGCAACGGCGCCAACGTGTCGTTGGTGAGCCGCCCGGACCAGGCCAGGTCCCAGAGCGCTTCGGCCAGTTGAGGATCGGTGGCATCCGGGTGGGTCGTCGCGCGGACCTGTTCGGCGATCTGACGGAAGAACAGGCCGTATCCGCCGGAAAGAGTGGTGAGCGCGGACTCGTGAAGGGCCGTCAGCTCCAGGGGGTGGGGCGGCGGAAGCAACAGCGGCGCGGCATCGGCGAGATAGAGGGAGACCCAGCCGTCCTTGCCGGGCAGGGCGCCGGCGCCTGCCCACACCACCTCCCCGGTCGTGGTCAGTTCGTCGAGCAGAGCGGGGGAGTAGCCGGCGACCCGGGACGGAAGGATGAGCTTCTCCAGAGCTGACGCGGGCACAGGCGCGCCCTGCAACTGCTCGACGGCCCGGGCCAGTCCGTCGATGCCGCGCAGGCTGTTGTTGCCCAGGTGCTGCCACTGGGGCAGGAACGTGGCGAGCGCGGCCGACGGGACCGGCTCCAGCTCCTGGCGCAGCGCGGCGAGGGAGCGGCGCCGCAGCCGCCGGAGCACGGCCGCATCGCACCACTCCTGACCGATGCCCGAGGGGTGGAACTCGCCCTGCACCACACGCCCCGAAGCGGCCAGGCGCTGCAGCGCCCCCTCGGTGACGGCCGCGCCGAGGCCGAACCTGGCTGCGGCCTGGGACGAGGTGAACGGGCCGTGCGTACGCGCGAAGCGTGCCAGCAGATCGCCCAGCGGGTCCTTGACGGGCTCCGTGAACGCCTCGGGCACACCCACGGGGAGCGCCGTGCCCAGGGCGTCCCGCAACCGCCCGGCATCCTCGACCGCCGCCCAGTGCTCGGCTCCCGCGATGCGGACCCGGATGGCCCGGCGGGCCCCGGCGAGCTCCTGCGGCCACTGCGGGTCGGCGCCGCGCTCGGCAAGCTCGGCGGTCGTGAGCGGCCCGAGCACCCGCAGGAGGTCGGCGACGCCCTCCACGTCCTTGACCCTGCGGTCGTCCGTGAGCCACTGCAGTTCCTGTTCGAGCTCCGTCAGCACATCGGCGTCGAGGAGCTCGCGCAGCTCGGCCTGGCCGAGCAGTTCGGCGAGCAGGCGCGAGTCCAGGGAGAGGGCGGCGGCCCGCCGCTCGGCGAGCGGTGAGTCCCCCTCGTACAGGAACTGCGCCACGTACCCGAAGAGGAGGGAGCGGGCGAAGGGGGACGGCTCAGGGGTGGTGACCTCGACCAGCCGGACCCGGCGGGACTCGATGTCACCCATCAGCTCCGCGAGCCCAGGGACGTCGAAGACGTCCTGGAGGCATTCACGCACGGCCTCCAGGACGATCGGGAAGGAGCCGAACTCGCTCGCCACCTGGAGGAGCTGAGCCGCGCGCTGGCGCTGCTGCCAGAGCGGGGTGCGCTTGCCCGGACTGCGACGCGGCAGGAGCAGGGCGCGCGCGGCACACTCACGGAACCGGGACGCGAACAGCGCGGAGCCGCCCACCTGGTCGGTGACGATCTGACTGATCTCGCCCTTGTCGAAGAGAGTGTCGGCGGCGCCGACCGGGGCCTTCTCGCTGTCGTAGGCCGTGTCCGGGTGCACCGGGTCCTGGTCGAGCAGGTCGAGGCCCATGAGGTCGGCGTCCGGCAGCCGCAGCACGATCCCGTCGTCCGCGTGCATGACCTGTGCGTCCATGCCGTACCGCTCGGCCAGGCGGGCGCCGAGCGCGAGCGCCCACGGGGCATGGACCTGTGCGCCGAACGGGGAGTGCACCACGACCCGCCAGTCGCCCAGTTCGTCGCGGAACCGCTCGACGAGGATCGTGCGGTCGTCGGGAACATGGCCGCAGGCGCGACGCTGCTCGTCCAGATAGGCGAGCACATTGTCGGCGGCCCACGCGTCGAGGCCGGCGGTGAGCAGCCTCAGCCTGGCGTCCTCGTCGGAGAGCGAGCCGATCTCCCGGACGAACGCGCCCACCGCACGGCCCAGTTCGAGCGGCCGGCCGAGCTGGTCGCCCTTCCAGAACGGGAGCCTGCCGGGCACCCCCGGCGCGGGGGAGACCAGCACCCGGTCGCGCGTGATGTCCTCGATCCGCCAGGACGTGGTGCCGAGGGTGAAGACATCGCCGACGCGGGATTCGTACACCATCTCCTCGTCGAGCTCGCCCACCCGGCCGCCGCCCTTCTTGGGGTCGGCCCCGGCGAGGAAGACGCCGAACAGCCCGCGGTCCGGGATCGTGCCGCCGGACGTGACCGCGAGGCGCTGGGCGCCCGGACGCCCCGTGACCGTCCCGGCGACCCGGTCCCACACCACGCGCGGCCGCAGTTCCGCGAAGGCGTCGGACGGATAGCGCCCCGCGAGCATGTCCAGCACTGCCGTGAAGGCCGACTCGGGCAGTGAGGCGAAGGGGGCGGCGCGCCGCACCAGGGCCAGCAGGTCGTCGACCTGCCAGGTGTCGAGGGCGACCATGGCGACGAGCTGCTGCGCGAGCACGTCCAGCGGATTGGAGGGAATGCGAAGCGCTTCGATGGAGCCGGTGCGCATCCGCTCGGTGACGACGGCTGCCTGCACCAGATCGCCCCGGTACTTGGGGAAGACCACGCCTGTCGACACCGCGCCCACCTGGTGCCCCGCGCGGCCGACACGCTGCAGACCCGAGGCGACGGACGGTGGCGACTCGACCTGGACGACCAGATCCACCGCACCCATGTCGATGCCCAGCTCGAGGCTGGAGGTGGCGACGACCGCGGGCAGTCGCCCCGCCTTCAGGTCCTCCTCGACCAGCGCGCGCTGCTCCTTGGAGACCGAGCCGTGATGCGCGCGGGCGAGCAGCGCGGGAGCCCCCTGCGCCGCTCCGGACTGGGCCATGATCTCTGCCGGGGGAGCGCCTTCCGGCAGCGGCTCCCCCACGGCCCGTTCGTATGCGATCTCGTTGAGCCGGTTGCACAGCCGCTCCGCGAGACGGCGGGAGTTGGCGAAGACGATCGTCGAGCGGTGCGCCTGCACGAGGTCGGCGATC
This sequence comes from Streptomyces sp. NPDC057445, assembly GCF_042802855.1. Taxonomy (NCBI): domain Bacteria; kingdom Bacillati; phylum Actinomycetota; class Actinomycetes; order Kitasatosporales; family Streptomycetaceae; genus Streptomyces; species Streptomyces sp. NPDC057445. The sequence goes on along the minus strand of NZ_JBHVDH010000034.1, from coordinate 21,002 downwards.
CGCTCCTCCACGTGCGGCCAGATCGACGGCTTCTCGCCGGGACTGCCCGACTCGGAGGCGGGGGAGCCTCCGAGCTCGCCGAGGTCCTCCACCGGGACGACGACGGAGAGGTCGAACTCCTTGCCAGAAGGCGGCTGGACGATCTCCACCTTGCGCTGTGGTGAGAGGTAGCGCGCCACCTCGTCGACCGGCCGGACCGTCGCGGAGAGCCCGATCCGCCGTGCGGGGCGCGGCAGCAGCTCGTCCAGCCGCTCCAGCGACAGGGCGAGGTGTGCGCCCCTCTTGGTGCCGGCGACCGCGTGCACCTCGTCCAGGATCACCGTCTCGATGCCCGCAAGCGCCTCGCGGGTCGAGGACGTGACCATCAGGAACAGCGACTCGGGCGTCGTGATCAGAATGTCCGGCGGGCGGGTCGCCAGTGCCCGCCGCTCGGCCGCCGGAGTGTCACCGGAGCGGATGCCGACCCGCACATCCGGCTCGGGCAGCCCGAGCCGCACCGACTCTTGACGGATGCCCGTCAAAGGGCTGCGGAGATTCCTCTCGACGTCGACCGCGAGCGCCTTCAGCGGAGATACGTACAGCACACGGCAGCGTTTCTTCGCGTCCGCCGGCGGCGGCGTGGACGTGAGACTGTCGAGGGCCGCAAGGAACGCGGCCAGGGTCTTGCCGGAGCCGGTGGGGGCCACCACCAGTACGTCCGAACCCTGCTCGATGGCCTGCCAGGCGCCCTCCTGGGCCGCGGTGGGCGCACTGAACGCCCCCGTGAACCAACCGCGGGTCGCGGGGGAGAAGGAGTCGAGCGCGTTCCTGGACATGCCCCAATCCTGCACCCGGCCACTGACAACGTGCCCGACCTGCGGAAATGCCCGAGCTGCGAGCATGCCCGGCCTGAGAGAATGACGGCATGGCAACGGGCGAGTGGGCACGGCTCTGGCAGCACGAGGGGCTGCCGGGCATCGATCTGCTCAGGGCCCGCTACGTCCGTCACACCTTCCCCCGCCACAGTCACGAGGGGTATGTCTTTGCCGCGATCAGCGGCGGTATCGAGGACGTCGGCCTGCCCGGCGGGGTCGTGCACGCGGGACCCGGCACGGTCGTCATGATCAATCCGGAGGTGCCGCACACCGCGAGGGCCGGGGTCCCAGAGGGCTGGGTGTACTCGACGCTCTATCCCTCGGCAGCCATGGTCGCCGAGATCGCCGCGGAAACGACCATGATCCGCGGCACACCCGGGTTCGCAGAGACCGACGTGATGGATCACGAGGCGGGCCGGCTGATCCGCGAGGTCCACCGTGCGGCGGAGGAGGGCAATGCCCTTGCCGCCGACAGCATGCTCCGGATCATGGTCTCCCGGATGCTGCGCCATTACGGCAGTGCGCTGCCCCCGCGCGAGCCGCGCACGGCAGGCGCGCGCAACGCGGAACGCGCCCGTGCGCTGCTGGAGGAGCGGATGGGCGATCCGCCCACGCTGCAGGCCCTGTCCGACAAGCTCGGCACCAGCCCGTTCGCCCTGCTGCGGGCGTTCCGCGACAGATACGGGATGCCGCCGCACACCTGGCTCACCGACGCGCGGGTCCGTCGTGCCCGCCGACTGCTCGACTCCGGCGTCGCCCCGGCGGAGGCGGCCGTCCTGGTCGGCTTCACCGACCAGCCCCACCTCAACCGGCATTTCGCGCGGATCGTGGGGGTGCCGCCGGGGGCGTACCGGCGTGGGCGCGGACTCGACGGAGCACGCTGAAGAACCCGAGCGGCCGGAGGGGGGACCGGGCGGGCCGAGGTCCTTGCCCGGTTCCTGAAGCCGTCGCCCCAGGGCCGCCGCAAGAACGTACAAGACGGGAACGGGCCGCGCCCCTAACGTCGCAGGCGTGGCAGAACAGACAGCATCCGCGGACATACCCGTCGAGGGGGTACGGCCTGCGCTCTCTCACGGGCCCGGACAGCCCGGTCACCCCGGACCGCCCGGACAGCCCGGTCACCCCGGACCGCCCGGACAGCCCGGTCACCCCGGACCCGGTCACCCCGGACCGCCCGGTATCCCCGGCGCACCCGTGAAGGCCGACTCCGCCGTCGTACGGGACGCCCTCGGTGTAGGAATCGCCGTGGGTCTCTCCGGCTTCGCCTTCGGGGTCACGGCCGCGGGCGCTGGGCTCGAGGTCCTGCAGATCTGCGTGCTCAGCCTGCTCGTGTTCACGGGCGCCTCGCAGTTCGCGCTGGTCGGCGCGCTCGCCGCGGGCGGCAATCCGTTCACGGCCGCGGCAGGCGCCTTCTTCCTCGGCACCCGCAACGCCTTCTACGGACTCAGGCTTTCCCAGCTGCTCGCCCTGCCGCGGTACGCACGGCCTTTCGCCGCCCACTGGGTCATCGACGAGACCACCGCCGTCTCCCTGGCACAGCCCACCCGGCGCGCCGCACGGCTGGGCTTCACCGTCACCGGTCTCACGCTCTATGTGCTGTGGAACCTCACCACACTGCTCGGGGCGCTCGGGGCAGAGGCGATCGGCGACACCGCGGCCTGGGGTCTGGACGCCGCCGGGCCCGCGGTCTTCCTCGCCCTGCTCGCCCCCATGCTCCGTACGACGACCGAACGGGTCGTCGCCGGCCTCGCGGTCGTACTGGGGCTCGGGCTGCTGCCGGTGCTCCCCGCCGGGGTGCCGGTGCTGGTCGCGGCGCTCGCCGCGCCCGCCGTCCTCTGGCTCGAAGGCCGCAAGATCGCCAGTAGTCGGAAGGGAACGGACCGTTGAACGTCTGGATCGCGATCGGCGTGACGGCGGTCGCCTGCTACCTGGTCAAACTTGCCGGTCTTCTCGTCCCCGCCGGGGTGCTGGAACGCCCGCTGGTGCAGCGGCTGGCCGCCCTGCTCCCTGTGGCGCTGCTGGCGGCGCTCACGGCGCAGCAGACCTTCAGCGCCGACGCCGCGCTCGTCGTCGATGCCAGGGCGGCGGGGGTGGGAGCGGCGGCGGTGGCGCTGATCCTGCGTGCGCCCTTCCTCCTCGTCGTCGCGGCCGCCGTCCTCGTCACCGCGGGTGTGCGGGCGCTCGGCGGCTGATGCCCAGGGCAGTGGACGAGGCGTCAGCGCACCGTCCGGCCGTGCGCCCTCAGGGTCCGCAGTGCCTCGATCGTGACGATCGGCCGCCACTCCAGGGCGACGGCCGGTGCCCACCGGCGCCACCGGACGGGCCAGCCGCCGTCGTCCTGCTGCTCGTCCGCGAGGTGGTCGAGCGCGAGGTCCATCTCCTCTTCCGTGAACCAGCGGCGGGCGAGCGAGCCGGGCACGCGCGCGTAGTCGTACGGAAAGTGCCGCTCGCCCGGGGCGTAACCCGCGGCGACCGGATACTCGTCCGGCCGTGACGGATCGAGGACCACCAGGCGCTGCTCGCGCGCGAGCCGGCCGAGGCGGTCCGCCGCCGCCTCGGCCCGGGAACGGTCCGGAACGCCGTCCAGGAAGGCGACCGCCGCCTCGATCTCGTACGGATGGGACTTCTCCAGCGCGTCGACCGCCGCCCAGCAGAAGTCCGTCGCCCGGAACAGCCACGCGTGCCACACCTGGTTGCGGTGCAGCAGTCCGACGACCGGCCCGGTCGCCAGGAGCTCGCTCGCCGGATCGTCGACGACCGGGATGAACGGCGCGGACGGGTAGCCGCGCTGCGAGGGATGGATCACAGGCAGGGCCCCGTCCCCGGCGGCGACATCCGTGAGGTAGCGGCACACCCGCTCGGCCCGCAGCCCGCCGCAGCGTCCGATGGAGTCCAGGACGCGCAGCGCGTGCGCCGTGTGCAGCGGCTGACTCACGGGGCCGCGGAGATCGGGTTCGAGGGCGTGTCCGTATCCGCCGTCCTCGTTGAGATACGCGGTCAGTGCGGCCTCGACCGGTTCCGCGCCCGCGCCCAGGAAGTGGTAAGCGAACCGGCGTTGCTCGAGCACGCGGGCGGTCAGCCAGATGAAGCGCTCGGCCCGTGCCAGTGGTGTTCCAGCCATGCTCCGACCGTAGGGCGGAAACGGCTTCCGGGAAGGCGGTCGGCCATGGCTGCACTCTCAGGAGCGGGATACTGGGGGCATGCGGTTGACGATTTTCTGGGAGCGGATGGAAGAGCACTTCGGCGCGTCGTTCGCCGACTCCTTCGCTCGCGACCATGTGATGGCCGAACTCGGCGGCCGCACCGTGCACGAGGCACTGGCGGCGGGGTGGGAGACGAAGGACGTGTGGCGAGGGGTCTGCGCGGCGGTCGGGATCCCCGCGGACAAGCGTTGAGTCGCGGGGTTTTCCACAGGCCTTGGTCCGGTGGTCATGGCGGTAGGCGAGACTTGCCCCGTGGCATCCACTGACAAGACCGCCCGTGACGAAGAGCCGTCGACCGCCTTGCCGGGCGCCGACGGGGCCGAGAGCGGCGCCCGCACGCCGGGGACGGCTACCGACGCGTCGGGCACCGGCTCCGGCGTGCCGGATCCCCGCGCCGGCGTGATGGACACCGGCAGCGGGGCACCTCCCGAGGCCATTCCCGGCCCAGGCGCCGCGAGAGGGACCGCCCGGACCGGCGGTCCCGTCCGTATGCCCCGCTGGCTGCCTCGCGCCATGGTCCTGGCGCTGGCTCTCTATGCCTGCTTCCAGCTCGGCAGCTGGGCGTTCCACCAGCTCGTCGGGCTGCTGATCAACCTTCTGATCGCGTTCTTCCTGGCGCTGGCGATCGAGCCCGCGGTGGGCCGCATGGCGGCCCGCGGCATGCGCCGGGGTCTGGCCACCTTCCTCGTCTTCTTCGGGGTCCTGATCGTCGGCGCCGGCTTCGTCGTGCTGCTCGGCTCCATGCTGGCGGGCCAGATCGTCGAGATGGTCGAGGACTTCCCCAAGTATCTCGACCAGGTGATCAACTGGAGCAACGAGACGTTCCACACCGAACTGTCCCGGGTCGCGATCCAGGACAGCCTGCTGCGGTCGGACTGGCTGAAGAAGTACGTCCAAAACAGTGCGACCGGCGTTCTCGACGTCTCCGCGACCGTGCTCGGCGGCCTGTTCAAGGTGCTGACGATCTTCCTCTTCTCGTTCTACATCGCGGCGGACGGGCCACGGCTGCGGCGGGCGCTGTGTTCCGTGCTGCCGCCTTCGAAGCAAACAGAGGTGCTGCGCGCCTGGGAGATCGCGGTCGACAAGACGGGCGGCTATCTCTACTCGCGGGGCCTGATGGCGCTGATCTCCGGGGTCGCGCACTACATCCTGCTGGCGCTGCTCGGCGTCCCGTACGCCCCGGCGCTGGCGGTGTGGGTGGGCCTGGTCTCGCAGTTCATACCGACGATCGGTACGTATCTGGCGGGCGCCCTGCCGATGCTGATCGCGTTCACGGTCAATCCCTGGTACGCGGTGTGGGTGCTCGGCTTCGTGCTGATCTACCAGCAGTTCGAGAACTATGTCCTGCAGCCCAAGCTGACCGCGAAGACGGTGGACATCCACCCCGCTGTGGCGTTCGGTTCGGTCATCGCGGGCACGGCGCTGCTGGGCGCGGTCGGCGCGCTGATCGCGATTCCGGCGATCGCCACGCTCCAGGCGTTCCTCGGCGCGTACGTGAAGCGGTACGACGTGACGGACGACCCGCGTGTCCACGGCCACCGCCACCACGGTGAGGCGGTGGTGGCACGGCTGCAGCGTGCGCTGAGCAGCAAGAGGGAGCAGGCGTCACCCTCGGAGGGCGACGCCTGAGGCTCCGTGACGCACTGAGGACAGACCGAGGGCGACCGGTGCCTGCTCGTGCCGAGGGACGGCGCAACCCCGGAGTCCGTGAATCCGCGGGTGAGCGGGTGAGGGCGAGGCGCGCCGGCAGCGCCCGCCGGCTCGATGCGGAGGGTGCGGATCGATGACGAGCGAGCGCGGAGCGAAACTCCTCGATGCCGGTCAGCAGGGCATCTCCCGCGAGCGAAGCGCGGCCGGCGAACGCTCGGCTGCCTCCGGGCCGCCGGCCCGCAGGCATCTGTGACGACTTCCGCAGGCATCCGTGACGACTGCCGGGATGCGACCCAGGTCCGCCGCATGGCGGAGGGTGGGCTCTCGCCGACCGTGGGCGGACTGCGGGCCGTCTGCTCCCTCAGGCTCCCGAACGCGCCCGAGCGCTTGGTGGTGCGGCTTGACACCAAAATCGAACATCCATTCTTATGGAGTTCCCGGCCCGTAGATCCCGGGGTTTCCGCCGGGTTTTCCACAGGCGGGACGGACGCCGGGGCGCATTGTCAGTGGCAGGGGTTAGCGTCTGTGACGTGAAGCGATCGACTCAAGCATCCCGGGTGGAACCCATGGCAGGAACCGACCGCGAGAAGGCGCTCGACGCCGCGCTCGCGCAGATTGAACGGCAATTCGGCAAGGGCGCCGTGATGCGTCTGGGCGAGCGGCCGAACGAGCCCATCGAGGTCATCCCCACCGGGTCGACCGCACTCGACGTCGCCCTCGGCGTCGGCGGCCTGCCGAGGGGCCGTGTGGTGGAGGTGTACGGGCCGGAGTCCTCCGGTAAGACGACCCTGACCCTGCATGCCGTGGCCAACGCCCAGAAGGCCGGCGGCCAGGTCGCCTTCGTGGACGCCGAGCACGCCCTCGACCCCGAGTACGCGAAGAAGCTCGGTGTCGACATCGACAATCTGATCCTGTCCCAGCCCGACAACGGCGAGCAGGCGCTCGAGATCGTCGACATGCTCGTCCGCTCCGGTGCCCTCGACCTCATCGTCATCGACTCCGTCGCGGCGCTCGTGCCGCGCGCGGAGATCGAGGGCGAGATGGGCGACTCCCACGTGGGTCTCCAGGCGCGGCTGATGAGTCAGGCGCTCCGGAAGATCACCAGCGCGCTCAACCAGTCCAAGACCACCGCGATCTTCATCAACCAGCTCCGCGAGAAGATCGGCGTGATGTTCGGCTCGCCGGAGACCACGACCGGTGGTCGTGCCCTCAAGTTCTACGCCTCGGTGCGTATCGACATCCGCCGTATCGAGACCCTCAAGGACGGCACGGAGGCGGTCGGTAACCGCACCCGCTGCAAGGTCGTGAAGAACAAGGTGGCGCCGCCCTTCAAGCAGGCCGAGTTCGACATCCTGTACGGCCAGGGCATCAGCCGCGAGGGCGGCCTCATCGACATGGGCGTGGAGCACGGCTTCGTCCGCAAGGCCGGCGCCTGGTACACGTACGAGGGCGATCAGCTCGGCCAGGGCAAGGAGAACGCGCGGAACTTCCTGAAGGACAACCCCGACCTGGCCAACGAGATCGAGAAGAAGATCAAGGAGAAGCTGGGCGTCGGTGTCAGCCCGGCGGCTCCGTCGGCCGAGCCGGGCGCGGACACGGCGAGCGCCGGCACCCCGGCCGATGAGCCCGCGAAGTCGGCGCCCGTGCCCTCCACGAAGGCGACCAAGGCCACCAAGGCGGCTGTCTCGGCCAAGAGCTGAGCCGACCCGTGACCCGGCGCACCGAATGGCCGGGCGACAGCCCCGACTCGTCGAGGGCCGAGCAGGAGCTGTCGCCCCAGGATCCGGCGGAGCGGGCGCGGGCGATCTGCCTGCGCCTGCTCACCGGAACCCCGCGCACGCGGAAGCAGCTCCGCGATGCGCTGCATAAAAGGGACATCCCGGAAGGCGTCGCCGATGAGGTCCTCTCTCGTTTCGAAGACGTCGGCCTCATCGACGACGCGGCGTTCGCGGACGCCTGGGTGGAGTCCCGGCACCATGGGCGGGGTCTGGCCCGTCGTGCCCTTGCGCGCGAACTGCGCACCAAGGGCGTCGACCCGGCGTTGATCGACGAGGCGGTCGGTCAGCTCGACTCCGACCAGGAGGAGGCGACGGCCCGCGAGCTGGTAGCCCGTAAGCTCCGGGCCACCCGCGGCCTCGACCGCGACCGGCGGCTGCGCCGCCTGGCGGGCATGCTCGCCCGTAAGGGCTACCCGGAGGGCATGGCCCTGCGGGTGGTCCGCCGGGCCCTGGAGGAAGAGGGCGAGGACACCGAGGGCCTGGACGCCGCCTCGGACGACCTGTACTGACCCGGGTCCAACGGTCGCCCGTTGGCCCATGCACCACATCGGCCCGCGCACGGGGGGCGGGCCGAGCGGTGCGGCTGCCCGGAATACGTGGATCTATGGGCCGGAGGCCCGGAGGGGACGGGGCGGGGTGGTTCCACCCCGGGCCCCGGCCGTTCACGAGGCGCGGGCAGAGCGTGTGGCCGTGTCCCGACCGGGGAGGGGACACGGCCACATCTATCTGTGGCCTGTGCCTAAGCCGCCGGTGCCTGCACCGGCAGGCCCGCCGACCGCCACGCCTGGAAGCCGCCCACCAGATCCGTCGCCCGGTGCAGTCCCAGCTGTTTGAGTGAGGCCGCCGCGAGCGAAGAGGCGTACCCCTCGTTGCAGATGATCACGACGTGCAGATCGTGGCTCGTGGCCTCGGGCGCGCGGTGGCTGCCCTGTGGGTCGAGCCGCCATTCCAGTTCATTGCGCTCCACGACCAGGGCGCCCGGGATCAGACCGTCCCGGTCGCGCAGTGCCGCATAACGGATGTCCACCAACAGCGCTCCGTCCGCCGTGGCAGCGAAGGCCTCGCGCGGCCCGATACGCTCCAGGCCCTCCCGTACCCGTTCCAGCAACTCGTCGATACCCAGGGGGTGCTCGGGCTCCTTGCTCACTGCCAGTCCTCCGGACGCTCGACCTGCTCGAGACGGAGCACCGCGCCGGACCTGCTGAAGCGCCGGAGCAACGGCAGCGGCGGATAGTAGGCATGGACCGAGACCGCGTGCTCGGTCTCCGACTCGTTCAGGACTTCGTGCACATGGTGCTGCCCGAACGCCCGCCCCTTGCCGGGGCCCACACGCCGCTCCCGGTCCAGGCCCTCCGCCAGTTCCAGGGTCTTCCAGCCGTCGGCCGGAAGCCGTACCGCGAGCGAGTTCTCCTTCAGCTCACCGGAGGCCGTGGCGAACGCGCCGAGTGACTCGGCATGGTCGTGCCAGCCAGTTCCGGTGCCCGGCGGCCAGCCGATCAGCCAGGCCTCACTGCCGCCCGGGCCTTCGATGCGCACCCAGGTGCGGCCTTCGGGATCGAGCGGGAGCGAGGCGACCAGCTCCGGGTCGGCGGCGGTGCGCCGGACGAAATCGAGCAGATCGGCCGCGGTGGGCGCGGCCGTTGCCGTGGGTACGGCAGCAGACTGGGGCACGAGAACCGTCCTGGAAGTTCGCGGAAGTGCACAGGCCGGCCTACGAAGGAACGCATGCGGCCGCGCGGAAGAAGAGGGGAAGGCGAATTCAGCAGGACGGACGACACACGCAGCCCGCGTAGCGGACGAGGTCCATATGGACCCTCCGCCACAGGCGCACATCGGTGTCGGTCACGTTTCGGAGTACACCATGCGCGCCCGCGTCGGTCAATTGATGTCCGCAGTGCGGTCGGAGGCGCGGTCGGCACGTGCGGACGAGGACTCCGGCGCGCCTCCGCGCACCGTGTCCGCCGCCGCGTACAGCTCGGCCGGACGCACCCCGGCGAAGGCGGAGACGAGATGCCCGTCGGGCCGTACCAGCAGCACCGTGTGTGCAGAGGCTCCCGGATAGCACTCGGTGACCAGCAGTTCCGCCCGTACCGGCAGGGCCTCGACGGCGGAGGCGAGCCGTGGCATCACACCTGCGGTCACCCAGTGCCGCCGGTCCCAGACACCTGTGCCCGGCGCGACCAGCACGACCAGCAGCCTGCCCTGTCCGAGCCGGTCCCGCAGTCGTGTGATCGTGCCGTCCGGCGCCGTGACGCGGGCGTCGGCGACCGGTGCTCCGGACGGGGTGCCGACGGTGGCGTGTCCCTCTGTCTGCCGCGGTGCGAGGGGGGAGTGCGGATACGTGGGGGGCGCGCCGAGCGGTCCGAGCCCCAGATGCGCGTCGGTCAGCAGGGTGTCGTGTTCACGCGCGGCACCCGGCAGATAGGTCCGCAGGCCGCCGCTGCCCCGCAGTATCGGCAGGGACTGGTCGGCGGCGCGCAACCGGGCGGCGACGGCGGTCCGCCGCTCCGCCTGGTAGCTGTCCAGCAGTGCCTCCGAGGCACCGTGGTGCCAGGCCTGGGCAAGCTTCCACGCAAGGTTCTCGGCGTCGCGCAGTCCCTCGTCGAGCCCCTGCGTGCCGACCGCGCCGAGAAGGTGGGCCGCGTCCCCGGCGAGGAAGACCCGGTCCACACGCCAGCGCCGGGCAAGCCGGTGGTGCAGGGTGTAGACGCCGGTGTCGACGAGGTCGTACTGCAGGGCCCCTTCGCACCAGCCCGTCAGAGTGTCCCGCACCCGGGAGACCAGCGCTTCGGGCGTGACCAGTTCGCCGCGGGCAGGCAACAGCCAGTCCAGCCGCCAGGCGCCGTCCGGCAGCGGCCGGGCCGTCACCTCCTCGCCGCCCGAACGCCACGGCGGCAGCCGGTGGAGCACGGCCTCGTCGGGCCACGGCAGATCCGCCCGCAGCGCGGCGACGGCGTGGCGCTCCACGGCAGTGCGGCCGGGGAAACGTACGCCGAGCAGCTTCCGTACGGTCGACCGTGCCCCGTCGCAGCCGACCAGATGACTCCCGCGCCACCAGGTCGCCTCGGGCCCGCGCGTATGCGCGGTGACACCGCTGCCGTCCTGCTCCAGCGTGTCGAGCCGGCTGTGCGTGGCGACCTGCACCAGATCGGAATCCACGATGGCGTCCCGCAGCCCGCGCATCAGAGCGTGCTGCGGAACGTGCAGCGGCGCCGGAAAGTCGTCCCCGCCGAGCTCCAGCGCGCGCATCTCCTGCTTGCGCCGCAACGAACGCCAGCCGACCCAGCGCGCACCTTCGTCACGGATCGTGGCACAGCCGAGCCGCTCCACCAGGGCCGCGGTGTCGGCGCGCAGCACGACCGTACGGGCCGGACGCGGCTCGTCCTTCCCCGCGCCCTCGTCGAGAACGACGGAAGGAACGCCCTGTGCGGCCAGAGCCAGCGACAGCACGAGCCCGACCGGGCCCGCACCGACGATGATCACCGGGTCCACGGCGCTGCTCCTGAGGCCTGTAGGGACAGTGGGAACAGTGAGGATGGACTGGCCGGAACTCGGTGCGCGATCACAGAACGTATGCAACCCACTGCCGCTGCCCCCGTCAAGCGACCGGGGGCGCGGCGAGGGGGGTAGGGGGACGCCGCGAGAGCCGGGGCGCACGCGCAGAGGGGCGGCGGCCTTCCGGCCACCGCCCCTCCTCCACCGAGATCCTGGCGAACGGTCAGACCGCCCGGCCGTCGTCGATGTGCTTCGCGGCCGGGCCGATGGTCTCCAGGCCACCGCCGGGGCCCGCGTGCACCACCGCGCCCGTGCTCTTCTTCCGGCGCCGCATCTTGCGCTCCAGCAGGCTCGCGGCCGAGGTGAGGGCGAAGTTCAGGACGACGAAGATGACGGCGACGACGGTGAAGCTGGCGATGACGTTTGCGCCGTAGTTGGCACTCATCGGGCTGACCGACGCCAGCAGTTCGGGGAAGCTGAGCATCGCACCGCCGAGGGCGGTGTCCTTCACGATGACGACCATCTGGCTGACGATGGCGGGCAGCATCGCGGTGACCGACTGCGGCAGCAGCACGTACCGCATCGTCTGGCCCTTGCGCATGCCGATTGCCTTGGCCGCGTCCGTCTGCCCCGTGGGCAGGGACTGGATGCCGGCGCGGACGATCTCCGCGAGGACCGAGGCGTTGTAGAGCACCAATCCGGTGACCACCGCGTACATCGGACGGACTTCACTGTCGATGTCGGTGAAGTCGGAGTACGCCTGGTTGGCGAACAGCATCAGGATCAGCACCGGGATCGCGCGGAAGAACTCCACGACCGTGCCGGCGACGCCCCTGACCCACCGGTGGTCGGAGAGCCGGGAGATCCCGAAGAACGCTCCGAGCGGCAGTGCGATGACCAGCGCGAGGGTAGCGGCGATCAGGGTGTTCTGGAGACCGGGCCAGATGTAGGTGGTGTACGGCTGGGTGCTCGTGAAGAACGGCTCCCATTTGATCCAGTCGAGCTGGCCCTTGGACTTGAGTCCGTCGTACACCCACCACACGAGGGCGGCGAGTGCGACCAGGAAGACCAGCGTGTAAAGGACGTTGCGCCGCCTGCCGCGGGGGCCTGGGGCATCGTAGAGAACGGAACTCATCGCTTCACCGCCACCTTCTTGCTCACCCAGCCGAGGATCAGTCCGGTCGGCAGGGTGAGGCAGATGAACCCGAGCGCGAAGATGGTGACGATCGGCAGGAGCGCGGCGTAGTCCTCGATCCACTTCTTCATCAGCAGCGCGGCTTCGCCGACGCCGATGACCGAGGCCACAGTCGTGTTCTTGGTCAGCGCGATCAGCACATTGGCCAGCGGGTTGACCACCGAGCGGAAGGCCTGCGGAAGGATGATGAGCCGTAGCACCTGAGTGAAGCTCAGCCCCAGGGCACGTGCCGCCTCGGCCTGACCGACGGGCACGGTGTTGATACCGGACCTCAGCGCCTCGCACACGAACGCGGCCGTGTAGGCGATCAGGCCGAGCACGGCCAGCCTGAAGTTGAGCAGGTCGAAGTCTTCCGCTGCTCCGAGGGTGACGGCGAGCGTCTGGAAGAGGCCCAGCGACGTGAAGAGAATGATCACAGTGAGCGGGATGTTGCGGACCACGTTCACATACGTGGCGCCGAAGCCCCGCATCAGCGGGACCGGGCTGACCCGCATGCCGGCCAGCAGCGTTCCCCATATCAGCGAGCCGAGGGCCGAGTAGACGGTGAGTTGCACCGTCACCCAGAAAGCCCCCAGGAGCTTGTCCATATCAAGAAAGTCGAACACGATCTCCCGCGCTTCCGCGTGTAAGTGTGGGAAGGGCCGGGCGCGCCACTGCCGTCAGCGGCGGCGCGCCCCGTCGGCCCCGGAGTCACTTGACGATGTCGCCGATCTTCGGCGCGGGCTCGTTCTTGTAGCCGGCCGGTCCGAAGTTCGCGTCCACGGCCTTCTGCCAGGACTTGTCCTGGACCATCTTCTCCAGCGCCTTGTTGATCTTGTCCTTGAGCTCGGCGTCGCCCTTCTTCAGGCCGATGCCGTAGTTCTCGTTGCTGAGCTTGAAGCCGGCGAGCTTGAACTTGCCCTTGAACGCTTCCTGCGCGGCGTAGCCGGCGAGGATGGAGTCGTCGGTGGTCAGGGCGTCGATGACCTTGTTCTCCAGGCCGGTCAGGCACTGGGAGTAGCCACCGTAGTTCTGGAGCTGCGCGTTCGGGGCGATCTTCTCCTTGACGTTGGTCGCGGAGGTCGAGCCGGTGACCGAGCAGAGCTTCTTCTTGTTCAGGTCCTCGGGCTTGGTGATCGTGTTGTCGTCCGCGCGGATCAGGACGTCCTGGTGGGCCAGCAGGTACGGGCCCGCGAAGTCGACCTTCGCCAGACGCTTGTCGTTGATCGAGTAGGAGGCGACGATGAACTTGACGTCACCGCGCGCGATCGCGGTCTCACGGTCGGCGCTCTTCGTCTCCTTGAAGACGATGTCGCCCTCTTCGTAGCCGAGCTCCTTGGCGACGTACTCCGCCACGTCGACGTCGAAGCCGGTGTACTTGCCGTCCGGGGTCTTCAGGCCGATGCCCGGCTGGTCGATCTTGATACCGATGGTGATCTTGCCGCCGCCCTTGGAGCCGCCGCCGTCGCCGGAATCCTTCTTGCCGGAGCCACAGGCGGTGGCGGAGAGCGCGAGCGAGAGCACGACGGCCGAAACGGCGGTGACCTTACGGAGGTTCATGGTGACTTCCCTAGAGTTGACGCGATGAGGTGATCAGCTGATCCGGGACGGACTCAGTGGTGCAGGATCTTCGACAGGAAGTCCTTGGCGCGGTCGCTGCGCGGGTTGCTGAAGAACTCCTCGGGCGAGGCCTCTTCGACGATCTTGCCGTCGGCCATGAACACCACCCGGTTCGCCGCGGACCGCGCGAAGCCCATCTCGTGGGTAACGACGACCATGGTCATGCCGTCGCGGGCAAGCTGCTGCATGACCTCGAGGACCTCGTTGATCATCTCGGGGTCGAGGGCCGACGTGGGCTCGTCGAACAGCATGACCTTGGGGTTCATCGCCAACGCCCGGGCGATCGCGACGCGTTGCTGCTGACCGCCGGAGAGCTGCGCCGGGTACTTGTCGGCCTGGGAGCCGACACCCACCCGGTCGAGAAGGGAACGCGCCTTCTCCTCGGCGGCCTTCTTGTCCGTCCTGCGGACCTTGATCTGGCCCAGCATGACGTTCTCCAGCACGGTCTTGTGCGCGAAGAGGTTGAACGACTGGAAGACCATGCCCACGTCGGCACGCAGCCGGGCGAGCTCCTTGCCCTCCTGGGGCAGCGGCTTTCCGTCGATCGTGATGTCGCCGGAGTCGATCGTCTCCAGCCGGTTGATGGTGCGGCACAGTGTGGACTTGCCTGACCCGGAGGGCCCGATCACGACGACGACCTCGCCGCGCGCGATCGTCAGGTCGATGTCCTGGAGCACATGCAGCGCGCCGAAGTGCTTGTTGACGTTGCTCAGTACGACCAGGTCGGCCGCCGGTACGGCATCCTCGGCGCCCTTGGTCACTGACACTCCGCTCATCGGCTTCTTGCTCCGTCCTCCTCGGTTGGGGAGGACACTAAGCACGTGGTTGGACCAACGTCAGTACATCTGAGCTGAAATTGAGCATAACGATCCGGCTGCAACCGGACACTCAGGGTGAACGGGACGGGGTGCGCCGTACCGGGTGGGTAACGGAAACCCCGGTGCGATCCGATACCCCTTGACTCACCGGGCGGCTATCGGCGTTCATGCCATGTACACATGCGAGAGCTACGACCGGAGGGGGGCCATGAGACTGCTGCTCGTCGAGGACGACGACCATGTCGCCGCGGCCCTGTCCGCGGTGCTCGCCAGACACGGCTTCTCCGTGACGCACGCCCGCAGCGGCGAGGAGGCGCTGCAGGCCGTACTGCCCGCCGCCACCGGGACCAAGCCGCCGTTCGGTGTCGTCCTGCTCGACCTCGGACTGCCCGACCAGGACGGCTACCAGGTCTGCGGAAAGATCCGGAAGCTCACCTCCACGCCGGTGATCATGGTGACCGCACGGGCCGACGTCCGCTCCCGGATCCACGGTCTGAATCTCGGCGCCGACGACTATGTGGTCAAGCCGTACGACACCGGAGAGCTGCTGGCCCGTATCCATGCCGTCAGCCGCCGCACCGTGCCCGGTGAGGACGCGGCTCCCGCCGCCGAGAGTGCCGCCCTCAGGCTGGGCGCAGTCACCATCGAACTCCCCACCCGCCGCGTCAGCGTCGACGGCACGGCCGTACAGCTGACCCGCAAGGAGTTCGACCTGCTCGCGCTGCTGGCGCAGCGCCCCGGAGTGGTCTTCCGACGGGAGCAGATCATCAGCGAGGTGTGGCGCACGAGCTGGGAGGGCACCGGCCGGACGCTCGAAGTGCATGTCGCGTCGCTGCGTTCCAAACTCCGGATGCCCGCCCTGATCGAGACCGTGCGTGGCGTCGGCTACCGCCTGGTCGCACCCGCCGCGTAAAGGCGACCGCTTCCGTTGCGTACCCGGCTTCTTCCGCTCCTCATCGTCCTCATGGCGGGCGTGCTGCTCGCACTCGGCTTCCCGCTCGCCGTGAGTCTCGCCGCGGCCGAGCAGCAGGGTGTCGTCGTCGACCGCCTGGACGACACCGCGCGGTTCGCGGCGCAGGCCCAGTTCGTCACCGACGGGCTCTCCGGACAGGACGAGCGCCGTGAGACGCTCGAGGAGGAACTGAGCCGCTACCACGATGTGTACGGAATGCGGACCGGTGTCTTCTACCGCAGCTATGTGGCCATGGCCCGCGCTCCCGAGTACTGGGAGATCCCCGAAGGAGGGGAGGGCCGCCGGGCCTTCCGGGAAGCACTGCTCGGGCGCCGCAGTCACGACCCGCCCCAGGTGTGGCCCTGGCAGAAGGACGCCAGGCTCGTCGTCGCCTCGCCCGTCGTGCGCGACGGTGATGTCGTCGCCGTCGTCGTGACCGACTCTCCCACCGGGCAGCTGCGTTCACGGATCCTGACCGGCTGGCTTCTGATCGCAGCCGGAGAATCCGCGGCGATGCTGCTCGCCGTCGGCGCGGCGGTGCGGCTCACCGGATGGGTCCTGCGTCCCGTGCGCGTCCTGGACGCGGCCACCCATGACATATCCACGGGCCGGATGAAATCGCGCGTCGCGGCGTCCGGCGGGCCGCCGGAACTCCGGCGGCTGGCACGTTCGTTCAACGAGATGGCGGACAACGT
This sequence comes from Streptomyces sp. NPDC057445, assembly GCF_042802855.1. Lineage (NCBI taxonomy): Bacteria > Bacillati > Actinomycetota > Actinomycetes > Kitasatosporales > Streptomycetaceae > Streptomyces > Streptomyces sp. NPDC057445. Next base: position 4,763 of record NZ_JBHVDH010000034.1, on the reverse strand, counting down.
CGAAGAAGTGCTGGAGCAACAGCGTGCCTTCGTCGCCGACGCGTCCCACCAGCTGCGCAACCCGCTCGCCGCACTGCTGCTGCGGATCGAACTCCTCGCGCTCGAACTACCCGACGGCAACGAGGAGATCGCTTCGGTGCGCACCGAGGGCAAGCGTTTCGCCCAGGTCCTCGACGATCTGCTGGACCTGGCGCTCGCCGAACACGCCTCCGCGGACCTCCGGCTGACCGACATCGGAGAGCTCGCCGCCGAGCGGGTCGCGGCCTGGCGTCCGCTCGCCGAGGGGAAGGGCGTGCGGCTCACCGGCGAGCGCACTGCGGTCACCGCCTGGACGGACCCCGTCGCGCTCTCCAGCTCCCTTGACGCCGTGATCGACAACGCGCTGAAGTTCACGCCCGAGGGAGAGGAGGTCACCGTCGCGGTCGCTGCGGACGGTGGGACCTCCACGATCGTGATCACCGACCATGGTCCGGGGCTGACCGACGAGGAGCTGAGCCGGGTCGGCGACCGCTTCTGGCGCAGCAACCGGCATCAGAACGTGAAGGGCTCGGGCCTCGGACTGTCGATCACCCGAGCGCTGCTCTCGGCCGGCGGCGGCTCGATCTCCTACGCACACAGCGAACCGCACGGCCTGCGGGTGACGCTCACGGTTCCGCGCACATGCCCACCGGGCAGTGAACGGGAGCAGACGGCCTGACCGGGCGGCCTGACCGGGCGGCCCGCACGCGCGGCAGCTGCGCCTACGGCCGGGCGGTCGTGTCGGAGCAAGGCGCCCTCGGCCGGGCGGTCCGCGCGCTTTCGGGCGGCGGTCCGCGGAGGACACACGCCTACGGCTTGTTCAAGAGGTAGTACCGCCGTGCCCCTTCGTGCAGCGGCAGCGGATCGGTGTAGATCGCCGTCCGCAGATCCACCAGCTGCGCCGGGTGCACCTCACGCCCGATCCGGTCCCGGCTGTTGATCACGGTGCGGGTGATGCGCTCGGTCAGCTCCGGATCCGCGGCGGTGGTGGTGACCAGCAGATTCGTGACGGCGACGGTCTCCACCTGCACGGCACCGTCCATGATGTCGGGGTATGCGTCGGCCGGCACCACGGCCGAGCGGTAGTAGCGCGTCACCGAGCCCGCGTTGTGGAGCCGTTCGACCAGTTCGTCCCTGAGCGGGACCAGCCGGACGGGGAAACGCTCGGAAAGTCTCTGCACGGCGCTGGTGGGCAGCCCGCCCGACCAGAAGAAGGCATCCAGTTCGCCCCGCTGGAGCCGGTCCGGCATGGTGTCGATGCCCGCGGACACCGGGGTGATGTCCTTGGCCGGGTCGAGACGTGCCGCATTCAGTACCCGATCGGCCACAAGCCGTACGCCCGACCCTGCCTGGCCGACACCCACCCGCTTGCCGCGCAGGTCGGCAGGTGTCTTCACCCGCGAGCCCTGGGGGACCACGAGCTGTACGTAGTCGTCGTACAGCCGCGCACAACCGCGCAGCCCGTCCGCGCCGGTCCTGCCGTCCCGCTGGTACTTCGCCACGGCATCGGCGGTGGCGATGGTGAAGTCGGCCTCGCCTTTGGCCACTCGCGCGAGGTTCTGCTGGGAGCCCTCGCTGGTCCGCAGATCTATCGAGACCCCGGGCAGATCGCGCGCGAGCGCGTCCTCGAGGAGCTCGCCGTACCGCTGGTAGACGCCGGTCTTCACGCCCGTACTGAACGTGAGCCGCCCGCTGGGAGTGCTCTCCTCGGCGGGCAGCAGCCACCAGAGCAGCAGTCCGCACACCACGGTCAGCGCCGCGGACGCCTGGAGGGCGCGGCGACGAGTCACGCGGGGGAGAGCAGGGGGCATGGCCGCGATCCTGCCAGCTCACTCCCCGCGATGGCCAGGCCCTCCGTCCGCGGCCCGCCCTCAGGGCCTGCCTCAAGACCGTCCTCGGCCCGCCTCGCACCCCTGCTCCCTGCCCTGCGCCGGGAACCCGTGCGTCAGGGAACTCGGGGGCGGCGGCCCCGCGCGACCCCGTACCCTGGTGTGCGAGATGAGCGCGAAGACTTACGAGGTGCGCACCTACGGGTGCCAGATGAACGTCCACGACTCCGAGCGGCTGTCCGGCCTGCTGGAGGACGCGGGATATGTCCGGGCGCCCGAAGGTACGGGTGAGGGCGACGCCGACGTCGTCGTCTTCAACACCTGCGCGGTGCGGGAGAACGCCGACAACAGGCTGTACGGCAATCTCGGCCGGCTCGCCCCGATGAAGGCCGCCCGTCCGGGGATGCAGATCGCTGTCGGCGGCTGCCTGGCCCAGAAGGACCGCGACACCATCGTGAAGAGGGCGCCGTGGGTCGACGTCGTCTTCGGTACCCACAACATCGGCAAGCTGCCCGTGCTCCTGGAGCGTGCGCGCGTCCTGGACGAGGCGCAGGTCGAGATCGCGGAATCGCTGGAGGCGTTCCCCTCCACGCTGCCCACGCGCCGCGAGAGCGCCTACGCGGCCTGGGTCTCCATCTCGGTCGGGTGCAACAACACCTGCACCTTCTGCATCGTCCCCGCGCTGCGCGGCAAGGAGAAGGACCGGCGGCCCGGCGACATCCTCGCCGAGATCGAGGCGCTGGTCGGCGAGGGCGTCTCGGAGATCACCCTGCTCGGCCAGAACGTCAACGCGTACGGCTCCGACATCGGTGACCGCGAGGCGTTCAGCAAGCTGCTGCGCGCCTGCGGCAACATCGAGGGCCTCGAGCGGGTCCGCTTCACCTCGCCGCACCCGCGCGACTTCACGGACGACGTGATCGCGGCGATGGCGGAGACGCCGAACGTGATGCCGCAGCTGCACATGCCGCTGCAGTCCGGCTCTGACACGGTGCTCAAGGCGATGCGCCGCTCGTACCGTCAGGACCGGTACCTCGGCATCATCGAGAAGGTCAGGGCCGCGATTCCGCACGCGGCGATCTCGACCGATGTCATCGTGGGCTTCCCCGGCGAGACCGAGGAGGACTTCGAGCAGACCATGCACGTGGTGCGCGAGGCGCGCTTCGCGCAGGCCTTCACCTTCCAGTACTCCAAGCGGCCCGGGACCCCGGCGGCCGAGATGGAGGGGCAGATCCCCAAGCAGGTCGTCCAGGCCCGCTACGAGCGCCTGGTCGCGCTCCAGGAGGAGATCTCCTGGGAGGAGAACAAGAAGCAGGTCGGCCTGACCCTGGAGGTCATGGTCGCGGAGGGCGAGGGCCGCAAGGACGGCGCGACCCACCGTCTCTCGGGCCGCGCTCCGGACAACCGTCTGGTGCACTTCACCAAGCCCGCGGCCGATGTGCGCCCGGGCGATGTCGTCACCGTCGAGATCACCTACGCGGCCCCGCACCACCTGCTCGCCGAGGGACCGACGACGGCGGTGCGGCGTACCCGTGCCGGCGACGCCTGGGAGAAGCGCAACGCAGTCCCCGCCCAGCCCGCCGGCGTGATGCTGGGCATCCCGACGATCGGTGTCCCGACACCGCTCCCGGCTGTGACGGGCGGTTGCTCCGTCGACTGACACGGACCACGGCTTGCCAGGGGGGAACCAGGCCATGTCCCATTGGGTGATCACCATGCAGACCGTCTCCACTTCCGGCTGCCACATCCGGACCGTCGCGGAGTTCGACGGCTCCCGGGAGGCCGCCGAGCGGGCCCTGCGGCACATCGCGCAGGTCCATCGGCCCGAGTTGCTGGTGCGTGAGCGCAGGCGCCGGATCCACCGGCAGACCGACGGCGCCTACCACGTGCACATCAACGGGATCATGGGGTCGTTCGACCTGATCTTCCGGGCCGCGGAACTGGTCTGGGACTCCGAGTGGCCGAAGTCCGCCCATGGTCCTGGCCTCTGGGCCGGCCCGGGGCCACAGGACGCGGTCCCGCCGATCGGTGGCTGAGGCAGGTACTAGGCTGCGATCATGCTCGTCGCCGCCGCCGTCTGCCCCTGCCCTCCGCTTCTCGTGCCCGAGGTGGCCGCCGGTGCCGCGCCCGAGCTCGACGCCGCCCGGACCGCGTGCGCCGATGCGCTGAGTGTGCTCGCGGCCTCCCGCCCCGACCGGCTGATCGTCGTCGGACCCGCGGGGGGGTACGAGCCCGGCTCGTATCCCCAGGGGGCGCGGGGCACTTTCCGGGGTTACGGAGTCGACATCCGCGTGACCCTGGGGGAGCCGGGCGCCCCGGCGCCCGGGCACCGGGACGGGGCCGAGGGCGGGTCCGACGACGGGGAGCCCGAGTCCTCTCTCCCCGAGTCGCCTCTCCCCGGGGCGCTCGCCGTCGCCGCGTGGCTGCTCGACCGTGTCGGCTGGGCCGGTGCCCCGCTCGAGGGGCTGGCCGTCGACGAGCGGCTGCCGGTGGAGAGCTGTACCCGGACCGGCCGGGAGCTCGCGGACCGGGCGCCTCGCGTCGCGCTGCTGGTCATGGGCGACGGCAGCGCCTGCCGCACCGTGAAGGCACCCGGCTACCTGGACGAGCGGGCGGCCGCCTTCGACGCCCGGGCGGCCCGCGCGCTGGGCGCGGCGGACACCGAGGCCCTCAAGGCGCTGGACATCTCGCTCGCGGACGAACTGAAAGCCGCCGGACGTGCCGCCTGGCAGGTCCTCGCGGGCGCCGGGGAAGGCGCGGACCTGGACGGGCGGCTGCTGTACGAGGATGCTCCCTACGGTGTCGGCTACGTCGTAGCAGCCTGGTCCTGAGAACTCCGGGCAGCCGAGGGGCCCGACGCAGCCGAGGGGCCGACCGCGGGACGGAGTCCGGCAGCGCAAACGGCGGACGGCCGCGGAG
>NZ_JBHVDH010000033.1:17871-48071 GCF_042802855.1 Streptomyces sp. NPDC057445 | reverse complement strand
CCTGAGCCACGCCAGGAAGCTGTTTGAGTGTGTCGGTGCGCTGGAGGTTGGCCGGCCCGGCCCAGACGGAAAAGCGCGTCCGGGAGGGTCCGCGTCAGGCGCTATCGCCGCCGGAGGCGTTCGAGTCCTGGGTTCAGATCGTGCCCGTTTCCTTCGTCAAGGCGTCGTTGCGCGTATCGGCTGTGTCGTGGATAGGCGCAAGGGATGGCAGCGACGGCATGTCCGACCTGCACGACGAATACTGCGAGTCAATGGAAGCCGTAATCGCAGCCAAGTACGAAGGACACGCTCTTCCAGAGCTGCCGCAGCGAGAAGAGCCGGCCGGCTGCCAGGTCGTCGACCTCATGGCCGCTCTCAACGCCTCGGTTGAGCAGGCCACGGAGCGCCGCGGCGAGACGGCGACCGTCCACGAGATGCCGGAGAAGCGGACCGCGAAGAGGACCGCGTCCAAGAAGACCACCGGGAAGAAGACGGCCGCCAATAAGGCAACGGCGAAGAAGGCCGCGGGCAGGAAGCCGCGCAGTCCTGGCGGAGGCGGTCGGTTCGACTACGCTGCTCATCACCGAGCTCGACCCCACGCACCTGGCCGCGCGCGACTTCGTCCTGCTCTCCCTCCTCGACGACCCCGCCCCCGGCTACCCCGGCCCTGGCTGCCTGATCGTCAGCAGCCGGGACTACCACGACCACCTTGCCCTCATCGTGGCCGGCGGCAACCTGCCTCAGCTGGTGGCGGCGCTGGAGGGCAAATAGTACGCGGCCGTCGAGGTGCAGGTGGGGACAGACTTCAAACACGGGCTGTCAATGCGGGACTGAGCACCCCCGGCAGGAAAGGGGCGGGCGAGCCAGGTTGCTGACCGTGGACATTTACCTGCGTCTGTTCGTGCCAACCACGCCGACAGACGGGCACATATATCGGGCTCCCTCCCCTTGCTCATGCAGAGTGGAGGCGTGGGTTGGCTGAGTGATGCCGGAAATGCTGTCGGTTCCGTCACTGACGCCGTCGGAGACGTTGTCGAAGGGGCTGTGGACGCGGTGGCTGACACCATCGGAGATGCCGCCGAAACCGCGATTGACTGGGCGCAGGGCGGCCTCGGCTGGACGAACGGGTGGTTGTGTCGACACGCCAGCGTTGCCGGGTGCCGCATCGGTATCGTCGCCCTGGGGGGCCTTTCAGGGGCCCTAGAGGGACTGCAGGATATTACGGACAAGGGCCTGGACATCGTCAAGGATGTCGGCGGACTGGCCAGCGCTCTCATGCACTGCGACCCGGCAGCCTGTTTGAGTCACCTAGCCGATATTTTTCTCGATACGATCGAGTTCTGTCTCAACAACTTCCGCTTTTTCACATTCGGCACGATCTACGGGGGGATGCGTGACGCCTGGCAGGCTGCGGAACTGCGACGCTTCGTCGAGGATTGCGTCAATGAGCACTTCGCCGCTAACCCACCACAGTTGGCGCTGATCCGCCAGCGCCTCGGACTTGACGGGGTTTCCTGGGGGTTGCCAGACGCGACGAACAGAGTCTTCCGTCTCGATTCGGCGTCGACGCCACTCTGGGAGTGGCACGAGAAGGGGATCGTCGACCTCTATGCCATGGCGGGTCTGCTCAGCATTGACTCGTTCACCATCCGTCGTCCGCGCACCGTGGTGCGCTCGGTCAATGATGACGGGAAGGAGAGCGGCCAGCCGATCAGCCGCTGGACGCTCGCGCGTTACATCGACAGCGACGGCATGGAGGGCCGCATTCGTGTCTACGCCCTGGCGCCAACAGCGGTAAAAGACTTCGTCCAGGTGTCGGTTGGGAAATGCAAGGAACTCGGTATCAAGCTCAGCTGGCCGACGGCGGACGCTTTGAGTACTTCGTCCTAATACATCTCACCCGACACAGGTCCCGCAGGGCGTGCAGTCCGGGCAGGGGCTCGGTGCGCCACTGCAAATCGGAATTGGGTCACCGGACCGAGCCGCTGGAGTCGATCGTGTTCCACGTGAGGGAGAGATCGTCCAACTCTTGATGATTGATCTCGACCCGCTCGCCCTCGAAGTCGAACGCCCGATTGCGGCCCGGCACCGGGACGGGGGTTGTGGACTCGGGCGCGTCCGTCCCCATGGGTAGTCTTCGGCAAGCGCGGCGAGAAGGGCCCGGTGAAAACGCCGCGCGACGTCTCCCCGCGAAGCCCGGCATATACGAGCGTCGTTTGGCTCCCGAGAACGCCCTTTCGAGCCGACATCCGTGGGTGGAATGAGTGACTCGCTCCTACACCTTGAGGGAGCGGCTTCGTGGGGGGTACGTCGCCGTGCCGAAGGCACGGTGCAGGGTCCGCCGCCTTCCCTCTGGGGGCAGCCCGGCGGCACGCTGGCCAGGGAGCACTGTGCCGAGTTGCCCCGAGGGCTGTGTGTCAGCTGTCCTTGCTCATGGCTTTGCGTACGGCGTCTCTGGTGCGGTCCACCAGCGCGGCGATCGGGCCGAGGGCGACGTTCTCCGCGGCCGACTCCACGCCGGGGTGAGGCCTGGTGGGGGCGATGGCCTCGGCAGCCTTGAGGGCCTTCGCCATGGCGGCGAGCGTGCCGGCACCGGCGGCTCGTTTGATGTGGGTGAATTCGTAGCGCTCCTCGGCCCGTGCGTGTTCCTGCACATCGGCACGCAGCTTGAGGAAGCGGGGCATGAACGTCGGATCGTTGGTTTCCATGTCGTCCAATGTCGCCAAGAGTTCCTTGGCTTGGCGCTCCTCGGCCAGCCGGTCCTCCACGACTTGCTCTCCACCGGAGATGTTGGTGCGGGCAAAGGGGTGGACGACCTCTTCCTCTGCGGTTTCGTGGACGGCGAGCAGGCGTACCAGGCGATGGAAGGCGGTCTGGCGTTCGTCCCCGGTCGCCGCCTCCACCTCGTCGAAGAGGTTGCGGATGTCGCCGTGCTGGCGCATCAGGAGTGCCACGACGTCGTCGTCGGCAGCCCGGTCGTCTCCGGCCTGCGGGGTGTCGGTCTTGCTCATGCCGGCCTCCGTCAGCTCTTCTCGCGCATGGCGGGGTCGGGGTGCTCGCCCTCGGTCTCCAGGCGGTACTCGCGTCCGAACATCTCTTGGTGCTCGGCGATGACCCGCTCGCTGGGCGGCTCCTCACCTCCGTGGATCTGCTCCTGCATCTCCTCGAACCGCTCGTGTGCTTCGCGCACATACCCGGCACCGAGGGTGGTGAGATCCATCTGGGTGTCGAGCAGCTCCCGCAGGTAGGCCTTGTTCGGCTCGAACGTCAGCACGTTCGGCAGCTCGGGAGCAAGGACTTCTTCGGGGTCACGGCCGTCGTGGCGACGCATCATGTCGCAGGCGATCCGCAGGTGCTCGAGCTCCATGTTCAGGTGCAGCTCCCAAATGGCTTTCACCTTGGGGTCGCTCTCCTGCTCCATGAAGGAGTAGTACAGGTAGCACTCGTTGTACTCGTGGTTGACCAGCTGCTCCCACCACGTCTCTCCCGGGTCCACCAGAGATTCGTAGTGGGTGACGTGCTCCTCCTCGATCAGCCCGATCTCCTGGTACAGCTGTCGGGCGATCGGCTCCATGTAGGTGGGACCGGTGTTCATGTAGAAGTTCATCGTCTGCTGCTCGGCCGACATCACCGTCAGGGCGTGCAGCTTCGACAACGGATCCGTCTGAGTGCGGTCGTAGGCGTCGCGGACGTTGTCCACCGGGTTACGGTGATGGAACTTGGTGGGCCGGCCGGGCATGACCTCGGTGAGTCCGTCGACGATCGATTCGGCCTTGCGGTGCTCGATCATCTCGTAGAGATTCGCGTATCGATACAGATGGTCGAAGTCCTCCAGCACCCCGAACTGGTAAGCCTGCTTCAGATAGGGATCCGGTTCCATCCGGGCGATCCACGACGTGAGATCGACTGCGACCTGCTCATAGGCGATCGTTGTCTCCAGCACCGACGACACTCCCGGCAACAGCCAGTTCACGACCTTCTGCTGCTGCGCCTCGATGTACCGCGTCCGCGCCAGCTGCTGCTTCACCTCCGGAGCCACGGTGTTGCGCGCCAGCTGGTGACTGAAGAGGATCGCCTCGACCTCGATACCGTTCATCGTGATGATCCGACAGCGCGTATAGGGATCACCATGGTCGGGGTCGATCGGTGCGACATTCAGCTCCCGCCAGCTCCGCAACTGCCGGTCCAGCGGAATACCCCGCTGCTCCAGGGGATTGAACGTCATGCGGGTCTCCTCGACGGGCTGAGTGGGTCGTCGGCGGGCCCCAATTGCAAGGCAAAGCCGCTCTCGCCGACGTCCCATACTTGGGGCCCGTGTGCGTCTCTTCGCGCACCCGAGCCCCGCGCGTCGTCGCTCTCACGCGATCGGCGCACAGCACCGACAGCCGCGACGGGCGGGTCGCCGGACGTCGCTAGAGCCGGCTGGGCGCGATGCGCCCTGTGTGCCGGCACACCGTGAGGCGCCGCGTGGGGCGGGGGCCTAATGCCGAGGCTTCCCCTGGACGAAGTGGCGGCGTGACCGGTCACCGGGTCGTGTGACCAATTCATGCAACTTTGGGACGGACCGTTTGGTGCGGGAATCACTGTCGGATGGGTGCCTTTCCGGGTGCTCGGGGGTGAGTCGGCGGAGCTAGCAGATGACGAACGGTACGAGCGCATCGCATGCACACGGGCGCGACCGCGGAGTCTGCAGCTGCCGGGGATCACCCTGGGTGTGGGTCTGGGTGGTTTCGTGGACGGCATCCTGCTCCACCAGCTTCTGCAGTGGCATCACATGCTGACCAGCACCAATCACGACCGGATCGGGGTGAAGTACTACCCCGCGAACACCGTTTCCGGGTTGAAGATGAACACGGTGTGGGACGGCATCTTCCACGCAATCTGCTGGGTCGCCGTCCTCGCAGGCCTGGCCTCCTTATACTCCCGGGTCACCCACCACCGCCGCCAGGTGTGGACCTCGCCCGCGCTGTGGGGCTGGATCCTGGCGGGTTGGGGCCTGTTCAACATCGTCGAGGGCATCCTCGACCACCACATCCTCGGCATCCACCACGTCTACGCCGGTGATCAGCAGCTCTGGTGGGACCTGGGCTTCCTCCTCCTGGGCGCTGTCCTGATCGCGGTGGGCTGGATGATCCAACGCCGGGCCGTGGCCTTCGCCCCCGACACTGGTGGCCCGGTACGGGCGGCACGGCGGCCATGACCGCTCACTCCGCACACCACCCCGGACGCAGCATCCTTGCGCTCGAGGTACTGCTTCCGACGGCCGTGATCGTGCTGCTGGCCGCCGGCTACCTGCTGCTGGCCAGCCGGGCGAGATCGGGTAATCCGCGAGTGGGCTGGAGCCGATGGCGCACGGGGTTGTTCCTGGCCGGATGCGCGCTGCTGGCGGTAGCAGTGCTGCCCCCGGCGGCGCCGTTCGCGCACGGCGACTTCCGCGGGCACATGCTCCAGCACCTGCTCATCGGCATGTACGCACCTCTGGCCCTGATCCTGGGCGCACCTTCGACACTGCTGCTGCGGACTCTGCCCGCACAGCACGGCCGACGGATGACCCGCCTGGTGCGGAGCCGTCCGCTGCAGGTAGTGGCGAATCCGGTCACCGTGCTCGTTCTGAGCGTGGGCACGCTGGGGCTGCTGTATTGCACGCCGCTGTTCAATGCGACGGCCAGGCAGCCCGTATTGCACTGGCTGCTGCACGCGCACTTCCTGCTGGCGGGCTGTCTGTTCGCCTGGGTCATCGCCGGCCCCGGCCCGGCACCCGCCCGGCCGAGTGTGCCGACCCGGCTCGTGGTGCTGGGTACCGCGATCGCGGCGCACGCCGTGATCGCGCAGCTCTTGTACGGCGGGTTTCTGATCAACGTGCACGCGCGCCTGTCGGCCAGGTCCAGGACGGCGCGGAGATCATGTACTACGGCGGCGATATCGCCGAGCTTCTCTTGGCCCTCGCCCTCGTCGCCACCTGGCACCCGCTGCGCCCTGCCCGCCGGACCGCGGCCAGGCGGTACACGACCGACGCAGCGCGTCGTCCTGCGTGGCGGGGTGCGCCAGCGTCACGCGGCAGGGTTCGCCGTGTCCTCACCGAAGGGCGGGACGACAGCAACGGTGACGTCCAGACGCAGCCGGACGTATCGCAGGGTCGGCGCCGGGCACCCCGGTCCAGAGTGGTGTCGACATGGCCCGTCGAATCGATCATGCAAGGGTCGAAAACAGAACTTTTGGGTGTTTCCCGGGCACTATCGGAGGTAACAGCAGCCTGTAAGGCCCCACCGATGGAGGAGATGATCTCTGTGGCCTATACGCGGCACGACATCGAGCAGCACCCGGACATCATGGAAATGCGTCGTCACTCGGAGCGAGCGGTCACCACCAGCCGGGCCCAGGCAATCGAAGCGATGTCCCTGATCACGGGCATCTATCTGGCCGCCTCACCCTGGATCGCCGGCTTCAACGGCTTCTCCACTTTGGCCGTCAACAACCTCATCACCGGCATCGCCTTCGCCGCACTTCTCGGAGGCATGGGGCACGCCTACGAACGCACCCACGCAATGGCTTGGGCTGCGGCGGCGATCGGGGTCTGGACCGTCATCGCACCTTGGGTCGTCGCAGGAGATGTTTCCACCACGAGGACCATCGTCAACAACGTCATCGTGGGCCTCATCGCCCTGATGCTGGCGCTCGCTGCCGCCACCACCGGCGCCGACCGGAGCGCCCACGAGACGGGGACACGGGGCGCCGAGATCCGCTGAGAGACATCGAGGCGTGGACGGGGCAGGCTCGTGCACGCCAGGGCCTGGCCGATCCGCAGGCAGGTTAGGGTCCATCCGCGCCACTCTCAGGTGAGTGTCCTGTGACCGCGGATTGAGCGTGCCGCCAGGGCCCCCTCAGTACTCGCCGATGGCGATGGCGCGCTCAATCGTCGCGGCCGCGATGGGCTGGCCCCAGCGGCCAGCGACGTGGTCGCCAAGGTGGAGTAGACCGGCGACGCGGGAGACGGCACCGACGTACTTGCCTGCCCAGTCGTCGATGTGGGCCAGGGCGTTGTCGGGGGCGGAGCTTGGGCTCGATGTCTTTCTGGAGCTTGATGACCGACAGGTCTGCTGTGAGCGAGCACTTGATGGTGACCGCTTCGGGGAGGCCGGTCAAGGTGTGGACCAGCGCGGTGAGCCGGGATTCGTAAGTGCTGGCGGTCTTCTCCGGGACTGGAGGCACGACCACCTTGCGGTAGCGATGCTGAGGCGGGAGGGAGAAGAGGAAACGGGCCAGTTGGCCTCGACCACGGGCGCCTGGAGTCTGGGCGAGGTCCATCAGGACGGGTGGCTGCAGGGTAATGCCGATGGTGAGGGCGGGCTTCTCGCTGAGGTCGGCGTCGCGGGTGGTGCACTCGGTCTGCAGGCGCTCTCTCTTGTGGCCCTGCAGGAACACCTCGAGGTTGAGGTGCTTTCTGTAGCGGCCCCCGATGATGTCGAAGAGGTCGCCTTCTGGGGGGAGCACACCGATGCGGCCGTGGGTGGCCAGCTTGATCAGCGTCTCCGGGGTGACGTCACCGGAGGCGGTGAGCCGGGGCTTGGGCGGGACGACGATCAGGCATTCGGCGTCGTGAACCGCCCCCGCCACTAGCCGACGGGGGCGGTGCAACCTGACGGTTGCTCCCGGTGGACGGGGTCGACCGTCAGTGCTTGGCGATGGCCATGCCGAGGAAGATTCCCACCACTAGTGCGGCGCTTCCGGTAGCCATCACGGCCCACGTGCCGCTCTGCGTAGCGGCAAAAGTAGTGGTCATCCCTGCCTGCGTCGCTGCTTGGGTCGCCTGCGCCCCGACCATGGCGGCCTCCTGCGCCGCGAAAGCCGTCTCAAGGCTTTGAACTTTGCTCTCCAACTCAGATGTCTCCATCGCGCGGTTCCTCTCTATCGTTGCGTTGTGCCGGCTGACTCCGGCATCCGCATCCGTTCCCCACCGCAGCGACGCGGTGACCGACAGCAGGCCATGGAGCACCCGTTTGCCCACCAGGCGGGGCGGCCCAGGTCCTGGCTGGGGTGCTACCAACAGCGCAGCCCCGCAACCTCAACAACAGGGGCCTGCGGACGCGTCGGGATGGGCAACGACTGCGGCCTCGCACTGCCCGCAGACGGCCTCGGCCCAAGCTCGACTACCACGCGTACGCCGCCAATGCCGTCGGTGCGCGTCGTGTCCTGGATGTGGGCTGCGGGTGGGGTAGCCTCATGCGCCGACTGGTGGAAACCCATCAGGTCGAACATGCGGTGGGTATCACGATGAGCCCCGGACAGGCCCGCGTGGGTCCGCGGCCGGCACTGGCCGGGATGCGAGGCGCGCGCGGAGAACTGGTACGACCACCAGCCCGACGCCCCGTATGACGCGATCATCGCCATCGAGGCCATCGAGCATTTCGCCGGAAACACCGTCTCCCGCGCCAGGAGAGTGGCCCGCTACCGCGAGTTCTTCGAACGGTGCCACACATGGCTCAGGCCCGGCGGCCGGCTGGCCCTGCAGGCGAACACCTGGCATGACCGCGGCTGGATCGCCGCCATGCTGCTGCCACCGGAGGAACTGGCCGGCCCCGAACACTCCAACGGCCGAGTCCGTGCCCGCCTGTGGGCGCAGGCCGCCCGCGGGGGCGCACAAAATATTCGCGAGGGCCTGCACGCGTCGCGCAAGGTCTTCCCGGAGATGTTCCTGCCCACCCGGGCGGAGATCGCACAGGCCGCCCAGGGTCAGTTCGCACTCGCCGGCATGCGCCGTGACCCAGACGACGGCGCCCGCACGATCCAAGCCTGGCTGGAACGGCTGGAGGCCAACCGCACCCGAGGCGCCGACCTCATCGGCACTCAAGCGGTGTCCGACATCATCAGGGAACAGCGGACCGCACTGCGGTTCCAGCGCGAACGCCGTATCGGCGTCCTCCGGATGACCTTCGAGCGCGTCTGAGCGAGTCCAGTTCTGTGCGCTTCCCACCATCTGTGCGCCACCGCCCCGGCCCTGGCCGTCCGGTCCGGTCCGACGTGCGGTGCGCCGTAGCGAGTGCTTCGCTGATGGGGCCCTCTCTCGCCCGTCACAAAGGAGTGATCATGAGCGTTTCAGGTGAGTCCCGAGGACCTGGCCAGCAGATGCGTCAGAAGGCCGAGGAGATGGAGCAGGCCGCCGAGCGTGCCCAGGACCCGCAGGAGCGTGAGCGTCTCAAGCAGAAGGCTCGCGAGCTCCGCGAGCAGTTGGAGCGGCGAGGCAACGCAGGCGGAGACGACATCGGCCCCATGTGACCATCCTGGGGCGGCCGACGGTTCTCGGAAAGTGCACCGAGAGCCGTCGGCGCAGGTTCAGTGCCTGCCCACGCTCTTCACAGGCCTTCTTGGGCCGGACTGCCGTACAGGGTGATTGAGTTAACAGGGGGCCATCTCGCACGGCCCCGCAAAGTAGGGGCGCATTCAGCCGGATTGGCGTGCACCGCCTCCCCGCGCGTCAGGCCGCCTGGGTGAGTTCGGCGCGGCCGAACAGCAGGGCGAAGCCGGAGGGGAGTTGCGCGAGCATACGGCTGAGGAGCTCCTCGCCGGCGAGCTGGGCCACGATGCGAAGGACGGTACCGGTGTCCCCGCGGGTGGTGGCCGTCGTGCCGCCGGTGCGGGACGCCAGCTCCTTGACGAAGCCCCAGCCGGTGAGGGGTTCGGTGGCGGGGATCTCGGATGTGAAGGTGACAGCGGCCTCGTGCGGCAGCCTGGCCGCGAGCTCCACGCGCTCATCGCCCGTGAGCTGGCGCCCGAGGGCGGCCAGCACAGCGCGCACGGACTCCTCGGCCTATGCGCGGGTGGGGTACGCGCCTTCGTACCGCACTCTTTCCAGCATCTGCTCGAACGTCATGCCCAAGGCGGACCGGCACAACTCCTGCTGGTGAATCATCGGTGAAGCGGTTGCTTTTCTCGTCTGAGGTGATCGCGAGGCAGTGGTCGGGGGCTCGCCCGCCGGCCACCGATGTCGCTCGGTCAGGGGAACGGTTGTCGCTGCCTCTGGGCTATACGCCCTGGGGATGGCCGAACAGCAGGTCGTAGCCCGCCGGGAGCTGGAACAGGACCCGGCCGGTGAGCTCTTCGCCCGCGGCGTCCGAGGCCACACTGAGCACAGCGCCCACGTCCCAAGCCGCGGTCTGTTCAGTGGCTCCCTCGATCCATGCCGCGGTGGCCCGTACGAACCGCTCGGGGGAGAGCGGCTCGTGCGCCTGGAGCGGATTGAGCAGGATGAGTGCCAGTTCGTCCGGCAGCCGGGCCGCCAGTTCCGCCCGTACCTCGCCCACCAAGTGCGCGCCCAGGAGCGCCAGCACCGTGCGGGCCGCCCGCTCGGCTTCCTCGGTGGTGTCGTAGTCGCCGCGTTCCTTGACCTGGTCCAGGAACGCCTTCCATCGCATGGCCATCGCTGCTCCCTTGCGTGGCGGCGAGCGGAGGACGGGGGCGGCCGCAGGGAGGCCGTCTCCCCGTCTCCGGCGTGGCTGGGAGGAAACTCAGCCGCTGATCTCCTTGTGCGCGGAGCCGCCGCCGATGGCGATCCTGCGGGGCTTGGCGCGCTCGGCGATCGGGATACGCAGGGTCAACACTCCCGCGTCGTAGTCCGCCTTGATGTGCTCGGTGTCCAGGGTGTCGGCCAACACGACCTGGCGGGAGAAGACTCCCAGAGGCCGCTCGGAGAGCTCCATCTGCACGTCGTCCGCCTTGGTGACGGGCCGCCGCTCGGCCTTGACGGTCAGCATGTTCCGCTCGACGTCGATGTCAATCGCCTCCGCGGAGACGCCGGGCAGGTCGAGGGCGATCACGTACTCCTCGCCCTCGCGGTAGGCGTCCATCGGCATCGCCGACGGCCGCGACCAGGTGCCGGTCGTGTTCAGCAGCTGCTGGGTGAGTCGATCAAGCTCACGGAACGGGTCGGTGCGCATCAACATGGGGAAACACCTCCAGTGTTCAGGCACTTTGTTGCCAATGCGGTTCACCTGCCATCGTTGTAACATGTCACCTAAGCGATGACAAGTAGACCGTCGTCGACACGACGACAAAGCGGGCTGGAGGCTCCATGACTGTTGACGATCAGCCCACCCCCCACGCCCGCGGTCTCACCCCCACGTCCTTCCTCTCCGCCGCCGCGGCGCTGAACACGATCCACGAGGCCCTGCGCACCGCCCACGCACCGCGGGACGAAGAACACCGCGAGCCCGCCCAGGCCAGCTCGGAGCAGGCACTCGCCACGCTCCTGCTGCTCCGCGAAGTGCGCGATCAGCTCGCCGAGTGGGAACCGGGCCTGATCGAAGAGGCCCGGGAGGCGGGCGCCAGCTGGGCCGACCTCGCCCAGCCTCTCGGCGTCTCCAGCCGCCAGGCCGCCGAACGCCGCTACCTGCGCGTACGCCCCGGGAACCCGGGATCCACGGGCGAGCAGCGAGTACAGGCCACCCGCGACCGCCGCGCCGCCGACCGCACCGTCACCGCCTGGGCCCGCGCGAATTCCGCGGACCTGCGCCAGCTCGCCGGCCAGATCACCGCGCTCACCGACCTCCCCGCCGCCGCCCGCACCCCTCTCGTCGGGCTCACCGCCGCCCTCGCCGACAACGACGCTGCCGCCCTCGTCGGCCCCCTGACGGTTACGCACGCGTATCTGGCGTCCGACCACCCCGACCTCGCGGCGCGCGTCGATGATGTCGCCCGCCACACCGACCGGCTCCGCCGAGACCGCGGCGACCAGCGCCGAGGGGCTCGGATGCCACCGGGGCTTTGAGCATGGCCGGTGGGCAGGAGGGCCACCTTGATCCGCGTCCCGCCCGGCAGCCACCGCCGTGGCGCTATTTGCTGTCGCGGTCGGGTCGCCGGGACTCGCGCACGCGCCTTCGGGGCGCCACCGCGCGCCTGACGAAGCCAAGAACGTGGAGCAGCGCGTGTTCGACCCAGATTCGCAGCCTCGCCGGCCAGGGGCAGACAATCATCCTGATCACGCGCCTGCTGCACTCGGTCCGGGACGCCGACCTCATTTGCGTCTGGACAAGGGCCGTGCCGCCGAGTCCGGCATTTTCGAGGAGCTCATGGACCCTGTCGCCGGGACGGCGCGTTCCGAGACGCCTACCGCCTGCAGTCCCGCGCCTACGAGCACACCCTCCCGCCGCAGGATGGCGGCGGCCGGTCGCGTGAGACCGATGCTTCCGATGCTTCCGAGGGCGGGGCGCTGTGACACCCGCCTCCCAGAACGCCCTTTTGTCTGCCGGGTGCCGCGGCGCCAGTTCCCCGAAGATTGTGTGTGCTGACGCGCCGCCCACCCCGTCCCACATCAGTGACCTGACCGCCGCCTACCTCCAGCTCTGTCGACGCGCTCGCTGAGTAGACCGAGGACGGCACGAAGGACGTCGTGGCGAAGCTGCTGGCGGAGGCCCGGAAGGGAGGGGACGGCGAGTGATCCCGGGCGGTCCGCCCTCGTTCGGCCGACAGCGCGGGCAACGCCTGGCTCGTTGGGCGGGTGTGGACGACGAACGGAGGGTTGTGGACCAGTGGCCGTACGGGGCGGGGCAGCAGCGCCGCGCGCTGAGGTTCCGCATCGAGGCCGCCCTCGCCCGGCGCCTGGGGGTGATGACAAGGCCGTCAGCGTGGCCCGATCCGGCGAGTTCCGGCGGGGCCAGGCGGTGCGACGGCTAGTGCCGGGTCCTAGGCTGCGGACATGACCGAGATCAAGACCTCGACGCCCCGCGACGCCTTCGAGCTGCTGCTGGCCGGAAACCAGCGCTTCGTCGCCGGCGCTCCCGAGCACCCCAACCAGGACGCCACCCGCCGCGCCGAGATCGCACCGTCCCAGCAGCCCTTCGCCGTGCTGTTCGGGTGCTCCGACTCCCGGTTGGCTGCCGAGATCATTTTCGATCGCGGCCTGGGCGACCTGTTCGTGGTGCGCACCGCAGGCAACGTCATGGGCCCGGAGGTGCTGGGCAGCATCGAGTACGGCGTGGACGTGCTGGCCTGCCCGCTGGTCGTGGTCCTCGGCCACGACTCGTGCGGCGCGGTAGGCGCGGCGTGCGCCGCCCTGGAGAACGGCATGACACCGGCCGGATACATCCGGGACGTCGTCGAGCGGGTGACCCCCAGCGTGCTGGCAGCACGGGCCGCCGGACAGGTTGAGCCCGAGGAGATCCTCGCTGAGCACATTAGGCACACCGTCGACCTGCTGCTGGACCGCTCCCGGGTACTCGCTGAGAAGGTCGCCGCCGGACAGGCCGCCGTGGTGGGCCTGTGCTACCGCCTGGCCGACGGCAGCGCACAGCTCGTCGCCTCCCGCGGCCTCGATGCGGCGGTCCCCGCCGCGTCCTGACCGCCCCGCCCGTGGCTGCTCAACGCGATTTGCCGCGGTCGCAGGACCCCCGCATACGCGGAGGAGGAACCCGCCGGGTTCACGGATACTCGCCACCTACCGCCGCCTGCCCAGCCGGCTGCCGTTATTACGGCAGCGGGCTCCGACCCGCTACTTCGTGACCGGCGGACCGGTTGTCGCTGTTGTGCTCGCGTTCGTCGCGACCTATCTGCCTGTCGCTGACTCAGGCTGGCGCCGTGCTCCAGGGTTAAGCCCCCCGGCTGCCCCGCCTCATGAGGGCGAGGCATGAAGGAAACAGGGTGGGGCAGGGCTCTCGGGATCGGTCGGCGACTGGCTGAGGCCGACGACAACCAGGCGGTGGTGAATGTGGATCTACAAGTGGAGGTCCTGAGCGGCAAACAGCCCGCTCTGGTCCGCGTGCGCGGGGAACTCGATGTCGACAGCTCGCCGACCCTGATCGTTGCCCTGCTGCCGCTTCATGATCAGTGCGTCGAACTCGATCTCGCGCCCGTCGCCTTCATGGACTCCACCGGGGTGAGAACGCTGCTGGCCTGCAAGGAAGCGAGCAGCCAGACAGGCGGGACTCTACGCGTCATCGACTGCAGCACACCAGTCGGGCAGGTGTTGGATCTGATCGGCTGCCGGGAACAGCTCACTCGTTGACCCTTGCACGCCCCTCGCCATCATGACGTGCCAACCTCGCCTGCTGGAAACGGACCAGCCCTTCGTCGCAAAGGGCGCCCCGTCGCCGGACAGTCACCGCCGCGGACCTAGAGGGAGCCCTTTCAAGTCGCGAGCAGCGGTCAGCCGGTGTGAAGTGTGAATGGGCTGACGGGCGAAGCGCTGGCTGGCGCAGTCTTGAGCAGCCTTGGTCCGGAAGGAGTGAGTCATGCCTGCGGGATCGAGTAAGAAGCGAGAGCGGCAGTACGAGCACATCAAGGAGAGCGCGGAAGAGCGTGGCATGTCCGAGGGGCGTGCGAAGGAGATGGCCGCCCGCACGGTCAACAAGGAGAGGGCACGGTCAGGGGAGGCCAGGTCCGCGAGCAAGACCTCCACCCGCGATCCGAAGTCCGCCTCCCAGCGGGGCGGGCAACGCTCGCACTCCGGAGCGCAGGGACCCACCAGGGATCAGCTGTACGAGGAGGCCAAGAAGAAGAACATCGAGGGCCGGTCCTCGATGAACAAGCAAGAGCTACGCAAAGCCCTCGGCCGCTGATCCTCCTTGGCGCCACCATCGGGCGCAGCGCCAGGCAAACTCTGGCGCACAGCCCCGGTGGTCGCTCGGTGATTGGACCCTAGTGAGGGCGCATGACGTTCGACATGTGGAGCTACCACCCGGAGTCCCACCACACACCCGGGATGGACCTGACCGGCTACACGGTTGAGGCGACCGACGGCGAGATCGGCACGGTGCATCAGGCCACCGAGGAGATCGGCTCCACCTACGTGGTCGTCGACACCGGACCGTGGATCTTCGGCAGACAGGTCCTGCTGCCCGCGGGAACCCTCGTGCGTGTGGACCGCCACGAGAGGAAAATCCTCGTCAACCGGACGAGGGACGAGATCAAGGACGCGCCCGAGTACGACCCGGAACGACACCGCGGCGACAGCACCTACCTCGAGAACGTCGCCGACTACTACCGCCCCTTCTACAGCTGACCCGACCGGTCGAGGAGACCCCACCCGTGAGCAGTGCGAGGAACGGCGACCGGGCTGGCGTCGACTGCGTGATCAACTGGTGCGAGCTCTGCGAAGCATTTCTCGTCGACGAAGGCATGTGCACCCGGGTTCGGGACTCGTCGTTCATCCCCCCTCACGATTGCGCCCTGGACGGTGACCGCATCGTGGTGGCCTGCTCGCCGGAGCACTTGGCCGAGCTGATCAAGCGGACGAGCGATCGCCCCTATGTTGAAGCGGAACTGTGGGCCGGGAAAATCGACCGCGTGCTGGCCGCTCACCCCCAGGGCCTCAGCCTCTACGCGCTCGCTACCGAGACCGGCCTGACGCAGGACCAGATTCCACGAGCCGCCCTCTGGACCGCCCGACGCGGGAAGCCGTTCGCCCAGTGAACCCCCGTCAGCCACGAGAGTGAATGAGTAGGGGCAGCCCGCGGAGAGCGGCTCCGGGCTGCCCAGTCCGCAGCGGCCAGTGCTCGGGGGATCCGTGCACTCCTGTGACGATGGCTCGGGTCATAAGGGTGCCTCCCTACGGGAGTTCCGTGACCCGGGTCGCGGGCACTTCGACTGCGAGTCCGGGATCAGGTGGTCGAACGGTGAGCGCTGCGCCATGTGCGATGCAGTTGTCGCCGACCTTCGTTGCACGCCAGCGTGCCCAGCGCACCGAGCATGGTTGGCTAGGGAAGGGGGCAGGTGAGGGGGAGGACGCGTTCGGTCAGCCGGCCGGTGAGGCGAGTGTCGGTGACGGCGGCTCCGGTGATCCAGTCCGCTGCGGTCAGCTGGTCCACCTGGTGCTGCAGCTCGCCGGGGCCCATGGGGCACCATGCGGTGAGAGACTCCAGGGCGAGGCCCTGGCCGCCGGGGCCGAGTCGCCCGTCGGCGCTGGTCTGGGTGGTCAGCGTCAGGGCGAGCAGCCGGGTGGATGCGGTGGCTTTCGGCTTGCGGAGCTTCTTGTCCGAGACGATTTTCTGGGCCCATCCGCTGAGCTTGGGGCGCATCTTCTTGCCGAACGTGAACGGGCCCGAGCCATCTCCGCGGGGGGCCAGGGACGGGACAGTAACAGGGGTGGGGTTCTCCGGCCGGGAGGCGAGCAGGTCGCCGGCGGTGCCGGGGATGCTCAGCCAGCCGCGGCCGGTCAGCTGCTCGACCAGGTCCTCCGGGTCGGTCAGGCCGAGCGCGGTCAGGTCCTGCCCGACGAGGTTGCCGGTGCCGGTATGCGCGGTGCGCAGGGTCAGCATCAGCACCAGCAGCCGTGCCTCCGGGCCGGGCAGCGGGGTGTGGTCAGCCACGTGCGCCAGGACAGCCCGTGTGTGCTCCCACTGCTTTGGCACGGTCAGCAGCCGGGTAACTGCTGGACCCTCGCTGTCCGCACTGCCGGTGCGCTGCTGGTGCTGAAGGCGGGCGGCGGCAGCGGCCTGCTGTGCGCGTTGGGCGTCCAGCCGTAGGCGCGTGTCGCAGATGATATCGGCCCAGGTGGTGAAGGCGCGGGCTTTGCGCTCGTGGAGTTCTGAGAGGAGGGCGAGGTCGGGTTCGGTGCGCTGTTGGTAGGCGCGGAAGAGATCGCCGAGTTCGACGAGTTCGTCGCGCAGGACAACGGGTCGCAGGTCGTAGGGAATGACGCGCTGCGCGATCTTCCCGTACGAATGGCGGCGCCTCGTCGGCGCGGAGCGAGGCGCCGGCACCTCCCGTGTGCCGACCGCGGGCGAGGGGCGGTCGGAGAATTGCGGAGCGCCAGCAGGAGCGGTCGACGGGCAGGCAGCAGCGACTGGGACGCCGTCGGCCGTCGGGCCGGACGCTGCCGGGGTGGTATTGACGGTCTTCGCGCCGGGGATCGCGGCCGCGCAGCATGAACAGCACTCCATGGCCTGCCACCAGCGCCCTTCCCGGTCGGTGACCACGGCCAGGACGACGGCTCCGCCGCACCGCCAAGGCTGTGCACGCTCGTGCCGGTCGGTGGGACGGATGTGCGTGCGGCAACTCTCGACCCTGCACGCGCAGTACGCCTCCGTCCGAGGCCCGGAGATCGCCCGCAGGTGGGCCTTGAGGTGGGCGACCGCGGCCGCGCGGCCGGCGGCCGCGGACGGCAGACGCTGTTCGCCACAGGAGGGACGGCTGCACGAGACGCGTACTGCCGTGCTGCCACGACCGGCGGCGTCCAAGCGCACCGTCCACCTGCGCCCCACCACCCGCTCATCCAGCTCGCTCGCCGTGACCTCCGTCATCCTGCTATCCGGGGAGACGGTGGATGTTGTCCGCCCGGCGCACTGCGGCGTCCAAAGTGAAGTCGAACCACTCTTCTCGACTTGGACCAGTCGGCGTTCCGGTGGAGCGCGGAAAGCTCTGCCACGACGGCAGATCGCGCCGTTGGCTGATCAGTCCGACGCGGCTATCCCGACCGGTTCCCGGGGACTGGTCAACGGTCAGGTCGAACCACTTCACGACACCGCTGGGCAATGGATCTCACCCCTACTCGTCCGAGAGCCAGGACTGAACCGTCTGCCTGATCCCCACCGGCTTCAAGGGCGTGCGCAAGGGAGTGAAGGAGGGAACTCCAGCTCATGAGGTGAGCGGGGGGCTGCCCCGCTGCAAACCGAACGGGACAGCCCGATGGTGACCAGTGCCCGGGAAACCGGTCGGGATGGCCCGCGAGAGGGCATCCCCATCACGACACGGTGAATTCCAGTGGTTGTTGCAACGCGGATTTGTGGACGGCATCTCGTCGATGGTCCGATCAGGGGAATTCCGGTTTCTGATGCAATCGTCTTTTGTTGTCGTGCCGAAACAGTGGTGACAGCCCAGCTGCGGCTGTAGCCGAACGTGAGAGCCGCGGTCGGCGGATCAGGCACTGTGGAGGTAGGAATGTTCCGTCTCATCAAAAGCGCAGGGGTGGCGCTGGCCGTCGGCGTGGCAGTGATCGGCGGTGCCTCGTGCGCGTCGGCCGACGCCGGCGCCGAAGGCGTGGCAGCGAACTCCCCGGGAGTACTGTCGGGGAATGTCGTTCAGGTGCCGGTCCATGTCCCGGTCAACGTGTGCGGCAACTCCCTCAACATCATCGGCATGCTCAACCCGTCAGCGGGCAATGTCTGCGTCAACGGGGAATCAACCGACAGTGCGTCGGCAGGCTCATGGGCCCAGGGGGTGGCGGTGAACTCGCCGGGAGTGCTCTCGGGGAATGTCGTTCAGGTGCCGGTCCATGTCCCGGTCAACGTGTGCGGTAACTCCCTCAACATCATCGGCATGCTGAACCCGTCGGCGGGCAATGTCTGCGTCAATTCCTGACGAGATACGCGCCGGTCCGTCGTCGGTCACGGCGTCGACGACGGACCCGGTTCGATGTGGGAGTCAGCACCCGGTTTGGTCACTGTCGCTTCGACTGGGATCGCGCTGCCCTCGGCGCGGGACAGCCCGCCCGGGGGAGAATCCCGGGCGGGCTGTCTGTGGTTGCGTTTGGTGTCAGACGCAGATGCTGGCGGCGCAGACGTTGATGTTAGTGGGCAGTACGGTCTTTCCGTAGCCGGCGAGGGTCGTGATGACGCTGGTTGGACCTGCCGTGCCCAGGGTGAGTCCCATGAGGCGGCCCGGCGGGTCAGCTGGCCGTCGCGGCGACGGACGTCATCGAGGAGGCGTATGATCACCTGCTTCCCGCATCCGGCAGCCAACGCACCCGCCCCTTGGGTCAGCGCTCGCCCCTGTCCTTGCGTTCCTCATCACTCCATTTGCGGGTGTCGCGGGGCTGGACGTAGGGCTCTTCGTCCTTGGGATGGCCGCCGATGATCGCGCGTTCGCGGGCCATCTCGGCGTCGAACTCCAGGCCGAGCAGGATCGCCAGGTTTGTGATCCACAGCCAGACCAGGAAGATGATCACCCCGGCGAGGGTGCCGTAGGTCTTGTTGTAGGAGGCGAAGTTCGCCGCGTAGAACGCGAAGGCCGCCGAGGCGATCATCCAGATCACCAGCGCCAGGAAGCTGCCGGGGGTGACCCACTTGAAGCCGCGGCCCCGCGCGTTGGGTGCGGCCCAGTACAGGATCGCGATCATGATGGTGACCAGCACGACCAGGACCGGCCACTTGGCGATCGACCACACGGTCTGCACGGTGTCCCCGATGCCCAGGGCGGTGCCGATCTGCTGGGCGAGGGGGCCGGTAAGCACCACGAGCAGGGCGCTGATGCACGCCAGGATCATCAGCACCAGCGTCAGGACCAGCCGCAGCGGGGTGATCTTCCAGACCGGTCGGCCCTCGGGGATGTCGTAGACGGCGTTGGAGGTGCGGATGAACGCGGCCACGTAGCCGGATGCCGACCACAGGGCCATGACCAGGCCGACGATCGCCAGAATGGAGCTGGTGCCGCCGGAGGACTGCAGCTGTGTCACCGCGTTGGTGATGATGTCGCGGGCCGCGCCGGGGGTGAGCTTGGTGAGGTTGTCCAGGACGCCCTGCGTCGCCGACTTCCCGGCAATGCCCAGTAGGGAGACCAGCACCAGCAGGGCGGGGAACAACGCCAGGATGCCGTAGTAGGTCAGCGCCGCCGCCCGGTCGGCGAGCTCGTCGTCCTTGAACTCTTTCAGCGTCCGCTTCAGCACTGCCCCCCACGACCGCTTGCGCATATCCGTGGGCTCATCCGGCGCATCGCGCTCCACCTGCGGATCAGGCCCCGGCCGGCCCTCCTCCGACTCCCGATCCGCCCCACGACCCGCACTCCGGTGCCGGCCCTCCTGCTGGTGCTGTCCGTCCCGCTTGCGCTGCCACATCGGTGCCATGCCGTACGGGTAACCACGAAGGCTGCGCCGTGAACGTCCAGCCGCCCCGGGTTTCGCTGATTGCAGTAGCGGATTGCGTGCGTTTGGGGTGTGTTCTTCCCGGTCTGCTGGCTACGCGCAGCGGTGACCGCTGAAAGGAAGTAGGAGGGCCAACATGCGGGAGCAGATCCCCACCGGCCTGGACCATCCCGTCCAGGACATCGACAGGGGGAAGATCGGCGACGCCAGGCATGTCATCCTCGACGACGTCACCGCCCAGCCGGAATGGGTCAGCGTCAAGACTGCCCGTCGGCACCAGTGAGTCCTTCGTCCCATCCGTGAGGCCACCCTGGTCGAGGACCACTGCGAGGCCCCCTACGCCAAGGAAACGGTCAAGGACGCCCCCAACGTCGACGCCGGGGGACACCTCTCCGAGGACCACGGCAAGGTCGTCCTTCTGCCCTGACCCGTGGCGCCCCGGCCCCGGCTGGAACAAGGCGGGGCGACCCCGGTGGCGGGTCCCACCGGCACACGACGGTTCCTGCGGGAATTAGTGCGGCAGAAAGAGGGCGGAACGCGAGCCCGTCGGCGTGTGTGATCGACGCGCAGAGCGTCAAGACGTCCACCAGCGTGCCCGCCGCGAGCCAGGGCATCGACGCGGGCAAAGAGATCGTGGGCCGCAAGCGGAGCATCATCACCGACACGCTCGGACTGCTCCTGGCCGTGCTGGTCACCGCGGCCGGCAGCGTGCGGTCGGGCCCGGCTGGCACCCGCTCCTGATCCGCCTGCACGAACGGCTCACCGCATTGGACCCGGCCTACAAGGTCAGTGACGTGAGGGAGAAATTCGCTGCCCTGCGCATCCATCTCCCCAACGGCCCAGCCGGGCATCGCGACGATGTCCAGGCACTCCGCACCGCTGCCGAATTGGAGTCCGCAGCGACGTGCGAGTTGCGGCGCGCCCGGCCCCTTGGACACCTGGGCATGCTGCACCGCGAAGTCTTTGCGGCCCTCCTCAACGACCTCTCAGAGGCTGAAGGCCCAGCCGATGAACAGTGCTGCGAAGATCACGCTGCAGGCGACGATCAATGAAAGGATCATCACGGGGTGCTCCCAGAGTCCACCGTCCGGACGTTCCTGGTGGGCCTCGGCGATGGACGCCTCCAACGGCGGCGTCTCCTGCGGGGGTATGCGTCGATCGGTCATCATTCTCTCCCGTCGCTCACGACTCGGGGAGTGCCGCACCGCCGGCTCCCCGGCGCGCGAAGGCAGCGGCTCCCCGGCCCCGACCGGCCACCGCGGTGCTGACTTCGCCCCGCAGAGGCGGGACCGACTTCCGCAGCGGAACCGGGTTGTCTTCTACTATGCGGCACGCATCCGCGCCATGCGGCGCTCTGGCCGAATCCGTGATGCAGCCCGGTCGCCCCAGAGACACCGGCGCCGCGAACAGCGGGTCGCCGACCGCTATTCTTTGCGGTTCGATCACAGCCAGTTGCGGCTGGTGACATGGTCTTACCCGGTACCCCGAAACCACTGACGGTCACCACCAGGCTGGGCCCCACGGAGAACTGGTGACCATTGAATACGCGAGCTCACCGGTACAACGGCCGTGATCGGCGCTGGCGCCTCCTCATCGCGTGGCCCCGGTGCCTGGTGGCCAGTGCGCGCCATTGGGGTCGGAAGGCTTGGTCACGTCGAGCCACGGAGCTGGTGAAGATGCTTCCACGGTTCGATTCGTCGTGTAGTGGGCGATGTCGACGTAGTACGCGTGGTCACCGCCGCGGGTGAGGTCTCGCAGCCGGGTGATCGAGTCGGTCACCGCGTTGTCGTCGCCGACCACGGCATGGTGGAAGCACAGGGCAAGGTCCAGCATGGCCTCGGCAGCGACAAGTCCGTTGATCTCCGCACGCAGGACCTGGGCACGGTCGACAGCGGCCGGAGATTTCTCCCCGCTCCACGGGAACGGACGAACTGTGACGTTGCGCGGTAGCTGGCCTTTTTGAGCGCTACTTGGCCAGGCGTAGTGCCCTCACGCGGTGCCGGTATCGACCGTGGTAGTCGACAGGCATGCCGATGAAGCCTTCCACTGGCGCGAACCGTTCATCTCTGCTCGGACGTCTGCGCCGCGTGATCAGCCATTCCTCAGTCGGGCGCGGATGGCGGCGGAGCAGCGATCTGGCGTTGGGGCAGCGTGCCCTGGGCTTCGCCGCGCTCGGATTCCTCACGCTGGTGCCGCTGCTGATCATTGTCTCCTCGGGCGATCCCCAGCAAGGCCATGGGTTCGCACAGTGGCTGGGGGAAGGGCTCGGCGTGTCGACGGCCTCCAGAGAACAGGTGGAGGAGCTGTTCACCCGGCCCGGCCAGGCACTGCGGACCACGACCGCGTTCGGCATTGCCGCTCTCGCCGCCTTCGGGCTGACTTTCGCAGCGGCGGTGCAGGCCGGCTACGAGAAGATCTGGGACCTGCCGCCAGCCCGCTGGTGGGCCAGGTGGCGGCATGTGGTGTGGCTCTGCGTCCTCACCGGATACCTCTTCGTCTCCGCCACCACAACTCTGCGGCGCGAGCCTCTGGCGGGTGGAGCCATCGCGTCGCTGAGAAGCCGTTGCCATACCGATCATGGAGTCTGTCGATCGAACGGGAGTCTCGATCGGGTGATCGCGGGCACTGCCCGGCATGAGAGCAGGACCTGGCGGTATACGGGGAAAATCCAGGGGAGCGGACGGCCGCGCGCTGCTACGGTCGGGCGCTATGAGCTGGCTCCCCGATAACTTCGTCCATCCCGTCCTGGTACCGCTGCCGGGCAGTGGTCATCACCTGCGGCCAATCCGGGAGGCGGACACCCCGCTCGACTATCCGGCTGTGATGGGTTCGCGCGAGCGGCTGTGGACCATCTTCGGCCCAGCCTGGGGCTGGCCCGCAGCCACCATGACCTACGAGGCCGACCAGGCCGACCTGTTGCGGCACGAGAAGGAGATCGCCGCACACCAGTCTTTCAACTACGCGCTGTTCGACGCGGCGGAGACAGCTCTGCTCGGCTGCGTCTACATCGACCCACCGGAGAGGGCCGGCGCGGACGGCGAGATCTCCTGGTGGGTGGTGGACGAGCTGGTGGACAGCAAGGTCGAGCAGGCCCTCGACGAGCTGGTGCCGCAGTGGATCGCCGCCGACTGGCCGTTCGAGCAGCCGCGCTTCCTCGGCCGAGAGATCTCCTGGTCGGACTGGCTCGCCCTGCCGGAGCACCCCGACGCGTAAGCAGCTTTTGTCTTAATGCTCTGGGGGCTTGGTGCTCGAACGGCCGTCTCGATTGGGTGGTCGTCGGGTGCTCGGCGCATGCGAGGAGGGCCTCCTGAACAGCTCGCGGGTGTCGAATCACCGAGCATCAGGAGACCCTAGTGTCGCAGTCTTGCGTGCCGATGCCCGTGCACTCCACCGCGGGTACTCGGGGGTGTGACTGTCTGGCTCACCGGTTCGGAAACGCTGCCGACAATCGCCTGCGAGAGCGTCGGTTCCGAGCGACATGACGGACGCGGAGTGGGTGGTGGTGCGGCCGCTGCTGCCGGTGCCGGGTTGGATGCAGGGCCAGGGCGGGCAGCCGGAAGCGTACTGCCACCGGGCGATGCTGGACGCGATCGGCTATCTCGTGGACAACGGCATCAAGTGGCGGGCGATGCCAGCCGACTTCCCGCCGTGGGACCGGGTCTATGCGTTCTTCCGCCGCTGGCGCGATCGCGGCCTGATCCGGAGTTCCATGACCGGGTGCGCGGGCAGGTCCGGGAGAGGGCAGGGCACGATGCCCTGCCGACGGCTGGGGTGATTGATTCGCAGTCGGTCAAGGCGGATGCCGTGGTCGGCGCCGGCACCCGTGGCTTCGACGGCGGCAAGCTGGTCAACGGACGCAAGCGGCACATCGTGGTCGACACCCTTGGCCTGCTGCTGGGCGTGATGGTCACCGCTGCGGATGTGGGCGATCGCGCCGCTGCCCACATCCTGCTGGAACAGGTGGCTGCCGCTCACCATCGCCTGGCCCTGGTCTGGGCCGACGGCGGCTACACCGGCAGTCTGATCGAGCACTGCCTGGCCGCGTTCGCCCTGGTCCTGGTGATCGTCAAGCGCAGCGACAGCATGAAGGGATTCGTGGTGCTGCCCAAGCGGTGGATCGTCGAGCGTCTCTTCGCACACCTGATGCGAAGCCGCCGCCTGGCCCGCGACTTCGAGCGTCGTATCGCCAGTGCCGAGGCGATGATCTACTGGTCGATGGCCGCCCTCATGACCCGTCGCCTGGCCCGGCCACACCGGGGCCGAGGGTGAACCGGCCGGGTGCGGGCTTGGCCAGCCAGCCTCGGGCGACCAGGCGTTTCGCCTTCGACCGCAATGCCTCCACCCGCGCCGGCACCACGTCCATGCCGAACACTGCGGCCATTTCCTGGCAGGTCAGCGGCCCCTGGCCGAGACGGACACGGTCCGCGACGGCTTGAAGGATGCGCTGGTAGTCGACCGACAGCACCGAAGAGGCGACCTCCTCACGCCACACCGGCACCTGCCATTTCGGGTTGGCCGCATCACGGGACGCCGGCTGCCTGTCCGCCTCCCGAGGCCCGGCGGCGGCTCGGGGGCTGGCGTCAGCGGCGCTGTCCGGAGCCAGAACCTTATCGACCCGCCGCCGGGCGATCACCCACTCCTGCCATTCCTCCTCGGCTGCGGCCAACTCGGCCTGAATACGGTCGGCCTCCTCACGCAGGTCATCGACCCGACGCCGAGCAACGAGCTCGTGCTGTTCCAGTAGTCCAACGACTGACGGCATTCGAGACCTCCCGGGGAACGACGACCTGACAGGCCACTACTCCCACGGGTCTACCGCACCTATCCGCAACCAGCGGAAACACGCCAATCACACCCGGAAAGACAACAGCTTCTGAGCGCAGTCCTGTTCTTCTGGTGGTCCCAGCGCATGCTGCTCGGCGGGCGGATCCGCTGGCGAGCCCTGTTTCCCGGCGCCATTGGCCACTATGATCGGGCTGCTCGGCCTCCGGGTCTTTTCCCGGGCTCGTCTTCTCGCCGTTGATCGCATCCAACGCCGTCACTTACGGGGCTATTGGAACCGTCCTGGTCATCCAGTCCTGGCTGGTCGGCGTGGGCGTCGTCGTCTTCGGCGGCGCGCTGGTCGGCCGTTTGGTACACGAGGAGATCCCGCGCGTGACACACGCATTGAAACGCCGAGAATGAGATGCGGACCCGGAGCCCCCTGACTGGACTGGGGAGAGGGAGCACGCGATCTGCGGCTTCGACCGCGCTCGGGTTACGGGCCGCGTGCTGGAGGCGCCGTGCGGCGCGGTGCTGGTGCGCCGCTATCGGGCGCCGCCCGCTGTGGTGCGTCGCCGGCTGCGGGGCTGATCCCCGGATCCGGGCCCCCACTCTCGGCTGATTCGCTGGGCTGCACCGCCGTCGCTGTCCAAGCTGCGCAGACCAGCAGCAGCCTGGCCATGAGATTGATCCACAGCACAACGGCAACCGGCACAGCGAAGGCACCGTACATGCTCCTCGCCGCGACGCCCTGCAGATAGCCGGTCAGCAACCACTTGAGCAGCTCGAAGCCGACCGCACCGATCAGACCCGCGACCACGACCGCACGCCGACCGGGATGCACCCGCGCCAACCGGGTGAGCAGGTAGACCACCAGCAGGAAGTCGACGAGTACGGCGATAGCCAGGCCGGCGAAGAACAACACCACCCGTCCCGCCCCGCCCTCGATCCCGGCCTTGTCGGCGGCCCAGCCCACCGCACTGTTCGCGAAAACCGAACTGCCGATCGCGACCAACCCGACCGCCCCGAGACCGACCAGCACCCCGGCGTCCTTGATCCTGAGCAGGATCGGATTGCCCGGATCCTGCTCCTTCTCCCACACCGCGCGCAGGCACCCACGCAGGCCACCGACCCAGTTGATACCGATCACGAGCAACAGCGCGCCCGCGATGAGCCCGACGGCTCCGGCGTGCGCGACGAGGCTGTCCAGGTCCAGCAGGCCGGAAAGGCCCGGCGCCTGGTTCGCAATCTTGTCCTGGAGCTTCCCGAGCTCGTCCTCGCTCAGCAACCTGGCGCCGATCGTCGCCCCCACGGTGATCAGCGGAAACAGCGCGACGAAACTCGTAAAGGTGATCGCGGCGGCGAGCCGGGCCCAGTGCACCCTCGCGAGCCGCTCAAACGCGCGCCACACGTGTGTACGCATCAGCGGCCCGATCCCGGGCAACCTGGTCCACCATTCCATGATGGACACCTACCCTTGAGCGACCCACCGAGACGAATGAGCTCACGGGAGGGAAGCCGAAGCGGACCAGGGCCGAAGCAGGGCTACCCCAGGGCGGCAGCTGGGCGATCGCGGCGTCCAAGTGTCGCCCTCGTGCGCAGCGGAATACTGCCTGCCTGGGACGCACGGCGGGTAGGCACGTGTTCGTAGGAGATACCAGGGACGGGGCGTGCGTGTGCCGGGCTCACCAGGCTCGGTGCTCGACCGGTTCCACACCGCCATCGGCGGCGTCCTGCCATATGAGGACTCCCACCTCGTATCGCCAGCCGTCCTTCGTCTGGCGCCGGCCATGAAGCCGTGCCCGGATCTCATGACCGCCCGGCAGCGTGACCATGCTCGGCGCGGCACCGTGGTCCTCATGTCTCTGGTCCGCGGTCACCCCCTACTTTCCGTCCTGTACGCAACGTTGTGTGCTGCCACCATGCCGAGTTCTGATCGGTCGTCGGGTGCGTATGAGGCGCCTGCTGCGCGGCGCTGTGACGACGGGGGCCAGGACGACCATCTCGCTCATGGTCACAGGTCCTCTCATGAGACCCATCTGACCTGCCGTCAGCTTCCTCCGCATCTCGGGGGGAACCCTCAATATCGGAAGCCGCGTGCACGCTGACGCCGATCTGGCAGTTGCCGACCTTGCCCAGGGCCTGCGTCTGAATAACTGTCTGCCCGACCTGTTCTGGGCGGGCAACGGGTCGAGAGGACAGCCTGGCCGTTGAGGTGTCCTGACCTGCGCCTTCAGGTTGAGCCATCGCCGCAGCCAGCCAGTGACGGGCAATCTCCGTGGATTTCTGACGCTCGTTGATCACTGTCCCAAGTCATCACCGCCGAGCAGGCACGAGCGTGGCGAGCGGGTCCTCAAGAGAGCGTGCGAACGTGGCGGCCCATTCGTCGGCCCGGTGTGGCAACCACCGTGACGCAGCCCTCAGACGGTCAGCGGGGGAGTAGTTGTACTGCGGGATCCTCCCCAGGACGCCGTTACGAGCTGCTGGACGCCTCCTGAAGGGCGATCTTGCGGACGGCCGCGGACGTCGTCACGCCTTGACGCCCTGGTTGCAGTTGGCGACACCGCTCTTCCGGAAAGGATGCACTCCGAGTGATTCAATATCTGTGCCCGTGAGGTGAGACTTTGACGGATCATGTAGTGAGAGTTTTTGCCGCGATGAGCAAACTGGAATTATGCAGCGTGCGCAGGCCGTTCCAGGCGTGCTACTCTCGATCTCAGTTGCAGTTGTGGTTCCCAAAACTTCAAGTGCCCCCACGCGGCTCCTGGCCGGTGGGAGCACTTTTGTATTTCCGGTCATTTTCCGGGCGGGGTAATCATCGCGGCGACACGGCGTCCGCGCAGTGCGGGTTCCGATGTACTGCCCCAAAGGAGATATGACATGGCTACTGGTACCGTGAAGTGGTTCAACGCGGAAAAGGGCTTCGGCTTCATCGAGCAGGACGGTGGCGGTGCTGACGTGTTCGCCCACTACTCGAACATCGCCGCTCAGGGCTTCCGCGAGCTGCTCGAAGGCCAGAAGGTAAACTTCGACATCGCGCAGGGCCAGAAGGGCCCGACGGCCGAGAACATCGTTCCGGCCTGACGCACACTTTGTAGCTGGGGCCCGCATCCTTCGGGGTGCGGGCCCCAGCTGCACGCATTTCCCGCAGCGGTTCAACCTGCGGGACGACGCGGAGGAATCGCAGTCTCACCACACGCGGCCCCTCCTCCAGGGATGCAAGCGCATCCTGAAGAGCTACACCGCAGCCGACGCCCTGATTTGGCGTCCCCATGACGTCACCCGTTTCAGCACCTGCGCCCGTGTGTATTTCCGCCGGCCAGATGTGCTTTTTTACCATCGGTCCATACTTGTAATTCTCCATGCTCATCGCTGCGGGAATTCCTTGGTATGTGCCACATCAAGGAAGGTTCCGCATGAACCGCACACGCAATAACGACCGCTCCGCCCGCACCCGTAATGGCAGTGCCGACGGAGGAAAGGGCGGAAGCCGCTTCGGCTCGCCGGCACCGCGCCGTTCCGGCGGGCCAGCACGTTCCGGCGGTTACGGTCGCCGGCCCGCCGCCGTGCAAGGTGAGTTCGCGCTCCCCAGGACGATCACCCCCGCGCTGCCCGCCGTTGAGGGCTTCGCCGATCTCGACATGCCCGATCAGCTACTGGCCGAACTCGGCAAGCAGGGCGTGACAGCACCGTTCCCGATCCAGGGCGCGACGCTGCCGAACTCCCTGGCGGGCCGTGACGTCCTGGGCCGCGGGCGCACCGGTTCCGGCAAGACCCTCGCCTTCGGCCTCGCCCTGCTCGCCCGCACCGCTGGACAGCGTGCTGAGCCCCGGCAGCCGCTAGGGCTGATCCTCGTACCGACGCGTGAGCTGGCGCAGCAGGTGACGGACGCGCTCACGCCGTACGCCCGATCTGTCAGGCTGCGGCTGGCCACGGTGGTGGGCGGGATGTCGATCGGCCGTCAGGCCGGCGCGCTGCGACGTGGGGCCGAGGTCGTTGTCGCGACCCCGGGCCGGCTCAAGGACCTCATCGACCGTGGCGACTGCCGGCTGAACCAGGTGGGCATCACGGTGCTGGACGAGGCCGACCAGATGGCTGACATGGGGTTCATGCCGCAGGTCACCGCGCTGCTCGACCAGGTGCGTCCGGAGGGGCAGCGGATGCTGTTCTCCGCCACCTTGGACCGTAACGTCGACCTGCTCGTGCGCCGCTACCTGACTGACCCCGTCGTACATTCGGTCGACCCGTCGGCCGGTGCGGTCACCACGATGGAGCACCACGTCCTGCACGTCCACGGCGCCGACAAACACGCCGCCACGACGGAGATCGCCGCCCGCGACGGCCGCGTGATCATGTTCCTGGACACCAAGCACGCCGTCGACCGGCTGACCCAGGACCTGCTCAACAGCGGGGTACGGGCCGCCGCGCTGCACGGCGGCAAGTCCCAGCCTCAGCGCACCCGCACGCTGGCGCAGTTCAAGACGGGGCACGTCAGTGTGCTGGTGGCGACCAATGTCGCGGCGCGCGGCATCCACGTCGACAACCTCGACCTCGTCGTCAACGTCGATCCGCCGACCGACCACAAGGACTACCTCCACCGCGGTGGCCGTACCGCCCGCGCCGGCGAGTCCGGCAGCGTCGTCACCCTCGTCACACCGCACCAGCGCCGCGGCATGGTCCGCCTCATGTCGGACGCCGGAATCCGGCCGCAGACCACCCAGATCCGATCGGGCGACGAAGCCCTGAGCCGGATCACAGGCGCACAGGCCCCGTCCGGCATCCCGGTCGTCATCACCGCACCGGTGGTCGAACGCCCCAGGCGCAGCACCTCCTCCCGAGGCCGACGCCGCCCCTCTTCGGCGACCCGGCGCGCCCCCGTACGCCGGCCCGTCCTCGACGCGGCGGCCTAGAACCCTCGTGATCAGGAAGTTGACCCATCTCTGCAGGAGGCACCTTTTGACGCTGGTTCAGATGAAGCCCCACCCGGCGAGCGCCAATCCCGGGCACAGGACGGTGGTTGAGGTCGTGGACGCTGCCGGACCGCAGGTCTGTGACGACATGAGCGTCGAAGTGGCGCTGGCCGTCATGGCCGCAGCCGGCACGGGCCGACTGGTCATCTGCGACCAGGACGGCCAGTGCACCGCACTGGTCACCCAGACCGAACTCGCCGCCGTCCGCGACAGCTCCGCGTACATGGACCGCATCCGCCTGCGCGACATCCTGGGCGACCACGGATCTTTCACCTCACCCGTGACCACCATGGCCGAAGCCGAGCACGCCACGCGCTCCCGCCGGCTCGGTGCCCTGCCGGTCGACGAGCAGGACAGTGCCCTGGGCATCCTCGCCCTTTCCCGCTGAACCGTCTCCCCCTGACCGGACCGTTCTCCCCCTGCTCCCTCCGCCAGGACCGCCGTGACTCCAGCGCCGCCGAAGTTTCCGGGCCATGACTCAGCTCGGCCTCACCTGCCGCACTCTCCCCAAGGCCGCAGCCGTACGCATCCTCAGCTCGCTCCAGCGAGCTTCAACGGTTCGCGGCACCCCCGTATCCGACTGACCGGGGAACAGGCACGAGCCGACACCTGAACAGCAGCAGTGTGGGGCGGGGCGGGGGGGGGGCGGGGGGGGGCGCCGGGGGTTGACAGGCCCCCCCCCCCGTGGGGGGGGGGGGGGGTTTTGT
>NZ_JBHVDH010000033.1:0-17861 GCF_042802855.1 Streptomyces sp. NPDC057445 | reverse complement strand
CCGCCCCCCCGACCCGCACGGCCGGGCAACCCGCCCCTCCCCGACCCCTCACCTCCCGGGGGGGGGCCCCCCCCGGCGCGCGCGGGGGGGGCCCACACTGCTTGCAACAGCCGCACGCTACGGTCCCGGTGCGGCGTGATGTTCCTGTGGTGACGTGGTGTGTGGGCGTGTAGCGTCTGCGTCAGCTGTCGTGGTTCGGAGTTTCCCTTTGCCCACGCATTGGTGTGGGCGTTTTGCTGTGCTGTGCCGCAGGAACCAGGGCGATCACCTCTGCCTTCCACATGGAGTGGGAGGCGTTCATCGACTGGAAGGCATGACTATGGCTACGGGAACTGTGAAGTGGTTCAACGCGGAGAAGGGTTTCGGCTTCATCGCGCAGGACGGGGGCGGCCCGGATGTCTTCGCGCACTACTCCGCAATCAACTCCTCGGGCTTTCGTGAGCTCCAGGAGGGGCAGACCGTGACGTTCGACGTCACCCAGGGCCAGAAGGGCCCGCAGGCCGAGAACATCAACCCGGCCTGACTCTGAGCCCTATCCCGAGGGATAGGGCACGCCGCGTCCGGTGACTGCCGCCGCCCGTGTGGGCCGCGCTTCCAGCCGGGCAAGGGACTCTCGTGCCCGGCGTCGATAGGACGCATGGCACCCAGTATCAGGGCCGCGCAGCATTGGCTGCGCGGCCCTGATCCGTTGAGGGGGATCTGGGGCCGACGCGACCTCGACCGGGTCCTTCCTGAACTCGGGTCTTTCAAGGGTTGTCCCGGCCTCGGCCGCCTTCGCGTACGAGTTGCCGTTGCGCGGAGGGCCCAGTCGCTCCGGTCCAGGTCGCGGGCGCGCAGGCTGTCGGCGACCATGGGCTGATCGGAAGGTCACCAGCACTGAGCCGGATGAGTAGCGATACGAGGCCGGCTCTGCGCGCCGCGTGCCGCTCGGGCGCCGCATGCCCTGCCCGGCTGCCTGGAGGAGCAGGCGTTCAGACGCTGGTCCAGGCGTCGAGGAAGGTTTTCCGTCCAGCGGGATCGTCCGATCTGCTGTCTGCGTGCAGGACGCGCCAGGCGGTGAGCTCGAGATCCCGAAGCCACAGTTCTCCGATGACCTGAGTCTTGAGGTCGGGGAAGTGGTCGGACTCGGAGAGGGATTGACCGATCACCTCCCCGGCCGCGACGCGCTGGGACGGTGTCATCTCATCGACGGCCGAGAGGATCTGTCGGGCCAGTGGGGTCCCTTCTCCTGCCAGGGAACGCAGCACCAGGGCCTTGACGTTGACGGGTAGCAGGTACGCGGTGCCCGAAGACCTCCACAGGTCCGACCAGAAGCGTTCTCCTGCCTTGGTGGGGGCAGGCAAAGCGGCCAGCAGCCCGAGGAGATGGCCGGTGGCCGCATAGCCATCGGAGTGGGCAGCTGCGACGACTGCGATGCCGGCGACGCGCTCCACATCGAGATGGCCGGCTTCGAGATGCGAAGCCAGGCCCAATTGGTGTTCCAGATGGTGTGCGAGCGGGGCGGATACGTGGGGGCGGACCTCAGGAAGCATCGGCGATCCTTGCGCGTAGGCGAGCGGAGATGCCCGTTCGGAAGCCC
Organism: Streptomyces sp. NPDC057445; assembly: GCF_042802855.1. Classification (NCBI taxonomy): domain Bacteria; kingdom Bacillati; phylum Actinomycetota; class Actinomycetes; order Kitasatosporales; family Streptomycetaceae; genus Streptomyces; species Streptomyces sp. NPDC057445. Next base: position 16,282 of record NZ_JBHVDH010000033.1, on the reverse strand, counting down.
TGATCGTTCCCCTGACCAGCCGATCTACTCGGCTTCGGCAGGCTCAATCGTCGGCAGCATCAACGGGGCTGGAGTTCACGCGGTGGCGAACCGGCCCATGCCCGGCGATGTCGTCCTGGGGTTCGGGACCGACCTCCCATCATGCTGTCCGGGTGCGGTCTAACTAGCATGATCGCATGGTTGCCAGCGACGCCCAGGAGTCCGAGGGAGGAGGGGAAGCTGTGTCCCGCGACGCCGCTGAAGTCGAATGTAGTCACGTCGCCGCGTCAGCGCGTGGAGAACGCCGTGAAGACGGGCTGCCCTGCGGATCACAAGGTGGCGATGCCGGGGAGAAGACTCGCTCGGTTGCCGCCCTGGTGGAGCGGGCGGCCGACCTGGCCGAACCGATCAAGCCGAGGTTGCGTGGCTGGCTCCATGCCGGAATGGTCCCTGCCGCACTGATGGCAGGCGTCGTACTCATCTGCCTGGCCCGTACTCCGCAGGCGGTCCTGGCCTGCGCCGTGTATTCGGTCACCGCCTGGCTGCTGTTCGCAACGAGCGCCATCTACCACCGCGGTACCTGGGGGCCGCTCGGCGAGGCTCTTCTGCGACGTCTCGACCATGCCAACATCTTCCTGATCATCGCCGGCACCTGCACCCCCCTGGCCGTGCTCCTCCTCCCGCCGGATCAGTGGTCCGTGCTGCTGTGGATCGTGTGGGCGGGCGCAGCGGCTGGCATCGCGTTCCGGGTCTTGTGGGTCGGAGCTCCGCGCTGGCTGTACACCCCGTGCTACCTGGCCTTGGGGTGGGCGCCGGTGCGCTACCTGCCCGACTTCCTGCACACCGGCGGAACAGCCGTACTCGTCCTGATTGTGGCCGGCGGTCTTCTCTACAGTGTGGGCGCGGTGGTCTACGCCCTTCAGCGGCCCGACCCCTCACCCCGCTGGTTCGGCTTCCACGAGGTCTTCCACGCGCTGACCGTGGCGGCTTTCACCGCGCACTACACCGCCATCTCCCTGGCCACCTACTGATATCACGCTCGCGAGTGAGGGGGGTTCGCCGCACTTCTTGCCCGTCCGGATGACCAGCCGACCGGCGATCTCGCGCAGAGAGCTCGTTCCCGGCAACCAGCCGGTCACCTGGGGGCGCGCGGGCTGGAGTATCTCGGCGTGGATGCTCGCGAAAGCTGGCATCCACTGCTTCAGCAGAGCGAGAAGTTGCTTGCAGAAGGCGTTCTCGACAGCCGCGGCCGGTCAGCGTACTCGGCCCCCAGGACACCTCGCAGGCGGACCGCCTTTTCCTCAACGCCGCGGATGAGGCCGGCGTCTTGACGCGCAGAGCTGGCCGCCCTCGGCTGCCAACCTTCCTCGGCGGCGACCGCAGAGTCACCTACCTGATCATGGCCGTCGACCCGGACGACCCAGACGACGAGGCCGCCTACGGCGTCCCGCGCATCCTGATGTGCGCCGGGGAGCAGGCCGTCCGGCTGGCGTCCGACATCACGGGCCCTGGTCCGCGCGCCTGCACGGTGCCGATGCCGACTACATCGCCACCATCGTCGAAGGATCGCCAGGGCCGCGGACGCGGGGGACGTCATCGGCGCCGTCAACGTGGCCCGCGAGCACGCCTCGACGCCGCCGACGACGCGGCCTGTCCGCCGCGCGATCACTGGCAGCGCATCGGTAGCCAGCTCCTGCCGCCCGCCTGACCGTCCGCCCGCCGGGCACACCCCAAACTCCGAACGTGACTTGGCGGCGACCTTCGCACGTCTGCCCTTACCTCTGTCGGGGTCGATTACCTCACCGTCGAGCGCGCGAAAATCTATGCTGGCTGGAGTAGACATTGGGCGGTGGTGTGGTTAAGGTTTCTCTCGTAGCCCAGAGAGACAGCCGGGCCTGGCAGAGATGAACTGCCGGGCAGCAGTACCCGCAGTACAGGCAGTTGCAGTTCGCAGGACGGTGCGGTGGTGGAGTTCCGAAGCCAGGGTTGTTGCAGGACGGCGACGGGACTGACGACTGGACCGGGTGGCCCGCAGTGATCAGGGGCCGCCGTGAGCAGTACCGCAGTTGCAGTTCGCAGTACCCAGCAGTGAAGTCAGTGAGCAGCACCTCGGTGAAGGCGTCGGCTGCGGGCGCGCGCACCGGGAGGTTCGGCAGTGGGGTTCCAAGCCAGAGCAGACGCAGGACGGGCGACGGGGCTGGCTGTCGAAGAGTGGCGCTTTCGTAGGCCACTGAGCAGTTCGCATCACCAGCAGTAGGCAGTAGATGCAGTACCAGCAGTACGTAGTCCCCGCTTGGTAGACAGTTGATCACCGAGGAAGAACGGAGGAGCCCGCGCCATCAGGATCGCCCGGGCGGAGTCTTGAGCCCGGGTACCGCAGGACATCGATAGTGAGGTGGTCTCCGGTCAAGCAACCGCGATCCCCGCATTCCCCGTCCTCTCCCGGGCGGGCGTGCGGAAACAGAAGGCCGGCGCAGTACCAGGGCCGGCAGATGGTGTAGCAAGTTCCTTCGGGGCCCTGGTGCCATATGGCACCAGGGCCCCTCCCACGCGTTCCACAGAGAGGTGCAATGACAGCAGACGATTCGTTCGACCGTCTCGATGACGACGACTACCCCGCCTACACCATGGGCCGGGCCGCCGAGATGCTCGGCACCACCCAGGGTTTTCTCCGCGCCGTCGGCGAAGCCCGCCTGATCACGCCACTGCGCTCGGCGGGCGGCCACCGCCGCTACTCCCGCTACCAGCTGCGCATCGCCGCCCGAGCGCGTGAGCTCGTCGACCAGGGCACCCCCATCGAAGCTGCCTGCCGCATCGTCATACTCGAAGACCAGCTCGAAGAAGCCCAGCGCATCAACGCCCAATACCGCCGCGCCGCCGAATCGCTGAAGCCACCGCCCGCGGCCTGAGGCGGCTGAGGCGTGCAACTCGCCCAGGAGTTACGCGGTTGCCGCCCGCGCATGCTGCCCGGGACGTACAGCGTTCCGGGCAACTTGAAGGCGGGGCGTCGACCCCACGCGACCGCGTCATAGCATGGTTGCGGATGTGGTCAGTGCTCTATTCGGCAGCTATCCCGCCACACGCCCCGCCACCAGCGACCCACCCGCAAGTCCGGCTGCGGCCAGCCATGCAACCGCACCAGCACGGGACGAGCCGTCCAGGTCGACGGCCACCTGATACACGGTCCGCCCGTCCGACCAGTCCTGCCGCGCCGTGACAGTCGCCCACCGCCATCGGCCCCTTGACCAGACCTTGGGCGCCGGCGGATCGTTCGGCGGCCACATCCACACCCGCGGCGCATGCCCGTCCTCCACACGCCACGGCCGCGGCTCCACCGGATCCGCCACCATGTCGCTCACACGTTCGAGGGAGGTCGGGCTCGAAGGATGCCTCCCGCGCCCAAGCTCCGGTGGAGGCGTTCGCCCCGAGGCCCGTCACGGCTGGCGGCCAGTGACGTCCCCGCCGGGATCGTCGGCCAGCACGATGGCCGTGGTGATCTTTAACCTGTGCGGTGCGGTTTCGGGGTTGTTGATTTCTTCGTTTTCGGTTTCGCGGGTTGTGTTTTGCGGGGTGTATGCACGTCGTGGCGTTGGGTTGGCCGGATGTTCTTTCGACCTGGGGGTCGTCCGGGGCCGGGGCGGGAGGGTTTCTGTGCACCGGCTGGGCAGGTGGTCTTCGGGCGGATGTGCCGGAAGTCCCCGCGGACACGGGCGGGGGTGAGTCTGTCCGGGGAGCTTGGTTTCTCCCAGGGGCGACGCAGGTCTGTCGGCGTACACCCGAACGTACACCGGTCGGTACGAATCAAAGTGCACAAACTTGATCTGATGCCCGTCTGCCCGGAGGGGCGGGTGCCTCTCGGTGCCTTCGCCCAACAGACGTGACCTGCGCCGTCTGTTCCGTCGTCAGCGCGCGACGCGGTCTGCCGCTTCCCGGGTGATGTCGGTGTAGAGGCGGAAGAGGGCAGGGCGGGCTTCGCCGCGTTCTCGTTCGTGCAGGGCCGCCCAGCACCGGGCGATGAGCTCCCGGGCCTGCGTGCCGGGCCAGGGTTGGGGCAGGAGCTGCGGCGGCAACAGTGGGTCGGGCTCTATGGCGCGGGTGAGTTCGGCGGCCAGCTCGACCGCGATGGTGAGGAGTGCAGATGGGGAGAGTCCGGCGGTGCCGGTGAGCCGGGCGAGGCGGGGCTGGGCGATGCGGCTGAGGCGGTGGTAGCGGTCGGCGATCTCCTGCAGGGGCCACAGGCGGCGGGCGAGTTCGGCAGGCTCTTGGGTGTCGCCCCTGCGCAGATCCGTCGTGGTGAGGAGGGTGAGCGTGCCATGGGCACCGAGGCGGTGGGCCGCTTCTTCGACGTACGGTTCCCAGGTGTTGGCGCAGACGTACAGTCCGCCCTGGAGCGGGGCGCCGCCGAGGTGGACGAGCGTCTCGCGCAGGGAGTCTCGGGCCGTGCGCGCCGATTCGGGCACCGCGAAGGCGGCCAGGTGCCAGACACCGTCCCAGGGCGCGAGCCCTGCGTCTTGCTGGAATGCGTGCCGGAGAAAGTCCGCGTTGGGGGCGAGGGCACGCGTGGTGTCCGCGGTCGCCTGCAGCTCCGCCTTGCGGCCTCGGCCCTCGTGGGTGAACCGGCCTTCGGCCACGAGGCGTTTGACGCACAGCCGCACCTGCTGGTCGCTCATGCCCAGGGTGTTGGCGACGGTGTACAGTTCGTCCGCTCCGACGGTGCCGTCCTCGCGGATCAGCGCGTGGACGAGCATGCGGGTGGGGACCTCGACGTGGTCCGTCTCGGCGCTCACAGTTCTGTCGCTCCTCTCGCTTTGACGGCGCGACGCATGGTGGTCACCGCGCCGAACCCCAGCAGCCCGCGCAGGTAGGGCGTGGGCTCGGTCCGCACGGCCGTGAAGCCGCGCCGCTCGTACAGGGCCCTGGCCCGCGGGTTGGTGTCGATCACATCCAGTCTGATCTCGCGGCAGTCCTGCTCCACGGCGACGGCGGCCACTTCCTCTATGAGCAGGCTCCCGACGCCGCGGCCGCGTATGCCCGGGTCCACGGCGATGCCGTCCATGACGAGTTGCCCGGGGGCCGGGTGGCGTTCGAACAGGGCGAGGAGCAGGAGTCGGTGCAGTCCTCGCAGGTGTCCGTACGTGCGCAGCACGGCGGAGGCCGATCCTCCGGTGAGGGCCCGGCCGCCGAGTTGGTAGCCGGCGAGGCCGACGAGCTGCCCGTCGAGGAGCGCGCAGACCGCGCGATCGGCGTTCAAGTGGGCGGCGAGGAAGGGCACCGCCTTGTCCGGCGGGTTCAGAGCGGGGCCGAGTTTGCGGCCGAAGGCGTCCCAGTACAGCTCGGCCGCCCGCCGCTCTGCTCCGGCCGGGACGCCCCGCCGGACTGCCACCGGTCCAGTGCCGGCGCCCGTTGCGTCCAGTCCCATGCCGTGCCTCCTTATCTCGCTGTAACCTCAACTCAAAACTATCATCTTCAGGACGGCCGTGCTCGCAGTGATAGTTTTGGCTCTCTGAACCCGAACAGAGGCGGTCAACTCCCATGTGTCCAAAGATCCAACCCCGACGGCGCGGGCTCCGCATAGCCGTGTGGTCACTCGTCACGGTCCTCGTCGTGGCCGCCGGTCTCGTCGGTGCGGTGCTGTGGCAGAACTCCTACGGCATGGACGAGCAGCGGGTCTCGATCCGCCACGGCGGCCACACCCTGAACGGCGTACTGGCCACCCCCAAGGACGGCCGCAAGCGCCACGGCCTGGTCGTGTACGTCCACGGCGACGGCCCCGTCGGCGCCACCCACGACGACGGTTACAAGCCCATGTGGGAAGCGAACGCCAAGGCCGGGTACGCCTCCCTGTCCTGGGACAAGCCCGGCGTCGCGGGCGCACCCGGCGACTGGCTCGACCAGTCCATGGACGACCGGGCCAACGAGGCAGCCGCCGCCATCGCCTGGGCGCGCGCCCGCCCGGACATCGACGGCGACCGGATCGGACTCTGGGGCGCCAGCCAGGCGGGCTGGGTCCTGCCGAAGGTCGCAGCCAAGACGCCCGTGAGCTTCGTCATCGCCGTCTCGCCCGCGATCAACTGGCTCCAGCAGGGGCGCTACAACCTCCTCGCCGAGCTGCGCGCCGACGGCGCATCGGCATCCCGCACCAAGGCCGAGATCGCCAAGAGCGACACCGCCCGCCGGCTGCTGGAACGCCAAGCGCCCTTCGAGGAGTACGTCAGGGCGAGGGGTGGCGACCCGGACGGCATGACCGCCGATCGCTGGGGCTTCATCTCCAAGAACTACACCGCGGACGCCACGCAAGACCTCCGCGCACTGCGCGGCGTACCGGTACTGCTGACCCTCGCAGGCCATGACATCAACGTGGACACCGCCGACACGGAGCGCATCTACCGCAAGGTGCTGGACGCAGGCGGTGCCTTGACGGTCAAGCGTTACCCGGACGCGGCCCATTCATTGGTCAAGCAGTCCATCGAGCAGTCGGACCTCAAGACCGCGTTCACCGCGCTCTTCTGCCCCCGCTCGCTCTTCGCGGTCGGATTCCTGAACGGCCAACGACAGTTCCTCAAGGATCTCGGCAGAGGCAGCAATGCCACTCGATGACAATCCCGCAACCTCAGCCATGGCGCGTTGTGCACGTTCGCGTGTACCGCCCGGTGCACTTTGAAGCGAACGCCGACACACGGCCTGCCGCCCTGACGGGCGGCTGGAGGTTCCGCGTCCTGTTGTCCTGTTTCAGCGGAGCATGCGGCTCCGGGATGCGCAGCCCACGGGACAAAGAGCATCGTCCAGAATCGAGGCATGGACGTTCCCAAGCTGCTGGAAGCTGCCTCACTGCTGGTCCCCGAAGCCGTCGCCACTGAGAACGACATCACGGTGAACGACGTCTGGGAGTACCTCGCCCACGACGAGTGGGAAGTCGCTCTCGACCTGTTGGAGGAGCTTGGTGATGCCCACCCGCTTCCGCTCGCCTTCTGGCAGACCCTCGCCACCGCCGCCGAGCAGATGCGACTCGACAGGAGCGCGGCCTGGTGTCACTGGCGCTGCTTCGAAATCCGCAACGGCATCATCCGAGCCGACCTCACTCTCAGACCAGCCCACGAGGCCCGCCGGCAGACACCCTTCTCCGGAGCTGGCGTCCTACGACCGATGTGGAACATCGGAGGGAAGACCCCGACAGGCGAACCCGACCTCTACATAGCCGCCCTTTGGGTGGAGTTCACGCCCTTCATGGAGCCCGGAGGGCTGGCCACGGTACGTCTCGCCCCGCTTTCCCCGTCTAAGTGGCAGCAGCTTCAGCCTGGTCAAGTGATCACCATGCACGAGGACAGGACTGTCGCTGGAACGGCGGTCGTCCTGGAGATCCTGGGCCCATCAGTCCCGCCTGCGCAATTGCAGTCGTAGTCGATGGCCCCAAACTGCCGTCATTTCTCCTCGACACTCTTGGACCAATTGATCAACAGCTGCCTTCCGAACTGGTCGACAAGTGCTGTCCCTAGAGAGGTTCTGGCTCAGCTTTCGTGCCGAGTGACGCTCCGTTATGGCTGGACATCGAAGAGAGCGATGGAAGGTGGGGACGGGGCAAGCACGGCGCGAAGGCGGGTGAGTATGCACCGCCACTGCTTCCAGTCCTCCGGGTCGACCCAGTTTGAGGCCGGCCCGTTCTCGTCGCTGGCGATGCGGGCGAGGGCGTCGTCGGCGGTTGCCCGAAGGTCGGAAGGGAACACAGGCATAGGTTCTTCCGGACCGTAGGACATGTCGACGGGTTCGCCTCCCGGACATTGCGCCGCGATGAGTGCAGCGGCGGCCACCGCCTCTTCTGCTTCCGTGAGATAGCCGGTGGCGTCGATCGTCCGGATGAGGACGCCTCGGATCAGAGATTCGCGCGCCTCGGGCTCGGCGTCGTCGAGAGCGTTGGCGAAGTCGGCGGCTGTGTCGTTGTCGAAGGGGCCGGTATCCCAGGTGCCCAGGCTGATCTCCCTTGCGTAAGGTCGCCCGCATCCTCGCATCGGGGACTGACAACATGACTAGGGGTCCAGCCGAGATACGCGCCAGAGGGGCAATGAGTTGATCTTGATGTGACTTCGCACGTGGTCAGCACAATGAAGCCGCAGTAAATGCGTGCACCTCGCCCTGGCGGCCGGAACGGACCGCCGCAGGTCGCGACGATCACGGCAGGGGCTCCGTCGCAGTAAATCCGGCACTTACTGCGGTAGTTGTGCATACGTCTCCGCGATCGAGTATCCGCCCGAATGAGTTCCTGCTGTGCGGACTTGAGGGGAGTGGACTGTCAGTACCCGGCGCCAGCATGCTTACCTGGGTCATGCCCCAGATCCTCCGTCACGGGCAGGCACTCGGCGAGCAGGTCGACGACGTCGCGCCAGGCTCGCTGCGCGTGCCGTGGGTGGTAGCCGACACCGGGGGCCACGGGGTGGCCGACCGGCGGGTGGTGGAAGGCGTGCAAGGCGCCGCCATAGACCGCGAGGCGCCAGTCGACGCCCGCGGCCTGCATTTCAGCGGTGAACGCGTTCCGTTGCGCGGGCGGCATGATCGGGTCTTCCGACCCGACCCCGGCCCACACCGGGCAGCGAATGCGCGCCGCCTCGCCCGGTCGGCCCGTGGTAGTTGCGTTGACTGTCCCGATCGCGCGCAGGTTGACGCCGCCGCGCCCGAGTTCCAGCGCGATGGCGCCCCCGGTGCCGTAGCCGATGGCGGCGATCCGGTCGGGGTCGGTCCGCGGTTCGGTGCGCAACACATCGAGCGCCGCATGGCCGATGCCCCGCATCCGGTCGGGATCAGCGAGCAGCGGCAGGCAACGGGCCAGCATCTCCTCGGGGTCGCCCAAATAGCGCCCGCCATGGAGGTCGAAGGCCAGCGCTACATATCCCAGTTCGGCGAGAGCATCGGCCCTGCGGCGCTCGACGTCGCTGAGCCCCATGCCCTCTGGTCCGAGCAGCACCGCGGGCCGGCGGTCGACACCGGCCGGGAGCGCGAGGTGCCCGGTCATCGTCAAACCGTCGGCCCGATACTCGACCGTGCGCGTCGTAATCGTCGTCATGAGACTGGACTGTAGTGATCGTCGAGCCCGGTCCTGCCGGTGTTCTGCCGCTGGCAGAACAGCGCGGGTATCCCTCTGAAATACGGGGGGCAGGGCTCAGGGCTTCAAGATCATCCCGTTGCCCCTCTGGCGCGTATCTCGGAACCGCCGCGAATCGCATCTGATGCGAACTGGATGCATTTTGCGCCGCGTTGGCCGGGCTGGCATCGGGAAGCCGCTGATCAGCGGATAGATGGTCCACGGCGTGTCTGCTGAGACGGTAGTCGACAGGCCGGGCCTGTCTCGTGCCGCTTCACTCGATCGGATGCTGACCTGCCGTCCCTCCCCGGGCTTCGCATCTGATGCGAGATTCTCGCGCTGGATGCGATCTACGGAGCGTGACGAACTGGCGGGCAAGGACGGGACGACACCAGGGGCCGCACGGCTGCATCTGGCCGACGGGGTGCCGCTGCTGCGGCCGGAGGAGCAGGTCTTCGAGGCGATGCTGGACGGCTGGCGCAACCAGCAGCTGGCGCGGAACCTCGCGCTGTCGACCATCAACGGGCGTGAGCGGAAGGTGCGGGCGTTCGCCGCGCACGCGGACGGCTTCCCCTGGACCTGGTCCTCGCCGCTGGCGGACGAGTGGTTCGGTGACCTGCGGGCGGTCCGCGGCTGCGTACGCTCGACGCTGCGCGGCTACCAGGAGGCGGTGCGGCTGTTCTGCGATTACGCCACCGACCCGGCCTACGGCTGGGCGGCCGAGTGCGAGCGGCGGTTCGGCACGCATCCGGTGCAGGTGTGTCACGAGTGGAACACCGCCGTGCACATGCAGGATTGCGAGGCGGAGTCCCCGAAACGGGCCTTCACACGGGACGAGTTGCAGGCTTTCTTCGACCATGCCGACGATGATGTGAGCCGTGTCCGGGGGCCGTGGCCGCAAGGGCTGGCTGCGCCTTCCGCGACGCGATGCTGTTCAAGACCGTACGCCTACGGGCTGCGGCGCAACGAGACGCGGATGCTGGATGTCGCCGACTTCGGCCGCAACCCCGAAGGGGTGGAGTTCGGCGAGTACGGCGTGTGCTACGTCCGCCACGGCAAGGCGAAGAAGGGCTCGCCGCCCAAGCGCCGCAGCGTCCTTACCGTGTGGGAGTGGTCTGCCGAGATCCTCGACCAGTGGACGACTGAAGTCCGACCCGCCATGCGCCACGCGGACGGGCCGGCCCTGTGGCCGTCCGAGCGCGGACGGCGGGTGGGCCTGCAACGGCTGGACTCCCGCTTCGCCACCTATCGCGACGATCTCGGACTGGATCGGTCCTGGACTTTCACTCGCTGAGAAGGTCCTACGTCACCCACTTGATCGAAGACGGCTGGGACGCCCTATTTGTCCAGCAGCAAGCCGGCCACGACCATGCCAGCACGACCTCGATCTACACCTGTGTCTCCTCCGACTTCCGCACCCGCACGCTGCGGCGGGCCCTGGATTCCACGGTCGAGGCCGCGCTCAAACCCGTCAGGAGGGCGTGATGAAACGCCAGGTCAGCTACCAGTGGCGACTGCGGGAGCGGATGACGCCGCCAGGATGTTCACCACCAGCGAGCTGGCCCCGCCGCTGGCCGAGCGGGGCATCAACCTGTCGCTCTCCCAGGTCCACCGGCTGGTCACCGGCACCCCCGAGCGGCTGTCGCTGCCGGTGCTGGCCGCGCTCTGCGACATCTTCGAGTGCACCCCGGCCGACCTGATCGCCACCAAGGCTGAGAACGCCGCTATCCGCAAGGTCGCCACCGGCGATGCGGTCGTCGACCTGTCGGCGGTCCGTCCCAAGCGTGCCCGGATCCGGCCCGAAGGGTGAGCCGGACCCGAGTGCCGGCGAGCGCGCGGTTCTGCGCCCGCTGCGGCCGGGCGGTGCGGCCCGAGACGAACCACTGGCCTGAGGGCTACATCTGCCAAAGGTGCATGACCCGGGCTCTGGAGATTTACGGGACGTGCGTCGGCTGTGGCGCCGAGCGGCTTACCCCCGGCCTCGCGCCGGACGGCGGCAAGCTCTGCACTGACTGCGCCGGCGGGCTCGGTGACTTCACCTGCGAACGCTGCGGCCAGGAGGCCCGGCGCTACCGGCGCGGGATCTGCGGCCGGTGCGTTCTGACCGAGCGGCTCCGCGAACTCCTCGACGACGGCACCGGCTCCGTCCGCGCCGAACTTCTCCCCCTGTTCGACGCGCTGCGGCAGATGCGCCGCCCATGGGGCGGGATGACCTGGAGCGGCCACCCCCACGTCCAGCGCAACCTGCGGGCCCTGGCCCGCGGCGAAGTCCCGCTCACCCACGACGGGCTGAGCCAGCTCACCCCCTGGCGTTCGGTCGCCTACCTGCGCGACCTGCTCATGCAGACCGGCATCCTGCCTCCGGCCGACCGGCAGCTGCTGCTGTTCCAGCGCTGGCTCGCCGAGATGCTGACCACCGTCGATGCCGAGCACCGGCGGCTGCTGGAGCTCTTCGCCGCCTGGCACGTCCAGCGCCGCCTGAACACCCTGGCCGACCGCGGTCCGCTCACCGGCAAGCAGATCCAGCAGGCCCGCGACGAGCTCCGCCTCGCGACCGCTTTTCTCGATCATCTCGCCGAGCGTGGACGGGCCCTCGCCGACTGCAACCAGGCCGATGTCGACGCCTGGTACGCAGGCGGCTACACCGCCCGGCGCCTCACCCATGCCTTCCTGCGATGGGCGATGCGGTCCAAACACATGCCGAAGGTCGCCGTCCCGCACCGCTCCACGAGCAACCCCGCCCCGCTAGCCCAGCACCACCGGCTCACTCTGCTGCGGCAGACCGTCAACGGCGACGACATTCCGCTCCAGGACCGCGTGGCCGCCGCGCTCGTCCTCCTCTACGCCCAGCCGCTCACCCGGATCGCCCGGCTCACCATCGACGACGTGCTCCATGAGGACGGCGAGGCCCTGATCCGGCTCGGCGACCGCCGTCGCCCGTCCCTGAGCCCTTTGCCGGGATGCTGCTGGACTACCTGGGCCAGCGGCCGAACACCATGAACGCAACCAACCCCGGCGCCCTATGGCTCTTCCCAGGCCGACGGGCGGGCCAGCCCATGACCCCGGACACCCTCGAACTCCGCCTCCGCCACCTGGGCTTCCCCACCCAGCGAGGACGCACGTCAGCAATCCGTCACCTCGTGCTCCAGGCCCCCGCACCCGTGGTCGCCCGCATGCTCGGCTACCAGCCCAACTCGCCGCCGAGAGCGGAGGGACCTGGCGGCACTATGCCCCCGGCGACCACTCACGGCGACCACAAGCCCTCAAGAGCCGAGGAATACGCGACTCTCGATTACGCGAGGTCGCCAGTTTTGGCCTCCTGGGTGGCCCGCAGGGCGGGCGCATTCGGTAAGGACTCCGTAAGGTCGGCTCTCCACATTGGAGGCCGGCGTCGCCGGTAGCTTCACCGGTAGTGAACGGCGGCCCCTGCAATCTGGCGGGAAGCACGGGCAGTTGAGGGGCCGCGGACTATGGGAGATAGCGAAGGGGGCGGCCATGGCGTGGCCGAGAACCATAAGAACAGCGGTGCTGGCCCTGGTGGCGGCACTGCTCATATCGATAGGTGCGGCGCTGCCCACAGCCCGCGCAGCTGACCGGCCGGTGACCTTTTGCGGCAGCGTCATTAACGTCATCAACTGCCGGTGGGGTACCGACCGCGCGGCCTACAACATCGTGGGCAACGCGTACAACTTCTTCAACGGCAGCACCGTACGGGTCGAGGGAGGGAACCTGTACCTGGGCAACGCGGGCATCTACCGCAACAACACCTTCGTCGCTGACCGGATCATCATCCACGAGAACGCCGTTGAGGGGCTGACCGCCCCGGGCAACGGCAACGTGTTCATCGGCAACGTCGAGATCGCCCGCGTCAACCAGATCTACCGCGAGGTGGTCGAGCTGCGGGAATGCACCACCAACCTGGTACGCACCACTGCCTCGGGCTGGAACTTCGAATCATTCGATGAGGCTGGTGGAGCGCGCCCCAACGGCCTGCTGGGCACCGCTGACCTGCAAGCGGTGCTGGGCGATGACGATTTCTCCGACGCTGCGCAGGACTGTGCCAGCCTGCTGGCCCGGTTCGACTACGAGCACTTCAGCGCGGTGCAGACCGAGCAGGGCGCGCAGGACAACCGCATGGCCAACCGGGATGACTTCCAACGGTTCAATGATCACCTTGCCCGCTGCGAAGAGGAGATGGAGCGGCAAGCCGCCATTGCAGGGGCGGGGGAGATGGTGACCGCGCTGCTGGACTGCGCCCGCGAAGGGAACGAGAACGGGCCCGCGAACACCGGCTCGGACGGTGCGGGCGGAAACGCCACCCAGCCCGACCCCGATACCGACGGCCAGTTTCCCGGTCAGAACACCCAGCCCGGAGACTGGACCATCGGTTCCGGTCTCGGCGTGGGCGCGGTCAAGGGTGAGCTGGAAAAGCGGGGCCTGCCCCAGCTCCCCGCAGCAGCCAGCACCACCGACATACGGATGCTCCCCCTGGGAGACTCCATCACTTACGGTGTCGGCGCGCAGGGCGGCTCAAGCTATAGGGGCCGGGTGTGGGACTTCCTCGCACACGATCTGCGCTCTTTGGACTTCGTCGGCACGGTGAAGTCGGGCACCGGCCCTGACCGAGACCACGAAGGGCACAAGGGCTGGAGCATCGGCCAGATCAACGCCATCGCCAACTGCACCGTGGCCAGGTACCGGCCGAACGTGGTCACCCTGCACATCGGCACCAACGACATGAACGGCAACGTAGACGTAGACCAGGCGCCCGCCCGGCTGCGCACACTGATCAGCAAGATCGTCAGTGCCGCCCCGGAAACCACCGTCCTGGTCGCCACACTCGTGCCGTCCTCCACCCCGGAAGTCAACGAGCGGATCAAGCGGTACAACGCCGCAATGCCCGGCATCGTCAACAGCTTCCGGGCCTCCGGTGACCATGTGCGGCTGGTCGACATGAACGCCCTCACACCCGAAGACCTCAACGACTGGCTGCACCCCAAGGCCATCGGTTACGAGAAGATGGCCAACGCCTTCTACAGGGGAATCCACCAGGCAATGAGCGATGGCTGGATAGCCCGCCCACGTCCGCAGGACCCGTCCCCGTGCGCTACGCAGCGCCCGGCCACAGATGATGGCTGGGACTGGAAGGGCACCGTCGCCTCCGGGGTCGGCGCCCCCCGATCCGACCTGCGGTGGGCCGACCTCAATGGCGATGGCAGGGACGACTACCTCGTCATCGACGGCCAGGGGCGAATCCGCGCCTGGCTCAATGACGGCCCCGCTCCCGGCAGCGGCTGGAAGTGGAAGTGGACCGGCGAAGTCGCCTCCGGCGTGGGCGCGACCCGTGATCAGGTACGCCTCGCTGATCTCAACGGCGACAACCGTGTTGACTACCTGGTGGTCGATGACCAGGGCAAGGCGCGCGCCTGGATGAACAACGGCCCCGCCGAAGGCGGCGGCTGGGCATGGAAGTGGACTGGTGAAGTCGCTTCCGGTGTGGGCGCCGCACGCGACCAGGTGCGCTTCGCTGATCTCAACGGCGACGAGCGTGCCGACTACCTCGTCCTCGATGGCCAAGGCCGCGCCCGGGCCTGGCTGAACAACGGGCCCGCCGATGGCGGGCGCTGGGCGTGGAAGTGGATGGGTGAGGTCGCCTCCGGGGTGGGCGCCGCACGGGAGCAGGTACGGCTCGTCGATCTCAATGGGGACGACCGTGTCGACTATCTCGTTCTCGGCGACCACGGGCAGGTACGCGCCTGGCTGAACAACGGCCCCGCCGCAGGTGGAGGCTGGGCGTGGAAGTGGACCGGTGAAGTTGCCTCCGGGGTCGGTGCCCCCCGCGACAACATCGACTTCGCCGACCTCGACGGAGACAAGCGCAACGACTACCTGGTGGTCCGGGACAACGGGGCGGCCACCGGCTGGCTGAACGACCGTCTCCCCCGCGGCTGACGCCAGAGCGCCCATGCCGCGCCCCCTGCCAGAGCGTGAACCGTTCCGGCAGGGGGCGCGGTCGTTGAACGGCCGGCGTGTGAGGCGGAGTTGTTGTCGGTGAGCCGGCATGTGATGCAGCAGGTACTTGCCGATCCGAAGTGGGCCGACATGCTCACCGACGCCGACCGGCGGGCTCTGTCACCGCTCTTCTGGACGCACGTGAACCCCTACGGCCGGTTCGAGCTGGACATGAACAGCCGCCTGGAGCTGGACCAGGCCGCCACGGCCAAGGCGGTGCCCAGCCCGCGCCGCCCACAGGGCGGCAGCGTGTTGACGTGCACGAGAGCGGACTGGAGCAGGTGCAGGGCGAGCATGGACCCCTCCTGGGACTCCTTGTCCGCCCCGGCCAGGTCACCGTCCTTGCCGTCGAAGAGGTCCTTGTTCGCCGAGTTCCAGTTCTCCACGACCTGCAATCCCTCGTGGATCTCCTGCCGAAGTTCGACGTCGGCGAGGTAGTCGCAGACGAACGCTGTGCGCCGCCCGAGTTCCTCGATCGCCTGGTAGGTGGGGTGCTTGGGCCCGCCGCGGGTGAAGCGGCGCAGAACCTGCTCGGCCTCGGCGGTGCCCAGCCGCAGCGCGGTGGTGTACTTCATGATCTGGTCGTACTGCTGGCGGATCAGGTCCCAGTTGATCGTCTTGGTTGACAGCACCGGCGCGAGGTTCGGCCAGTTGTTGTCCTCGCCGGCCGCCGGGCGGTACAGAACAGGATGCCCCGAAGCCGATGCAGGGATTCGCCGACTTCCTCCGCCAGGACCTCGACGCCGTCACCGCTTGCCTCACTCTGTCGTGGTGCACCCCGGCGCTCGACACGACCGCCCAGGCGCGCGCCCTGCGACTCGTCCAGGACTGATCAACCCGGGGCGCAGCCGACGCGCTGCGCCCCGGCCCCGGCGGTGGGGGAGTGGCACCCCCGCCACCGCCGAAGCGCCACTTTCCGCCGACGGCACGTGCTGGCCGAGGCCCGCCGCTACCTGATGCGCACCCTGGCCGGAGCCACCGCCCCCCTCGACCTGGCCGACGGGATCGCCGATGAGGTCCTCGCGGGCGGCGACTGTCTGGACGTCACCCCGCCCGAACTCAACCCTGCCTATCCCGACCTGGTGCGCCCGGACGGCTCGAGCATCTACCGGCCCATCGGCTCCCACACCTACACCACCCGCACGCTGCTGGCCGCCGAGATGCGGCTGCTGGCCGCCGCCCGCACCCTCGTGGTGCCGCCTGTGCCGCGCTCCACGTTCA
>NZ_JBHVDH010000032.1:0-49116 GCF_042802855.1 Streptomyces sp. NPDC057445 | reverse complement strand
AGCCGGGGACCACAGGGGTGGAAACGATGATGAACTCCTGAATGCGGGCAGCGCCCGTCACCGTGACAGTCATCAATGTCCTCACCTCCTGCTTCCTCAACGAACCAACGCCGTTCCCCGGCAACGGAACACGAACCGTGCCCGGGAACGAGGAGAACCGTAGCCCCACCCCAGGGCACGGCGCCACCGGTTAACCGTCGGGGCTCCCGGCCGCGGCCCGCCGTCACGGATCCGGCAAACGGCGATGATGTGCAGAGCCGAGTTGCCGCCGGGACCGCGGGGCCGCAACTGGGGTCCGGTCAGGCGGTGCTCACCGCGCACTTGCCTCGGTCGGCCTTCATCGGTCCGGCGGCGCTGGGACGGACCTCGAAGTCGAACATGGCGGTGGGTACGTACAACGAGCAGCAGGCGTTGGGGATGTCGACGATGCCGCTGATACGTCCCTCTATGGGGGAGGAGCCGAGCAGCAGGTAGGCCTGCTCTCCGCTGTAGCCGAACTTCTTGAAGTACTCGACGGCGTTGAGGCAGGCCCGGCGGTAGGCCAGCGTGGCGTCGAGGTAGTAGTTCGTGTCCGTGTCGTGGTCGACGGAGATCCCGATGAAGGTCATGAACTCCGTGTACCTCGGCTCGACGTTGCCCGGAATGAACACGGGGTTGGTGGAGATGCCGTACGTCTCCATGCCGCCCTTGATCAGGTCGACGTGGAAGTCGATGAAGCCGCCCATCTCGATGGCGCCGCAGAAGGTGATCTCTCCGTCGCCCTGGCTGAAGTGCAGGTCGCCCCCGGAGAGCTTGGCGTCCTTGACGTGTACGGGGTAGAAGACCCTCGAACCGCGCGTGAAGTTCTTGATGTCGTGGTTGCCTCCGTTCTCGCGGGCCGGCACCGTGCGTGCGCCTTCCGCGGCGATGCGCTTCGCGACGTCTCCGGTGGCCGTGCCGGCGAGGGCGTTGGTGGCGTCCGGCGGTACGGCGAGCGGGGGGACCCTGTTCGGGTCGGTGTCGATCAATGCCTTCTCGCGGGCGTTCCAGCGGCCGAGCATCTCGGCGGACGGGGCCGTTCCGAACAGACCGGGGTGGGTGATTCCGGTGAAACGCACCCCGGGAAGGTGGCGGGAGACGGCCTGCTGTCCGTGGAATTCCCATATCGCCTTGTAGGCGTCCGGGAAGTAGTCGGTCAGGAATCCGCCGCCGTTGGCCTTGGCGAAGATGCCGGTGTAGCCCCAGCCCTGGCCGGCGAAGTCGCCGGTCTGCTGCGGCACGGGACCGAGGTCGAGGATGTCGACGACGAGCAGGTCACCGGGCTCGGCGCCCTCCACGCCTATCGGGCCGCTGAGCATGTGGGGGATGGTCAGGTCGATGTCGCGTACGTCGTTGGCGGAGTCGTTGTTGCCGACCTGGCAGTCGGTCCAGTCGCGGCACTCCATGCGGAACTCCGCTCCCGGCTTCACCATGGCGACGGTGGGGACGTCCGGGTGCCACCTGTTGTGTCCGGGAACGTCCTGGTCACGCATCGACTTGCTGTGGTCCACATTGAAGATGATTTCGGGCATGACAGCTCCTCGTTTCTGATCCCGTCACGTTTGTGCGCCCACGCTTCCGGCCGCCGGGGCGGCTGGTGCCGGCTGCCGCGAATTCCGGGTGAACGGCCAGAGCGCCCCGAAGACCACCACACCGAACACCGCCAGCGCGATGGCGGTTTCGGTGGGACTCACCCAGTAACCGGAGAGCAGCAGCGCCGCGGGAATCGCGCCGGTGACCCAGCCCTGGATCGCCGTGACCCAGCCCGTATAGGTTCTGAGGCTGTCCATCTTGAGACCGAGCAGCAGGAAGAACAGGAACCACAGGAATGCCCAGTAGAGCCAGATGACCCCGAACGGGTAGTCCCTGAAGAGCCGGAAATTGACGAACGAGTACCCCAGGGCCGCAACCGCCACGAACAGCGAGTAGTAGCCGACGCCGGTGCTGTCGAGACCGGCGAGGAGGCCCACGCCTACATACAGGTAGGTGAAGCCGAACAGATAGATGCCGGATGCCGCCAGGATCCCTCTGGGGTCGCCGACGGCGACGAAGATGAGATAAGTCGGCGTCAGCACCTGGAGTGCGCCCACGAAAAGGTTGAACACCGCTGCCGCCTTGGCGTCGACCTTCCCGAGCAACAGCATTCCGTTGATGAAGAGCACCGCACCGACAAAGAGCAGTCCTACGTTTCCCACGGGGACACCTCCTAGGTCCGCGTGGACGCCCTCAGGGACGCGGCAACCGCGAGAGCGCGGGGTGCGGGTGCCGTGGCACCCTTCTGCGTGGCGGCACTTCGGAGACCACTGCCGGGGCCTCACGGGCCTGCTCCTCCTGGTCATGAAGGGCGGCGACCGCGTGCGAGGTCAGCGTGAGGCCGGGCGAGTTGTACACACGTCTCGCAGCGCCTGCGCAAACAGGGCAGCCATATGTCCGGGGCGCCGTCCCGATCGTCAACTTCACGTCGAAAGGCCCACATCGGCTGCATAGATATTCATAGGTTGCCATCAGCAGCCTCCGGATGCCGGTGGAAGCTGGCCACCGAAGCGCCTGCGGTGCGCCCCGAACGGCGCACGCACAGCGCATTTCCTACCTTCAAGGAGACGTCTCGTA
The DNA here is from genome assembly GCF_042802855.1 of Streptomyces sp. NPDC057445. Lineage (NCBI taxonomy): Bacteria > Bacillati > Actinomycetota > Actinomycetes > Kitasatosporales > Streptomycetaceae > Streptomyces > Streptomyces sp. NPDC057445. The sequence goes on along the minus strand of NZ_JBHVDH010000032.1, from coordinate 46,488 downwards.
AATCTGCGTGTCAAGTACCGGACGGCCGGGCCCGGACCTTCTCAGAACGACCCGACGGCGAGCGCCGCCGCTGCTGCCGCAAGACCCACCGCGAGACTCGAAGCCGCGTACAGCAGGGATTTGCCCACCTGCCCTTTCTCACAGAGGTGGACCAGCTCGTAACTGAATGTGGAGAACGTCGTATAGGCACCGCAGAAACCGACACCGGCAATGGTCACGACCTGCTCCGGCAGTGCGTGCCGTGCGCCGAGGCCCACCAGAAGCCCCAGCACGAACGAGCCGGTCACGTTGATCAGCCAGGTGCCGCGCGGGAACACGCCCGGGCTCCGGTACTGCACGTACTGGTCGAGTACGTAACGGGCAACTGCCCCGACCGCGGCCGCCGCGCCGACGGCGAGCAGGATGTTCACCGTACCCACCAGCCGTGTCGGCGGGCGCGCCCGCGCCGCGCGTCGAGCCGTATGCGCCGGGCCTGCGTCAGCCTGCCGATGGCCAGACCCAGAACGGTGGCGGCCAGGCCGGCGAAGAGGCTCCCGAAGATGTTCAACGCCGCTGTTGCGTAGTGGCCGTGGCCCAGCAGGTGATCGGTGTCGACCATCCAGGTCGAGAAGGTGGTGAAGGCGCCGAGGAAGCCGACGGCGGCGAACGGCCGCACGTACCGGGTCGGCGGCCAGACCTCGAGCACATGCACGAGCAGCAGCGCCAGCACGAAAGATCCGGACACGTTGACGGCGAAGGTCGTCCACGGGAACGTCGCCCCCGGCGTGGGGAAGGCCAGCCCCAGTGCGTAACGTGCCGTCCCGCCCAGCAGGCCGCCGAGCGCGACCGCCGCCAGGACGCCCCCGCGCAGACGCGCGCGGAACGGCTCCCGAACTCCCGTCACAGGCCTCATCGGAATAGCCGCATCCCTATCCACCGGAACACCTCCCCATTATCCCTGGGGATTGCCGCGCCGATGCACACTCGACTAAAATTCAAGATCATCGGTGTTCGACCGGTTTACCGGTGCCCTACCCGTTCACCGGAGCAGTGGCCCCACCGATGGAGGACGGCCATGGCAAAAATCCTTGCGGTGCTCTATCCGGACCCCGTGGGCGGATTTCCCCCCGACTACGCCCGCGACGAGATTCCCACCATCACCGGCTATCCGGGCGGCCAGACCGCGCCGACCCCGCAGGCCATCGATTTCACCCCGGGGCACCTCCTCGGCTGCGTCTCCGGAGAACTGGGACTGCGCCGGTTCCTGGAGGACCGGGGTCACACGTTCGTCGTCACGAGCGACAAGGAAGGGGCTGACTCCACCCTGGACCGCGAGCTTCCCGACACCGACGTGGTCATCTCGCAGCCGTTCTGGCCCGCCTATCTGACCTCCGAGCGCATCGCCGCGGCCCCCCGGCTCAGACTCGCGATCACCGCGGGAATCGGGTCGGACCACGTCGATCTGCCGAGCGCCATCTCCCATGGCATGACCGTGGCCGAGGTGACGTTCAGCAACAGCATCAGTGTGTCGGAGCACGCCGTGATGCAGATCCTCACCCTGGTGCACAACTACATGCCGGCTCACGAGTGGGTGACCACCAAGAAGGGCTGGAACATCGCCGACAGCGTGTCGCGCGCCTACGACCTCGAAGGCATGGACGTCGGCGTCCTCGGCTCCGGCCGTATCGGCCAGGCGGTACTGCGCCGCCTCAAGCCGTTCGACGTCACACTGCACTACTGCGACATGCACCGGCTGTCCACGGAGATCGAGGAGGAGCTGGACCTGACCTCGCATCCCGACGCCCGTTCGCTGGCCTCCTCCGTCGATGTGCTGTCGATCCACACTCCGCTGCATCCACAGACGATGAACCTCTTCGACGACGAGCTGATCGGGGCCATGAAGCGCGGTTCGTACATCGTCAACACCGCACGCGCGCTCATCGTCGACCGGGACGCCGTGGTGCGGGCCCTCAACAGCGGCCAACTGGCCGGTTACGCCGGTGACGTCTGGTACCCGCAGCCGCCACCGCCCGACCATCCGTGGCGCACCATGCCGTACGAGGCGATGACGCCGCATGTTTCCGGGTCGACCCTCTCGGCGCAGGCACGCTACGCGGCCGGTACGCGGGAGATCCTGGAGTGCTGGCTCGACGGGCGCCCCGTCCGCCCCGAGTACCTGATCGTCGACGGCGGTGGGCTGGCCGGGACGGGAGCGAGCTCCTACACGGTCGCCGGATGACCGACACGGGCGGGCGGGGGGACGTCCGGCGGACAGGAAATCAGCTGAAGATTCAATAGAAGATCCATCACCCGACTGTGAGCCGATTCACGCACAATTTACTGGACGGGCACGGTAGGGGCCTTTAGCGTCCGTAAACAGATTGTTTTTCATTATGCGGAGACACCGGCGCCGCGCGTAATCTCTCGTAAGAAAACCAGGCGAACGCCGGGAAGGTGGATCAGTGAGCATGGACGCAGTGTGGGTCCGGGGCGTGACCGGCATTCAGATGCACCACGTGACCGACCTGCAGGATGCCGGCCGGTTTCTGGGCAACGCAGCGATGGCACTGCGGGCCGCGCACGTAAGGACCGGCGCCGACCGGTACTCCGGCATCGCCGCCGAACTCAAGGCCCTGGTGGAGCGAGTGCGGGAGTTGGAGGACGAGGCGCGGTCGAACATGCACGACCTGCACTCCACCGACCCCGAGCGGTTCGTCCGCTGCCGGGACGGCCACGAGCCGTGGCCCGGCGAGATCCCGGCAGGATTCATCCCGCGCCACACGTGCAAGGACGAGTGTCTCTACCACGACCACGAGGTCCTCGACGCCATCATGCAGTGCACCTGCGGACGGCCGCCGTGCCAGGCCTGTGAGATCGGCGGGAAGCTCTGACGAGCGCCGGACCCGTGGCCGAGCCGGATCCGAACACCACCTGATCATCGACGGTCATGGCGCCCCACCTGCGGTGACCCGAACCGACTGTGACCACACCGACGCCTCTCGCCCCGAATCGCGTACGCCGAGGCGTGGGGCGTCATCCGCTGGTGGGGCCGCTCCAGTAGGCGTCCTTCCATCGCATCGCATCGCATCGCATCGCATCGCATCGCATCGCATCGCATCGGGACTGAACTCCACCTCGATCCCGCCGGCCGCGTCGGGCGGGAGGAATCGCCGCGCCCCGCACCGCTCCGGCACGAAGCCGGTCAGAGCCGGCCGTTCACCCGTTGGGCGCCCGCGGCGCGCAGCGGGGCGACAGGCGAACTATGTTGTCCGGGGAGCCGTTCGAGGGTTCTGTGGCCCGTTGCTCAGGACCGTCACGTGGCCCTCGGCACGGGCCGTCGGTCCACTCGGCCGAGCTCGGTCCAGCCCGATCGCCCTGATTCCCCACCGGAGGCCCGCCATGGGTGAAGTTCTCGGTGACGTGCTGGGTCTTGCGGCGGCTGTCGCGATCAGCCCGCTTCCGATCATCGCGATGATTCTCGTACTCGCCACACCTCGGGGACGGCTGAACGGGTCGTTGTTCGCCGGTGGCTGGATTCTGGGGCTCTCGGCCCTGGGCGCGGTGACGCTGGCGCTCGCCGGACCGGGTGGCGCTTCCTCCGGCGGTCATCCGGCCACCTGGGTAGGCGGCCTCAAACTTGCCCTGGGAGTGCTGCTCGTCCTCTTCGGTGCCCGGCTGTGGCACCGGCGTCCTGCGGATGCCTCCGAGGCGCAGCTGCCGAAGTGGATGGCCACGATCGACCGCCTCACGCCGGTGAAGGTCTTCGGACTCGCACTGGCGCTCGCCGCACTCAATGCGAAGAACGCACCGCTGACCATCGCCGCAGCCGCCTCGATCGCGTCCGCCGGGCTTCCTGTCGCGGAGCAGATCGCGTCGCTGGCGATCTTCGTACTGATCGGCTCTCTCGGACTCCTTGCCCCCCTGGGGGTCTTCCTCGTCGGGGGAGACCGGGCGAAGACCACGCTCGGCGGCTGGAAGGACTGGGCCGCGCAGCACAACGTCGCTGTGATGGCGGTCCTTTTCCTCGTCCTCGGGTTGAAGCTGCTCGGTGACGGCATCGCCATCCTCACCTCCTGACGGCGGCTGCGTCGATCATGCACAGCAGACGGCGGTACGCCCCCGCTCCCGGTGCCCCTCGGGCGACCGGCGACCTGTGGCGCGACAGGCCGTGTCCCCCGCCACGTACAGCCACCTGCTCCGGCGCGGTGACCGCGCCGCACCGGAAGTGGAAGATGTGTTGAACGAAGTGCGTGACAAGGGAAACCCTTCAAAGGGCGGCCCCGGCGACGCGCCGAGCGCGCATGAGCTGAATGAGCGTCAGCCGGAAACCACAGGGGTGGGAAAGATGACGAACTCCTGAATACGGGCAGCGCCCGTCGCCGTGACGGGTCACCAATGCGCACCTCCTGCTTCCTCAACGGCCCAACTCGGTTCCTTCGGGAGCGGCACACGGCCGCGTCACGGAACGGGGAACCGGAACCCGCTCCGTGACGCGACGTCACCTATTTATTCCGAGCCCGCCGCGACTCCGACAAGTCCCGCTAAAGCGCCGGACCGACGGTCCCGGACGCCCCCGGCACCCCTCGGACCGCACCGCAACCGGCAGTACGTTCCGTGAGATGCATGTCACACACAGGCCGCGCTGTTGATCATCCGTAACGCTGGGGAACCTGGCAATGTGGATGGGGACATGTGCCGATCGCCGCTCGTCCGCACCCTGGAGAGTCCGCCATGACTTGTCATTCCCCCCACAGCCTCAGCAACTCGGCTCAGCGATATCAGCCCAAGGTTTCGAGGTATCGATGACGGAGCACATCGACAGTCTTCGGCCGTTAGGCCGAAAGCGAGAGTGGGCACGTATAGCAGAATTTCTCGCCGTGGGTTCGAGCGGCTGCATCAACACCCTGATCCTCGAGGGCCCTGCCGGGACGGGCAAGACCCATCTCATGCAGGAGACGCAGCGCCTCGCGGCGGAACTGAGGTTCGCCACTTCGTCGTTCTCGATCTCCCCCCACGACGGTGCGCCGGGGAACCGCCGCATCGAATCGTTCCTGGCCGGGCCGGAGTCCGGGCCCCACGGGGGCCCGAGACCACGGCTTGTCCTCGTGGACAACTTCCACCACGCGACTTCCCAAGTGATGAATTCCGTGCTGTCGCCGTCCCTGACGGGCAGTCAAACTCCGTTGATCTGGATGCTCGGGTTACGAGCGCAGCATGACAGCCGATTAGCGAGGCGGTTGTCGGGCGAGAGCGTCCGGGTGGCCCGGGTCGAGCTGGGCCGGCTGTCCGACGACGAATCCATGGAACTGGCAGCCGAGTTACTGGGCGCGCAGCCGGATACGGACCTTGTTTCCATGGTCCAGGGCGCGGGCGGGAACCCGTTGCTCATTGTGGAGCTCATCAGGGGACTGCGCGAAGAGGGAAACGTTGCCGTCCTCGGCGAAGTCGCCCGCCTCAGTGGCATGCGGATTCCTCAGCGGATCCGTGAAATCGCCTCACGCTGGCTGAACGAGCTGTCGGAGAAAGCACAACAGCTGATCCAGGTGGCCGCAGCGATAGGCGGCTCCTTTATGATCGGCGAACTGGCCGCGATGCAGCGCGAGACCACTGCATCGTTACTGCCCGCCCTGAACGAGGCCATGGCCGCGGGGCTGCTCATCTGCCCCGGTGAGCAAGCGGTGCTCCAGCATGAATTGATCCGGCGGGCGATAGCGGAGGAATTACCTCCGGCAGTGCGGGTCGCCCTGACCAATGACATCGACACGCTGCGGAATCAGCGGCGCGCGAATGTGCCGCTCACACCCGAACTCCTTCTTTCGCAAGGGGTGACCATCGTCAAGGCACCGGCCGTCCCGGTTTCCGTGCCCGCTGTTGTGCAGGGCTCCGCCTCACAGGGGCTGGCCGGCCGTCTCGTACCGGCCCTGATGCTGGCCAGGAGTGTGCGTACGGAACCACTGACACTGGGGTCGGCAGAGGAACTGCGGACCGAACTGACGGCCGTCCTGGCCGACGCACACGCCGCCGCACCCGGGAAGGCCGACGCAGCGGCACGCAACATCGTCTCCCTGTTCGCCGACGACGAGCGCCGGGTGTGGGGCAACGCGCGGTCGGTCCTGGAGTCCCGCACAGGGGCGGGCGTGGGTGACGCGGACGCCGTGACGGCCACGGTGGTCATGTCCAATCTGGAGTGGTCCGCGGGCAACCTGACCGAAGGGTTGCGGTGGGGGCGACGCGCCGTGAGTCGCATCGGCGAGTCCACACCACGGATGTGGCGTCCGTACGTACGACTGGCGCTGGCCTCCAAACTGTCCGACCTGGGCCAGTTCGACGAAGCCGAACTGCTGGTAGGGGCGGCCCGGGAGGAGACCGGGCGGACCGGGCTCGAGGACCACACGGCCGCGGTCCTGATCACCCGTGCCCGGCTGCTCCTCCAGGCGAGCCGGCTCCAGGAAGCCCAGGACACTGCGCAGGCCGGGCTGGCCGCCGCCGTGGAGGCGGGCAGCGGCTGGGTCGTCCCCGTCGGGCAGGCGGTCCTCATCCTGGTGGCCCTGCGCCGGGGCGACCTGTCCTCGGCCGCGGACTATGTGTGGCGCACCCGGGCCGTGGTGGGCGCGGACAGCACGGTGTTCCCGTCGATCCACTTCTCCTGGGGCGAGTGCCTGGTGGCCACGGCGCAGCTCGGCCCGCGGCGGACCGCCGAGTTGCTCACCACTCAGTACGCGGATCTGCTGACTCAGCGGCAGCTGTTCGTCGAGGAACCGGGGGCCGCCCCCTGGTTCGTGCGACTGGCTCTCGCCGCCGACGACGCGCCGCTCGCGGCGACCGTGGTCGCGGCGGTGGAAGCGCTCGCGGCCGCCAATCCCGAGCACCACTCGGTGCGTGTCTCGGCGGCGCATGCCCGGGGGCTCCTGGAGAGGGACGCCGCCGCGTTGCGCCGGGCCTCGAGGGAGCATGTCAGCCCCTGCTCCGCAGCGTTGGCGGAAGAGGATCTCGGTGTGCTGTTCTCGGCGGACGAGAGCAGGAACGGAGCGCTGGCATCGGGGTGCCTGCAGAAGGCCCTGCACAGGTTCGAGCAGATCGGGGCGAAGGCGGACGCGGACCGGGTGCGGGCCCTGCTGAGCGAGAACAGTGCTCCGGCGGCTCCGGCTCCGGCCTCCGCACCGGTCCGTCAGCCCGCGGACGCGTCTCCCGGGTGGGATGCCCTCACCGAGGCCGAGCGGGGTATCGCCCAACTGGTCGGCGAAGGACTGACGAACCGTCAGATCGCCAGACGGGTGAGCCTCTCACCGCACACCGTGAACTATCACCTGCGGGTGATATTCCGGAAGCTCGGCATCAACTCACGGGTGGAAGTGGCCCGTTATCTCGCATAAGGCGCTGAAGGGCGCACTGATCGAAAGGATTGACATGGCAGACCTGTTCACCGTGCGGGTTACCGTCCGCGGCTACGAGACCGACGCGCAGGGACACCTCAACGGGAACGTGTATCTGCAGCATGCGGAGCACGCGCGCTGGGAGCTCCTGCGGGCGGCCGGGATCGAGCAGAACGCGCTGCTGGCGAAGGGCGTGGGCCCGATCAATCTGGAGAGCACGATCCGCTACCACCGCGAGGTGGTAGCGGGCGATGACGTCGACATCACCTGCGCGTTCATCTTCGGGGAGGGCAAGTCGTTCCGGGTGGAGCAGACGTTCCACCGTACGGACGACAACACTCTCGTGGCCGAGGTCTTCAACGTCGGAGGACTGCTCGACCTCAAGGCACGCAAGCTGGTCGCCGACCCGCGCGAGTACTTCCGCGCGGTGGCCTCCGACCCTGGCGTGTTCGGCCTCTGACACGGCTCCACCGGGCCGCTGTCGCGGCCCGGTGGATATCCGGGGGAAAGCGCGCGGTCAGGCCCGCGTCCGTGCTCGCCACTCCGGTGGAATCAGCTCACTGGACGGGCACACTCCGGAAACGGTGGAGAAGAAGCGCTCGACCATCACCGGATCGTCCGCGATGGCGCGCATCAGCGCCAGGCGGCGATTCGGCCGGAGTTCGGCCACGGACAGGGTGTCCCGGTAGCCGTCCATGACCAGGTCGTCCCGCTCGAGGGCGTACCGGCGCAGCGCGGCGTCCAGCAGGGGCCGGTCCTGCAGGCCGTCCGCGACACGGTCCGTCAGGAGCGTCGCCTGCCGGAAGGCGTCGGTGATGCCCTTGCCCGTGATCGAGTCCTTGTGGTGGCCCGCGTCGCCCACGAGCGCCCAGCCGGGGCCCGACGCCTGCCGGAAGAAGTTCCGCTGGTCACCGGTTCCGTAGAACCGGTCCTCCTGGGTGGCGGCTGCCAGCCGTTCGTCCAGGCCGGGCGCGGCGGCGGACACATTGCCGAGGAACGCGCGGCGGACGTCCGCACGTACGGTGTCGAACTCGGACTGCGGGAAGTACGTCCCCACGAGCGTCAGCCCGTCGTTGGTGGGCACGAAACCGGCCCACCGTCCGGTCGACTGGTACACCTCGAAGCCGGTGGGCAGGCCCGACCAGAAGCTGTAGTAGGCACATGTCATCAGGGGGTCCTCGGAGACCACGGGCGCCCCCGCCAGAGCCGCCACCCTGGACCTCATGCCGTCCGCACCGATCACCAGCCGGGCGCGCTCCTCCGACCGGCCGGCCGCGGTCCGCATGCCGACGCCGATCACCCGGTCCTCCTCGAAGAGGAGGTCGTCCACCGTGCACTGCTCCCGGAACTCGGCGCCGGCCGCGACAGCCGCGTCCGCGAGTATCCGGTCCAGCAGATAGCGGCGGGGCGCGTAGGCGGCCCTGATCCCCTCGACGGGCCACGAGCACCCTTCCAGCCGGACGTCCGCGACCTGGTGGCGGGCCTTGTCCATCGGCGGACAGCCGGTGGCCACGACCGCGTCGAGCACACCCCACCGCTGGAGCAGGGCCACACCCGGCTGGTGGATGTAGAGAGTGGACATGGTGTCGCGGGGCTGGCGGGCCTTGTCCACCATCAGGACCCGGTAGCCGGCCCTGGCGAAAAGCATGGCCGTCGGGGCCCCGGCGCACCGTGCGCCCACCACTATGACGTCGTACACGAGGGGAGTCCTTTCCCGGACGGTGCGTGGTGCGGAAGGCCGGGCGTCACTCGCCGGCCCCCGACTTCTCGAATGCCTCGGTGATCGCCCGAAGACTGCGCACCCCGTCGCTCGTGTTCTCGGGGAAGATCATGGCGGACAGCGTCGTCACGCCCGCTTCGGCATAGGCCCGCAGTCCGTCGGCGATCCGGTCGACGGGGCCCAGCAGGCAGGTGCGTTCGAGGAACTCCTGAGGCACGGCCGCCGCCGCCTCGCGCGGTCTGCCGGCCAGGTACAGCTCCTGTACCCGTCGTGCGGCATCCTCGTAACCGAGGCGGGCGGCAAGGCTGTTGTAGAAGTTCTGGGCGCGGGACCCCATGCCGCCGAGATAGTGCGTGGTGTACATCCGGACCCGGTCGGCGCACTCCGCGACGTCGTCGCCCACCACGACGGGCACCGCCGCGACGACGTCGAACCCGGTGAGGTCCTTGCCGCGCTTCTCGCGCCCGGCGCGCAGGTTCGCCAGGTGCAGACCGCCGGAGTCGGGCTGGAAGAACACCGAGAGCCAGCCGTCCGCGATCTCCCCGGCAAGGGTGATGTTCCGTGGCCCCACGGCCGCCAGATACACGGGGACGTCCTTGCGCAGGGGGCGGGTCCCGAGGCGCAGCGCCTTGCCGGGCCCGTCCGGCAGGGGTAGCCGGTGGTACTCACCGTCGTAGGCGACGTCCTCCCGGCGCAGTGCGAGGCGCACCACGTCGATGTACTCGCGCGTGCGCGCCAGCGGCCGGTCGAACCGGGCCCCGTGCCACCCTTCTGAGACCTGTGGCCCGGACACGCCGAGACCGAGCCGGAAGCGGCCTCCGGAGATGAGGTCCAGGGTCGCGGCGGTCATCGCCGTCATCGTGGGGGTGCGGGCCGGGATCTGCATCACCGCGGTGCCGAGGTCGATCCTGCTGGTGTGGGCCGCGAGCCAGCCGAGCAGGGACACCGCGTCGGAGCTGAACACCTCGGCCGTCCACACCACGGAGAACCCCAGGCGCTCGGCCTCCCGGACGTAGAGCGCAGAGGCCTCGGGGTCGGGCCCGGCGCCCAGGTTTCCCAGGTAGCGCAGGTTCAGGCCCAGTCGCATCAGTGCACCGCTTTCGTCGGGTCGAGGCAACGCTCGAGGAAGTCGAGGACGGTCGACGTGTACTGCTCCTTGTCGGTCCACATCGCACGCAGGTGCTTCGCGCCGGGAACGACCAGGGTCTGCGCCCGCGGATAGACCCGCGCCAGCCGCAGGATCTCCTCGGCGGGCACGACGGAGTCCGCGCCGCCGGCGATGAACAGCATCGGGGTGGTGGCGTAGACCGGCCGATCGGGCTTCGGCGGCCAGTCGCCGGAGGAGCCCATCGTGATGCGGTTGAACAGGCGGAACAGATGCTCCGTCACGGCCCGGGCCGGGGCCTCCCGCATGGCGGCGGGGACGGGCACCAGCCCCGAGCGCAGCAGGTTCGGGGCGATCGCGGGCGGATCGGAGGCCGGGCCGCTGTCGCACACCACGGCGTCGACCACGCCGTGCAGCGCGTCGAGCGAGCGCATCATCGCGAACGACGACAGCGAGAATCCGTACAGAGCCAGGCGGGCTTCGGCGAACTCCGGCATGGCCCTCAGGTGGGTGGCGGCCGCGACGGCGTCCTGGGCGAAGCGCCGGTCGTATCCGGCGAATCCGTGGTCCTGGGAGCTGTCACCGTGATTGCGGAAGTCGAAGAGCAGCACGGTGAACCCGTGCCGGTGAAGAAAGCGGGCGTACGGAAGACTGCGGGACTTCTCCAGCCCGAGGCCATGGCCGAGGAGCACCACCCGGCCCGGGTCGCCCCGGCACAGCCAGGCACTGAGCCGGGTGGGGCCGGGCGTGACGGCGATCGTGAACTCCTCGGCCTCGAGACCGAATTGATCCGGCCGGCGCCGCCCGGCAGGACGGGGCGGATGGAAGGCGGTGTACGCCGCACGGGCCGCTACCACGGGCGCGGCGCACACCGCCATCAGCTGCTTGCTCACGGTTTCTCCTAGACACGGTCCTGCGGGGCTCAGACGACCAGCCCGCCGTCCACGCCGAGCACTTGGCCGCTGATGTAGCCCGCACGCCGGGAGACCAGGAAGGACACCAGGTCGGCGACGTCGTCGGGGGAACCGAAGCGGGCCAGCGGGATCTGTCCCAGGATGCGTTCCCTGGCCTCGCCGGACAGTGCCGCGGTCATGTCCGTCTCGATGAGTCCGGGTGCGACCGAGTTGACGCGGATCCCGTACTTTCCGCACTCCTTCGCGAGCGCCCGGGTGAAGCCGATGATGCCCGCCTTGGACGCCGAGTAGTTGGACTGGGTGGCGTTGCCGTGGACCCCGGCGACCGAGGACAGGGTGGTGATCGACCCGGTGCGCCGCTTCATCAAGGAGAAGACCGCTGCCCGGCAGATGTTGTACGTACCGTCGAGGTTGGTGGCGATGACGTCCCGCCACTGGTCGTCCTGCATGAGGACCAGCGGGTTGTCGCGGGTGACGCCCGCCGAGGTGACGACGGCGTCCAGGGGCCCGAAGTCGGATTCCGTGAGCTCCACGAAGGCGCGTGCCGCCGCGGTGTCCGAGACGTCGACCCGGTGGGCGGCCACGCGTGCTCCGAGCGCGGTGGCCTCCTTCACGACCTGGTCGGCGGCCTCCTCGTCGGAGCGGTAGCAGAACGCCACGTCGTAGCCGTCCCGGGCGAGCCGGACCACCACGGCCCGCCCGATGCCCCGGGAGCCGCCGGAGACGAGGGCGACGGGACGGTGACTGTCTGACATGTCGGTGCCTTTCGGTTGGCTGAGGGAGGGCGGGGGCCGGGGCGGCGCCGGGACGGGTGGGCCCGGTCCGGTGAGGTGCCTGGCCCACCGCCCGGGACGAGGAACCGTCGATCAGGCGGCGCCGGCCCGCTCCTCGAGCTTGGACTCGACGAGTTCGGAGACCTGGAGCAGGTTGGAGAGCTCCTTGAAGTCGGACTCGGCGACCTTGATGCCGTAGCGCTTCTCCAGGTTCACGACGATCTCGAGGGCCATCAGGGAGTCCACCTGGAGGTCGTCCACGAAGTGCGCCTTGTCCGTGACTTCCTCCGTGGGGAGTTCAAGGGCGTCGGCGACGATCGTGCGCAGCTCGTCGAGGTCGGGGGACGTGGCGGACACGGTGTTCTCGGACATGGATGTGGTTCCCTTCGCGGAGGTGTGCGGGTGGATTGCCGCCCCGGCCGGGACGGGGGTCGTGGGGTGAGGGTTCGTGGGGTGGGTGGTCACGCCGTGAGAGGTCATGCGGTGAGCAGTTCGCCGCCGTCGACACCGATCACGTTGCCCGTGAGCCAGGAAGAATCGCTCATCGACAGCAGGACGATCGCCTCCGCGACGTCCTCCGGCTCCGTGAGCCGCCGGTGGGGGTTGCGGGCGCGGCACAGTTCGGCGTACTCGACGCTGTTGGGGATCTTCTCGAGGGCGGGCGTCAGGGTGGTGCCGGCCCGCAGCGCGTTGACGGCCACTCCGCGGGGGGCCAGTTCGGCGGAGAGCTGGCGCACGTGGGCCTCCAGCGTGGCCTTGGCGGCGGAGACCGCGCCGTAGCTGTCCAGGACCTTGGTGCTGCCCGCGCTGGTCAAACCGTAGATCTTCGCCCCGCGGGGCAGAAGCCCTGCCGCGACGAGGTCCTGGACCCAGTACACGAGGCTGTGGGCCATCACGTCGACGGTCATCGCCATCTGCCTGGACGTGGTCACCTCCGGCTTCTCCGAGGTGGGCACGAAGGGCAGCAGTGAGCCGAACGCGAGCGAGTGCAGGACGATCCGCACGCCTTGGGCGCCGGTCAGCCCGGCGGTTTCCGCGATCACTTCGGAACGGGTGGAGGCGCTGGCCGCGTTGAGGTTGAAGAAGCGGGCCGACACACCGAGGTCGCGCAGTTCGTCGGCGAACTTGGCCGCGGCCTCCGCTCCGTCGGAGGTGTCGAAGTGGACTCCGATGATGTTTCCGCCACGGGCGGCCAGCGCCCGTGCGGTCGCCCGTCCGAAGCCACTGGACACGCCGAGGACGAGGGACCAGGACCCTTGGATTTCAGTAATCATGACCGACTCCCGTGCGGCTGAAGGTGGTTGTCAGGGAAATTCGTCACTCGTAGGAAGGCCACGTTGCCCTCGGCCGCGGCGGTGACGACGAGGTGGTCCGGGCCTCCCCCGGCTCCGAGCAGCGCGGCCACATGGCGCATCGGCGACACACAGCCGGGGCCCGCCGGTGAGACGGACACCTCCGCCGCCTTGCCCTCCAGCCAGGCGGCGACGGCCCGGCCCGTGGGCGAGTCGTCGAGAACCGCGTGCACATGAGGCGGCCCGTCGGCGGTCAGCTTCGCCCAGGTCTCTTCGAGTGCGGCTGCAGGGGCGACGCCGGGGGCGAGGAAGGCGTTACGGACCTGGCACGTGCCGTAGGACGCGGGGTCGGGCGTGCCCGTGGCCGGCGCGCATACCAGGGCGACGGCGCCGGTGTCGCTCTTGTCGGCGCCCGGCTCGCTCTGCGGCAGTGTTTCCTCGGTCGCGCCGACGATGACGAGGTCCGCCCGGCCGCGCGCCAGTGCCCGGGCGCCGGCCTGGATCGCGTCGAGGCCTGCGGTCCGCGGCGAGTTCGTCGTGAGGGTGAACCCGTGGATCGTGTGCTCGACGGCGAGCCGGGACGCGAACACACTCATCGCGAAGTAGGGCGCGGTGATCGGACCGATCCCGTCCGCGTCCCCGTCGAGGATGATCCGGTCCTGCTCGTCCATCAGCGCCATACCGGCGTTGTTGGTGCCGACGACGACACCGAACCGTTCGGCCGGGACCGAGGCCGGTGCCGCGCCCGCGTCGTCCAGGGCGTTCCTGGCGGCGGCGAGCAAGTACTGGCAGGCGGCGGGCAGTCGCTTGTACCCGCGGCCCGGCAGGGCGGCCGTGACATCGAACCAGCCGGGTGCGGGCGTGGCGGGCACCGCCAGGGCGTCGGCCGGCTTGTCCGCACCGGGAAGTGCGACACCGACCCCGAGTACGTCGAGAACGGTCATGCGGCTCCCTCCGCCCCGGCGAGCACGACGGACACGTTGTTGCCTCCGAACGCGTAGGAGTTGACCAGGACCGCACGCTCCGACAGGGCTACCGGCTCCTTCTGCGGGAGCCACACGGGGCACTCGGGGTCCTGCTCGTCCAGGGGCGTGTTCGCCGGGACCCTGCGGTGGTGCAGCAGCAGCGCGGCGGTCAGACAGCCGAAGGCACCGGCGACGCCGGCGGTGTGCCCGATCATGGCTTTGAGGCTGAACAGCGGCAGGCGGGCGCTCCGGTCCCCGAACACGTCGTTCAGCACCCGGCTCTCGACGACGTCGTTCAGCGGCGTGCCGGTACCGTGCGGGACCACCGCGCCGATGTCCGCGCCCGTCAGGCCGGCTTCCGCGAGGGCCTGGCGAATGCTCCGCGACGCCTGTGTGCCACGGGGGTCGGGCGCGGTCGGGTGGTGTGCGTCGCAGCTCCAGGCGGCGCCGGCCAGTTCCGCGTACACGGTGGCTCCCCGGCGTGCGGCGCTCTCCGCGGATTCGAGCACCAGCATGGCGGCGCCCTCGCCGAAGACGGTGCCCTTGCGGTGCACGTCGAAGGGACGGCAGCGGTCGGGGTCCAGGGCGCCGAGACGGTTGAAGACGCCCATGCCCACCCGGGTAGGGCCTTCCCCGCCGCCGGTGAGGACGATGTCGGCCTCCCCGCCGCGGATCATGTCGGCGGCCAGCGCGACCGCGTAACCGCTGGCGGCGCACGCGTTGCCCACGCTGACATTGCCTCCCGTGGCGCCGAGCGCGGCGCCGACCGCCGCCGAGGTGACCGTCATCGGCGACCAGGCGGTGTCGCCGACGACCGCCGGGACGCCTCCCGGCCCGGCGGACCTGCGCTCTTCGTGCATCCACGCGTTGCCCATCTCCACGCCCATGACGACGGGCAGTCCGGCCTGCGCGCGGGCGTCGAGCCCGGCGTCGGCGACCGCCTCGCGGGCCGCGGCCACCGCCATCCGGGGCCCCGCTGCCAGGGGCACATGGGCCAGCCGGGCAGGCTCCGTGGGCACATCGCCCCGCGGCACCAGATACATCTGCCAACTGCGCATACGGGGGGCGGGGTCGGATATGGGTTCGGGACGGCCCCCGCCCGCCTCCAGCCCGCGCCAGAACGCCGGGACCCCGGCGCCCAGACAGGAGATGGCGCCCAGACCGGTGACGACGACCCGGCGCCCTGCGCCGTTTCCCGCGGTCATGACGCCGCACCGGTGGCGGTGAGCAGCAGCGCGGCGGCGGCATCGTCGTCGGGGCCGCCGCTGGTCGACAGGACCGAGCCGGTCCCGCCACCGGCGAGGTACGCGACACCCGCCGCGCACTGCAGCACGCCCAGGGCTCCCGAGCAGTGCCCGAGCCGGGCGGCGAGGTCCGCCGTCGGCACCGCGCCGATGTCCACGGCACCGGCCAGGGAGGGGACCGACGTGCCCTGGGCGGTGAGCCAGAGACCCACGGGCCCGGTGTGCGCCTTCAGGACCGTGTCCACCGCGGCCGGCAGACCGGGCTCCCGTACGACTTCTGTGAGCACGGCATGTGCGCGGGCGCCGCGTGCCCGGGCGTGCTCGGCCGACTCGACGACGAGTGCCGCCGCTCCGTCCAGCACGGGCCTGCCCGAGCCGTCCGCGAGAAGGCGGGAGGCCGGCTCGGTGTCCGGCTCCACGCCGATCACGACGACGACATCGGCGCGCCGTACCGCGATCAGGTTCCGCGCCCAGTACAGGGCGTCGGTCCCGCTCGTCCCGCCGTTGCAGACGGTGATGTTCGGTCCGCGCATCGCGTAGCGAATGGCGATCCAGCCGGCGATGACATTGCTGGACGTGTGCGGGAGTCCGAGCGGGCTCAGTCCGGTGACGGTGTGTTCGGCGATGGTGTCCGTGAAGTCGCAGACGCTGTCGAGGTTTCCGAGATTGGTGCTGACCACGACGGCCGTGGACGGCGCGGGTCCGTCGTACGCACCGTCGTCGGCCAGCAGACCGGCGTCGCGCAGCGCCGGCTCGGCCGACCGCAGCGCGAGCCGCGAGGCGCGGTCCTTGTGCCGCATCTCCCGGCCGGTCAGCCCGACGGCCGGATCGAAGCCGCTGCCGTGCGAAGGCGGCCGGAGCAGATCCTCGGCCCCGACGAGCCCCGGGACGGCGAGTCCCACGCCCGTGATCACGACGGTCGCAGGCGTCATGACGCCTCCTTCCCCAGGATGGCCACCGCGTTGATCCCGCCGAATCCGAAGGCGTTCACCTGCGCGGTCGTCAGTTCGGCGGTGGCCGCCCGGCCGCGTACCAGACGCAGCCCGGCCGCCTCCTCTATCGGGTCGTCGAGTCCGAGCACCGGCGGTACGAGGCCCCGGTGGAGCGAGAGCGCGGCCATGATCAGACTGAGCAGGCCGGAACCGCCGAGGGTGTGCCCGGTCATCGACTTGATGGCCGTCAGCAGCGGATCGGCGCCCGTGCCGGCGAACACGTCCGACAGCGCGGTCGCCTCGGCGGCGTCGTTGAGCCGGGTGCCGCTTCCGTGCAGCATCACCAGATCGATGTCGTCGGCCTTCACATCGGCCCGCCGGTACGCGTCGTGCACGGCCGTCGCGATGGTCCCGGGGTCGGGCGCGGTGGGATGACTCGCGTCGCAGTTCATGCTCACCCCGCGGAGCACGGCATGAACTCGCCCCGGCCGGGCTCCCGTTCGCTGGACGACCACCGCGACGGCTCCCTCGCCCATGAGCATCCCGTTGCGAGCCCGGTCGAACGGACGCAGCGCCTCGGGCGTCTCGTTCTGGACCCGGTCGAGCGTGCCGAAGGCGCTCTCGGTGATGGAGTCCGTGCCGGCGACCACGACGGCGTCGGCGAGGCCCAGTTCGATCATGTCCGTGGCCATGCCGAGCGCATACAGCGCGGCGGCACAGGCGTTGGCGAAGGTGTAGGTCCGTGACGAGCCGAAGCGCTCCCGCAGCGCGGTGCCGAAATGCAGGTCGGTCGGGTCGAGCGGCATCTCGTGCCGCCACCACAGCTCGACGGAGCGCTGTTCGCGCAAGGTGGTCCCGACGAGTACGGGGCAGGAGACCGCGTCTCCTTCGAGCCCGGCGTCGGCCAGGGCCTGGGCCACCGCGGTCTCCAGCCAGCGGGTGGCCCGCAGCGGCCGGTCGTGCCCTGGTCCGGTGCGGTCGTCGATCTCGTACGCGTGCCGCGCACGGTAGTTGTCGAGGTCGAACGCGCGCAGACCGGCCAGGCCGCTCCGTCCCGCGCACAGGGAGTCGAAGATCTCGTACGGGTCCTTGCCGATGCCCGCGACGGCGCCGATGCCCGTGATGTCCCAGCTCATCGGCGGCCCGCCGACTCGCGCAGCTCGTGCCGGGCCAGTTTGCCGGTGGAGGTGACGGGAAGGACGTCGATCACTTCGATCCGGGAGGGGCGTTTGAACGGGGCCAGGTGTTTGCGGATCGACAGCAGGACCGCCTTGCGCACAGCGGCGTGGTCCGACCCGGCCACGGGCACCACGTAGGCGACGGCCTGTTCGAGACCGTGCTCGTCCGTGCTCGCGACCACCGCGCACTCCGCGACCCGGTCGGTCGCGCGGACCACCGTCTCGATCTCCCCCGGCGCGACCTTGTACCCGCCCAGGTTCAGCACGTCGTCGGCGCGGCACAGATGCCAGATCTCGCCCTCCTCCGTACGCCGGACGATGTCGTTGGTGAAGGCACCTCCCCCGGCGAAGGTCCGGCGGGTCGCCTCGACCCGGTTGAGATAGCCGAGCGCCACCGAGGGGCCCGCGATGTGCAGCCGCCCCTCGGTCCCGTCGGCTACCGGGAGCCCGTCGTCGTCCCGCACCGTCACCTCGGTCCCCGGGACCGCACGGCCGGTCGCGCCCGGCGTGATCCGTGACGGCGGGGTGGCGACGACGATGTGCAGCGCTTCGGTGGCCCCCAGTCCGTTGACCAGCGGCACGCCGAAGGTGCTCCGGACCCGCTCGCCGAGCTGCGCGGGGCAGTGCTCGCCCGCCGTGACGGCGAGTCGTACGGAGGCGAATCCCTCGGGCCCGTGGCTGTCGGCGAGCGCCAGCAGCGCGGCGTACATCCGGGGCACCGAGAAGAGGACGGTCGGGCGGTGCCGGTGCAGGTTGCTGGAGACCACATGGGCGTCCACGGAGCCGCGCAGCAGTACGGTGCGGGCCCCGGCCGCCAGCGGAAGCAGCACCGAGTTCCCGAAGCCGTAGCCGAAGGACAGCTTGGCGGTGGACAGGACGACATCGTCGGGACGCAGCCCCAGCACGCTGCCGATTCCGGAGAGGACCGCCTCTATGCCCGTCGCGGCGTGCAGGACGCCCTTGGGTGACCCGGTGCTCCCGGAGGTGTACTGCACCAGGGCCGCTTGGTCACCGGGCCATTGCGCGGGTTCGGGCGACGGCTCCGTCAAGGACTCCGAGGACGCCTGCGGCCGGCGGGCGACCTCCGCGTCCGCGGCCGTGAACACGGCCCTGCCCTGCTCCCCCGTCGTGCGGGGCAGGGAGGCGAACTCCTCTTCCAGGGTGCGCTGTTTCGCCGTGGGGGCGTCGATGTGCGCGAACCCGGCCTCGCAGTCGGCGGCCATGAAACGGATCTCGGCGTCGGAGAGCACGGGGCTCACCGGTACGGGCACGCATCCGTGCCACCAGAGTCCGAGGACGGCGGCCACGGTGGCCACCGAATCGTCGGCCACCACCAGAGCGCGGGTTCCCGGCGCGACCCCCAGTTCGCGGAGCGTACCGGCGTAGTGTCGCGCCGCGTCGTGCAGTCGGGCGTAGGTGACCTCACCGACGTCGGGGTCCACGTAGCAGACCCGTTCTCCTCCACCGGCCTGGATGTGCCTGCCCAGCAGTCGTTCGACCAGATCCATTACCGACCTCCCGTTCGCGATGTCACTTCGATGGCGACGGCATTGCCCGCGCCGACGGCCAGCACGAGGATGTGCGGCCTCCCCTGTCCCCTTCGTTCCTCACCACGACGGGTCGTCATGGCGGCCGCGGCGGCCAGTGCGGCGAAGCCGCCGGCGGCGCCGAGATCCCCCCAGCGCGCCTCCACGTCCAGGCAGGGGGCGCCGCACAGTTCCGCCACCACTCCCGCGGGGATCCGGGATCCGGCGGACGCGGAGAGGACCACCCGCCGTGGCCGGCCGCCCATCCGTTCCAGGCAGCGTCCGATGAACGGGGCCGGACCGTCTTTCCGCCCCGCGGCGCCGGTTTCGACACGGGCCCGGTCCAGCAGCCGGACGGCCGCTCCGCCGCCGCCGGGCCCAGGACGCCTCTCCAGGAGGACGCAGGCGGCGCCTTCCGTCCGGGGCCGGGCCGAGCCGGGACGTACAGCCGGCCAGGCGGCCGATCCCCCGGCCAGCACCCGTTCGCACTGGCCCTGTTGGATCATGCGGGCGGCTTCGACGACGGCGTGCGCGCCTGCGTCCTGTGCCCCGGTGAGGTTCAGGTAGGGGCCGTCGAAACCGAAGCGCACGGACACCGCTGTCACCGGTCCGGTGTACGCCGAGCGCACCGCACGGCGCGGTGACACCCGGCCGGGCCCCAGCGCGGGGATGTCGGCGCAGGTCCGCGCGTACTCCTCGAGGCCCGCCGTGGAGCTCGCCCATACCGTGCCGGTACGCGATCCCACGGACGACGGGCCGAGGTCGCGAACCGCGGCGGTCGCGGCGGCGAGGGAGTGCCCGATCTCGTCCTCGTGGTCCCATGTGCCGCCGGAACCGGCCGAGTCGACCGGCCCGGCCGAGTTGGCGGACCCGGCCGTTGTCATCCGTATCCCGAGTCCCGTGACCATCACAGAGGCGCTATGCGGCATGGTCGGCCTCCGCGCTTCCCAGCATGAGCGCGGACACTCCGCCGCCGAGGCCGAAGGCCACGCTCGCCACCGTCGCGACGGGCGCCGTGCGTCCCCGCGGGGGGACGAGGTCGATGCCGGAGCACGCGGGGTCGGGCCGCCGCAGCGTGGCGTTGCCCGGAATCCTCCCGGCGCGCAGTGCCTTCACGGCCACGACCGCCTCCAGCGCGGCGGCCGCGCCCTGCGTGTGGCCGAGCGACCCTTTGAGGGACGACACGACGGGCCGGCGCGGAACGGTGCCCAGAGCGGTGGTGATCGCCCGTGCCTCGATGCCGTCGCTTGCGGGTGTTCCGGTCCCGTGCGCGCACACCCAGTCCACCTGACCGGCCGTGCGCCCGGACTGATCGAGGCACGTGGTCAGTGCCTCGACGACGGCGTCGCCGCCGGGCCGGGGCCGCGCCGGATGGTACGCGTCGGCGGCGGACGCATGGCCGAGCAGCCGTGCCCGGGCCCGGCCGCCGCGGGCGGCGCAGTGTTCCGCGCTTTCCAGAACCAGCACCCCGGCCCCTTCGGAGGGCAGCATTCCTCGACGGTCGGTGTCGAAGGGGCGGGCCACGTCCGGAGCGAGCGCGCGCAAGCTGGTGAACATGGCGAAGACCTCCCGTGAAAGCTCCTCCGCCCCGCCGCAGACAGCCACTTCGACCTCGCCGGCGGCTATCGCGGCGGCTGCGCGGGAGATCGCGTCCCCGCCCACGGAACAGCCGGAGGCGACCACGACCACGGGGCCGTCCACGTCGACTGCCTCCAGGACGAGGTCGAGAAGGCGCTCCGGCTCGGCCCACTCCGTTCCGGCGACGGTCAACGACGTCTCTGTGAGGCCGCGTTCGAGCACCGGGCGGGTTCCCATGACCGTGCCGGCGAAGACACCGGTACGGCCGGGGACCCTGCCGGGCACCAAGGCCGCGCTGCGGACCGCCTCCGCCGTGGCGAGAGCGAGGTAGCGGGCCGCGCGCGAGGGGTGTGCCGGCACGGCGGCATCGAGTTCGGCCATGCAGGACCGAGGGACCTCACCGGCGGTCGACGCCGCATAGCCGGCGGTGTCGAAGCGGGTCACCGGGCCGGTGGCGACACGGCCGTACGACACCGCGTCCCACAGGGCCGTACTTCCCGTACCTGCCGGTGAGACGGCGCCGATACCTGTTACCACGAGCCCCCCGTGGCCATGAGCGGCCCTCGGCATCAGCCCACCACGCCCTTGTCGCGCAGCAGGACCAGCGCGGCCGCGACGCTGCTCAGCTCCGCGGCCTCTTCGGCACCGAGAGAAACCCCGAATTCCCGCTCGATCCGCACGGAGATTTCCACCTTCTCCAAGGAGTCCGCCGCCAGCTCGTCGTAGAAATGCGAATCGGCGAGGACCTCGCTCACGTCGATCTCGAGAACCGATGCCACGATCTCCCGGAGCCGGTCGCAGGCAATCTGATTCTTCACAGCGGACATGGGACAGTTCCTTTCAGTGCCATGCTTCGGCGGCGGACAGGGCCTGCCACACGTTCAGCCGCGGGTCGCACAGTGTTGTATACGGTCCGTCGCAGCGGTCGATGTACGAGTCGTCCGGCAAGCATTCGACGACGGAATCCGGAGTGGTCTCCAGGTGCAGGCCGCCCGCATTCAGGCCGAGTTCGTCGAGCACGGTCCGGAATTCGCGTATCTCCTGGGTGATGGAGGACAGGAGACGGGTCTTGCGGCCGTTGGTGGCGCGGACGGTGTTGCCGTGCATCGGGTCGCAGAGCCAGACCACCGGATGCCCGGCGGACCGGACGCGGGCGGCCAGACGGGGAAGCTGCCCGGCCGCCGCGCCGACGCCCATGCGGGCGATGAGCGTGAGCCTGCCGGGCTGCCGGTCCGGGTCCAGCAGCTCGCACAGGCGCAGCAGTTCGTCCTCGCTCATGCTCGGCCCCACCTTGCAGGCCACCGGGTTGCTCACCGCCGCCAGCAGGCGTACGTGCGCGCCGTCCGGCCGGCGGGTCCGGTCGCCTATCCACGGCCAGTGCGTGGAGGTGAGGACCAGGCCGCCGTCCGGGTCGCGGCGCAGCTGCGGCAGTTCGTAGTCGAGGACGAGGGCTTCGTGGCTCGTCCACACCGGTGTACCGGAGGCGTCCTGCTGCCTGCGCAGATAGGCCGTCGCGGAGCCCGCCGCCTCGTGACAGGCCAGCATGCGCAGCGGGTCGGGCCTGCGGCCTTCCGCCGTCGCCCGGGGACTGTTGACGAGATGCCCGCGGTAGACGGGGAGCTCAGCTCCGTCCACGTACTCCGTGGGGCTGGACCGCGGTTTGGCGAACTGCCCCGCGATACGGCCGACCCGGATCACCGGCAGGCCGGTACCGACGCGCATGACGCCGGCAACGGCGTCGAGCAGGCCGACCTTGCGCGCGAGATGGCGTGGGGTGCACTCCGCCGGGTCCTCCGCGCAGTCCCCGGCCTGGATCACCTGGCGCCGCCCGTCGGCCACTTCGGCGAGAAGCCGGCGCAGCACCCGGGTCTCGTCCCCGTCGATGAGTTCCGGCAGGCCCGCGAGACTTCTGCCGACTTCGGCGACGAGCCAGTCGTCGCCCCAGTCGGGCTGCTGCAGGGCCGGCCAGGAACGCCAGGAACGGATTTCGTGCTCGGAAAGTGTGGCGTGCGATTCGGTGAGACCGGTCCAGCTAATGGCGACGTTCATGAGACACCTGGCCATGTCGACTGCCCGTGTTTCGCCTTCAACGTTTCTCCAAATGCTCGTAACCCAGCAGTCGAATCAACGACATTTCCACCCCCGGCTCTACGGGGCCGATGAACTCCGACTCTAGTCCGGATAGGCGGTGCGTGAGGCTACTCATGCGAGCAGTCAAGATCCGTTGACAATGCCGCTCATGGCGAACCTGCCTACTCGTGTGAGTAGTGGTCCACATCCCCTCGTGATGGAAAAATTGCCCCACGGATACGGGCCGTTGGTGGTAACCGGTCTGCCGAATTCCGGATTGGGAGCTTTAGTGAGCGATATGGACACTGCGCGTCTCGACGGCCTGCTCACCCCCGACGCACCCCCGTTCGCGCTGCTGCACCGCCCGTCCTCGACCGGGCGCGACCAGGTCGAGATCCTCGTCGGCGAGGTCTCCGAGGTGCCGGATCTCGCGGCCCTTCCGGTGGCGGCCGAACAGCAGGGCCGGCGGCCCGCCGGTCAGGCCCGGCACGAGATGGTCGTCCTCATCCCGTACCGGCAGATCGCCGAGCGCGGATTCGAGTACCAGGACGACCGGGCGCCACTGCTGGCCATGAGTGTCAGGGAACAGGGCACGATGGACTGCGCCGCACTGCTGGAGAGGATCCCGGAGCGGCCTATCGACCTGAGGGGCGAGGGGTTCGACATCGACGACGGGGCCTACGGGACCATCGTCCGCAAGATCCTCAGCGAAGAGATCGGCCGGGGCGAGGGCGCCAACTTCGTCATCAGGCGGTCGTTCGTGGCCACGGTGGAGGGGCCCCCGACCGACGCCGCGCTCACGGTGTTCCGCCGGCTCCTCGCCCACGAGGTGGGCGCCTACTGGACGTTCCTCATCCACACCGGCTCACGCACCCTGGTCGGCGCCACCCCGGAGCGGCACGTCAGCCTGACGGCCGGCACGGTGAGGATGAACCCGATCAGCGGGACCTACCGCCATCCTCCGGCCGGGCCGACGGTGCCCGACGTCCTGCGTTTCCTGGCCGACCCCAAGGAGACCGACGAGCTCTACATGGTGGTCGACGAGGAACTCAAGATGATGGCGCGGATCTGCGAACCCGGCGTACGGACCTCGGGACCGTACCTGAAGGAGATGACCCGGCTCGCGCACACCGAATACGTCCTGACCGGGCACAGCTCACGGGACGTCAGGGACATCCTTCGGGAGACCATGTTCGTCCCCACCGTCACCGGCAGCCCGCTGGAGAACGCCTGCCGCGTCATCAAGCGTTACGAGCCCGAGGGGCGTGGCTACTACAGCGGGGTGCTCGCGCTGATCGGCCGTGACGATTCCGGTGCCCGGCAGCTCGACTCTTCACTGCTCATCCGTACGGCGGACATCGGAGCGGAGGGGCGACTGCGGATCGGTGTCGGAGCGACGCTGGTCCGTCACTCCGATCCTGGCTCCGAGGTCGCCGAGACCCGCGCGAAGACGGCAGCGCTGCTGGACGCCGTGCGCGGCACGGGGACGCATCCCCCGCGCACGGCCCGCCCGTCACCCGGCATCGCCGAACACCCCCGGATCCGTGAGGCGTTGACCCGGCGCAACCGCACGCTCTCCAGGTTCTGGCTGGAGCCCCCGGGCAGTGCCGAGTACCACCGCGAAGCGCTGGCCGGGCACCATGTGCTCGTGGTGGACGGGGAGGACTCCTTCACCGAGATGCTCAGGCATCAACTGCGCGCGCTCGGACCGGCGGTCACCACCCGCAGGTTCGACGAACCCTACGAACCCACGGACTTCGACCTCGTCATCGTGGGCCCCGGCCCCGGCGATCCACGGGAGCGGAACGCCCCCAAGATCGCCGCGCTGCGCCGCACGGTCCGCCGGCTCATGGACGAACGACGGCCCTTCCTGGCGGTGTGCCTCGGACATCAGGTGGTGTGCGGGGTCCTGGGACTGGAACTGATCCGCAAGGACCCGCCCAACCAGGGGGTCCAGCGCGAGATCGACCTGTTCGGCCGCCGTGCCCGGGTCGGCTTCTACAACACCTTCGCCGCTCTGTCGGCCGAGGACCGGTTCGACGGCATCGAGGTCAGCCGGGACCCGGAGAGCGGTGAGGTCCATGCGCTGCGCGGCCCGTATCTGCGTTCTCTTCAGTTCCACCCGGAGTCCCTGCTGACGCAGGAGGGCGTGTCGATCCTCGGCGACGAGCTCGAGGCCCTGCTGACGACCTCCGGGACGGCCGCTGTGAGGGCCGGTGGATGACACGGTGAGGGAGGTGCGAGGGCATGGTTTTTCTGCGGCGTGAACGCGAGTGCCTGGAGGGTTTCCTGCCGGGACTGGACAAGGAACTGGCGGCGGTCCCGCTGCTCGATCTGGAGAGCACGGAAGGGACGGCGCTCAAGGCCTTCACCCTGGCCGGCGGCCCCGGGCTGCTCGTCCCCGCCGAACACGGAGGAGCGGGCGCCGATCTGCTGTCCGCGGTACGTGTACAACGCGCGCTGGGTTCCCGCTCGCCCGCGCTCGCCGTGGCCACCACGATGCATCACTTCTCCACGGCGACCCTGGCCGAGGCCGCGACCGACGGCGGCGGCATGGAGTGGCTGCTGCTCGCCGCCATCGCAGAGGACAATCTGCTGCTCGCCTCGGGCTTCGCCGAAGGCCGTACCGGACAGGGCATCCTCCGCCCGGCCCTGACCGCCAGGATCGACGGGGACAAGGTCCGGTTGAGCGGCTCGAAGAAGCCGTGCAGCCTCGCCAGGTCGATGAAGCTGCTCACCGTCTCCTTCATGCTGCCGGGCCCCGGCGATTCGCGGGAGCTGGCGATCGCCCTGGTGCCTGCGGAGGCCCCCGGAGTGAGCGTGCGTCCGTTCTGGCGCACTCCGGTCCTGGCGGCGGCCGAGAGCGAGGAGGTCGTCCTCGACGATGTGGAGGTCCCCGCCGAGCTGTTGGTGCGCACCGGTGTGAGCGACGGGGAGCAGGCGGACCGTCTGGGGACCGTCGGGTTCGTCTGGTTCGAACTGCTGATGACCGCGAGCTATCTGGGAGCCGCCTCCGCGATGGTGGAACGCACCCTGGCGGACACCCGGGTGGACGCCGCCGTGCGCGGCGAAGCCGTCATCGCGGTCGAGGCGGCCATGCTCTCGGTCGAGGGTGTCGCGTCCGCGATCGGCGGGCTCCCGCCCGGGGAGGAAGCCCTCGCCCGGTCGCTGATCTGCCGTTACGCCGCGCAGGACGCGATCAGCCGGACCCTGGCCCTGTGCATGGAGGCACTCGGGGGAATGGCTTTCATCGCATCAGGAGAGCTCGCGTATCTGCAGTCCGCCTGCCGCGCGCTGGCCTTCCACCCGCCGTCGAAGGCCCGCACGGCCGCGCCGCTGACGGACTACTTCGGTGGCCGGCCCCTGCTCATTCCCTGACCGGGCCCCGACCCGGTGAACGACATCCAGCTGTGAGGTGACCCGAACGTGCCGGCTGTCCCGACCGTCCTGCTTACCGGAGCCTCCGGAGTGCTCGGTACGGCGCTGCTTCCCGAACTCTCCGACCGGCATGTGACCGCGCTGGTCCACCGCACGCCGGTGCCCGGCGCCGACGAGCAGCTCACCGGAGACCTCACCAGGCCCCGGCTCGGGCTCGACAGGAGAGCGTACGCGGACCTGTGTGCGCGGGTGGACGCCGTCGTTCACTGCGCCGCGGTCACCGGCTTCGGCGAGGGGCCGGAGGCGACCCACGCCCTCAACGAGGCCGGCACCCGGCGGATCGTCCGGCTCGTCGCGGACGCCGATGCGTTGCTCTACCACGTCTCCTCGGCGTTCGTGGCCAGGACCGGCATCACCCGTTCCGGGCCCGGGCAGAACGCCGGCGGGCGCACCGCCCGGCCCGAGGACTACCTGGACTCCAAGCGCGCGGGCGAGGACGTCGTACGCACTTCGGGCGTACCGGCGGTGATCATCCGCCCGTCGGTGATCATCGGAGACTCCCGCACCGGGGAGATCTCGGCCTTCCAGGGACTGCACGCCATGCTGAAGGGCCTGTTGCGCGGGCGGCTGCCCCTGGTGCCGCTGTCGCCCGATTCGCTGATCGACTTCGTGCCGCAGGACGTGGTGGCCGCCACGGTCGCCGCCCTGGTCCGAGACGGCGCGCACGACGGCCCGGTGTGGGTGACCGCCGGCGATCAGGCTCTGCGCGCCGGCCGGATCCTGGAGCTGGCCGCCGACTTCGCCGCGGACACCGGCCTCGATCCGACGCTGCCGCGCATGGTCCCGCCGGAACTGGTGGACCGTCTGATCCGGCCCGTGTTCATGGCGGACCTGCCTATCGCGACCCGTCGTCGCCTAGACGATCTGCTGGCGATGACCGCGCTGTTCACCGCCGCCGAGCCGTTCCCCACCGACCTGGGGAGAGCTCCGGGCCTGCCCCCGGCCTTCGGGGCGGACCGGGCGGAACGCTCGCTGCGGGCCACGCTGTCGCAGCTCGTACGGGCGAAGGGCATCAACCGCCCGGCCCCCGCACTGGTCACGGCATGAGCGGCCCGACGGCGCCCGTCACGGCCGCCGAGGTGCTGGACGTGTACCGGCGCCATCTCAGCCGCGGCCGGGCCCGGTTGGCGTCCATGACGGGTGCGGCGATGGAGGTCGCCTCCCGGGGCGCGTACGTATGGGACGCCGACGGCAAGGAGTACCTGGACTGCGGCGGATACGGAGTCTTCCTGCTCGGGCACTGCCATCCACAGGTGGTCGAGGCGGTCACCGCGCAGATACGCCGTCACCCGATGGCCACCCGGCTGCTCCTGGAGCCGGTGGCCGCCACCGCCGCCGCGGAACTGGCCGCGGTCACCCCGCCCGGGCTGGACCGCGTGCACTTCGTCAACTCCGGGGCGGAGGCGGTCGAGACCGCGATCAAACTGGCCCGGGCGCAGGGGAGGACCCGGCTGGTCTCGGCCGTCGGCGGATACCACGGCAAGACCACGGGAGCGCTGGCCGTCACCTCCCGGCCGCTGTACCAGGACCCGTTCCGTCCCCTGCTGCCGGCCGAGCACGTGCCCTTCGGCGATCTCGACGAACTGGCGAAGGTCCTCGGCCACGGCGGCCCGGCCTGTCTCCTTCTCGAACCCGTGCAGGGCGAAGGCGGCGTCGTCCTCCCGGCTCCGGGCTACCTGGCAGGCGCCCAGCGGCTCTGTGCCGAGCACGGTGCCTTCTTCGTGCTGGACGAGATCCAGACGGGCCTGGGCCGACTGGGCACGTGGTGGGGCGCCGACCCCGAGGACGTCCGCCCGGATGTCCTGCTGGTCGGCAAGGGCCTCAGCGGCGGGATCGTACCGGTCGCCGCCGCGGTGGCCACCGACGCGGCCTACACCCCGTTCGACCGGGACCCGTTCCTGCACACCTCCACCTTCGCCGCGTCCCCCGTGGCGACCGCCGCCGCCGCGGCGGCGGTGCGCGCCACCGTCGACGAGGGTCTCGTCGAGCGCGCCGCAGTCCTCGGCCACGCCATCCTGGCCCGCGTCGAAGCCGCCCTGGCACCGCTGCGGGGGGACGTCGTGGCGGACGTCCGCGGTCGTGGCCTGCTGATCGGCATCGAGATGTGCGACGAGCGGACGGCCGGAGAGCTGGTGCTGCACCTGCTGGACGCCGGGCTGCTGACCAACCACTCCCTCAACGCCCACCGCGTGGTGCGGCTGACACCCCCGGCCGTGCTCCGCGACGCCGACCTGGAGCGGATCGGCACGGCCTTCACCACCGCCGCCGGAGCCCTGCTCCGCTCCGCCTCGTCACTTCCCGGAAGGGTATGAGCCGACATGCCCGAGGTCGTTGTCGATGCCCTCGTGACCGACACCTCCGCGGCGGCCGTTTTCGACCGGCTGCGGGACTTCGCCTCCTACCCCCGTCACACCGACGCGGTGCGGCAGGTGGTCGTCACCGGTGTGGACGAGGACACCGTGCACTCGCAGTGGTCGGTGAACTTCCGCAACGGTGTGCTGTGCTGGTCCGAGCGCGACCGGATCGACGCCGCTGCGCTCACCATCGAATTCGTCCAGTCCGAGGGGGACTTCGACCGTTTCGAGGGCAGCTGGCACGTCCGCCAGGACGCCGACTCCGTCACCGTACGCTTCACCGCCGCCTTCGACCTGGGGATTCCCAGCCTCGCCGCGATCATCGACCCGATCGCCACCCGGGCCCTGACCGAATCCATCACCTCGATCCTGCGCGGCCTGCTCGGCGAGCACATCACTCCATCCATCACGTCGTGAGGAGAACTCATGCCCGAAGCGATCAGGAACAAGGTCGTGGCCATCACCGGCGGCAGCCGCGGCATCGGACGCGCCACCGCCGAAGCGTTCGTTCGTGAGGGTGCCACGGTCGTGATCGGCGCCCGTGACCACGACTACGCCGCGTGCGTCGCCACCGGGATCGGCGCACGCGCCTACCCGCTGGACGTCACCGACCCCGCGAGCACCCGGCAGTTCTGCGACCGGGTGGAAGCCGAGGCCGGGGCGATGGACATCTTCGTCAACAACGCGGGGGAAATGATCGTCGGCAGCTTCGAGGAGGAGGCCGACGACGACACCGCGCACCAGGTGGGAGTCAATCTCCTCGGCACCGTCAACGGCATGAAGGCGGCACTCGGCCCCATGCGGGCCCGCGGCCGGGGCCACATCATCAACATGGTCTCCGCAGTCGGTATGGTCGGCCTGCCCGGTTGTGCCACGTACTCCGCGGCCAAGCACGGGGTGGTCGGTCTGTCCGAGGCCGTCCGCGGCGAACTCCGCGGCAGCGGTGTCGACCTGTCCGTCGTGCTGCCCGTCCCCGCCCGCACCGAGCTCACCTCGGGCGTCGGCAAGGGCCGCTTCGTCCCCCTGCTCACCCCGCAGGACATCGCGGAGGCGGTCCTTCGCACCGCCCGGCGCCCCCGCTACAACGTCTTCGTACCGGCCTGGACCAACCCGGTCACCCGCTCCTTGTTCCTGCTGCCCCAGCCCTGGCGTGATGCCATGGGCCGGCTGCTCAAGGCCGACCAGCTGCTGCGCACCACCGACTTCCGGGCCCGCACCGCCTATGAGGCACGGTTGAAGGTGTCCACCGCGGAAGGAAGCGACCGATGACCGCCGGTACACCCGCACGCACCGGAGGGGGCGCCGTGCACCGCGGCACCGCGCCCGCCGTCGTCGACGGGCCGGTGCTGGACCGCCTGTTGCACATAAGCCCGGTGACCAGCACGATCCTCTATCTGCCGGTGGCCGTCGTCGGTGTGCTGCTCTCCCTCGGCCGGTCCGGCCCGCCGGTACTGGCCGGCTGGGCGTTCGCCGGCTATCTGACCTGGACGCTGTCGGAGTACTGGGGCCATCGCATCCTGCTGCACTTCGAGCCCGAACACGGAATCGGCGCCCGGGTGCACTACATCCTCCACGGGGTGCACCACGACTACCCCCAGGACGCGCGCCGCTCCATCCTCAGCCCCGCCCTGAGCGTTCCCATGGTCGCGCTGGCCTTCTGGCTCTCCTCCGGAGTGCTCGGCCTCCCGCCGGTGTTCGGTGCCGGATACGTGGCCGGGTACCTGGCGTACGACCTGCTCCACTGCTACCTGCACCGAGGCAGGCCGAAGAACAGGATCCTGCGCAACCTGCGGATGTACCACATGCGCCATCACTTCCTCGACGACCGTCGTGGCTTCGGCATCAGCGCCCCCTACTGGGACCGCGTCTTCGGCACGTCCGTGGCCCGCACCCCGCAGTGACCGACCGTCGAAGGAGAGTGGCATGCCGGTGATGCCGACGCTGGAACGAGTCTTCTGCCGGAGCGCACCCTGGGGTGTGTTCGCCGGGCGCGTCGTGCTGCCCTGGGCCCTGGCCGGGGCCGCCCTCGAGGGGAGAGTCCTGGAAATCGGTTCCGGAGGCGGCACCATGGCCGCACAGCTTCTCACCACGCACCCCGGCATCACGCTGACGGCCGTGGACCCGGACCCGGCGATGGTCGTCGCGAGCGCGCGCCGGCTGGCGTCCTTCGGGGACCGGGTGTCCGTGCGGAAGGGGGACGCCACCGGGCTTCCCTTCGCCGACGGCACCTTCGACGCCGTCGTGTCCTTCCTCATGCTTCACCACGTCGTGGCCTGGGAGAAGGCATTGGCCGAGGCCGCGCGCGTACTGCGCCCCGACGGCCTTCTCATCGGGTACGACCTCCTCGACACGGGCCCGGCCCGCTCCTTCCACCGCGCCGAGGGCGCGCAGGTACGGCTGGCGACCGTGGACGGCCTGAGGCGCGTCGTCGGCGCACTGCCCTTTCGTACCCCCGAGGTCCGTCGCCGACTGGGCGGTTACGCCGTTACCTTCTCGGCGTACCGTGCCGGCCCGTGAGGGTGTGGCGAAACCCCTGGCACCGGCGGGACCGGGCAAGGGGGCACCGCGCCGTCCCCGGTGGCGACCGTCCTGATTCTGTTGAAAGGTGTGAAGGAGTGGCTTCCTGCGCAGGGACGGAAAGAATGAGGTGAGCGGCCTTGGCTGCCACAAGGCGTGGGGTTCAGGGCACGCCCTGCTGGGTGAGCCTGACGGCACGGGACATGAAGGCCGCCCAGGACTTCTACGGTGCCGTGTTCGGCTGGGAATTCAGGCCGGGTGAGCAGGGGCAGGGCTCATATGCCGTCGCGGTCTCCGACGGGGTTCCGGTCGCGGGGCTGATGGAGTCCACGCAGACCATCGGGGTGCAGCTGCCGGTCGTGTGGACGGCGTATTTCGCGGCCGACAGCGCCGATGTCGTGGCCTCGCGGATCCGGGAGCGGGGCGGCACGGTCGGGGTGGGCCCGATCGCGTTCGGCAACGGCCGGATGGCATGGGCCGCGGACCCCTGGGACGCGGTGTTCTGCATCTGGGAGGGGCCCGTAGAGGTCGGCTGGCACACGGGGCGCGGGACGAACGCCGCGGCCTGGCTGGAGCTTCATACGAGGGACCCGTTCGCCGCGGCCCTGTTCTACGGCGAGGTGTTCGAATGGGATGCCCAGGGGCCCGACCTCATCGATGTGCGATACGAACACGACCGTGTGGTGCTTCGGGTCGACGGCCGGACGGTGGCCGGGATGTACGGCGGGGGCGAGGCGCAGTCGTCCGATCCGGGCATCAGACCGCGGTGGCAGGTGCACTTCTGCCGGCGCGATGTGGACGCGGTGGTCGAGCGGGCCGCGGCGGCGGGCGGTACCGTCGTGTCGCATCCGCGGGACACCCCGCTGGGCCGGGTGGCCACGCTGCGCGACCCGGAGGGCGGCATGTTCCACCTCACGTCCGGAGAGGACTCCTCGGCGGACGCCTCCACGGACTCCTCGACGGATTTCTCCACGGGCTCCTCCGCGGCGGGCTCCGCCTCACCGGACTCGTAGCCCATCCCCCTCTCAGCGGCCGGTGACCGGTCCACCGGACCGCGCCTGCCCCAACAGGGCGACGAGCGTGGGCACATGGCTGCCGGTGATGCTCTTCACCGAGGTGACCAGCGCGACCGGCCCGCTCCGGGCGAGTTCGAGCAGCCGATCGAGTGCCTCCGCGGCCGCACCCTGCTCCAGCTCCCGTCGGTAGCGGGCGTCGAACTCGTCGTAGCGGGAGGCGTCCTTGTGGTACCAGTTGCGCAACTCGGTGGACGGGGCCACCTCCTTGAGCCATTCGTCGACGGCGGCACGCTCCTTGGACACGCCCCTGGGCCAGAGTCGGTCGACGAGAACACGGGTGCCGGCGTCCGGATCAGGGGCGTCGTAGACCCTGCACACGGTGATGCTGCTGTCCATCCCGCCAGCCTGGTGCGGACCGCCTTCTGACGCAAGCGCACGGAGCCCCCATCCCGTCACCTTGACGATAAGACCGGAAACCCAATATCGTCGTCGAGACGATAACTGGGGGTTCCTCATGGCCGACATCACCAGGCGCTTCGGATGGCGCCATCTCCGCTCCGCACCCACCGCCCATGTCCGCCATCACAGGCGCGGCAAGCTCCTGCACGACGGTCCCGGCCTCAGCTTCTGGTTCCGTGCGCTGACCGCGGCGCTCTCCGAAGTCCCGGTGGACGACCGGGAGCTCGCCATGACGTTCCACGCCAGGACGTCCGACTTCCAGGACATCTCGGTGCAGGCCACCGTCACGTACCGGGTCAGCGATCCGGCCACCGCCGCCACCCGGCTGGACTTCTCCCTCGACCCGGACACCGGCGCCTGGCGCGGCGCCCCGCTGGAGCAGATATCCACGCTGCTCACCGAGAACGCCCAGCAGCACGCGCTCGACGTGCTGGCCCGTACACCCCTGGCGGCGACCCTCTCCGACGGCGTCGCGGCCGTGCGTGAGCGGATATCCGGCGGTCTGGCCGCGGAGCCCCGGCTGGCCGCCACCGGCATCGAGGTGGTCGCCGTACGCGTCGTCGCGCTGCGTCCCGAGCCGGAGGTCGAGCGCGCCCTGCGCACCCCCGCGCGCGAGCAGATCCAGCAGGAGGCCGATCGCGCCACGTACGAACGGCGGGCCGTCGCCGTCGAGCGCGAGCGCGCCATCGCCGAGAACGAACTGGCCAGCAGGATCGAACTCGCCCGCAGAGAAGAGCAGTTGGTCGAGCAGAACGGCACCAACGCCCGGCGCGAGGCCGAGGAGAGCGCTGCCGCCGACGCCGTACGCGCCCAGGCAGAGGCGGCCCGCAAGGTCCGGCTGGCCAAGGCCGAGGCCACCGCGGCCCGCGAGATCGGCGAGGCGCGGGCCGCGGCCCAGGCGGCCTGGCTGCGTGTCCACGCCGAGACCGACCCCGCCACGCTGCGCGCGCTGGCCGTGACCCGCCTCGCAGAGAACCTTCCCCGCGTCGACAGCGTCACCCTCTCGCCGGATGTCCTCACCGGGCTGCTCGCCAGGCTCGGCGGCAATCCGGACCAGGAGCGGAGGTGAGCCTCGCCCCGCGCGCGGTGCTCGTGCACCGCACCACCGAGTACGAGGAGCTGCTCGCCCGGCACGGCACACACGGGCAGGCCGAGTTCTTTCTGTCCTCACGCGGCCGGAGCATCCAGGAGGTCGCCGAGCGGCACCACCACACGCGCCGGGTGCTCTCCGAGGTCGCGGCGGCCGTGCCGCTGCGGTGGCGGCAGACGCGGGTCGAGCGCGCCGATCTCGACAGATTCCTGTTCGGGCCCGAGGACGTGGTGGTCGTGGTGGGCCAGGACGGGCTGGTGGCCAACACCGCCAAGTACCTCACGGGCCAGCCGGTGGTGGGCATCGACAGCGACCCCGGACGCAACCCCGGTGTCCTCGTACGGCACCGGGCCCCGGACACCGGCCGGCTCCTGCAGGCCGCCGCCGGCCCCGGAGGCTGCACGGCCGACGAGCTGACGATGGTGGAGGCCGTCGCCGACGACACCCAGCGGCTCGTGGCGCTCAACGAGATCTACCTCGGCCGGCCGGGCCACCAGACCTCCCGCTACCGGCTCGGCACGGAGGCGGCCCCGGACCTCGCCGAGGCCCAGGCCTCGTCGGGTGTCCTGGTGGGCACCGGCACGGGGGCGACGGGGTGGCTGCGGTCGCTGTGGCGGGAGCGGGGCGGCGGGCCCCCACTGCCCGCGCCGGCCGAGCGGAGGCTGATCTGGTACGTACGCGAGGCCTGGCCCTCGCCGGCCACCGGAACCTCCCTGGTGGAGGGCACCCTGACGGACGCGCAACGGCTGCGGCTCACCGTGGAGTCCGACCGGCTGGTCGCCTTCGGGGACGGAATGGAGTCCGACGCCCTTGAGCTGACCTGGGGTCAGACCGTCCGCCTGGGGGTGTCGGACACCTGCCTGCGGCTCCTCGTCTGACGTCCCGGCGTGCGGCCCGGCCGCGGTGCCTCAGCGGCTCCCGGGGTCGAACCCCGTCACCGTCCGGTCCCGCACCCGCCAGGAGCCGCTGGGGTGCAGGAAGCCGCCCCACGCACGGTCCCATTGCGCTCTGCGGGACCGGCGTCCGCGCGCGGCGCCGGCCGCCTCACGGTTGCGGAGTACGACGGAGAGCACCGCCATCAGGGCCGCCAGTTCGATGTCGTCGGGGTCTCCGTGCACGATCCGTACGTCGCAGTTCATGGCGCGTCACCAGCTGACCGGCAGGGTCTCGGGCCCGCGGATCAGCCCGCCCTTCTGCCATGCGATGCGGTCGGGCGGTACGGCGAGGGCCAGCCGCGGGAAGCGGTCCAGCAGCGTGGCGATCATGATCTCGGACTCCATCCGGGCCAGCATCGAACCGACACAGTGGTGCGGCCCGTAGCCGAACGACAGATGGGCGATGGGCCCTCGGGCGAAGTCGAGCGTGTCCGGATCCCCGAACGCCGCCGGGTCGCGGTTCGCCGCGAGGTACGAGCAGTAGACCGCCTCACCCGCCCGGATGCGTACCCCCCCGATCTCCAGGTCCTCGGTCGCGATGCGCGGAAGACCGACGCCGTTGCGGTGCGGGATGTGGCGCAGCAGCTCGTCGACGGCCTGCGGCAGCAGCGCGGGCTCGGCACGCAGCCGCGCGAGATGGTCCGGATGGGTGAGAAGCGCGTACACCATGTTTGCGCTGTTGTTGCGGACCGCGTGGGCACCGCTCACAAGGATGGCGGTCGCCAGCGAGAGAGCCTCGTCGTCCGTGATCTCACCGGATCCGGCCGCGGCCGCGAGAACGCCGGCCAGGTCGTCGCGCGGCTCGGCGCGCCGCCTCCGGAGCAGGCGGAGCACCACGTCTCGGACCGTGCCCCGGGCCGTCGCACTGCGGGAGGGGGCCGGTCGCGGGGTCATGATCACGTTGGCCCACGAGGTCATCTCCGAGCGCTCGTCCTCCGGCAGCCCGAGCAGGTCGCAGACCACCGACAGAGGGAAGGGGCCGTGCAGATGTTCCATCAGGTCCGCGGGAGCACCCCGGCGTTCCATCGTGTCCAGCAGCCGGTCCGCGGTCCGCTGGGCTCTGGGACGCAGTCTCTGCATGCTCCTGCCGGTGAAGGCCCGCGCGACGACACCGCGCATCGTGCCGAGATGCGGGGGGTCCGCGTAGTTGAGGGCCGCGTGCCTGGCCGCGATGGCATGCGGTGAGCCGCTGGTCACCTCCCGCTCGGCCAGTGCCTTCCGGCTCAGCCGAGGGTCGGACGAGGCCAGTTTGACGTCCTCGTACCGTGTCACGAGCCAGGCGCTGCCCTCGCCGAACGGCAGTCGGATCCTGGCCACCGGCTCCTCGCGCAGAAGTGCGGTCAGAAAGGGGTCGAATTCCAGGGCCCGGAAGTCGTCCAGGGTCCAGTCGCGGACGGTCGCGTCCTCCCGGGGCGCGGCACCGCTCATGGGGCAGCCCCCGGCGCCGGTACCCCGCTCGGCCGCCGTCTCGGGTTCTGACGTCATCGAGTTTTCATCTCCCGGTTTGTGAACACGCGCGGTGCGCGGATCACATGCAGTGAGCTGACAGCGCCCCCGCCAGGACTCCATCCCTTCCCGATTGCACGGCCATCGGCCCGGACACGCCCGCGCATCACCCGATCGGCGCAACGCGGCGCGGAATCCCCGGCGCGCGGGACCGCGTGACGTCCCTGATCCTTTTGGAGGAGCGCTTGAATAAGGAGAAGGGCGGCATGACATGGCCACTCTGTGCAAACCCGCGGTGTCCGTGCCCGAGCACGTGATCACCATGGAGCAGACCCTTGATCTGGCGCGGTCCGTTCACGCGGACCACCCGGAACTGCAGCTGGCTCTGCGCCTGATCCAGAACACCGGGGTCGAGAAACGCCATCTGCTGCGGCCGATCGACGAGACGCTGCGGCACCCGGGCTTCGAGGAGCGCAACACGCTCTACGAGATAGAGGCCAAGGCGCGCGTTCCCGACGTCATACGGCAGGCACTCGAGGACGCCGAACTCCGTGCCGAGGACATCGACATGATCATCTTCGTGTCGTGCACGGGCTTCATGATGCCGTCGCTCACCGCGTGGCTGATCAACACGATGGAGTTCCGCACCGATGTGCGTCAGGTGCCCATCGCCCAGCTCGGGTGCGCGGCCGGCGGCGCCGCGATCAATCGCGCGCATGACTTCTGTACCGCCTACCCAGAGGCGAACGCACTGATCGTGGCCTGCGAGTTCTGCTCGCTGTGCTACCAGCCGTCCGACGTGAGCGTCGGCAATCTGCTCTCCAACGGCCTGTTCGGGGACGGCCTGGCGGCGGCGGTGGTCCGCGGAAGCGGCGGCCACGGCGTCGTGCTGGAGCGCAACGGTTCGTATCTGGTCCCGCACACCGAGGACTGGATCGCGTACGACGTCCGCGCCACCGGCTTCCACTTCAAACTGGACAAGCGCGTGCCGGGCACGATGGAACCTCTCGCTCCGGCACTCAAGGAGCTGGCGGGCCAGCACGGTTGGGACGCCACCGCCCTGGACTTCTACATCATCCATGCGGGCGGGCCACGGATCCTGGACGACCTGAGCATGTTCCTCGGAGTGGACGCCGAGGCATTCCGCTTCAGCCGGGCGACGCTCACCGAGTACGGCAACATCGCCAGTGCCGTCGTCCTGGACGCCCTGCGCCGGCTCTTCGAAGAGGGCTCGACCCAGGACGCGGCACGCGGCATCCTCGCCGGTTTCGGCCCCGGCATCACCGCCGAGATGTCGCTGGGCCGCTGGACCATCCCAGACGGCCACCGGCGCCCGCCCGCGTCCCCGCCCTCGTCCGCGGCTTCGACCTCGCCCTGGCAGAGGAGCTGAGGCATGCAGAAGGCGACGACCACGGACGTCTCCCGGCCCCCGGTCCGCATGTGGCCGGTCGGCGAACTGTCCGGCGTGGAATTCGATCCCGTGCTCGCCGAGCTGATGCGGGAGGGGCCGGTGACCCGCATCAAACTCCCCAACGGCGAGGGCTGGGCATGGCTGGTGTCGCGCTACGACGACGTGCGGATGGTGACGAACGATCCGCGCTTCAGCCGCAAGGCGGTCGTCGAGCACGATGTCACCCGCGTCGCCCCGCACTTCATACCCGTGCCCGGGGCGGTCGGCTTCGCGGATCCGCCCGACCACACGCGGCTGCGGCGGGCCGTCGCAGCCGCGTTCACGTCCCGGGGCGTGGAGCGGCTGCGCGAGCGGGCGCAGCGGATGCTCGACGACCTTGTCGACGCTGTGCTGCGCGACGGCCCGCCGGCCGACTTCACCGAGCGGATCCTCGCGCCGTTCCCGCTGGCCGTCGTCTGCGAACTCATGGGCGTGCCCGAGGCCGACCGCCCCAGGATGCACGAGTGGACCTCACTCATCCTGTCCGCGTCCGAGGGAGTGAAGCGCAGCGAGCAGGCGAAGACGAGGATGTGCGAGTACTTCGCCGGGCTGCTGCGCCGGCGGCGCGGAACGGGTGGCGAGGACGTGACCGGGCTGCTCGGGGACGCCATCGCGGACGGTGAGATCAGCGAGTCGGAGGCGGTCGGCCTCGCCCTGCTCGTCCAGATCGGCGGCGAAGCCGTCACCCACAACACGGGCAACATGGTCTACATCCTCCTCACCCATCCGGAGTACCAGGCCCGGTTGCGCGCCGAGCCCGCGCTGCGGCCGTCGGCCATCGACGAACTGCTGCGCTACATCCCGCACCGCAGCGCCGTCGGGCTCTCCAGGATCGCCATGGAGGACGTCACGATCGCTGGCCAGGCCATCAGGACGGGCGAGGCCGTCTATGTCTCGTACCTGGCCGCCAACCGCGACCCGGACGTCTTCGAGGACCCCGAGGAGATCATGCTCGAACGCGACCCGAACCCGCATGTGGCGTTCGGGTACGGTCCTCACTACTGCCTGGGTGGCATGCTCGCGCGGCTGGAGTGCGAACTGCTCGTCTCCACCCTCCTGGACCGCTTCCCCGACCTGCGTTTCGCGGTGCCGGTCGAGGAACTGGGGTGGCGTCCGGGCGCGGTCATACGCGGCCCCGAGCGATTGCCGGTGACCTGGTGACCGCGCATGCCAACGCGCCTGCGGGCGCCACGTTCGAGGAGTCGCCCGACGGGCTGCTGGTGCCGCGGGGCCATGGACGGACGCTGCGTACGGCGGCGCAGAAGGTGACGTTCAAGGTGACCGGCGAACACTCGCGGGTGGCTTCGAGCTTCGAGGTGGTCGTGCCACCGGGCTTCGACGTCGGCGCCCATGTGCACACGCGCAGCGAAGAACTCTTCTATGTCCTCGAAGGCGAGTTGGACGTTCTCGCCTTCGAGCCGCGGGTGCGCACGCGCGAGGACTGGCGCCACTGGGAGTCCAGGTCGGGCCGCCGCACGGTCCGCGCGGGCACCGGAACCGTCATCGTCGTCCCCCCGGGCTGCCCTCACGCGTTCGCCAACCGCACGGACGAACCCGCGAAGGTTTTCTTCCAGGCCTCACCGCCGCCGGATCACGAGCAGTACTTCGAAGAGCTGCTCGACATCCTCGACGCGGGCGGTCCGCCCGACCATGCGGCCATCGCCGCGCTGCGCGCACGCTACGACATCGAGCAGCTCACGCCCCTGCGCTACGACGCGTGACGCGCGCCGTGTGAAGGCCCGTCACCAGGTCGAAGAGCTCGGCCTCGTTGCCCGCGAGTCCAGCCTCCGCGAGAGCCTGGTCCGCCTCGGCCATGGGGGCGGTGAGCACAAGGGGCGGAGGCGGGGCCGCCGTGGGGGCGGGAGGGTCGCCCAGGGCGGCGCGCACGGCGCTGAGCAGACGCAGATAGGCCTGGGCGGCGGCTCGTTCACGGGATGTCATGACGGTGGCGACACTCATCGGTCGGCCTCTCCTCTCGGATGATTGCATCGGCGCACCGTCCACCCTGCCCCATGCCACTGACAACGCCGCCGGCACCGGGCGGGGCGTGCCTGCCTCCGGCCCGATGAACCCTGCCTCTCCCCGCCAGTCCGACCAGTCGGTTCGTTCTGGGGTCACGTCGAGCGCCACCGGGAGGGGCCATGAGCGAGCACGATTCGCGGACGGAGCCGCACACCCAGGCGCATCCCCCGCCGCGTACGGAGTCGCTGACGGATCCACGGATCGGGGGCCACTGCGACGAACGGTTCTCCACGGTGCGCGCCGCGTTCGAGGAGAACTTCCGCGAGCGGGGTGAACTGGGTGCCGCCGTCACCGTCCTGGCCGGCGGCGAGACCGTCGTCGATCTGTGGGCCGGCTGGGCGGACGCGGCGCGGACCCGGCCGTGGGAGCGGGACGCCCACAGAGGTACCGCAGGCCGTCGTCGACGACGCGGTCGCTTCCGGCAACCCGGTACCGCCGCCCTCGCCGAGCGCCAGGTAGGCGAGCACTGCCCGACGACCACGGCCGGGGCGCCGGCCCTGAACTGGCACACCAGAAGGTGTCCGCCGGGGTCCGGATCGGGTCCGCGCGGCGGGAGCAGGCCGCCGTCCTGGGCGCCGCTCGACCCACCGGCCGTCAGGGCCGCGCCCGCCCTGGGGCTGGTCGATCCACCGCGCGGCGAACCAGGCGGTGGATGACGGGCTGCTGCGCGAGATCGGACAGGTCCTTCACGGCGTGCTCGCCGGCCCGGCGGTCGCCGAGCAGAGGGCGAAGGGTCGGCTCGTGACGGTGCCCAAGGCCGCGGTCGACTTCACCCCGCAGAAGGGCGCCCTGCGGGACGCCCGCCGGGACGCCGATCAGGCGGGGGAGACCATCCAGCGCCTGAAGCAGCAAGGGGAGTAGCCGAACTCGCTCGCCATGCCCTGACCCGCGCCGCAGCGCTGACTACCCGTCGCTGATGTGTGGGCAGGCCGGGAAGGGGCAGCCGCCTTCCTCGGGAGGCGAAGGACGTCTGCGTGGACCGTGACCTGGACCCTCCACCAGGCATCCGCAGGGGTGGGGCGAACCCCCACGACTTCGCGATCCGCCTGGCCCTGGCCTCGACAGCGGATCGCGCCCGGCGGCATGGTCCGGATTCCGTCGCCTGCGTCATCAAGAGGTCCGACATGCACGTCGGGGGCAACCCCTATCCCGCCACATGTGGCGTTTTCCAGCCAACATATGGCGGAGAATCAATGCCTTCTGCACCTTTTCCTTACACTCTTCACACATGTAACGCGGGTTGTGAGCTTGGCATTTGCACACATTGCACGGCGAGAGCCGAAGCAAGTGCTTTTCCCGCCCGCGGTTCGACGCTCCCTCAGCCTTCCAGGCCTGCGGTTAAAGTTGATGGCATGCGCACGGAACATTTGCTGTTCGTGACGCGTACACGTCACTCGACGGTGGGGGCCATGCCGTCGACGGGGGAGGGACGCGTTGTCATGCCGCGATGCAGGCTCATTGTGAACGCCGCCTTGGGTGCCGCTGCCTTCCCTATGTCGTGACAACGGGCTGACCACCCGCGCTTTGTCACCGTTCTCCTCGGGCGGTTGCCCCCGCCTGCCCTCGTTCGCCATGAAGGATGCTTCCTTGCGCCTCAAACCGGGGTTGTTCACACCCAGAATTCGACTATCGGCCACGTTGACCACCACCGTGACCTCCGTCGCCGCGCTGGCGGTCCTCGGTGGCGTGGCCGTCCAGCCCGGAGCACTCAGCCAGGATGCCGGAGAGCGCATGGCTCCGGTGGCCGACTCCTACGACGGCTACGACACCAAGGCGGCCGAACGGCTCCGCGAGGACCAGTGTGTGGCCGCCGAGGCCCTACGCAAGGGCGGGCCGGAGGTGTTCGCCCTCGCGCAGAACGCCATGACGCTGCCGCCCGATCAGCTCCACCAGAAGCTCGAACGCAACATCTTCAGCGACCAGACGCCCCTGCACCTGGCCAACAAGACCGACAGTGCGAGCACGGACCAGTGGCTCGACAAGGTCAGCAAGCAGGGAACCGCGTGGTCCGGCGCCGTGAGCGGCCTGGAGTCCTACCCGGGCGCACCGCGGGACGCGAACAAGATCTACGACAAGACCGGGCTGCTGCCCTGGCTGTACCAGGCGTACTTCAACGCCATCGAGCTGTTCTCCCCGTTCTTCGACCCGTCGCCCACCGCGGACGACAAGACGAAGGCCGCCGCGCTCGCGATCGGCGACCCGCAGTACACCACGGCAGGAACGCCGAAGGAGCGCGAGGCCTGGACGCTGTGGAAGAAGAACTCCGGGAAGATCGAACCGAACCAGATGTTCGTTCCCCGGGTGTTCGCCGATGACGCCCGGATCTTCCTCGGCTCCGGCGGTTTTCCCCGCACGGCCCCCGCGGCGGACACACCGGAGTTCCGCATCGCGGTCGAGGACCTGAAGTCGCGCTTCGCGTCCTGTGCGTGGCACGATCCGATCGACCCGAACCGGGTGCTGGGCAAGGAGGTCGCGCAGGCCTCCGCGGAGTGGCAGCAGGAGATCGCCTCCCAGGCCACGCAGCGGCAGCAGATCCTGGGCGCCAGTGCCACCGCCACGAAGGCGCTGCAGGACGGCACGTTCACCCTGGGGCAGATCGTCGGCCAGTCATGGCTCGCGGACTACTCCACCCGCTGGCAGGACTATTGGGCCGCCGGTGGTATCGGCTGGATCGGTGACAGCTACGTCACCATCGAGGTGCCGGGTGCGGCGGGCAACTGCCTGGACGTGCAGGGTGGTGGCAAGACCAACGGCACGCCGGTGCAGATCTACACCTGCAACAGCGGTGCCGCTCAGCAGTGGACGCTCGAAGGCGGCGAGGACGACCTCCACCTTCGCAACGTCGGCTCGCAGAAGTGCCTGGACGTGGCCGGCAACGCGTCGGCGAACGGCACGAAGATCGTGATCTCGGACTGCTACAAGTCCAAGGGTCAGTCGTGGAAGGGCGATGTCCGGGCGTCGTCGGCGCTGAAGAGCGTGTCGACGGGCAAGTGCCTGGATCTGAGCGCGTTCACGAAGAGCACGGACGCGCGGCTGTTCGACTGCAAGAACGTCAGTGCGCAGAAGTTCCTGATCAAGCCGTCCGGTCACAAGGGCACCGACGGCCCGTCGTACCCGGAGAAGGCGCAGTTCGACAAGGCGAAGAAGGGTGTCACCGACGCCCAGGCGG
Source organism: Streptomyces sp. NPDC057445 (assembly GCF_042802855.1). NCBI lineage: Bacteria > Bacillati > Actinomycetota > Actinomycetes > Kitasatosporales > Streptomycetaceae > Streptomyces > Streptomyces sp. NPDC057445. The sequence goes on along the minus strand of NZ_JBHVDH010000032.1, from coordinate 3,943 downwards.
CGGCGAAGAAGCTCGTCACCACCCTCAAGGCCCAGTTGGAGAATGCGAAGAAGGCTGCTGCGACGTCGGACGCTGCTGAGCAGGCGGCGTACGGGATCGCGGATGCGGCGGGTGCGCCGCGGGGTCGTGGTCTGCTGGTGGGTCAGCAGAAGGCGCAGGTCACCAAGGGTGCTGTGGCGGCGCTGACGGCGATGGTGAAGGCGGCGGAGACCGCCGAGGCCGCGACGCGTGCGGCCGCTGGTGACAGTGACACGATCGCGCAGCGTGCTTTGGCGCAGGCGGCGCAGGTGAACGCGGAGTTCCGCAAGGAGGCCGCGCGTATCGCCGAGTTGCAGGCGAAGGCGGCGGCTGATGCGGCGAAGGTGCACCGGGACAACGCGAAGAAGGACAAGGAGACGGCTGAGGCCAAGCTCTCCGAGGCGCTGAAGGCCGAGGGCGACGCGAAGGCCGCTGCCGCGGATGCGAAGGCGAAGCGGCTGGCGGCGGAGGCCGAGGAGAAGACGGCCAAGGCGGAGAAGGAGACCGCCGCGGTCAAGCAGGCCGAGGCCAACCAGCACAAGCAGACCGCGCAGGCCGAGGCGGCGAACGCGAAGGACGCCAAGGAGAAGGCGGAAGCGGCCGAGGCGACGGCGGTCGCGCGGAAGAACGACGCGGTCAAGGCCCGCGACAACGCGCGCGATCTGAATGACGACGCGTGGGACGCGGCGCAGAAGGCGGACGCGGCCCGTGCCAAGGCGGATGCCAAGGAGGCGTTCGCGCAGGCGCATGAGTCCGATGGCAGTGCCCAGGAGTCGCGGGCGGCGGCGGACGCGGCCGACACGTACGCGACCAACGCCGAAGCTGCGGCGGGCCGTGCCCGCTCCGCGGCGGATGCGGCCGGCGAGGCGGCGGCCGAGGCGGATGCCGCGGCCACTCGTGCCGAGGCGGCTGCCAAGCGGTCGCGTGCGCACGCGGACGCGGCCCAGGCCGCGAAGCTGAAGGCCGACGCCGCCGTGCGGACCGCCACCAGCGCCGCCGCCGACGCCATCAAGGCGTCCGAGCACGCCATGGCCGAGGCCAAGACGGCCGTGAAGCTCGCCGAAGAGGCCGAGAAGCTGGCCAAGACGGCGATGGCGCATGCCGATGCGGCGAACAAGGAAGCCGGCAAGGCCCTGGCGGCTTCCGCGAAGGCCGCGGGCTTCGCGCACGTCACCGCCCTGGCCGCGGTCGACGCGGGCAAGGCGGCCGTGCAGGTCGCCAAGCCCGCCAACGACGCGATCCAGCTCGGCTCGCCGTACGTCACCACCGACTCGGCCGCGAGCCTGGTCGTGCTGACCGGGCAGGCGTCCAAGACGATCGGCGACCAGCAGAAGGCCGTCGCCGACGCCCATGCCAAGAACGCGCAGGACGAGGCAGCCGCGGCGAAGAACATCGCCGACCAAGCGGCGGGCGACACGAAGGTCGCCTACCAGTACGCGGCGAACGCCGCCGGCCATGCCGCGACGGCCCGCGGCTACTCGAAGGAGGCTCTCGGCTACGCGGCCGAGGCTGCCGCAGCCGCGTCGAAGGCCTCGGCGTCCCTGGCCCGCACCGTCGAGTACGACCGGCAGGCCACCGTGGACGCGGAGGCCGCCGACAAGGCGGCCGGGCGCGCCGAAGGCTACGCCAAGGAGGCCCGGGAGTCCGCCGACCAGGCCGCTCTCGACGCCGCCGCCGCACGCGAGGCCGCAGCCGCGGCCGAGCAGGCGGCCAAGGACGCCCGAGCCGCCGCCACCCGCGCCGACGCCGCGGCCACCGAGGCGGAGGAAGCGGCGAAGGACGCGCTCAAGTACGCCCAGCAGGCGCAGAAGGCAGCCGAGGAAGCGGCCCGCAACTCCGCGAACAAGCAGGTCTCGGTCGGTGCGGGCACCGGTGTCGGCGGCACGTGGTACGTCGTCGACGAGGACAGCATCGAGATCACCGACACCAAGCAGCACAACGACTGCGTCATCAAGCCAGGCTTCGAAGGCTGCGAGGTCACGTTTACGGTTACCTTCAGCGCGGTGGTGGACTTCTTCCTCTGCACCAACCCGGACATCCCGGAAGGCATCGCCTGTCCGTCCGAGGACACGCTGCTCGTCGAGAGCAAGCGCATCCCGGGTCTGAAGAAGGACGTCACCCGGTACTTCTCCAAGCTGGAGCTCATCAAGGAGACCGTCACCTACAAGCTGATCAAGGCGGTCCTGGTCCAGGACTTCGTCGACTGCTGGCACGGCAGCGTGAGCGGCTGCGCCTGGGCGGCGAGCAACTTCATCCCGGGCAAGGCGTTCAGCAAGGTCTTCGAGGGCATCCGTGCCCTGGACGCCGCGATGAAGACCGGTGTCGGTGTCGCCGACGCGTTCAAGGCCCTCAAGGCCCTGGACCTGGCCCCCGCGACCCTCGCCAAGGTCGCGCAGCAGGTCAACATCTACGAGGACGCGTTCACCGCCTGCAGGGTGAACAGCTTCCCCGCCGCGACCCAGGTGCTGATGGCGGACGGCTCACACCGGCCCATCAGCCAGGTGGACGTGGGCGACGTCGTCACGGCGACGGACCCGGATTCCGGCAAGCTGGGTGCCCGAAGGGTCACCGACACCTTCCAGCACGACACCCGGCGCCTGGTCGACCTCACCGTCACCGGCGGCGGCACGCTGACCAGCACCGCAGGCCACAAGTTCTATGTGGTCGACCGCGGCTGGACCCTCGTGTCCGACCTGCGCGCCGGTGACCGCCTGCGCACCCCGGACGGCTCCGTCCGGGCGCTGACGGCCCTCCGTGACCGCTCGGGCCTGGCGCCGCGCACGGTCTACGACCTCACGGTCGACGACCTGCGCACGTTCTTCGTGCGCACGACGGGCCAGCGTCCCGACGACCTGCTCGTCCACAACTGCCTGAACCTCGTGGCCGACGAAGGCAGAGAAGGCGCACACACCATCACGCAACATGTGGACATCCGTGGACAGAGGTTGCTGGACAAGATCGACAAGGACGGCATCGCGACGGTCTGGAACGATCAGGCCACTGCGATGCGTGCCACCAACGAAGCCTTCCAGCAGTGGCTGAAGCGCAGCCCGAAGAACGGCGAGAAGCTCGCGAAGTGGATCACAGCACAGCGGAAGAAGCCAAGCAACGTGGGGTTCGACCCTGATCGCGACCTCTTCCCCATCGACTGGGAACTGCGTGGCGAGGGATCCCTCGGCAAGATCTGGCGAAAGGGCGCCACAGCTCCTGCAGACGCCGGCAGCAAGGTGCATATCCGGATCAAGGCGGTACGGGGCAAGGGCAATACACACCCTGGAGACGAGACTGCGGGCGTTCCGAAGAACTTCGTGATCTACACCGCCTTCCCAGAGTAGAAGAGAGAAGACATGGCGCAGGCGCATCGGCACCTCGGTGTCGACATCGGGCTCAGCGGGGTCATCAAGTGGATCCGCATTGGCGGGGCAAACAGCGAAGCTGCCGGTATGAGGGTCATCACGAGCAGTCCCGATCAGTTCGACGGAGCATACGCCCACCAGTTGCTGCGGGACTGCCTCGCTCTTCTGGGCTCTCCCATGTCCAGTCGGGACATTGAAATCCTGTGGCTGGCGGGGACGTTCCGGGCCGTAGATCTGGAAGAGCTCGGGATCGATGGCCGGATGTGGCTGCGCCGGATTGTGGACAGCTGTGTCGAGAGAATCCGGCACGACGATGCCTCCTTCACCCCCACCGCCGCCACACCCGTGGTGGACGAGGGAGTGAAGGAGGCGGTCCGCAGCGAGATCAGATCGGTCGGGCCCGCCCTCGAACAGGCCACGGCGCATCACTCCTACAACCCGCTCGCCGGTGTCGTCCCGGCGCTGGAGCAGGTCGTCGACGTCGATCCGGACCTCGCCTTCCGCCTGTTGCTTCGCGCGCTGAAGGGGTACTTCGTACGGATCAGCGAAGCGCGATACGAGCGCTATCT
>NZ_JBHVDH010000031.1:0-51097 GCF_042802855.1 Streptomyces sp. NPDC057445 | reverse complement strand
GGCGCCTGGAGCGCGGTGGACTCCGCCACCGAACGCCCGGCCCGCACCGCCGGCACGATCGTCAAGGACGAGGGCGAGGGCGGCAAGCAGCTCGCAGAGTTCCTGGCCGGCCAGAAGTTCATCTGAGCTCCGGTCACCGTCCCCACCGCCCCGCATACTTCGCAAGCAGGAGAGAAGAAGTCCCATGGCTGAAGTACTCGTCTATGTCGACCACGTGGACGGTGCCGTCCGCAAGCCGACCCTGGAACTGCTGACACTGGCCCGCCGTATCGGCGAGCCGGTCGCCGTCGCCCTGGGCCCCGGCGCCCAGAACACCGCCGGCGTCCTCGCCGAGCACGGCGCGGTCAGGGTCCTGACCGCCGACGCCCCCGAGTTCGCCGACTACCTCGTCGTGCCCAAGGTCGATGCACTGCAGGCCGCCCACGACGCCGTCTCACCCGCGGCGGTACTCGTGCCCTCCTCCGCCGAGGGCAAGGAGATCGCCGGCCGTCTCGCGGTCCGGATCGGCTCCGGCATCATCACCGACGCCGTCGACCTGGAAGCCGGCGACCAGGGCCCGGTCGCCACCCAGTCCGCCTTCGCCGCCTCCTTCACCACCAAGTCGCGCATCACCCGCGGCACCCCGGTCATCACCGTGAAGCCGAACTCCGCCCCCGTCGAGCCCGCCCCGGCCGCCGGCACCGTCGAACCCCTGAACGTCACCTTCGGCGACCACGCCACCGGCACCAAGATCGTCTCCCGCACCCCGCGCGAATCGACCGGCCGCCCCGAGCTGACCGAGGCCGCGATCGTGGTCTCCGGCGGCCGCGGCGTCAACGGCGCCGAGAACTTCTCCGTGATCGAGGCCCTGGCCGACTCCCTCGGCGCAGCCGTCGGCGCCTCCCGCGCCGCGGTCGACGCCGGCTGGTACCCGCACACCAACCAGGTCGGCCAGACCGGCAAGTCCGTCTCCCCCCAGCTCTACATCGCCTCCGGCATCTCCGGCGCCATCCAGCACCGCGCCGGCATGCAGACCTCCAAGACCATCGTCGCCGTCAACAAGGACGCCGAAGCCCCCATCTTCGACCTCGTCGACTACGGCGTCGTCGGCGACCTCTTCCAGGTCCTCCCCCAGCTCACCGACGAGATCACCACCCGCAAGGGCTGAACCCGGCAGGCATTCGTCCGGGGCCGCGCGGTGAACCTCACCGCGCGGCCCCGCGCTGTTGAGACGGACCATTGACGCAGGTCAGTCGCGCCGACTAGCTTCACCATGCGGATTGTTGATTCCGTTTGGCGGAAAACAGGAGGGTGTGCAGCGATGGGGCAGCAGGAGAAGCCGGCAACGAGCCTCGCAGGCACGGTCCACGAGGGCATCAGCGCCTCGCTCGCACCGGTCGACGCGGAGCTCGCCCGTCGCTACCCCGGAGACCCGGGCACCCGCCAGCCGATCCACACCGTGTACGTACCCGGAGACGCCTTCGACTCCGGCACCATCCGCTCCTGGGGGGATCAGGCCCTCGCTGCGCTCGACGAGCACGCGCCGGACGCGGCAACCCTCGCCCGGGTGCTGGGTCTGCCCGACGAACTCGCGGAGCCTGTCCACGCGCGCGTACGGGCCAAGCTCGAGCGGGAGCCCGTCGAGGATCTCCGCGTCGACTTCGAGGACGGCTACCAGGGCCGTGACGAGGACGCGGACGCCGCCCGCGCCGCCCGCCTGATCTCAGAGGCGTACGCCACCGGCACCGCCGCCCCGTACATGGGCATCCGCATGAAGTGCATGGAGGCCGCCGTACGCGACCGCGGCATCCGTACCACGGACATCTTCCTCACCGGCCTGATGGAGAACGGCGGCCTCCCGGACGGTCTCGTCCTCACCCTCCCCAAGGTCACCTACCCCGAGCAGGTCACGGCGTTCGTGCGCCTTCTCGAGGCCTTCGAGCGGGCGCACGACCTGGAAACCGGGCGGATCGGCTTCGAGATCCAGATCGAGACCAGCCAGGCCATCCTCGCTGCCGACGGCACCGCCACCGTCGCACGCATGATCGACGCCGCCGAGGGCCGCGCGACGGGCCTTCACTACGGCACGTTCGACTACAGCGCCTGCCTCGGCGTCAGCGCCGCGTACCAGGCGAGCGACCACCCGGCCGCCGACCACGCCAAGGCGATCATGCAGGTCGCCGCGGCGGGTACGGGCGTCCGCGTGTCCGACGGCTCCACCAACGTGCTGCCTGTCGGCTCCACCGAGCACGTCCACGAGGCGTGGAGGCTCCACTACGGCCTGACCCGCCGTGCGCTCGCGCGCGCGTACTACCAGGGCTGGGACATGCACCCCGGACATCTGCCGACCCGCTACGCCGCCGTCTTCGCCTTCTATCGCGAAGGCGTGGAGGCGGCGGCGGCCCGCCTCGCCGCGTACGTCGCCACGTCCGGGGGCGGCGCCGGCGACATCCTGGACGAGCCCGCCACGGCGAAGGCGCTCAGCGGGTATCTGCTGCGCGGACTCGACTGCGGTGCGCTCGACGAGGACGAGGTCGTCCGCCTCACCGGACTGGGTCGCCAGGAGATCGACGGTTTCGCGCGGCCGCGACGCGGCGGTCTGACGGCCACGGCCCGGTAGCGCCCGGGCGGAGGGCGGCTTCCGGCGAGCGTCGGGCCGGGGCAACTGGGCTGCGCCCCGACACGAGTTGTCCGTGCGGTCGACGGCGCCGCCTGAGCGCTGAGGGAGGCCCGCGGGGTGGTGAACCCTCCCGGGCCCGTTCGATCGCGGTCCCGGCACATCTCTCTCACCGCACGTCGCGCGCGGTGAGAGAGACGCCGGGGGTTCGGAGAGAACCGGCGACGAGGACCGGCGGTTCAGGTCCCGTCCTCGAACCGGCCTCTCATTCCATGATGTTGAAGAGGGTGGTCGACCGGTCGCCGTGCAGGAACGTGTTCATCGACTTGACGAGGGCTTCGTGCTCGGGACTCGTCCGCCACTGCTTGAGGGCATCCGTGTCCTTCCACTCGCTGGTGAGCATCCACTGCCCAGGAGTGTCGACCGAACGGCACAACTGCTCGCCCATGTGTCCAGGGGTCGCCGCAACCCGCTTGCGTACCTGCTCGTAGGCGCTGATGAAACCCTCTTCCATGCCTTCCTTCACATGAAGAAGGCGTACGACCCGCACGCGCCCCGAACTCTGAGAGACAGCCATCGGAGACTTCACAATCCCTCTCCCTCCGCCTCGGACGGAAAGCTCATGCCACCCCATAATTGTCCTGTCCATCAACGCCGGCGCAACTCCACGCAATCGGCGGGCAACTCTGTGGCACCGGGAAGAGCGCCCGGAAGGGGCCAGGGAAAGCCTCGGAAAGGCGCCCGGAAAGGCCCCTGGGGCAGCACCGGCAAGGCGCCGGGAGAGCACGGGGAAACACGGGGAAAGCAAAGCCCGCCGGACAGCCGGGCATCGTGTGCGCGGCCTGGCCGCGGGGGTTCCGGACGGTGGGTCCGCGCCGGGTGAGTGCCGTGAACTCGCCGACGGGCGCCGGGTGTTGCCCCCTGTCTGTGCGCGGCTACCGTCCCGGTGGCAGTTCGCCGGAGCCGCGTGCCAGCAGCCTGGTCGTCAGCTCCACCCGGGCCGGCTCCTCCGCAACCCCGTCGAGCCGTCGGAACAGCCGCTCCGCCGCTGTACGGCCGAGGGCGGCCGCGTCCTGCGCGATGACGGTGATGCCGAGCAGATCGGCGAGTTCGATGTCGTCGAACCCGACCAGGGCGACCGGCGCGTCGCGCCCCGCCAGGACCCGTACGGCCGTGACGGTCACGCGGTTGTTGCCCGCGAAGACCGCCGTGACCGGGTCGGGCCCGGAGAGCATCGCCTCGACCGCCTCCGTGACCCGCTCCGGGTCGGTCGAACCGAGGGCGACCCATCGCTCGTGGACCGGGAGCCCCGCGTCGTCCATCGCCGCGCGGTAGCCGCGCAGGCGCTCGGTGGCCGTGTGGATGCGGGGCTGGTCGCCGATGAACCCGATCCTCCGGTGGCCGTGGGCGATCAGATGGGCGACGCCTTCCCGGGCGCCGCCGAAGCTGTCCGACAGGACGACGTCCGCGTCGATCCGCCCGGCCGGCCGGTCCACGAACACCGTCGCGATGCCCGCCTTGATCTCCGGTTCCAGATAGCGGTGGTCGTGCCCCGCGGGGATCACGATCAGCCCGTCCACACGGCGGGCGCACAGCGCGAGCACCAGCTCCTGCTCCCGCTCGGGGTCCTCCGCGCTGGACCCGTTGATCAGCAGCGCGCCGTGGGCCCGTGCGACCTCCTCCACCGCCCGGCTCAGTGGCCCGTAGAAGGGGTCGGCGAGGTCCTCCAGGACCAGGCCGATGGACGCGGTGCGACCCTTGCGCAGCACCCGCGCACTGTCGTTGCGCCGAAAGCCCAGCGCCTCGATGGCCTCCTGTACGCGTCGCTCCGTGTCCGGGGTGACGCCGGGTTCGCCGTTCACGACCCGCGAGACCGTCTTGAGGCCGACTCCGGCACGCGCGGCCACGTCCTTCATGGTGGGCCGGGTGCCGTAGCGGGTGGTCTCTGGGCGGCGGGCGAACTCGGCCACGGTGCGCTGTCCTGTCGTCGTCGGTGTGCCCGGCTCGGGGCCCCTGCGAGTTGCCCTGCGGGCACCGGGGGCGCTGTGCAAGGCTGTGGCGTCGAGCATAGGCCCTGGACAACGTTGTCAGGGCAATGGAGACTGGTCGTCAAGGCCGCAGGTGGCGGCCACCGCTGCGCCAGTCCCTTGGAGATCGCACATACATGCATAACGACCTCGTCGCCGCGCTCGACATCGGTGGCACCAAGATCGCCGGCGCGCTGGTGGACGGCAGCGGCAGGATTCTCGTCCGCGCCCAGCGTCCGACGCCGTCCCGCGAGGACGGCGAGACGGTCATGCGTGCGGTGGAGACGGTGCTCGCGGAACTGGCGACCTCGCCCCTGTGGCTGCATACGAGGGCGGTCGGCATCGGCAGCGCGGGGCCGGTGGACGCGTCGGCGGGCACGGTCAGCCCTGTCAACGTGCCGGGCTGGCGGGGCTTTCCCCTGGTGGACCGGGTGTGCGCGGCCTCCGGCGGGCTCCCCGTGGAGCTGGTGGGCGACGGAGTCGCGATGACCGCGGCCGAGCACTGGCAGGGAGCAGCACGCGGGTACGACAACGCGCTGTGCATGGTGGTCTCGACGGGCGTCGGCGGTGGGTTGGTCCTCGGCGGCAGGGTGTATCCCGGGCCGACCGGAAACGCGGGCCACATCGGCCACATCAGCGTCGACCTGGACGGCGATCCCTGCCCCTGCGGCGGTCGGGGCTGTGTCGAGCGGATAGCCAGCGGCCCCAACATCGCGCGCCGCGCCATCGAGGACGGCTGGCGGCCGGGCCCCGGCGGCGACACATCGGCCGTGGCCGTGGCCGCCGCGGCGACCGCGGGCGACCCCGTGGCCGTCGCCTCCTTCGAGCGCGCCGCCCAGGCCCTGGCCGCGGGGATCGCCGCGACCGCAACGCTCGTGGAGATCCACATCGCCGTCATCGGTGGGGGAGTGGCAGGCGCCGGGGACGTCCTCTTCACCCCCCTGCGCCGTGCGCTCCATGACTACGCCACGCTCTCCTTCGTCCAGAACCTCGTGGTGGTCCCGGCCCGCACGGGCACGGACGCGGGCCTCCTGGGCGCGGCAGCCGCCGCGTCGCCCGGCCTGCGGGGCGAGACAGCGGCGACCCGCTGAGTCCGAGCGCCCGGTGGGGGCGAGTTCTCAGCCTCGGGACCGGGACCACGCCAGAACCGCCACTTGGCGTCGGCCAACTGTCCCGGTCGGGCGAGTGTGCGTCGCGCGTTGACTGTTACCGGGCGTGCCGGGCCGGACGCCGGACAGGCCGTCGCCCCGAGGGACAGGTGGATCGCGCAGTCGCCCACGGCCGACCCGCCGTTCGCCGTGATCGCCGGCCCCGGCAAGGTGCTGTACGCCGAGTTCGGCGTGGAGCCGGCGCCCTGCTCGCTGCTCAGCCCGCGTGCTCGGGGCCCGGTCGAGCGGCGATCGCGCGCAGCGCCTGGGTGATCGCCCGCGGCCGGGAACACCGGCCGGCAGCGACACGGCCCGGCGGACGGCCGGGGCTTCCCGCCGACTTCCTGATCGACGGCGACGGCGACGGCCGCGTCATCGCGGCCAAATATGGCCAACACGCCTACGACCAGTGGTCGCTCGACGAGTAGCCCGCCGTGACGGCCGACCCGCGGCCCCCCGCCGGGACGACGGGGTGAACGGCCGGCTGCCCACGTTCCGATGACCTGGCCGGTCCGCCGGGGCGACGGCTCGCACCCGCCCCGGCCGCGTCAACCGACCGGCCTGCGCCCCTGCTCGGACGACTGCTGGGGCACCACCACCAGGAACGCGTCGGCGTCCAGGTCCATCACGACTTCCGCGGGCAGGCCCTCGTCACGCCGGGCGCGGGCGAACTCCTCTGCCGGCCAGCTGCCCCGCGGTCCGCCTGCGGGAAACATCTCCAGCACCCTGCGGCGCATTCGCGCACCCCCTCGTCAATTCGGCACCCCCCTCGCCATCGTGATCCCCAACGACGCTTCCTCCGGATCTGTTACGCCCCGCCCGGCCATGACCGGGCGACGACCGTCTTCCGGCCGTCCGGGAGCGGACCCGGCCCGTCCGACCCGCCCCGGACACGGGTTTCCGTGGCAGGGTGTTGCGGGCAGTCCACTGGGGGCTATCGGAAGAGGGGGAACCGTGATCGTCTGGATCAACGGTGCGTTCAGCGCGGGCAAGACCTCCGCCGCTCGCGAACTGATCGATCTGATCCCGAACAGCACTTTGTACGACCCCGAGGTGACCGGCGGGTCGCTGCGGTATCTGCTGCCGCAGAAGCGGCTCGACGAGGTGAGCGACTACCAGGACCTGCCGATCTGGCGCCGGCTGGTCGTGGACACGGCCGCCGCTCTGCTCGCCGAGGTCGGCGGCGTGCTCGTCGTGCCGATGACGCTGCTCAGGCAGGACTACCGGGACGAGATCTTCGGCGGCCTCGCCGCCCGCCGGATACCGGTCCGCCATGTCCTGCTCGCCCCGGAGGAAACGATCCTGCGTACGCGTATCGCCGCACGCGAGGAGCCGGACGTCCCCGACGCAGAACAGCGCGTACGGCAATGGGCGTACGACCACATCGAGCCCTACCGAAGCGCCCTCGGCTGGCTCACCGCCGACGCCCATGTCGTCGACACCTCGCGTCTGACGCCACGCGAGACCGCCGAAGCAGTCGCCGAGGCGATGAGCAGCGGCGGCGCCGGAGCCTGCGACATCGTGCAGACGCCAGAGCCGACCGCGGAGACGCTGGCCGCCGGGGTCCTTCTCTTCGACGACGAGGACCGGGTGCTCCTCGTCGACCCCACCTACAAGCCGGGCTGGGAGTTCCCCGGCGGGGTGGTGGAACAGGGAGAGGCTCCCGCCCGTGCGGGGATGCGCGAGGTCGCAGAGGAGATCGGCATCCGGCTCGACGCCGTGCCGCGGCTGCTGGTCGTCGACTGGGAGCCGCCACGGCCGCCCGGCTACGGCGGGCTCCGGCTGCTCTTCGACGGCGGCAGGCTCAGCGGCGAGGCGGCCGCGCGGGTGCTGCTGCCGGGCGAGGAACTGCGGGCCTGGAGGTTCGCCTCGGAGGAGGAGGCCGCGGGGATGCTGCCCCCCGCCCGCTACGAACGGCTGCGCTGGGCCCTGCGGGCCCGCGAGCGGGGCACCGTGCTCAACCTGGAAGCCGGCGTTCCGGTCGGATGAGTACCGGTGTCCCGGTTGTACGGACAACCGGCCGGGACAGCCGAACAGCCGGCCAGGACAGCTGAACAGCCGGCCGGGACCACCGGCGGCGACCGGGACCCCGCCCGGTCACGCGCCTTCTGCGGGGGCATCGGCCGCCGCTCTCAGCGCCGCCGCGGCGTCCACGGTCACCGGGTCGCCGTGCCCGAAGCACAGGGTGGACGGTGAGAGTGCGGCCAGCCGGCGCAACGACGCCCTGGCCCGGTCCCGGTCCACGTTGAACACACCCGGCAACACCTGACCCACGCCCGCGACCGTGTCCCCGGTGAACAGCACATCGTGGCGCGGCAGATGAACCGCGATCGAGCCGTCGGTGTGGCCCGGGACATGCACCACCCGGGCCCCTCCGCCGAAATCGAGCTCATCGCCGTCCGTCACCTCCCGGTCCACCCGGGTCGGCGGTGCCTCTGGCACGGTGAGCCCGAGTTCGTACAGCGGGACCTCCCAGTCGAGCAGCACGGGCGCCGGCACCGGCGCCTCGCCCCGGATCACCGGCGCATCAAGGGCATGCGCCAGCACCTGCGCCCCGTACCGGTCCGCCAGCTCCTGCGCCGCGCCGACATGGTCGCGGTGGCAGTGCGTGAGGACGATCCGGCGGATCCCGGCGGGATCGGCACCGAGCCCCCGTACGGCCGCCTCGATGTCGGCGGCGGCATGGACATGGCCCGCGTCGACCAGCGTGAACTCCTCGCCGTCGCACCACAGATATGCCTGGCCGACAGGGAAACGGAACATGTGCAACCCGGGGAGCACTTCGATGACGTCCATACGGCGAACGTACGCGGACGCGCACGCAGGCCGTACGGAACTACGCTCTCCGCGAGCTTCGCCGCCCGCGTAACGGCGGCGCGGCCTAACCCTGCTTCGAGCGCGCGTAGTTCACCAGGAAGTGGGCTTCGGCCACCGACAGCCGCTCCAGCTCCTCCGGCGACACACTCTCGTTCACCGCGTGGATCTGCGCCTCCGGCTCGCTGAGGCCGATCAGCAGGATCTCCGCCTGCGGGTAGAGGGCGGCGAGCGTGTTGCACAGCGGAATGGAGCCGCCCATGCCGGACGTCTGCATCTCCTCGCCGGGGTAGGCGATGCGCATCGCCTCGGCCATGGACGCGTAGGCGGGGCTGTTGACGTCCGCTCGGAACGCCTGGCCCTGCCCCACCTGCTCCAGGCTCACCCGGGCGTTCCAGGGGGTGTGCTTCTCGATGTGGGCGAACAGCAGCTTCGTCGCCTCGGCCGCGTCCTGGCCGGGCGGCACGCGCAGGCTGATCTGCGCGCGGGCGCTCGCGGGCACGGACGGCGTCGCGCCGGCCACCGGCGGACAGTCGATGCCGATGACGGTGACGGCCGGACGGGCCCAGATCCGGTCGGCGACCGTGCCGTTCCCGATCAGGCCGACCCCGGACAGGACCTTCGCGTCCTTGCGGAAGTCGTCCTCCGGGTACTGCAGTCCGTCCCACGCCGCATCGGCGGCGAGCCCGTCGACGACGGTCGAGCCGTCCTCGGCGCGCAGCGAGTCGAGGACCCGGATCAGGGCGGCCAGGGCGTCGGGCGCGGCCCCGCCGAACTGCCCCGAGTGCAGATTGCCCTCGAGGGTGTCGACCTGGACGCGGATCATGGTCATACCGCGCAGCGTCGCCGTCACGGTCGGCAGACCGACCCTGAAGTTCCCGGTGTCGCCGATCACGATCGCATCGGCCTTCAGCAGCTCCGGGTGCGCCTCTGCGTACCGCTCCAGACCACCCGTGCCCTGCTCCTCAGAACCCTCGACGACGACCTTGACGGAGACCGGTATGCCGCCGTTCGCCTTGAGGGCGCGCAACGCGAGCAGGTGCATGATGAAGCCGCCCTTGCAGTCGGCCGCCCCGCGCCCGTACCAGCGGCCGTCGCGCTCGGTCAGCTCGAACGGAGGGGTCACCCAGGCCGATTCGTCCAGCATCGGCTGTACGTCGTAGTGCGCGTACAGGAGCACGGTCGGCGCACCCTCGGGACCCGGCAGCAGACCGTACACGGACTGGGAACCGTCAGGGGTGTCGAGCAGCGCCACGTCCTGGAATCCCTCGGCGCGCAGTGCGTCGGCCACCCAGTTCGCGGCTGCCTCGCACTCGCTCCTCGGCGCCACGGCCGGGTCCGCCACCGACTGGAACGCCACCAGCTCCGTGAGCTCCGACTTGGCGCGGGACATCAAGGTCGCGACGGTCTCGGCGATCGGATCGGCGGTCATGGGCACGCTCCTTGTGGGTGCGACGTTGTCTTCGGTGTGTGTACGGCGAAGGTACGGCCGATCCTCCCACAACGGGGGGCAGCGGGCCGCGCCCGTAGGATGCCGTCGAGAGCGTGGGCCATGGGTCGGATCGGGAGCAGAAGCACATCGTGAGCAGCGAGAACGCAGATGCCGTCAACGGACGGGGCGAGCCTGTGTGGGATGTCGTCGTGGTCGGCGCGGGACCGGCGGGAGCGTCGGCCGCCTATGCCGCCGCGGTCGCCGGACGCCGGGTGCTCCTCCTGGAGAAGGCCGAGCTGCCCCGTTACAAGACCTGCGGCGGAGGGATCATCGGGCCTTCGCGGGACGCGCTGCCGCCCGGTTTCGAGCTGCCGCTCCAGGACAGGGTGCACGCGGTCACGTTCTCGATGAACGGCAAGCTGGCCCGCACCCGGCGCTCGCGCAGGATGCTGTTCGGGCTCGTCAACCGGCCGGAGTTCGACGCCGGGCTGGTGGAGCAGGCGCAGAAGGCGGGCGCGCAGCTGCGCACCGGGGCGGCCGTCTCCCGGGTCGAGCAGCACGGTCCGGCCGTGCCGGACCGCCGGACGGTCGCGGTCGTCCTCGCCGACGGGGAGACGGTACTCGCCCGCGCCGTCGTGGGGGCCGACGGCAGCGCCGGCCGGATAGGAGCCCATGTCGGCGTCAAGCTCGACCAGGTGGATCTCGGTCTCGAGGCCGAGATCCCCGTGCCGGCGACGGTCGCGGAGGACTGGGCAGGGCGGGTACTCATCGACTGGGGCCCGATGCCCGGCAGCTACGGCTGGGTGTTCCCCAAGGGCGAGGTGCTGACGGTCGGTGTGATCTCGGCGCGTGGCGAGGGCGCGGCCACCAAGCGCTATCTGGAGGACTTCATCGCGCGGCTGGGGCTGGCCGGTTTCGAGCCGGCCGTCTCGTCGGGGCATCTCACGCGCTGCCGCGCCGACGACTCGCCGCTGTCGCGCGGCCGGGTGTTGGTCTGCGGGGACGCGGCCGGGCTGCTGGAGCCGTGGACGCGTGAGGGCATCTCGTTCGCGCTGCGCTCCGGGCGGCTCGCAGGGGAGTGGGCCGTACGGATCGCGGAGGCGGGCGACGCCGTCGACGCCCGGCGCCAGGCGCTGAACTATGCCTTCGCCGTCAAGGCGGGGCTGGGCGTGGAGATGGCCGTCGGCCGGCGGATGCTGGCGGTCTTCGAACGGCGTCCGGGAATCCTCCACGCCGTCATCACCGGATTCCGTCCTGCCTGGAAGGCGTTCGCGGACATCACCCGTGGGTCGACCTCGCTGGCGGGCATCGTGCGCTCGCGGCCCATGGTCCGGCGGGCGCTGGAGGCGCTGGACCGGGTGCGTCCGGTGGGTGCCGCCGGGGCGGGCCGCGAGGCCGCGGACGCCGGTACCGGCTCCGGGGAGCCGGAGTCAGACGGAGCCGCGATCGGTTCATGACGCCGAGGGTTCATGGCGATACGGGCTGACGGCGCCGTCGGTCGACGGTGCTGCGGGCTCACCGCGCGAAGGCCGGTGCCGTCGTCGGTCCATGCCGTCGTCGGTTCATGCCGCCGTCAGTTCATGACGGTGATGCGGAACACCGGGTGATCAGGGGCGGCCGCCAGGATCTCCGCGTCGGAGGACTTGGCGGTGACGCCCTGGAAGTACTGGTTGACCTCCCAGCCCCACCGCTCGAGGTAGCCGCGCAGGACGGGGAGCTTCTCGTCGTCCGGGATCTCCACGGCGGTGAACGTGCGCACCTTGCGGCCCACGCGCAGCTCACCGCCGCCCGCGACGCGCATGTTGCGCACCCATTGGGAGTGGCCGCGCGCCGAGACCAGATACTGCGCCTCGTGCTGGGTGAACGGATTGACGGGGATGCGCTGCATGGCACCGCTCTTTCGGCCGCGTACCGAGAGCTCCGCGGAGCCGAGCAGGCTGATGCCGTGCCGGGCGAGGTGGCCGACGACCGCGTTCACCGCGCGGTCGAACGAGTTGGCCTTGATGTAGTGCGGCGTCGATGACATGGCGATCTCCATCGCTTGATCAGTGGCCTCTTGAGAGAGCAGTGCTCTCGGGTAAGAGCAGTGTGTACCGGAACGGCGATCCAAAGCAAGAGCACTGCTCTCATCATTGGTCACTGCTCTGAAACGTGACACACTGTCTCGCATGACCAGTGAGAGCCGAGCGAGCAGCACCGTGCGAGGAGTCAGGGAACGGGCCCGGAGCGAGATCACGGCCGCCATCAAGGACGAGGCGCGCAGACAGCTAGCGGCCGAGGGCGCGGCCAAGCTCTCCCTCCGCGCAGTCGCTCGCGAACTGGGCATGGTGTCCTCGGCGCTCTACCGGTACTTCCCCAGCCGCGACGAGCTGCTCACCGCGCTCATCGTCGATGCGTACGACGCCATCGGCGCCGCCGCCGAGCGTGCCCTCGCCGACGTGGACGCCACGGCGCCGTCCGGACAGCCGGCCCCCGTCGCCCGCTGGACCGCCGTCTGCTCGGCCGTGCGCGCCTGGGCGCTCGCCCACCCCCACGAGTACGCACTGATCTACGGATCCCCCATCCCCGGCTACGCGGCCCCGCCGGCCACCGTGGGGCCCGCCTCGCGCGTGGGCCTCGTCCTCGTCTCGATCGCCCGCGATGCCCACCGCGGCCCCGGCGTCGCCCCGGCGCCGCTGCCCGCCGAGCTCCGTGCCGAGGCGGACCGGCTGACCGCCGGCCTCGCGCCCGACCTCCCCCCGGCGCTGGTCATCGCTCTGGTCGCCGGCTGGGCCGAGGTGTTCGGTCTCATCTCGTTCGAGGTGTTCGGCCAGTTCACACGATTCGTGGAGGACCGCGACACCTTCTTCGGTCACTCCGTGTCCCGCATCGCCCGCGACGCCGGCCTCGTTCTGTCGCGTACTCCGTAGCGTCCGTCTCCCCGGGGCCCGACCGGCCCGGCGTACTGCGCAGAGAGTACGGGGGATCACCGCGCCCGGCCGACGCCCACGGGGAGCGCCCCGGTCTAGCGTGGCCGGTATGGATGAGGAGCAGCGCACCCGCCACCACCACGGTGGCCGGCCCTGGACGCGCGGCGGGCCACCGTGGGCACACGGCGGGCCGCCCTGGGTGCGGTACCGGCAGGAGTGGTGGGACGGCACCCGGCTGCCCTGGCGGTCGACCCTCGTCCTCGCCGTCTTCGTGATGGTGGGATCGGGTTTCGCGGCCCGGAACCAGCCGGGCCGGGAGCCCGTGGACGCCCTGGCGCGCGTACTGCTGCTCGCCGGTCCGGCGCTTCTGCTGCTGCGCCGCAAGTACCCGGTTCCCGTGGTCTTCGGGGTTTCCGCGCTCGCGCTCGGCTACCTCCTCGCGGGCTATCCCTACGGTCCGGTTCTCGCCACCGTGGCCGTCGGGGTGTTCTCGGCCGTCGTCACCGGTCACCGGTACGCGGCGTGGGGCGCGGTCGGCATGCTCTGGGCCGGCCATCTCCTGGTCGGGCACTGGCTCTACGAGTATCTGCCGCCGGCCGGGGACCGGGCAGTGGCGTGGGGGCAGGAACTGGCCTCCGCGATGTTCGTCGTGGCCGTCCTGGCCCTCGCCGAGCTGGCCCGCGTCCGCAAGGAACAGTGGGCCAAGGAACGTGCCGAACGGGCGGCCGCCCAGCAGCGCCGTACCGACGAGGAACGGCTGCGCATCGCCCGGGAACTCCACGACGTCCTCGCCCACTCGATCTCCGTCATCAACGTGCAGGCCGGCGTCGGCCTCACGCTGCTGGACTCCGACCCGGAGCAGGCCCGTACGGCCCTCACCACGATCAAGGCGGCCAGCAAGGAAGCCCTGGGGGAGGTGCGACAGGTCCTCGACACGCTCCGCACCCCCGGCGACGCGCCGCGAGCCCCCGCGCCGGGACTCGACCAGCTTCCCGAACTCGTCCAGCAGGCGGCCGGGACCGGCCTCACCGTGGAGGTCACCACCGAGGGCCGGAAGGCGGCTCTGCCGCCCGGTGCCGATCTCGCCGCCTTCCGGATCGTGCAGGAGGCTCTGACCAACGTCGTGCGTCACTCGGGGTCCCGAACCGCTCGGGTGCGGATCGGCTACGCGACCGGCCGCCTGGATCTCCGAATCGACGACGACGGCCCGGCCACCGGCACGCACGAGGGCGGCGCCGGCCGTGGACTCGTCGGGATGCGGGAGCGTGCCGCGGCGCTCGGTGGCACGATCGAGGCGGACACCCTCCCGGACGGCGGTTTCCGGGTGCACGCCGAGCTGCCGATCGAGCCGAAGGAGACACCGTGATCCGGGTTCTGCTCGCCGACGACCAGTCGCTGGTGCGGGCGGGGTTCCGTGCCCTGCTGGACGCCCGGCCGGAGATCGAGGTCGCCGGAGAGGCCGCGGACGGCGAGGAGGCGCTGCGAAGGGTCGCCGAACTGAGGCCCGATGTCGTCCTGATGGACATCCGGATGCCGCTTCTCGACGGTCTCGCCGCCACGCGTCGCATCACGGAGGACGAGTCGCTCGTCGGCGTGAAGGTCGTCATGCTGACCACCTTCGAGCTGGACGAGTACGTCTTCGAGGCGATCCGCGCCGGAGCTTCCGGGTTCCTGGTGAAGGACACCGAGCCGGAGGAACTGGTGCGCGCGGTAAGGGCGGTGGTCGAGGGCGACGCCTTGCTGTCACCGGGCGTCACGCGCCGGCTCATCGCCGAGTTCGCCGCCCGGTCCAAGGCGCCGGCCGGTGACGAGAACCTCGCCGAACTCACGGAGCGGGAAAGGGAGGTGATGGCGCTCGTCGGGACGGGCCTGTCCAACGAGGAGATCGCCCGCCGCCTCGTGGTCAGCCCCCTCACGGCGAAGACCCACGTCAGCCGGACGATGGTGAAGCTGGGCGCCCGCGACCGGGCCCAACTGGTCGTGCTGGCCTACGAGTCGGGGCTCGTCCGCCCCGGCTGGCTCGGCTGACCGCTGCCGGGCCCGTCACCTGCGCTTGCGGCCGCGCGGGGAAATCGCCACAGAACATGGACGATGCGGGCGACGAACACGACCGTGGCCGCGGCGGTTGCGGCGATCAGCAGGACGTTCGCCGCTGTCCGGGGCGGATCGAGCAGGAGCGCCGGTCCCGCGATCGCGCAGAAGACCAGCGCCGCCGCCAGGGCCGCGCTGAACACGGCGTACCCGATCTCCACCGTGATCGCGTCCCGCTCGGCCTGTGTACGTTCCCCCATGACAGGGAGTGTCACAGCCGCGGCGGCGCGCGGGCAACCGCCCCGCACGCCGCCGCCCCCCAGTGTCGATACGTCAGTCGAGCGCGCCGACGCGCTCGTCGGCGGCGTCCTCACGGACCGGCGCGGACTTCGCGACGACCACCGACCGGTCGGGGCGCCGGGTCCGGATGCCGGTCAGGGTGACGAGCAGTCCGGCCAGCGCGATCGCGGTGACCACCACCAGCCCGGGGCGGAAGCTGTCCAGGACCTGCTGCGGGGTGCCGCCCTCGCTGCCGCCCGCCGTGATCACCGCGGTGACGACGGCCAGGAAGATCGCGCCGCCCACCTGGAACGAGGTGTTCAGCAGGCCCGAGACCATGCCCTGCTCGTTGTCGTCCACACCGTTGGTGGCCTGGATGTTGAGCGAGGGGAAGGTGAGTGCACAGGCCGCACCGAGCAGCAGCATCGAGGGCAGGACGACCGCCGCGTACTGCGGGGTGAGGCTGATCCGCAGGAAGAGCGCGTACCCGACGACCAGCAGTGCGAAGCCCGTGGCGATGACCCGTGGTGTACCGAAGCGGTCCACCACATCGCCGATCTTCGTCGAGGAGACCGCGACCAGCACACCCGCCGGCAGGAAGGCCAGCGCGGTCTGCAGCGCCGACCAGCCGAGCAGCGACTGCATGTACTGGGTGACCAGGAACTGGAAGCCGACGTACGAGCCGAAGAACGCGGCGGCGCCGAGGTGCGCCCGGATCTGGGTGCCGGAGCGCAGCACCCCGAGCCGGATCAGTGGGTGCGAGGAGCGCAGCTCGATCGCCACGAAAGCGCTGAGCAGCAGAGCGACGGCCAGGAACGACAGCAGCGTGCGGGCGGAGGCCCAGCCCGCTTCGGGTGCCTGGACGACGGTGAACACCAGCAGCAGCATCGAGGCCGTGCCGGTGACGGCGCCCGGCAGGTCGTAGCCGCGGTGGGTGTGTTCGCGTGGGCTGTGCGGGATCAGCCTCAGCCCGGCGATCAGCGCGATGACGGCCACCGGGGCGGGCAGCAGCATGGTCCAGCGCCAGCTGAGCTCGGTGAGCAGCCCGGACAGGACCAGGCCCATGGAGAAGCCGGTGGCGGCGCAGGTCGTGTAGATGGACAGGGCACGGTTGCGCTGCGGGCCCTCCTTGAAGGTCGTCGTGATGATGGAGAGCCCCGCGGGAGCGGTGAACGCGGCGCTCAGGCCCTTGATGAAGCGGCTGGCGATGAGCAGCGGCCCGGAGTCGACGAGTCCGCCCAGCAGTGACGCGAGAGCGAAGACGGCGAGAGCGATGAGGAAGACCCGCCGTCGGCCGAGGAGGTCGGCGGCGCGGCCGCCGAGGAGCAGCAGTCCTCCGTATCCGAGGATGTAGCCGCTGACGATCCACTGCAGGGCCGAGGTGGAAAGGCCGAGGTCGGTGGCGATGGAGGGCAGGGCGACCCCGACCATCGAGACATCGAGGGCGTCGAGGAACATCGCGGCGCAGAGCACGAGGAGGGTGCCCCACAGCCGCGGCGTCCAACGCTCCTGCGCGTCGGGGACATTGAGCGGAGAGGTCATGCGAGGAACACTACATGCGCATGCATTGATTGCTAGTGCATTTAATTCCCTTGCAATGAAATTGGTCTTCGGTTAACGTGCGGTCATGGCAGCGAAGAAGTCCGAGCGCGCGCTCGTGGAGGAGTGGCGGGATGTGCTCTCGCTGCATGCGCGCACGATGTGCGAGCTCGACCGCGAGCTGCATCCCTACGGTCTGGGCGCCAGCGACTTCGAGGTGCTGGACGTGCTGGCCGAGAGCAAGGCGGAGGACGGCAGCTGTTCGTACCGCGTCCAGGAGCTGGCGGCACGCGTGCATCTGAGCCAGAGCGCGCTCTCGCGCCTGGTGGCGCGGCTGGAGAAGGACGGGCTGGTGACCCGCGGCATGTGCAGCGAGGACCGGCGCGGTGTGCGGGTGGCGCTCACCGACAAGGGCCGTGAGATCCATGCCGAGGTGCTGCCGCTGCAGCGTGCGGTGCTGACCCGGATGCTGGCGGAGCAATCATCGGGCTGAGCGCCGCCCCGGGAGACGTGCGGCGGGTGCCCGGTGACCGTGCGGCGGGTGCCCGGGGTCAGGACCAGGTGATGGGGGACTTCTCGCGCCACAGCCGCGCGAGTTCCGCATCGCCCTTGATGCGCACCGCGGTGTGCGGCAGCCGGTTCCAGAGCGTGAGGTAGAGGCGGTCGACGGGGCCGCTCAGCTCGCAGTCCGCCGGACCTTCGCCGTTGCCCGTGGTGCGCACGGTGCGCGGCGGCTCCGATGAAAGATGCACGGTCCAGACGTCGTCCGTGTCGGTGGCCCGTACCCGAAGGATCCGCGGGTTCTCGGTGCGTACCCGGCTCCTGGAGCGGGAGTGGAACGCGCACAGCAGCTCGTCGATGCCGTCCCTCGCCGGCGCGGTGGCTACGGGACCGGGGTCACCGAGCGCCGATTCGGCGTCCGCGCGGTGCACGGTGGTCTCATGGGCCTGGCGCCGCGCCCAGAAGGCTCGTGGCGAAGGGGCGGACAGAAAGCTCCAGCAGTCCAGGTCCTCCGGGGCGTCGGTGAGTGCCGCCACCAGCCGTCCGTGCCCCTCCCGGAACCACCCCAGCAGTTCGTCGCCGTCGAGGTCCGGCTCACCCGAGTCCGGGTGGTACTGCGTATGTCCCTCGGTCACGAAGGCCGTTGCCCAGCGGTGGACCATGCCCGTGTGCCGCAGCAGGTCGCGCACCTGCCAGCCCGGGCAGACGGGTACGTCGGCGTCCGGGCCCGCCTTCTCGGCGGCGGCGGCCAGCAAGCGGCCCTCCCCGGCGAGGTGCTGGATGAGCTCCGAGGTCTCCATGCGGGGCATTGTGCCAGTGGTGAGGAAGAGGGCGATCGTCGGCGCCGCCGGCAGCATCGGCAGCACCCACGCGAACGACGCGTCCTCGTGCTCCACGAACAGTCCCTCGTGGTGCCGACGCCGGGCGCGCTCCTGAGTACGGCTGCTCGAACGTGGGACCTAGGCGCGGCGGTGCCCAGTGATGGCGGTACCTAGCGATCGGCCGCCAAACGATCCGCCGTCGTGTGATCGGCGGAAGGTTCCTGGGCCCGTCGAGCCGAGTACCCGATCAGGGCAGCCGCACCCGCGAGCGCCGCCACCGTTGTCAGGGCGGCCGGCAGCGAGAACCAGTCGGCGAGGAAGCCGATCGCCGGCGGTCCCAGCAGCATCCCGCCATAGCCCAGCGTGGACGCCGTGGCCACACCGGCGGCACCGGCGAGGGCGCCCGCGCGGCCGACCGCCACGGGGAAGATGTTCGCGAGGCCGAGTCCGGTCACGGCGAAGCCGAGCAGGGCGAGCCAGGCGCTCGGTGCCAGGGCGCCGAGCAGCATGCCCGCGGCGGCGGTCGTGCCGCCTGCGACCAGGGTCCGGGTCTGGCCGAGCCGCTCCAGCATGGTGGTGCCCGTGAGTCGGCCCGCGGTCATCGCGAGGGCGAACAGCGAGTACCCGGCTGCCGCGAGACCGGGATGCGCTCCCAGGTCCTGCTCCAGGTGGAGCGCGCCCCAGTCGGCCAGTGCGCCTTCCCCGTACGCCGTGCACAGCGCGATCACGCCGAAGAGGGTGACCAGGCGACGGGTGCGGCGCGTGAGCCGTGCCCGTTCGGCGGGCGGGGCTCCCGGGCCGGACCGCGCGGTGTCAGCGGCGGCGGGCGAGGCGGGCGAAGGGTGGCGCAGCAGCACCGAGCCGGCCGTCGCAGTGACGAGCAGTCCGATGCCCGTGAGGGCGCAGAGGTGCGTGGTGGGGGAGAGGCCCGCGGCGACCAGTCCGCCCAGACCGGCCCCGATCATGCCGCCCAGACTGAACGCGGCGTGGAAGCTGGGCATCACGGGCCGACGCAGTGCCGTGACCAGATCCACGGCGGCGCTGTTCATCGCCACGTTGATGCCGCCGTACGCGATGCCGAACACGAGGAGTACCAGGCCGAGCGCGAGCGCTGAATGCGTCTGCGCCGGCAGGGCGATGCTCAGCGACATCAGGACCCCGGCCGCGACGGTCACCGGGTGGCTGCCGAGGCGTCGGCACAGCCGCCCGGTCAGGGTCATCGTCACGACGGCGCCGGCGGACACTCCGAGCAGGGCGAGCCCGAGGTCGCTTTCGGATGCGCCTGTCTGCTGCTTGATGGACGGGATGCGGACCACCCAGCCGGCGAAGAGGAAGCCGTCGAGGGCGAAGAAGACGGTCAGGGCTGCGCGGAGGCGGGTCAGGGAGTGCGGGGCGGGATCTCCGCCGGAGCCCCCCGGAGTGACCGTACGCAGTTTGTTTAGTAGCGGCACAAAGTCAGGATAGGGCGTGTCCGTCCACGGCACAAACAGCGGGCACCGCTGAGAAGGAGCCGTAGGCCGACCACTCTGCGGCTCCTTCGCGTACCGGTCCGTGGCGTGCTTCCGGCGCGTTCGTCGGTGACATGCGTGCCGTCCGGCTTGTCCGCCGTCCCCATGACACGCGGACGAACGCCGACCGGCCGTCCCGTGACGCGCAGCCGAACGCCGACCGGCCACCAGGCCGCCCGTCTTCCCGCGGGATCATGGGAGACTCGCCCCCATGAACGGCAAGGTGACCACCACGCGGACGAAGCTGGAGAGAGGCCGCAGCGTGCTCGGCCCCGCGCTGGAACTGGTGCACACGGGCAGGGCGCCCACCCGTGCCGTACTCACCGCCGAGCTCGGCGTCACTCGTGCCACTGCCGGCGCCGTCGCCGCCGAACTCGAGGCACTCGGACTGATCCGCGTCGACTCCCGGCCCGCCGCGGCCGGTTCCCAGGGCCGCCCCTCGCACCGGCTGTCCGTCGAAGAAACGGGTCCGGTCGTGCTGGCCGCGCAGGTGCACGCGGACGGGTTCCGGGCCGCGCTGGTCGGGCTCGGCGGGACGATCGTCGCGACCGCGCCCGGCTGCGTCACGGTCTCCGCCGACCCGGCCCAGGTGCTCGGCGAGGTCGTCGAGGCCGGGGTGGAACTGCTGCGTGCCTCGGGGCGCAGATGTGTGGGCGCCGGACTCGCCGTGCCCTCGGCCGTGGCCGAACCCGAGGGCACCGCGCTCAACCCGCTGCACCTGGCCTGGCCCGCGGGTGCCCCCGTGCGCGACATCTTCGCGGAACGTGTGCGCGCGGCGGGCATCGCGGGACCGGCGTTCACGGGCAACGACGTGAATCTGACCGCCCTCGCCGAGCACCGCCACGGCGCGGGCCGAGGCGCCCAGCATCTGCTCTGCGTCGCCACCGGCCACCGTGGCGTCGGCGGCGCGCTCGTTCTCGACGGCCGCCTCCACACGGGAAGTTCCGGCCTGGCCCTGGAGGTCGGCCACCTCACCGTCAACCCCGAGGGGCGCCCCTGCTACTGCGGCAGCCGCGGCTGCCTCGACGTCGAGGCCGACCCTCTTGCCTTCCTCACCGCCGCGGGCCGTGATCCCGGCCCCGAGGTGTCCCTGCTCCAGCAGTCCCGCGATCTGCTCCGCACGGAGTACGACGACCCGTCGGTACGTGCCGCCGCCGAAGAGCTCGTCGACCGTCTCGGACTCGGTCTCGCGGGCCTGGTCAACATCCTCAACCCGGACCGCATCATCCTCGGCGGTCTCCACCGCGAACTCCTGGACGCCGACCCCGAACGCCTCCGTGCCGTCGTCGCCGACCGCAGTCTCTGGGGCCGCAGCGGCAGCGTCCCCATCCTTCCCTGCACCCTCGACCACAACAGCCTGGTGGGTGCGGCGGAACTGGCCTGGCAGCCGGTCCTGGACGATCCGCTGACCGTGCTGACCGGCCGCCCTTCCTGACACGGACGACGGCGGCCGCAGACACATCCCTCATCCAGGGCCGTCACCGGTGCACGGCCGTCACCGGTGTGCGAAGCGCTCGAGGGCGCGCAGCACGTGCTCACGCGTCGCGCCGCCGCCCAGATGTCCCGCGTCCTCGACGACGGTGAGCTCCGCGTCGGGCCAGGCGCGGGCGAGCTCCCACGCGGTGGCGAGCGGACTGCTGATGTCGAGCCTGCCGTGGATCAGTACGCCGGGGATGCCGGCCAGACGGCCGGCATCGCGCAGCAGCGCGCCTTCCTCCAGCCATGCGCCGTGCGAGAAGTAGTGCGCACAGATCCGCACCAGGGCGAGCTGTTCGGCCGGGGGCCTGTCCCCGTACGGGTTGGAGGCGCCGTTCGTCTCCCCGGACAGCACCGCGTCCTCCCAGGCGCACCAGTCGGCCGTGGCCTTCGCCCGCACCGCGGCGTCGGGGTGCTCGGTCAGGCGCGCGTAGGCCGCGACGATGTCACCGTCGCGTGCTGTGCCGGGGGCGCCGGCGAGGAAACGTTCCCACTGCTCGGGGAAGAACCGGCCGGCGCCGCGGTAGAGCCAATCGATCTCCGAACGCCGTGTGGTGGTGACGGAGGGGATGACGATCTCGGACACGCGCCGCGGATGTCGCTCCGCGTAGGCCAGGATCAGCGTGGAGCCCCACGAGCCGCCGTACAGCAGCCAGCGCTCGATGCCCAGGTGCTCCCGAAGCCGCTCCATGTCGGCGATCAGACGGCCGGTCGTGTTGTGCCGCATGTCGGTCGCCGGATCGCTCGCGTGCGGGGTGCTGCGCCCGCAGCCACGCTGGTCGAAGAGGACGACCCGGTACGGTCCGGGGTCGAAGTACTGCCGGGCGCGGGGGCCGCACCCGGATCCCGGCCCGCCGTGGACGACGAGCGCCGGTTTGCCCTCCGGATTGCCGCAGACCTCCCAGTACACGAGGTTGCCGTCGCCGACGTCGAGCATCCCTCGGTCGTACGGCTCGACCGGCGGGTGCAGTTCCCCCATCCCAGGACCTCCTGATCGCGGTGAGGCGGCGTGGCGACGGAATCGGTCCCCAACCGTCAAGCGTCCCAAGGGCCACCGGGACGGTCAACGTAATTCAGGTGTGGGTACGGCCGGATTGCCGTACGGTCCGCACCATGTCTGACAGCGCTCTTCCGCCCCGGCTCAGCCGACTCACCTTCCATGGACCGCTCTCCGAAGCGCGGGCCGCGCAACTGGTCACCCGGCTGAGGCGGCACGATCCTGAGTCGGTGCTGGACATCGGCTGCGGATGGGGCGAGTTGATGCTGCGGCTGCTGGAAGGGGCGCCGGGAGCCAAAGGGGTCGGGCTCGACCTGACCACCGCGGATCTCGAGCGTGGCCGGCGCAACGCGCAGGAGCGTGGGCTCGAGGGGCGTGTCGACTTCGTGGAGGAGTCGGCCACCGGGACCACCCGAGGGCCGGCCGATGTCGTGCTGTGTCTGGGCTCGGGGCAGGCGCTGGTCGACGGCGGGGAGACGGACGGTGACATGCCGGCGTTGTCGGCCACCGAAGCCGCGCTCCGGGCGCTGCGTCCGCTGGTGACGCCGGGCGGCCGGGTGCTGTTCGGCGAGGGATTCTGGCAGCGCACGCCCACGCCCGAGGAGCTTGCCGCCATGTGGCCGGGTGCACGCGAGGACGACCATGTGTCTCTCGCGGCGGTGGCGGATGCGGCCACCAACGCCGGGTTCCGTATCGAATGGACAGAGACGGCGACCGAGGAGGAGTGGGAGCACTTCGAGTCCGGCTATCTCGCCGACGTGGAGGAGTGGCTCGCCGCCAACCCGGAGCACTCCCTGGCCCCCGAGACCCGGGACCGGGTGGACCGTCACCGGGCCGGCTGGCTGCGCGGCTACCGCGGAGTGCTCGGGTTCGTCATGCTCACGCTCATCCCCGTCGGCTGAACAGATGCCCGGTGGCGAGCCGGCGGGTCACCAGTATCTGCCCCGGGGGAGTTCGCCGCGATGAGGGGCCGACACATGGAGTACCTGGAAGCGGTCACCGTCGGCCCGTGGGGGCTCGTCCGCCCAGAGCGTGAAGTGCAGCAGCTCCCAGTGCCTCGGATCGATGGCGACCGCTGCCGCCACCACACCTTCGCGGTCCGCGAGTTCGCGGTGAGCATCGAGGGCGCGCTCGACCGTACCGGTCGGACTTCCGTCCCCCTCGACACGGCTGCGGCTGCGGGTGGCGCTCATCGGTACCGATCCGGATGCCGGTCCCTCCTCGTACGCCAGTCCCGTCCAGTGCTGCACCTCCGGCCGCCCGAAGTCGTTGACGATGCCCTGGAAGCCGGGCCCCCAGAGGAAGGAGTTCATACCCCGGGCAGCGGCCCACAAATAGAAGGGCGCGTACTGGTTGACCTCCGAGCCGTCGGCGCGCTCACGGATCAGATACGCCTTGAGGCCGAGGCCGGGGAACTTGTCGAGCAGATTCCCCTTCGTCGCGACGCGCCTGCGGATGATCCCCATGTCGTACCCGGCGGGCAGGGTGATCTCGTACTGCATGGCGTGCACCGGAACGCTCTCCTTCGTCGCTGAAATGATTCATGCCTCGTGCGGGGCCGGGGGAGCCAGCAGCGCGAGCAGGCCCCGGACGGCCGCGTCGAACGCCGCCGTCGACCCGGCCGCGCGGGCGAGCACGTAACCGCCCTGCAGGGTCGCGGCGATCAGTGCCGCGATCTGGGAAGGGACGAGCCCCGCGGCGAACTCGCCGTGCTGCTGCCCCTCCTCGACCACTTCCTCGAGCCGCTCGCGCAGCTGGTCGAGGATCGTGTCGACCGGTGCGCGCAGCTCGTCGTCGCTGATGACTTCGGGGTCCATCGTCAGACGGCCGATGGGACAGCCGCGCAGCACGTCACGCTCCAGCAGCAGATATGCCGAGATGCGCGCGTAGGCCGAGCCGGGCCCGTTGAGTTGGCCCTCGGCCCGGGCGCGTATCTCTTCGGCCGTCCGCCGGATGGCCGCGAGCGCCAAGTCCTGCTTACCGGTGAAGTGGTGGTACATGCTGCCCTGCCCGGCGCCGGCCTGCTGCTGGATCGCCTTGGGACTGGTGCCCACGTAACCCCGCTCCCACAGCAGCTCGCGGGTGGCTTCTATCAGACGCTCCGGAGTGCTCATGGCTGTCACTGTACATACCAGTAGGTACAGAATCCAGAGCTGATCGGGAGCAGGGTCAGGAGCCCTGCGTACTCCCGGAGTGGTACTCCCGGTGCCACCGGCTGTACGACGACCCGGGCCGCTCGGCCACCGTTTCGCCTCCGGCGAGATCGACGAGGACGAGTACTGGCGCAGGCTGTCCGTTCTCGACGAGCGGTTCGGACGCCCGGCCAAGGGAAGCCGCGCATGACCACCGCGACCACCGCCACCCGTACCGCCGCCCGCGTCGTGGACGCCGTCAAGATCTACGGCGGGGGCGACGCGGAGATCAGGGCCCTGGACGGGTGAGCGTCGGAATCCCGGCCGGCCGCTTCATCGCGATCATGGGGCCTCGGGTTCCGGCCCCGCACGCCGGACGGCCCGTCTCGACGTGCTGCGGGCGATCGCGGCGAATGAGAGCGACGGCCCCGGCCGTTGATCCCTTTCCTGCCGCGCGCCCCCGCCTCCTGCGCCGTTCCGTTGCCACCCCAGGGCCGTTCCGTTCCCACCCCGGCCGTCGGTCCGGTCCGGTCAGTGCGCAACCGGTGACCGGACCACGGCGGGAGTACGCGGCTCGTGGGCCCGCCCGGCCCCGGCGTCGGCGAAAGCTGTGCCCGCCGCAACGGGACCACCGACCGTGAGAGGCGCACCCGCCGTCTGCCCGTAGCGCGAGGCAGCCGCGTAGGCGAGCTTCGATGTCATGGGCACCGTCGTCGGGAGGGTGAACCACACGACCTTGCCGTCAGCGCCCTTGGGCAGCACGCCCCAGCTCTCGCTGACCGCCTCTATCAGGGCGAGTCCGCGACCCGTGGTCTCGAGCGGTCCCGTGGCACCGACCTCGGGCAGCCGCGGGTCGTGGTCGTGCACCGAGATGGTGAGCCGGTCGAGCAGCAGCTCTATCTCGACGGTGCACAGCTTGTCCGGCTCGGCATGCCGGTGGACATTGGTCAGCAACTCCGTGACGCCGAGCGCCGCATGGTCGATCAACGGATCGAGATGCCAGTAACGCAACTGCGCCGACACGATTCTGCGGACCTGACCGATCCGCATGGGCAGGGCCTGGAGCTCCACCCTGCAATGCCTGCTTGCCTCGCTGATCACGGCTGCGACTCCCCGAAATAGGTCCGGAAGAAGACGAAGGAACGGATCCAGCAGTCGGCTGCCTGCTGTTGGCGCCGGCGGGCTGGGTCACACTGTTACCGCCGGTGAACCCTGAGTGATGTAGTCAAGCGTGAACCAGGGGTGACGACTTCGCAACTCCGCGTACATTCGTCTCTCAGGTTGCGCGGGCCGCGCGGCGGGGCATGCGTGTCCCACTCGTTCGCCCTTGGGGCGCGGACGCCGCCCGTGTCCGGTCACACGGGCGCGCACATGTCAGCCCCGGCTGCCCCCGGCCCTGTGCACCACGTCAAGGAAGCGCACCGCCAGCGCCGTACCGTCGAGCGGGCGGCCGTCTGCTCCCCGTCCGGGACGGTCCATGGTCAGCCGGTAGCGCGTCCCGTTGACCGTCGCGACCGTGCTGCCGCCGCCCGTGAACCAGGCTTTTCCGGCCTGCACGGCCTGGACCGGCGCACTGTCGATCACCCGGCCGTAGCTGGTCAGCAGCGCGAGACGGCCGTCCTCGATGAGGACTTGACCCGCCTTGGTGAGCGAGCGGGGCCACCGCTCGATACGGACACCAGTGGCGTTGAACTCGGGCTCGTGCATGGCCGCCGCCCCCTTCGCGCCTGCTCCTGCACCTCAGTGTGCCGACGTAACCGCACCGACACCAGGGCACATTCCGGCTGCCTCCCACAAGAAGTTGCTATGGAACCCCAAAGTCAACGTTTGTGCAGGTGAGGGGCTTATGGTGGCAGTGGGGAGTGGACCCGACAAAGTGAGGAGCGGGGCGCATGAGCACGTACGAGGCGATGGCCACCATCGATGTGGACCGAAGCGATCCGGAATACCGAAGGTGGCTGAAGGAGGCCGTACGCAAGGTGCAGGCCGACGCGAACCGCTCGGCGGACACTCACTTGCTGCGTTTCCCGCTGCCCGAGCAGTGGGGGATCGACCTCTACCTCAAGGACGAGTCCACGCACCCCACGGGCAGCCTCAAGCACCGGCTGGCCCGTTCGCTGTTCCTGTACGGACTCTGCAACGGCTGGGTCCGGCCCGGCAGGCCGGTGATCGAGGCGTCCAGCGGCTCGACCGCCGTGTCGGAGGCGTACTTCGCAAAACTGATCGGTGTTCCGTTCATCGCCGTCATGCCCCGCACCACCAGCGCCGAGAAGTGCCGTCTGATCGAATTCCATGGCGGGCAGTGCCACTTCGTGGACGACCCCATGAAGGTGTACGAGGAGTCCGCGGCGCTCGCCGTGGAGTGCGGCGGCCACTACATGGACCAGTTCACCTACGCCGAGCGGGCCACCGACTGGCGCGGGAACAACAACATCGCCGAATCGATCTACCAGCAGCTCGAGTTGGAGCGCTACCCGGAGCCCGCCTGGATCGTCGCGACCGCCGGTACGGGCGGTACATCGGCGACCATCGCCCGCTACGTGCACTACATGCAGTACGACACCATGGTCTGCGTCCCCGACCCCGAGAACTCCTGCTTCTTCGACGGCTGGACCCGCGACGATCCCCTGGCGGCCAGCGACTGCGGTTCGCGCATCGAGGGCATCGGCCGCCCGCGCATGGAACCCAGCTTCGTCCCCGGGGCCATAGACCGGATGATGAAGGTCCCGGACGCGGCGACCGTCGCCGCCGTCCGCGCCCTGGAGCGGTCCATCGGCCGCAAGGCGGGCGGATCCACCGGCACAGGGCTGTGGAGCGCACTGAAGATCGTCGCGGAGATGGTGGCCGAGGGACGGCGGGGCAGCGTCGTCACACTGATCTGCGACCCCGGCGACCGCTACCTGGACAAGTACTACTCGGACGACTGGCTGGCCGGACAGGGCCTTGACATCACGCCGTACAGCGAAGCGATCGACCGCTTCCTCGACAGCGGCGTGTGGCCGGACTGACCCACGCCGCTACACGGCCCCCGACGCGAGGCGGCGGTCGAGGCCGCGCATCGCGTCACGGAAGGCATGACCGACTCCTGGCCTCGCCAGCCGCAGCGCGACCCGGACAGGCACAGGTCCGTCGGCCGCCATCGTCCACTGCACGCCCGTACCGGATCCGGAAGGTGTGAGCCGCCAGTCCTCCAGCATGGCGCGCACGCCGGGCACGTTGGTCTCGTCCACGCGGTACGCGTACCGGGCGCCGGGTATCGCAGCCATGATCGTCTCGCGGAACCGGGTGCCGCCGATCAGCCGGACCTCCCGGCCGGCGCCCCCGTCCGTCGGCCGGGCCGCGGTGATCGCCCTGAACCAGGAGGGCCACCCCTCGACATCCTCGGCCAGGGCACGGAAGACGGCCGACGGTTCGGCCCTCACCCCGGTCGCGAAAACGAGGCGCACCGGCGCGGAATGCACGAAGTCGAGCGGCACGGGGTTCAATCGGTGTGGCATGAGGCCGTTCCTCCTGGGACGGGGCAGAAGACCGGGGCGGAAGACGGAGCCGGGACACCATAGCTGTCCGACCATCAGATGGGCACTGTCCCGGTGGCCCTGGCGTCCGCCCCGGGCCACGGGGGCTCCGGCCCAGCGTGGTTCCGGCCACCGGCGCGCCGCACCCGCTGCGGCGCGGGCGGCTCAGCCGCTGCCGTGCCGGTACGCGGACCGGGGCCCGGCGCCGGTGGACAACAAGCCGTCCACCGCCCGGCCGAACACCCGGCGCCCCGCCCTGGCCAGCACGAGGTCGAGGGCCCGGGGCAGTCGCCGTACGCGCAGCTCCTCCACCCACGTCACCCGCGTCCCGAGAGGCCTCTCCCGCACCTCGATCTCGGCCCAGCCCATGATGGTCCGCCCGCGCTTCTCGAGTCGGCAGCGGCCCGGGCGCCCCGGGCCCGGAACCTCCCAGCGCACGACCTCCATGGGATCGTCGACGGCGAGGGGGCCCAGTCCGGTACGGGCGACGAAGCAGGTGCCCTCGCCCGAAGCCTCCGGCGTCAGCACCGAGATCCGTGTCAGCGGCACGTGCGCCGCGTGCCCGGGCCAGTCGGTGAGCCGCCGCCATGCCTGGTCCACGGAAAGCGGTGTGGTACGCACGACCCGGAACACTGCCATCAGGTCACTCCTTGGGGATTCCGGAAGACTCGCCGGCCACCACCAGATGCGGCAGACGCTCCGCGATCTCCTCGCGCGCCCCGGCCGGCAGCCCCGCATCCGTGACGAGCGTGTCCACCTCCTCCAGCCGGGCGAACGAACTCAGTCCCACCGTCCCCCACTTGGTGTGGTCGGCCACGACGACCACCCGCCGGGCCGACCGGACGAAGCGGCGGTTGGTCTCCGCCTCCGCGAGATTCGGTGTCGAAAGGCCCGCCTCGGCCGAGATGCCGTGTACCCCGAGAAAGAGCACGTCGAAGTGGAGTGAACGGATCGCCTGGTCGGCGACCGGGCCCACCAGCGAATCCGACGGTGTACGCACACCGCCCGTGAGTACCACCGTCGCCGCCGCGTTCCGCTGACCGCTTGCCGCGCCCGCCCGCTGCGCCGTATGGAAGACATCGGCGACCCGCACCGAGTTCGTCACCACCGTCAGATCGGGGACGTCGACGAGATGCCGGGCCAGCGCGTGGGTCGTCGTGCCGCCCGACAGGGCGATCGCGCTGCCCGGGACGGCCATCACCGCCGCCGCCCGCGCGATGTCCTCCTTGGCACTCAGCTCCAGTGACGACTTGGCCTCGAAGCCCGGCTCGTGCGTGCTCGCCCCGACCGGCACCGCGCCGCCGTGCACCTTCTCGACGACCCCCTGGCGGGCAAGGGCGTCCAGATCGCGGCGCACGGTCATGTCGGAGACGTTCAGCTTCCGGGTGAGCTCGTTGACCCGGACGCCGCCGCGCCTCCGTACCTCGTCGAGGATCAGGGCGCGCCGCTGTTCCGCGAGGAGGTTCTGATTGTCGCTCACCGCCGGAGCCTGTCCTTCCGCTACGCCTCGCCGTATCACCGCTGCTCACCGGGCTTTCTCATCCTGCCACGGTCGGTTCGCGCCGGGAGAGGGGAGATTCCGTGAGAGCCGCGCGGACGGAGGCCGTGATCCGGGATTCTGGTCGCGCGCCGCCGATCCTCCCAGCAGAGAGCGAGCCAGAGAAGTGCCGCCTGCCACTCCCGTCCCGGACGAGGCCCAGGGCGCCGTCCCGGACCGTGTCCCGGACCCGGCCTCTGCCCCGGCCCCGGTCCCGGCCTCTGCCCCGGTCCCGCGGAGCGGCGGCGCTGCACTCGAGTTACTGGTGCACGGCGTCGGCGGAGCCACCCCGCAGGACATGCTCGGCGATCCCCGCACCGTCCGGATCACCGGCGACGCGACCGCCGCCGTGTACCGGCGCCTCGAGGACGCCGGGGCCGAGGGCCACCCCGAGCGCTACGAGGGCGGGCCGGTGCCCGAGGCGTACTGCTGGTCCAACCTCACCTCGGGCAACGGTGCCCGCGCGCTCTGGCTGCTGCTCCTGCCGTTCATGGTGGTCAACCTTGCGCACTGGATGCGCCCGACGACCAAGGGCCCCACAACGGCGGTGAGGTTCTACGGGACGCTCGTACGGCTCGTGGCGCTGAGTCTCACCGCGCTGCTCACCGCCGCCGCCTGCGAGGTGGCGCTCGATCTCACGGCCTGGCAGTGCGCGGGTTCGGCCCCCTGCTCTGCCAACCGCTCCTGGCTGGGCTTCCTCTCCGCCGCCCACGAAGGGTGGTGGGCCCAGCCGGGCCGCCGCCTCTCGCTCGCGGCGCTCGTACCGGCCGGACTGGTGGGCCTGCTGTGGTATCTCTCCAACCGCACATGGAGCGCGTACGAGTCCCAGCGGCCACCCGGCACCACGACGGCGCACGGGCAGTACGGGCGGGCGGCGAGCGCCTGCGCGGGCGCTGAGGAAGCTGCGACCCCCCACACTGCGTCCGGGTCCGGCCCAGGCACCGACGGCGCGAGCCGCCCCGGCAACGGCGGCGCCGGCGACGCCCACAGGGAAAGCGACAGCGCGAGCGACGGCGGCATCCGTCGCCCGGCCGTCCGCCCCGCACTCGGCCGCCCCGGCTTCTGGTACGGCCGCCGCATCGTCGCCCGGCTGCGTGCCGCCCACACCGCCGCCGGGTTCCTCGTCGTCGCGGCCGCCGTCACCGGAGCCGCGGCCCGCCACGACCGGGGCGCGGACGTCCTCGCGCTGGACCTCGCGGGGCGGGCCCTGGAGGTGGTACTCACCGTCGTCGCCACAGTCGTCGTCGCGATCGTGTTCCGCCGGGGCCGAAGCGAGAACGTCACCGACAACCGCGTCGACCGTGCTCTGGTCGGCTGGCTGCCCGGCGTCTCCCTCGCCCTGCTCGCCCTGGCGATGCTGTACGCCTCCTGGTCACGGCCCGGCTGGGTGTCCCACGGCACGCTCCCCGGTGACGCCGCCTTCCGGATCCTCACCCTCGCCCAGGGCGGCATGATCGTCGCAATGGCCGTCACCGCGCACGTCCTCCACCGCCGGGTGCGGCACCCCCGCACCGCCATGCACGGCTTGGGAGGTCCGGCCGTCGCGCTGCTGGCCTGCGCCCTCGGCGGCGTCATGACCGGTGGTGTCGCCCAGCGCGTCGCCGACTGGCTGGACGGGCCCGGCACGCCCGGAGTGGGCCGCGGGCCCATCGTCGGGCCGCCCGTGCTGCTCAGCTGGCAGGCGTCCGTCATTCCGGTCCTGCTGTTCCTGCTGCTCGCCCCGCTCGCCGTGCTCGGGGTGCGGACGTGGCGCACGGCGCGTGCCCTCGCGCTCGAGGTCGAGGGGGACTACGAGCACGAGCGACCCGACGAGGTCCGTACCCGGCGGATCGCCGGGACGAGGGCGAGGGCGGGTCTCACCGACGCGGCCCCCACCGTCATCGGCATCCTCTGTACGGCCACCCTGCTGCTCGGTGCCGGCTCGGTGGCCGGAGCATGGGCGAGCGGCGAGGTCCTCGGGGAAACCTTCGACCGCGCCCACCCGGTCGTGGAAGCCGCGGCCGATGCCGCCCAGACGCTCGGCTCGTGGCTGATCGGGCTCGGTTTCATACTCTTCGTCACCTGGGGGAGACGGGCGTACCGGGACGCCGCCGCCCGCCGTACGATCGGCATCCTCTGGGACGTCGGTACGTTCTGGCCACGGGCCGCGCACCCCTTCGCCCCGCCCTGCTACGCCGAACGTGCCGTACCCGACCTCACCTGGCGGATGGCCTCCTGGACGGGCAGCACCGGCGGACGGCTCGTCATCTCCGGGCACTCCCAGGGCAGTGTGCTCGCGGCAGCCGCGGTCTGGCAGCTGCCTCCCGCCATCCGGCGCCGCGTCGCCCTGCTCACCTACGGATCACCGCTGGAGCGGCTCTACGGCCGTTGGTTCCCGGCCTACTTCGGGCCCGCCCAACTGCGCGTGCTCCATCAGGAACTGCACTGCTGGCGCAATCTGTGGCGGCACACGGACCCGATCGGCGGGCCGCTCCGGCTCCCCGCAGAGGACGGCAGACCCGAGGTCGACAGGGAAGCACTCAAAGACCCGGTGGTGTACGGGCGTACGGACACCCATCCGCTGCCGGAGCCGATCCTCGGGCACTCGGACTACCAGGCCGATCCGGCCTTCGCGCAGGAACGCAAGGAACTGCTGGACCGGCTGCCGCCCGCGCTGCCGCACCAGCGCGCCGGTGCGGGGGACTGACGGACACCGCGGGAGCGGGCCGCGTCCGGCCGCCCGCCTCAGGGCAGTTCGGGCAGGTCCTCCGGATGGAGCAGGGTCAGATCGTCGGTGCTCATCTCGGTGAGCCCGGCGACCCGGCCCGCGTGCCGCTCCACCATCGACTCGAAGGTCTGCCGCGCGGTACGGCCGTTGCCGAACGCGGGGCCCTTGGGCAGCGCGGTGAAGTACTTGTGCAGTGCCTCGGCCGTCCCGTCGGCGAGGCGGTACTCGTGCTCTTCTGCCTGCTGCTCCACGATCCGCAGCAGCTCGTCCGGCAAGTAGTCGCTGAAGGTGATGGTGCGTGAGAAACGTGAGGCCACACCGGGGTTGACGCTCAGGAATCGCTCCATCTCCGCCGTGTACCCGGCGACGATGACCACGACCGCGTCCCGGTGGTCCTCCATCAGCTTCACCAGCGTGTCGATGGCCTCGCGGCCGAAGTCCCGCCCGGAGTCCTCGGGGGAGAGCGCGTACGCCTCGTCGATGAAGAGGACCCCGCCGCGCGCCCGGTCGAACGCCTCCTGCGTACGGATCGCGGTCGACCCGATGTGCTCGCCGACCAGGTCGACCCGTGACACCTCGACGAGATGCCCCCGCTCCAGCACCCCGAGCGACGCCAGGATCTCCCCGTAGAGCCGCGCCACCGTCGTCTTTCCCGTGCCGGGGGAGCCGGTGAAGACCAGATGGCGGCGCACGGACGCCGCCTTGAGCCCTGCCTCCTGCCGCCGCCGGCCGACCTCGATCATGTTCGTGAGGGTACGGACCTCGCGCTTGACGCTCTCCAGGCCCACCAGCGCGTCGAGTTCGCCGAGGACGGCGTCCGGGCTGCGGACCGGGGCGACGGGCGCCGCACCGGCTGCGGGCCCGGGCCCGGGCACGGGCAGGGGTTCGGACGCGCGCTGCCCGGGGATCGAACCGAGCAGCCCGGGAGAGTCCGGCCTGGTCGCCGTCAGCACCGCCGGGGTCTGCTGCGGCGCCGTGCGTACACCGCTCTCGTCGCTGGTGCACTCCTCCACGACCAGCCCCTCCTCGGGGAACTCGTAACCCCCGCGCGCGCAGCGCTCGGTGCGGCAGCGCGTCAGCGTCGTACGACACCCGTCCATCACATGGAAGCCGTAGCCGGCGCTGCCGGTCACCCGGCAGCCGTGGAACGTGCCGCGGCCTTCCGCGGACACGTAGAAGCCGGCCTCCGCCGGGGAGGTCACCGTGCAGCGCTCGATCGAGGGATCGGCTCCCTTGGTGACGATCACACCCGTCTGCGCCTGGTCGATGGTGCAGTTGCTCAGCGTTCCGCCGCTGCCGTGGTCACGGAACCACGCGCCGGTGGAAGCCTCCCGGATACGGCAGTCGTCGAGCTGGGCCGTGGCTCCGTCGCTGACCGACACCGCCGTGTTGCGCACCTGGGAGAGATCGCTGTCGACGACGTCGACCCGCGAGCCGCGGTCGAGGACGAAGAGCGCGTCCGGAACGTCGTGCACGCGGCAGGAGTCGAGAACGGCGGTTGCGCCGTCACTGACCCATACGGCCGGATAGTCGCCCGTACTGTCGTGGATCTCGCACTGGTTGGCGTCCACCCGGGTGCCCGGGTCCCAGACCGACAGTCCGTTGCGGCCGAACCGCCGTACGGTCGACCGGGTGAGCGTGAGCACCGAACGGGAGCGCAGGTCCACCGCGTTCTCGGGGACGTCGTGGATGTCACAGTCGGAGAGCGTGAGCACCGCGTCCGTGTCGAGGGTGATGCCGTCGGAGGACGTGCGGTGCACGCTGGAGTCGGTGAAATGGGCGGTGGCGCGCGAGGCGATCTGCACGCCCGCGCCCTTGATCTCGTACACCTCGCAGCCGAGCGCCTCCAGCGCGCTCCCCTCGCCGGTGACACTCAGCCCCGAACCCGAGGCGTGATGCACCTTGCAGCGCTCCAGCCGAGGATGGGCGCCCCCGCGCACCGATACGCCGGACTGCCCGGCCGAGACGACCTCGCACTCCTCGAACACGCCGCCCGCGCCGTCCAGTACGCCGATCCCGACACCGGCCGGATTGTCGACGGTGCACCGGCGCACCGTCGGCCGCGCCGCGCCTCGCACTTCGATCCCCGCGGCGGACCGGGTGACGATCCGCAGATCGATCAGCTCCGGCGTGCCGTCCTCGACGAGCAGCGCGGGGGCCGCGGTGTCCTGACCCTCGACATGGAGGTCCTGTACGGTCGCGGAGGCGCGCACGGTCAGCGGAACACCCTCGGGCGGGGCGATCCGCACCGATCCGACGGACCCTTCTGTCCCGCGCAGGGTCACGGCGCGCTGCACCACCAGGTTCTCCCGGTAGGTCCCGGGGGCGACGGTGAGGATGTCACCGTCACCGGCGGCCTCGAGGGCTGCGGCAAGGGAGGCGTACTCGCCTGTGCGGCGCCGCCACCGCGACGTGCCGGTGTGCGTCACCTGGACCGTGCCCTGTGCCATGGTGCTGCTCTGCCCCCACCTCGTCGGTTACCTCTGCCGTCGCCCGCTGTGCCGGGCGTCGCACCACCGTAGCGCGCGCGGAGGGCGGCAGTTGACCGGTCAGCTGCCCGTGCCCGTACGGCCCCAGTCGGGACCGGCTTTCGCCCACGCACGGTCGAGGCGCGTGTACCGCCGCTGTATCAGCCGCCGTACGAACAGACGCCGTCCGGCTTCCACCACCCCGGCCGTGGCGGCCGCCGCGGTGAGGCCGGCGAGCGCGGCGTGCGCCCGCGCGGTGCCCGGCTCCATGGGGCGATTGACGTGATTGCCGCGATCGTCCGTCCATATCCGGAAAGCGTCCCCCGGGTCGGCCGTCCGCGCGCTCGTGACCACCATGCCGCTCCTCCGGCCGCCGTCCACGCCGGTCCACTCGGCGACCACCAGCCGGCGGCCCCGGCGTTCCGCCGGATCCGGATCGCCACCGAGGGAGTTCTCCGGCCCGGGGGCGGCCCCCAGCACACGAGCAGTGGTGACGTGCCGTTCGGCACGCTGCGCCCGCACGGACTCGCCGAGCGCGTCGTCGGCCAACGCGCCGCAGAGCCACCCGACGGCAGGCGCGGCGACGGTCAGAAGCAGCGCGGCGGTCAGCGCCGCCCATGCCTCGAGGAGATCGGTGGCGCGGCACAGGGGGTTGTGCCGCCAGCGCCAGATGCCCGTGATCGCTCGCACAGTTCCGCACTCCCTCGCGCGTCCGTCACAACCTTCTACGGCACGGCCGGCGCGGGTGTTCACCGGGAGAGAGCATTCACACCCGTACCGCTCCCCGACGAGCAGGCCGCAGACGCGGGTTCCCCGGGAGACGGGCGAGGCGGTGGGGTGGTTGGGTTGATCGGGACCCGGATGCCGAGCGCCCGGCAGGACGTACGCCGGCCCCGGCGTTCCAAGGTGGTGCGTGCCCGGTCTGCGGCTGTCGGACGGCGCTCCATGGGATCCCGTCCGGCGATTCGGGGACCGACACCCGCGTCCGACATGCGGTGCCGGGCCGCTTTCTGAGCCCGCCCGGGGCCCGGACGGTTGGCCGAGTGATCCGGAGAGCGGCGCGCCGTCGGACTCGGCGACGGGTCCCCGAGCGATCCGGCGTTCCGGTGACTCAGCCGAGAATGCGGACCGGGTCTCCCACGCTCACGCTTCCCGGGTGCTCCGGAACCAGGTTCTGGCCGAAGACGAGCCGGTCGCCGAACCTGCGGTGCCGGGCGAGCGTACGCAGCGGTTCCTTGCCGCGCTCCGCAGTCAGCTGGTCGGTGGTCGTCACGACGCAGCGCCCGCACGGCTTGGCGACGCGGAAGGCGATCTCGCCCACCTGGATCCGCTGCCAGCCGTCCTCGGCCCACGGTGCGGTGCCGTCCACGACGAGATTGGGCCGGAAGCGGTTCATGGGCAGCGCGCCCTCGTCCGGATGGTCCCCTTGCGCGATGAGGGAGTTCAGCGCGTCGAGGGACGCGACGGAGGTGACGAGCAGGGGGAAGCCGTCGGCGAAGGAGACCGTCTCGCCGGGCAGCGCGAAGTCCGGATCGACCGGACGGCGGTGTGCCGGATCGTCGAGATGCACCAGCCGGACCGGTGCGCCGAGAAACGTGCTGAACCATTCGTCGGAGGCGGCGCCGACGGGCACCGCCTCCACCTTCTCCCCGAAGAGCTCCACGACGGAAGTGCCCAAAGGCTCGGGCACCGCCACGGTCAGCCGTTCCTGCCCCGGTGCGGACAGCCGGATCCCGCCGTCCGTCGACGGCTCGGCGGCGGCCAACGCCAGCCGGGCGTGCTGGCGTTGTGTCACGGCGCGGCCCGTCGCGTCGACGAGCATCCAGCGGCGGTCACCGGCGAGTCCCCACGGCTCCACGA
Source organism: Streptomyces sp. NPDC057445 (assembly GCF_042802855.1). Lineage (NCBI taxonomy): Bacteria > Bacillati > Actinomycetota > Actinomycetes > Kitasatosporales > Streptomycetaceae > Streptomyces > Streptomyces sp. NPDC057445. The sequence continues at coordinate 14,800 of NZ_JBHVDH010000031.1, read as the reverse complement.
CGGCCGAATCCGGTGCGTGGCCCGCGACCGACTTGACGGGGTAGACGTGGACGGAGCGGAGCACAGGAGTGGGCATACAGCCATCCTGCCAGCCGCGCCTCGCATCCCGCCGAGCGGTGCCCATGTCGCTGGGCCGCCCGTCGGGACGTGACCTCGGCCGTGCTGCCTCCACCGCCCGCCGTCTGCTGCCCGCCGCTCAGTGTCTGCCGGTCATTGTCCGCCGGTCATTGTCCGGTCAGTACCCGCCGCCCTGGTAGGGGCGGTTGTACGGGTCCTCGTACGGAGCGGGAGCGGGCATCGGACGCGGTCCCGCGGCGGGGCGCATCGCCTCGTATCCGGTCACCATGGGACGGGGTGCGGGCCCCGGCTGGGCGCCCGGATAGCCACGGGGGCCGGTGGGCTGCTGCGGGATGTACGGCGCGGGCGCCTGCTGCAGCGGAACGGGCTGCTGCATCGGCTGCGGGTATCCGTACGAGGGATAGGAAGGAGCGGGCTGCGAGGGAGCCGCCGGGAGGGCGGGCAGGGCCGCGGGCAGCGCCGGCAGATAGCTGCCCATGGTGTCGTATGCGGAAGGCACTCGGATCGGGGCGATCTGAGGCGTGCCCCGCTCAGCGACCAGGGAGTCGTAGATCGGGGTGTCGGGGAACGACGGCGCGGTGTAGTAACCGCCACCGTAGGTGGAGCGGGGGGAGGTCATGGCACATAAGTTAAGCCCACGATGTGCTGGTTGGGGAGCCCGATAAGAGGGTTGTTTGACGTGTTACCAGTGACCGGGGATCCCCAATGCGAGCGAATCTGGGAAAAACGGTCGTCCAGCGGCGTCTAAATCCTGTAAAGGGCAAGCTGAGAAGGTGTTACCTCGGGTCGCGCCGGGTGCCGGGGCGGCTCCGGCGCTAGGTTGGCGGCACGGAAACGACCGGGCACGAGGACCCGCGATGGGGGCGAGGATGTCCATGCTCAAGGGAGCCAATGTTCCAGTACCGGCCCTGAATGTTCGTCTCGAATTGGGCTGGCGGTCGGGCAACGGCGTACCCGACGTCGACGCGTCGGCCCTGCTGCTCGACTCCGGCTCGGGGAAGGTCCGCTCCGACGCGGACTTCGTCTTCTACAACCAGCCGGCGCACACCTCGGGCGCGGTCCGGCACGAAGGCAAGCGCACCGCGGCGGACGGCGCGACCGACCAGCTCTTCGTCGACCTGGCGCGCGTCGAGCCGACCGTCGACCGGATCGTCGTCGCCGCGTCGGCCGACGGCGGCAGCTTCGGGCAGGTGCCAGGACTGTACGTACGCCTGCTCGACGCCGTCGCGGGCACGGAGATCGCCCGCTACGACAGCCGGGACGCGACGGTCGAGACGGCTTTCATCCTCGGCGAGCTCTACCGGCGCCAGGGCACGTGGAAGTTCCGCGCCGTGGGCCAGGGATACGGGAGTGGACTCGAGGGCCTCGCGACCGACTTCGGCATCACGGTCGACGAGCCCCAGCAGGCCGCGCCCCCGCCCCCGGCACCTCACCACGCACCCGCCGCGGCTCCGGCCCGTCCACCGGTGACCGCCCCGCCGGCGCCCGCCGTACCCACCGCGCCCGGTCCCGCCACCGTGCGCCTCACCAAGGTCACCCTGACGAAGGAGTCGCCGACCGTCTCGCTCAGCAAGCAGGGCGGCACGTCGGGTGCCATGCGCGTCAACCTCAACTGGGAGGTCCGCAAGCAGTTCAAGGGCTGGGGAGCCAAGCTCGGCCGGGCCGTCGCCGTGCACGCCGACCTCGACCTCGACCTCTGCGCCCTCTATGAACTCACCGACGGCCGCAAAGGAGTCGTCCAGGCCCTCGGCAACGCCTTCGGGGCGCTCCACCAACCCCCGTACATCCACCTCGACGGCGACGACCGTACGGGTGCGGTGGACTCCGGCGAGAACCTCACCGTCAACCTCGACCACAAGGACAAGCTCCGCCGCGTCGTCATCTTCGTCACCATCTACGAGGGCGCGCGCAGTTTCGCCGATCTGCACGCCACCGTCACCCTCCAGCCGCAGCACGGCGCCCCCGTCGACTTCTCCCTCGACGAGTGCACCGTCCCCTCGACCGTCTGTGCCCTGGCCCTCCTCACCAACCAGGGCGGCGACCTCGTCGTCCAGCGCGAGGCCCGCTACCTGGTGCCGGAACGCGGAGTCAGCCCCCAGCGCACCATCGACTACGCCTACGGCTGGGGCATGAACTGGACGCCGGGCAGGAAGTGACCACGCCGCTCGTCAACGGTCCGGCGCGGCTTCGGGGCGGGAGTACGTACGCCCCTTCCAGGCCGCGCCGCGCCCCCTGTAGTGCTGCACCGCCGAGTCGAGCGTCATCAGGAGGTAGAGCAGCGCCGTGAACGGCAGCAGGGGAGCGAGCCACAGCGTCTGCCGGTAGTAACGGAGCATCGGGATGTACGTGCCCGCCATCACGGCCCAGGCGAGGAACCCCGCCCAGCCCGCTACGGCGTCGCCCGGGGCGTCCGTCCCCGACAGCGCGGCGCAGAGCGCGACGGGCGGCGCGAGATACACCACCGCGAGCCCGGCCACCGTCCCGGCGAGCAGCAGCGGATTGTGCCGCAGTTGGGCATAGGCGCTCCTCGACACCATCCGCCACAGATCCGACAGCCGGGGATACGGGCGGATGCTGTCCACCCGCTCTGCGAGCCCCAGCCACACCCGTCCGCCGGCCCGGCGGACGGCCCGCGCCACCGCCACGTCGTCGATGACCGACTGACGCACGGACTCCGGGATCCCGGCCCGCAGGGCCGTCTGCGCGCGCAGCAGCACACAGCCGCCCGCGGCGGCTGTGGCACGGGCACGTTCCTTGTTGATCCAGCGAAACGGGTAGAGCTGCGCGAAGAAGTAGACGAAGGCCGGCACCACCAGCCGCTCCCAGGCGGTGGCCACACGCAGCCGCGCCATCTGCGAGACGAGGTCGAGGCCGTTCGTACGGGCCGCCGCGACCAGCTCGGCCAGGCTGTCCGGCTCATGCGCGATATCGGCGTCCGTGAGCAGCAGATACTCGGGCCGGCGTGCCTGCGCGAGCGCCATACCGTGCCGCAGGGCCCACAGCTTGCCCGTCCACCCAGGGTCCGGCTCGCCCGGCGTCGTCACGGTGAGCGGCAGCCCCTCGTACCGTTCGGACAGCTCCCGCGCGAGCTTGCCCGTACCGTCGGTGCTGCCGTCGTCGACCAGGATCACCTCGGCTTCGCCCGGATAGGACTGCCGCAGCAACGACGGCAGGCTCTCCGGCAGTACATCGGCCTCGTCCCGTGCGGGTACGACGATCACCACGTACGGCCATGTCCCCGGCGCCTCACGCCGGGGCAGCCGCTGATCCGTACGCCAGAAGAAGCCCTGCCCGAGCAGCAGCCACAGCCACGCGGCCAGAGATCCCAAGGCGATCCACGCAATGGTGCCCATTCGCCGCAGTCTGCCCCACACCGCCAGGACCGCAAGGGCCGTCGGTTAGGGTGACCGGGTGAAGATCGCGCTCATGGACTCCGGAATCGGTCTGCTGGCGGCGGCCGCCGCGGTGCGCCGACTGCGGCCGGACGCCGATCTGGTGCTCTCGTCCGACCCCGACGGGATGCCCTGGGGCCCGCGGACGCCGGACGACGTGACGGAGCACGCGCTCGCCGTCGCGCGGGCAGCGGCCGCCCACCGCCCCGACGCGCTGATCGTCGCCTGCAACACCGCCTCCGTCCATGCGCTGCCCACGCTACGGGCGGAACTGGAGCCTGACCTGCCGGTCGTCGGCACGGTCCCCGCCATCAAGCCGGCCGCCGCCGGCGGCGGCCGCATCGCCATCTGGGCCACGCCTGCCACCACCGGCAGCGCCTATCAGCGCGGCCTCATCCGGGACTTCGCCGATGGTGTCGACGTCACCGAGGTGCCCTGCCCCGGACTCGCGGCCGCCGTCGAGCAGGCCGACGAGGACGCGATCGACCGTTCCGTGGCCGCGGCCGCCGGTCTCACTCCAACGGACGTAAGCGCCGTGGTCCTCGGCTGCACCCACTACGAGCTCGTCGCAGAGCGCATCCGTACCGCGGTCGGCGCCGGCCGGCCCGGAGGGCTGGGGCCGGTCGTCCTGCACGGCTCCGCGGGGGCCGTCGCCGCTCAGGCGCTGCGCCGCATCGGTGCCTCGCCCGCGCCTGCCGCCACGCCGAGCACCCGGCTGACCGTGCTGCTCAGCGGCCGGATGTCGCAGCTGCCGCAGCGGGCGCTGGCGTACGCGGAGGGCAGGATGCTCGGTGCGGTGAATCCCGTCACTCCGGCGCACTGAGACGCCCCCGTCCGGCGGCCGGACGGACCGGGTCGCGGCCTGCGGCGACGCGGATCAGAGGGCGTGTGCGGGGCCGCACTACGCCCCGCACGATCCGGTGCCGCCCGGGCGCCACGTGAGTACGCTGCTACGCATGACGGACCACCCCTGTGCTGAGGGGCAGGCCGCAGAGCCACTGCCCCCCATCTGGACCGGACGCGCGACCAACCGCATCCAATGGGTACTCGCGGCCGCCGGTGCGGCCTGTATGGCGCTCGGTATCGAACTCGCCGTCGACTCGCCCTGGACCTCGGGCACCATCCCGCTCCTCATGTCGGTGATCGGCTGCGTCGCGGCGGGGATGCTGATGCTCTTCGGCACCCTCGCCTTCGTCCATGTGGTCGTCACGGTCGACCGTGACGCCATGGAGGTCCGCTGCGGCCATATCGGCGTGCCGCGACGGAGGATCCCGCTCGCGAAGGTTGTGGACGCCGAGTTCGCCCCCGAGGTCACCCCGCGCCACTGGGGCGGGTGGGGCTGTCGCTGGCGCCCGGAGAAGGGAACGGCCGTCATCGTCCGCCGCGGGGAGGGCGTCATCCTCACGCTCGTCGACGGCCGCAACTTCACGGTCACCGTGGACGACGCCGCGACTGCGGTCCAGGTCATCCGCGAGCAGATTCAGCTTCCGGCGACGGGAAGTGCGGCGGGGCTCTGAGGTTCCTGCCTCGTCGGTGGCGGGGCTCTGAGATGCCTGCGCGTCGGTGGCGGGGCTCTGAGGCTTCCTGCGTGCTCTCCGGCAGGCTGTGGGGTCACCTGCCTGATGGGCGGCGGGGCCCTGGGACGTCCCGCCCGGCCGGCGGCGGAGCCCTGACGATTCCCGGTCGATGACGGCCCCGAGTCAGGCGGGGTGACGGGTGTTCGTTGCCGCTTCCCTCGGTAGGGCCGCTCCCCGGGCCGGCGACGCCACGGGAGCAAAGGCGTCCGCGGCCTGCCGGGCCGTGGCCAGGCCCGCGAGAAGGCCCGCGCCCGCGGTGACCGGGGTGAAGCTCAGAGGATTGCCGACGCTCGCCAGCGCGGCGAGAGCGGCCAGCGCGGCGCCCGCGCTGAGCACCACCGGCGTCGCGCGCGACGAGCGCCACAGCCCGTACAGCATCCAGCAGAACAGCGAGCCCAGCAGCCCCGCCCCGACGAAGCCCTGCTCCGCGGCCTGCTGCAGCGGAGCGGAGTGCGGCTTCCTGTCGGAATACAGCGCCTGCTGAACCGTCGGGCTCAGATCGCCGAACCGGTCGGGACCCGCACCGAGCACCGGATGCTCCTTGGCCATGCCGGCGGCGTCGTGCCACAGCTGCACCCGCTGCTGCGTGAGCTGCCCCTGGAGCGAGATCGTGAGCCCCTCCGGGAGCGCGCCCTCCGCCACTGCCCATGAGCCTCCGGTCACCAGCGCCGTGGCCAGGGCGAACCCGGCGAGCCCCAGCATCCGGCGGCGCATGCGGCCCGCCGCGAGCGAACACAGCAGCACGCCGAGCGCGGCAACGAACCCCGTGACCGGTCCGAGCAGGAGCGAGGCGCAGACCACGGCGACCGCCAGGAGCCACAGCATGAGGCGCATCGCCACGGGCCCGGCCGCCGACGCGGCACAGCACGCCGCGCCCACCGCGAGGACCAGCAGCGCCGCGGCGGCCCCCGTCTGACCCGGTGGCGTGGGGGCGACGGTCGCGACGCCCGGCATCCCGTGCGGCGAAGCGAGGGCCAGCGCCAGGCCGCCGAGCGCGGCGGCGGCAGCGGTGGCCACCGGAAGCAGCGTGCCGCAGATCCGCCCGCACGCGTATCCGGCGGCGACGGCCAGGACGGCCAGCAGCACGCCCTCGGGCCGAGCGTCCCGGCCGGCCGCGCTGATCAGTGCCCATGCCGCGCAGCCGCCGAGCACGACGACACCGATGGCATCGGGGCCGTTGCCCCGGTCCGCACGCTCCCGCGCGGCGGCCGACGACCGGCCTGCCGGTACTGCCATATGTCGACCCCCGACCCCGGCCTTCTCGGCCCCCGACCTGTGCGAACCCTTCCCGCCGCCTGTCGCGCAGGCGGAGATGGGAGGGCTGGCGCACACGGTAACGCCGACGACGGGTTTTGTGGATGGATTGCGCAGGATTTGTGTTCCCGGGCCTACCCGCCCTGGCGCAACCGCGCCATGGGCGGTCTCGGCCGGGACGGACTGCCGCGACCCAGCCCGCCACCGTAGACTCCGGCACGTGACCGCGACCATGACTCCCGTCGACACCCGGCAGCCCGTCGAGGCGCCCGAGGGCGCGCCCCTCAGGCTGCTGCGACGGCTCGTACGACCGGGCGCGGCCGCGCTGTCAGGCGTGCTGCTGTACCTGAGCTTCCCGCCCCGTCCCCTGTGGTGGCTGACTCTGCCCGGCTTCGCCCTGCTGGCATGGTGCCTCCAGGGGCGCCGCCCGCGCGCGGCCCTCGGCCTCGGATACCTCTCCGGCCTGGGCTTCCTGCTCCCGCTGCTCGTCTGGACGGGCGAGGAGGTCGGCGCGGGCCCGTGGCTCGCGCTCGCCTTTGTCGAAGCAGTCTTCGTCGCCCTCACCTGCGTGGGCATCGTGGCCGTGTCCCGCCTGCCGCTGTGGCCGGTGTGGGGCGCGGCCGTATGGGTCCTCGGCGAAGCGGTCCGGGCCCGTGTGCCGTTCGGCGGCTTCCCCTGGGGCAAGATCGCCTTCGGTCAGGCGGACAGCCTGTTCCTGCCGCTCGCCGCGGTGGGCGGCACGCCGGTGCTCGGCTTCGGTGTCGTCCTGTGCGGCTTCGGGCTGTACGAGACCGCGCGCCGGGTCCATGTCCACCGCAAGACCGGCGAGCTGCGGCGCGGCCCCCTCGCGGCAGCGGCACTCACCGTCTTCGTGCCCGTCACCGCGGCCCTCGCCGCGCTGCCGCTCGTCGACGACTCGGCCGAGGACGGCACCGCGACCGTCGCCGCGATCCAGGGCAATGTGCCGCGCCTCGGACTGGACTTCAACTCCCAGCGCCGCGCGGTCCTCGACAACCACGCGCGCCGTACCGAGCAGCTCGCGGCCGATGTCGCGGCGGGCAAGGTGGCCAAGCCCGACTTCGTGCTGTGGCCCGAGAACTCCTCCGACCTGGACCCGTACCGCAACGGGGACGCGCGGCTCGTCATCGACGAGGCGGTGAGGAAGATCGGCGTGCCCACCGTGATCGGCGCCGTCGTCACGCCCGAGACGGGCAAGCTCCGCAACACCCTCATCGAATGGGATCCGTCGCGCGGCCCTGTCGCCACCTACGACAAGCGGCATGTGCAGCCGTTCGGCGAGTACATCCCGATGCGCTCCGTCGTGCGGGTCTTCAACTCGAACGTCGACCGCGTGAGCCGTGACTTCGGCCCCGGCGACAAGGTGGGCGTGTTCGATCTCGCGGGTACGAAGGTGGGCCTCGCGACCTGCTACGAAGCCGCCTTCGACTGGGCCGTGCGGGACACCGTCACCCATGGTGCCCAGCTCATCTCCGTGCCGAGCAACAACGCGACCTTCGGGCGCAGCGAGATGACGTACCAGCAGCTGGCGATGTCGCGGGTACGAGCCGTCGAGCACGGCCGGGCCGTGGTCGTCCCCGTCACCAGCGGCGTCAGCGCGGTCATCCGCCCCGACGGGAAGATCGTCCAGCAGACGAAGATGTTCACCCCGGACGCGTTGGTCGCCGAGGTCCCTCTTCGCTCCTCGCTCACTCCGGCCACCCGCATGGGCACCCTTCCCGAGGGCATCCTGGTCGCGCTCGCCGCCGGGGCGCTCGGCTTCGCCGCCTGGACCCGTATGCGCGGCAGCGGACGGTCGGGTGCCTGAGGCGCCCGGCCGCGTCGTGCCCTGAGGCGGCGCAGTGGATCAGCACATAGGGTCGGACCCATGGGCACTCCTGAGTTCATCCGTCGGATCAGGGCGAGCGCGGGCACTCAGCTGCTCTTTCTGCCGGGGGTCAGCGCAGTCGTCCTCGACGACGAGGGGCGGGTCCTGCTGGGCAGGCGGACGGACACCGGGAAGTGGTCGATCATCGGCGGGATCCCGGAGCCGGGGGAGCAGCCCGCGACGACCGCCGTGCGTGAGGTGTACGAGGAGACCGCGGTGCGCTGCGTCGTGGAGCGCGTCGTGCTCGTACAGGCCATGCACAGGCCTGTGACATACCCGAACGGCGATCAGTGCCAGTTCATGGACATCTGTGTGCGCTGCCGGGCCGTCGGAGGCGAGGCACGGGTCAATGACGAGGAATCACTGGAAGTCGGCTGGTTCTCCGTGGACGCGCTTCCGGAGCTGCAGGAGTTCGCACTCTTCCGGATCAAGCAGGCGCTGACCGATGGACCGACGTGGTTCGACTCTATGGTTCCTGAGTGAACTGTGGGCGCTGCCCACATCGGTCGGTGCCTTTGCCCTCCCTAGGGTGCGGAACATGACCATGAATCCGGGTCCCGCCCCCCACTCCCTGGCCTCCACACGGTCCGTCGGCCTCGATCTCGCCGGCCGTACCGCCCTCGTCACCGGAGCGGCGAGCGGCATCGGGCGCGCCTGCGCGCTGCGGCTCGCCGCTGCCGGGGCCAAGGTCAGGGCCGTGGACAGGGAGACGGACGGTCTCGACATGCTCGTCGGGCGCGCGCTCGAGATGAGCGTGCCGGGCTCGGTGGAACCCCTCGTCCTCGATCTGACCGAACTCGACGCGGCGGAGGCGGCAGCCGCGGGAACCGACATCCTCGTCAACAACGCGGGGCTGCAGCTGGTCCGTCCGATCGAGCAGTTCCCGCCCGACGTCTTCCGCACGGTGCTCACCGTCATGCTCGAGGCGCCGTTCCGGCTGATCAGAGGAGCGCTGCCGCACATGTACGGGCAGGGGTGGGGGCGGATCGTCAACATCTCTTCCGTCCACGGATTGCGCGCCTCGGCCTACAAATCGGCCTATGTGGCTGCCAAACATGGGCTGGAGGGGCTCTCCAAGACCGCTGCTCTGGAGGGTGCCCCGCACGGGGTCACCTCCAACTGCGTCAACCCCGGCTATGTGCGTACCCCACTGGTCGAGAAACAGATCGCCGACCAGGCCGCTGCCCATGACATCCCGCAGGACCGGGTCGTCACCGACATCCTGCTGAAGGACTCCGCGCTCAAGCGGCTCATCGAGCCGGAGGAGGTGGCCGAGGCGGTCGCGTACCTCTGCACGCCGCATGCCTCCTTCATGACCGGGATGTCGCTGGCACTGGACGGGGGCTGGACGGCGCACTGAACGCGCTGAGCCGCCTCACGGGCCGGGCCGCCCCGCCCGGCCGGGGGCGAGGGGATGACGGAGTTGTCCACAGGGGCCGCGCCGTCCACAGGGCTGGTGCGACCCCCCGCACGGCAGGTATCCCTGTGTTCATGTCCCACGATCAGGCCTCTTACCTGGAGCTCCTCGCCCGCGGCGCCGCCGCGGAGGCGTACGACCGGCCCGTGCTGCTCGCCCGTGCGGGCGGCGCGGGCCCCGAGACGCTGGCCGGCCTGGAGCATGCCAAGCAGCTCGCACTGCGCGTGCGCGCGGAGCTGGAGGGCAGACGGCGCCGTGAGGCGGAGCTGTCCGCGCTGTTCGAGACCGCCCACGACCTGTCCGGTCTGCGCGACCTCGACGCGGTGCTCAGGGCGATCGTGCAGCGTGCCCGTTCGCTGCTCGGCACGGAAGTCGCCTATCTCAGCCTCAACGACCCGGCTGCCGGGGACACGTACATGCGGGTCACGGAGGGCTCCGTCTCTGCCCGCTTCCAGCAGCTGCGGCTCGGCATGGGGGAGGGGCTCGGCGGTCTCGTCGCCCAGACGGCCCGGCCCTACGTGACCGACAGCTATTTCGACGACGAGCGCTTCCAGCACACGCGCGCCATCGACTCGGGCGTCCGGGACGAGGGCCTCGTCGCGATCCTCGGTGTCCCTCTCATGCTGGGGAGCCAGGCGATCGGCGTGCTGTTCGCCGCCGACCGGCGGGCTCGCGTCTTCGAGCGGGAACAGGTGGCGCTGCTGGGTTCGTTCGCCGCCCACGCGGCGGTCGCCATCGACACCGCCAACCTGCTCGCCGAGACCCGTAGCGCCCTCGCCGAGCTGGAGCGGGCCAACGAGATCATCCGCGACCACAGCGGCGTCATCGAGCGCGCCTCTGACGTGCACGACCGGCTCACCGAACTGGTGCTGCACGGCGGCGGGGTGCATGACGTCGCAAGCGCGGTGTCCGAAGTCCTCGACGGCACCGTCGAGTTCGCGGATCCCGACGCCCCGTCGCTCACCGCCCTGGAGCTCATCGGTGCCGACGGTCACGCGATACGGCACGGCGACGACTGGGTCGCCGCGGTGTCGGCGGGCGGCGAGCTGCTGGGAGCGCTCGTCCTGCGTGGACACCCCTCACTCGACCCCGTCGACCGACGCACACTGGAGCGGGCCGCGATGGTCACCTCACTTCTGCTGCTGGCCCGTCGCTCCGCCGGCGAGGCCGAGCAGCGAGTACGGGGCGAGCTGCTCGACGACCTCCTGGACGCGCCCGAGCGCGACCCGCGTCTGCTGCGGGAGCGCGCAGCGCGGCTCCGCGCCGATCTGGACGCACCGCATGTCGTGCTCGCCGCCCGCGTCGACATCCAGCCCGGCGCCGGTGGCACCGACCGTGCCACCGCCGACCGCCAGCGCCTGTGGTCCGCGGCGTCCCATCTTGCGGCGACCCGCCACGGCCTGGCCGCTGCCCGCGACGGCGGTACGGTCCTGATGCTGCCGCTCCGCTCCGGAGAAGGCGCCACCGACCTCGCCCGCCAGACCGCGAAGGACCTCGGGGGCACGCTCCGTGAGCCCGTGACGGTCGGCGCCTCTGCCCCGGTCCACGCGCCCGTCGGCACGCCGGGCTCGATAGCCGGGGCATACGCGGAGGCGCTGCGATGCGTCGAGGCCCTGCGGCTGCTGCGGCGTTCCGGCGAAGGCGCGGCGGCGCAGGATCTGGGCTTCCTGGGACTGCTGCTGGCCGACACCAGCGACATCGCGGGCTTCGTCCGGCGCACCATCGGCCCCGTCGCCGATTACGACGAGCGGCGTGGCACGGACCTGGTCCGCACACTCGACGCGTACTTCGCCAGCGGCATGAGCCCGGCCCGTACGAAGGACGAACTGCACGTCCACGTGAACACGGTCGCCCAGCGGCTGGAGCGCATCGGCCGGCTCCTCGGCGAGGACTGGCAGTCCCCGGCCCGCGCTCTGGAGATCCAGCTCGCCCTCCGGCTGCACGAGATATCCGCGGCCGTCGTCCGCTGAGAGGTCACCGGCAGACGCAGCGGGCCGCGTGAACCGCCTCGCACGGTTCACGCGGCCCCCAGGGTCTCTCGTTCGGATCTTGCCGGGCTCGCATGCCCTGGCGCCCTGATCCGGCCTGATCCGGACGAGAGACCCTGGGCCTTCGCCGATGTCAGGCGGACGTCGGGGCGTCCGCGGCGGCCACCGCATCCGTGCCGCGCGCTTCCCGTCCGTCCTGTCCTGCGGTGACGTCCGCCAGATCCCGGTCGCGGGTCTCCTTGGCGCATGCGATCGCCACGACCGTCACAAGCGCGGCGGCGATGACATACAGGGCGATGGGCGTGGAGTTGCCGTATTCGGCGAGGAGCGCGGTCGCGATCAGTGGGGCCGGGGCACCTGCCGCCACCGATGAGAACTGGGCCCCGATGGACGCGCCCGAGTACCGCATGCGCGTCGCGAACATCTCCGAGAAGAACGCCGCCTGCGGCGCGTACATGGCCCCGTGCAGCACCAGGCCGACCGTGACGGCCAGCAGCAGGCTGCCGAACGACTTGGAGTCGATGAGCGAGAAGAACGGGAACATCCACAGGCCGACGCCGACCGCGCCGATCAGATACACCGGCCGCCGTCCGATCCGGTCCGACAGCGCGCCCCATGCCGGGATCACCGCGAAGTGCACCGCGGAGGCGATGAGCACGGCATTGAGGGCGGTCTGCTTGCTGAGCCCGGCCGAGGTGGTCGCGTAGACGAGGATGAAGGCGGTGATCACGTAGTAGCTGATGTTCTCGGCCATCCGGGCACCCATCGCGATCAGCACATCGCGCCAGTGGTGCCGCAACACCGCCACCAGCGGCATCTTCTCGACCTGGGCCGTGGCGGCCTTGCGCGCCTCCGCCTGCGCCAGAGCGGTCTTGAAGACCGGCGACTCATCGACAGAGAGACGAATCCACAAGCCGACGACCACGAGTACACCGGACAGCAGGAACGGTATGCGCCAGCCCCAGGAGCCGAACGCCTCATCCGACAACAACGCGGTCAGCGCCGACAGCACACCGGTCGCCAGCAGTTGCCCGGCCGGCGCACCGGTCTGCGGCCACGACGCCCAGAACCCGCGCCGCCCGGCGTCCCCGTGCTCCGACACCAGCAGCACGGCCCCGCCCCACTCACCACCGAGCGCGAACCCCTGCACCAGCCGGAGCACCGTCAGCAGTACGGGAGCGGCCGTCCCGACGGTGGCGTGCGTCGGCAGCAGGCCGATCGCGAACGTCGCCCCGCCCATCAGCAGCAGACTCAGCACCAGCAGCTTCTTGCGCCCGAGCCGATCCCCGTAGTGCCCGAACACCAGCGCCCCGAGCGGCCGCGCGGCGAAGCCGACGGCGTACGTCAGGAACGACAGCAGGGTTCCGACGAGCGGATCCGAGTCCGGGAAGAACAGCTTGTTGAAGACCAGCGCCGCGGCCGATCCGTACAGGAAGAAGTCGTACCACTCGATGGTGGTGCCGATGAGGCTGGCGGCGACGATGCGCTTGAGGTTGTTCGGGGCCGGTGGAGCGGTTGCGGGCGACGACATCGGCACCACTTCCTGGGGTGTGACGGGGACGTTTGCGTGTCGCCACACCGTAGAAATACGCAGGTCAGGCGCACATGTGGCGAGGCAACATAGTTCGGGAGTTGGCTATGCGTGTGGCCACCATGCCGGCTCGTGGAAAGGCGGTTCAGGGGATCGATGGTGGTCGAAACGGGTGCCGTCCGGGACGCGTAGTTCAGGGTGATTTGATGGTGCGGTGCTGACTCCCGTGCTGGTTTGGTGCTGACTAAAAGCCCACGTCATCACCTGTGCTCACCCCTCCCGTGCTGACTTGGTGCTGACTACACTCCGTTGAACTCGGACATCTTGGGGCTGATCGGCTCAGGGCCGTTGCGCGGTAGGCGACCTGACTGATAGTCCGACCCGGCTTTGCCGCTCGGCTCTGCGGGCACGGACAAAGCGCTGCGGTGTGGTGCGCGTTCGTCCCAGCAGATTCTTCGTCTGCTGGTTGTACAGCGCAAGCAGCTCGCTGACCTGCGGATATGGCAGCCGTGGGGACGTTGCCGGGACCGCCGGCCCGGGACTGGTCCGGATCTTGACTGATGATCTCGGGGCGGCGGCTCTGTTGGAGTGGCGCATCCGCCTGCCCCGCGTTGACGGTCCCACCTGGCACAGGTTGTAGTCGCCAGGCGCCTGTGTCCGCGTGCCGCCCTGATGGCGACGGGCGCGTCGGACCGCGCCGGCCATCAGTCACCGAAGCGACCCACGACAGCCGTATGTTGCTGGAAAGTGAGCGTCGGCGTGGGCCACCACATCATCCGGATCTGTGAGCGACAAGGCGTCCCTGTCCTCGCCGACCGCGCCTATACCGGCGCCGGCCCCCCACGTCGCCGCCGGCCTCAAACGACCACCCGGGGGCGAACTCACCCGACGTTGCGCTACAGCGGTCCTCCAGCGAAGACGGCGGTGTCCGAGTCCCGATCCGGGAACCGGAGGCCAGTTGTAGGCTCCCGCCATGCCGATCTTTGAATACCGGGGCGAAGCCGCGAACTTGAAGGTGCTAGCACGGGAAATAGAGGCGGATCAGCACCTCGCCGGAAAGTGCTCCCTCGCCCTCACGCCCCTGCAGCAGAACAGGCGCGACTCCTTACGCCACGCCCACTGGGCGGAGATCTCCATCTCCGTCGCCGCCGGACTGGCCACGAACACCCTGTATGACGCCTTGAAGGCATTGGTCGAGCGGGCGCGTGACCGGGGGCCCGTGGAGGAGGAGCCTCCTCGACCGGAAGACGACGACCAGGGTGCGGACGGCTCGGAAGGGGAGAACCGGTGACCGTCCACTCTCCACGTCTACGGAACTCGAGCGGCGCCGAGTTGAATCTGCGCAGCCAGATCCTCTTCCAGGATCAGACCCGCACGCGCACCAGCGATCTTGTGACGGCGGTCGGCTCCTGGCACAAGACCTACGTCCACGAGAGCAGCCACTGGGCGCGATATCACGGATCAACTGTCGGCATTCTTCTGAGCCTGCTGCGGCGCACGAGGGACCAGTTGGCCGCGTACACGATCTCTCACCTGCCCCGGCAAGACGTGGAGCATCTCCACGAGGACCGGAGCAGCGGACTCCCCGTTACCGTTTTCGTGGCCCCGCAATGGGGTTCCCGGTCTCCGGGTCCGGCATGACTTGCGCCCCTTGTCGATCATGGTCGAAAAAGTGGTG